>DASXPB010000019.1:0-35979 GCA_036493875.1 Thermoanaerobaculia bacterium
GCGCGAGGGAATCGTGAACTCCAGGCGCACGCGGTCGCCGTGCTTGCCCATGTGCTTCATCTCGCCCTTGCGCTCGCCGACCGCCGCGATGACGGCGCCGGTGAACTCCTCCGCGCAGTCGATGACCAGCTCCTCGTAGGGCTCGAGCAGCTCGCCGTTCTCGCCGCGATGGAAGATCACCTGCGGCCGCCCCAGCGCGAACTCGTAGCTCTCGCGGCGCATCGTCTCGGCGAGGATCGCGAGCGACAGCTCTCCGCGGCCCAGGACGAGGGTGGAATCCGGCGAGCCTGTGCTCGAGAGGCGGAGACCGACGTTCTTCTCGAGCTCCTTCTCGAGGCGCTCCGCGAGGTGGCGGCTCGTGACGTACTTGCCGGACAGCCCCGAGAACGGGGAATCGTTGACGCGAAACTCCATCGACAGCGTCGGCTCGTCGACGCGGATGCCCGAGAGCGGCGTCGGATCGGCGAGGTCCAGGATCGTCTGGCCGATCTCGATGTCGGGAAAGCCCGACAGTACGACGATGTCGCCGGCGGACGCCTCGGCCATCTCGACCCGTGTGATCCCCTCGAACATGTAGATCTTGCCGGCCTTGCCCTTCTCGACGATGGAGCCGTCGGGGCGCACCGCCGCGAGCTCGATCGCCTTGGAGACGGTGCCCGAGAAGATCCGGCCGACCGCGAGGCGGCCGAGGTAGTCCGAGTAGTCGATGTTGGCCACGATCATCTTGAACGGCGAGTCGCCCACGACGGGCGCCGGGATGTGTTCCAGGATCGCGTCGAGCAGCGGCCGGAGGTCTCCCGACTTCGCGTCGGGATCGCGGGAGACGTAGCCGAGGCGGCCGGATCCGTAGAGGACCTCGAACTCGAGGTGATGCTCCTCGGTGGCCAGCGACAAGAAGAGGTCATGGATCTCCTCTTCCACCGCGGCCGTTCGCGCGTCGGCGCGGTCGATCTTGTTGATCAGGACGATCGGCCGCTTTCCGCCCTCGAGCGCCTTCTTGAGGACGAACCGGGTCTGCGGCAGGGGTCCCTCGGACGCGTCCACCAGCAGCAGGACGCCCTCGACCATCGTCAGGATCCGCTCGACCTCCGAACCGAAGTCGCGGTGGCCCGGCGTGTCGACGATGTTGATGATCACGTCCTCGTAGTGGACCGACGTGTTCTTGGCGAGGATCGTGATGCCGCGCTCCTTCTCGAGCTCGCCCGAGTCCATGACGAGGTCGTCGACGTGCTGGCCCACGCGGAAGGTGCCGCACTGCTTGAGCAGGGCGTCGACGAGCGTCGTCTTCCCATGGTCGACGTGCGCGACGATGGCGATCGCGCGCCGGTCGGAGCGCGTGGCGGGAGACGCGGGAATCGTGTCGGCGGAGCTCATGAGGAACAGCGGAGCCTATACCGAGACGGCCCCGCTTGTCAGCCGGCATAATGGCGCTCATGGATGCCCGCGCCGCGCTCCGACGCCATTTCGGACACGACGGCTTCCGCCCCGGACAGGAAGACGTGGTGAAGGCGGCGCTCGCCGGGCGGGACCTCCTCGCCGTCATGCCCACCGGCTCGGGCAAGTCGATCGGTTACCAGCTCCCCGCGCTGCTCCTCGACGGGCCGACGCTCGTGGTCTCTCCCCTCATCGCGCTGATGAAGGACCAGGTGGACGAGCTCGCGCGTAAGGGGATCGCGGCCGCGGCGCTCCATTCGCTCGGGACTCCCGCGGAGCGGCGGGCGGCCGAGGCCGGGCTGCGAGACGGCCGCCTGCGGCTCCTCTACGTGGCGCCCGAGCGCTTCGCGTCGGCCTCGTTCCGGCGGCTCCTCGCTGAGGTCCCCCTGGCGCGGTTCGCGGTCGACGAGGCCCATTGCGTTTCGGAGTGGGGCCACGACTTCCGCCCCGACTATCGCGCCCTCGCCGATGCGGCCCGAAGCTGCCTCCGCGCCGACGGCCGGCCCGGCCGGCCTCCCGTCACTGCCTTCACCGCCACCGCGACTCCCGAGGTGCGGCAGGACATCGTGACGCTGCTCGGCCTCGAGGACCCGGAGATCTTCGTCGCCGGTTTCGATCGCTCGAACCTCTTCCTCGACGTCCGCAGGGTCTCCGGCGAGATCGAGAAGCGCGCCCTCCTGCCCGAGCTCGTCGGTGGGCGCCGGTCTCTCGTCTACGCCGCGACCCGCAAGAGCGCCGGGCGCGCCGCCGAGGCGTTGCGCCAGGCCGGCGTCGCGGCCGAGGCGTACCACGCCGGAATGTCGGAGCCGGAGCGGTCGCGCGTTCAGGAGGGCTTCGCGGAGGGATCGGTCCGCGTCGTCTGCGCCACGAACGCCTTCGGCATGGGCATCGATCGGCCCGACGTCGAGGCCGTGGTGCACTTCGAGATCCCCGGCTCGCTCGAGGCCTACTACCAGGAGATCGGCCGCGGCGGGCGCGACGGCCGCCGCGCGGACGCGACGCTCCTGTGGAACTTCGTGGACGTGCGCACGCGGCGGTTCCTGATCGAGCAGACCGAGGAGCCCGCGATGCCGGTCCCCGGGCGCGACGCGGAGTCCCGGCGCGACCTCGACCGCCGCAAGCTCGCGCGCATGATCGCGTACGCCGATTCCTCCGGCTGCTATCGCGCCACGATCCTCGGATACTTCGGGGAGCGGGGGGCGCCCCCCGCCTGCGGCTTCTGCGGCGTCTGCGCCCGACGGAGCGAGGTCTCGCCGGAGGACCTCCTTCGGCTGCGCAAGATCCTCTCCGGCGTGGCGAGGGGCGGGGAACGCTGGGGCAAGCGCAAGGTGGTGGCGATGCTGACCGGAGACCTCGACGGCCTTCCCGACTCCCTCACGCGGCTCTCGACCACGGGAATCCTGGCGGCCGACGGCGCGGGAACGGTCGGCGACTGGATCGACGCGGCGCAGGGCGGGGGCCTGCTGGCGGCGAGCGACGACGCGTACCGCACGCTCTCCCTGACGCGGGCGGGGCGCGACGTCATGGCCGGAAGGACTCCGACGATCGCGCTGACGCTGCCGCAGCCGCCGCCTCCGCGCGCGAGGCGCAAGAAGGGATCGGGATTCGGATCGTCGATGGCGTCCATCGGTGCGGTCCCGGCGGGAAGCGATGGACCCTCGGCCGCCTCCAACACCGCGAACGGGACCATCCTGTCCGAGGCGCTGCGAGAGTGGCGCCGGAGGGAGGCGGCACGGCGCGCGGTGCCCGCCTACGTCGTCCTTCACGATCGCACGCTCGCCGCGCTGGCCGCCGCGCGGCCGTGCACGCTCGACGCGCTCTCCGAGATCCCCGGCATCGGCCCCGCGAAGCTCGCGGCCTACGGCCGGGATCTGCTCGCCCTGCTCGGCGCGGGAGGCGTCTCGTGACGTCGTCCGGCCGGATCGTGTACTCGAGCGGCCAGGGGCGCCTCTGCCCCGGCTGCGGCTGGCCCGAGGCGGACTGCCGCTGCTCGAAGAACCTCTCGGCGCCCGACGAGCCCGTTCCGGACAAGATCACCGCGAGGCTTCTCGTGGAGAACCGCGGCCCCGGCAAACACGTGACGGTCGTATACGGGCTTCCCCGAAACGGGCCGTATCTGGAGGCGCTCTGCCGGAGCCTCAAGAAGGCCTGCGGCACCGGCGGGGCAATGAGAGACTCGCGCGCCTCGGGCGCGACTCGAGATTCGCGCGCCTCGGGCGCGACCTACAAGGGTTCGATCGAGCTCCAGGGCGATCAGCGCGAGCGGCTGCGGGAGCTGCTCGAGAAGAAAGGGATTCAGGTGAAGGGATGAGCGCGACGCGCGTCTATCTGGTGCGCCACGGAGCGACCGAGCTGTCGGCGGAGGACCGCTTCGCGGGCGAGACCGACGTGGCCCTCTCGGACATCGGGCGCGAGCAGCTTCACAAGCTCGCCCGGAGGCTCGCCGGCGAGCCGATCGCCGCCGTCTACGCGAGCCCGCTCGGGCGAACGATGGAGAGCGGACGCATCCTCGCGGAGCCGCACGGCAAGCCGGTGACGCCCGTGGACGGCCTCCGCGAGATCTCCCACGGCCGCTGGGAGGGCAAGCGCCGCGCCGACGTCGAGAAGGAGTTCCCGGAGGAGTACGCCCGCTGGGAGTCGGATCCGTACTCGTTCGCGCCCACCGGGGGCGAGACGGGCCTCGCGGTCACCGCGCGGGCGCTGCCGGTGCTGCTCGAGATCGTCTCCGCGAACCTCGGCTCGCAGGTGCTGATCGCGTCCCACAAGGCGACGATCCGTCTCCTGATCGGGTCGATCCTCGGCTTCGACCTCCGCCGCTACCGGGATCACCTGGACCAGAGTCCGGCCTCGCTCAACATCGTCGACTTCAGGGACGTCGCCCACGGGCGGCTGTCGCTCTTCAACGACACGTCGCACTACTCCGCCTCGCCGTCGGTGACGCCCGCGATCCCATCCGGGCGGCTCTCCCGCTGGTGGGACCAGAAGGGCTGACCGCTGAGGAGATGTGAGGCTAGCCAAGAGACCCTCTCTCCCGGCGGGACTCGACCACCGAAGGCATGCCCCCGGCAGTAGAGAACGTCGCGCGAAGCGCGGCGATAAGGGTTGGGGTGAGGGGCGCCCGGCTACGGCTGCGGCGGGAAGACCTGGTTCGAGTACGGATTCGCCTTCGGGCGCTGCACGACGAGGAATCCATAGTCGGTGGCCTGGTGGCACGCGTTGCACCCGTCCGTGACGGTGTCGTAGGCCGTCTCGAAGAGTTTCTTGTCCTTCTTCTCGATCGCCTTGCCGAGGTCGGACAGCGGCTCGGTCATCATCGTCTCGATCGCCTGATCGATCGGCACCGGCGACTGCTTGTGCGTCGGGAAGTACTTGACGACGTCGGCGAAGCCCTCTTTCATCTCGTCGAGCTCGTACGCGGCGAGCTTCCAGTTCCCCGCCTGCGCCGCGAACCACATCTTGGAGTGGCGCATCTGGGCGAGTCCCATCAGCTCCCCGAGTCCCGAGGAATACGTGGCCTGCACCGGCGCAGCGGATGGCGACGGAGACGGCGAGAGCGCGGGCGAGGGCGCGACCGGCGTCGCCGCGAGCGCGGCCTCGCGCGGCTTCCCGCACCCCGGAGTCAGGACGACCGCCATTGCGAGAACGAGCCCGAGCCCCGTCTTTCGCATGAGGGGAGCTTACCGCCGAAGCGGTTTGCAAATCCCGCCCGACTGTGAGACTCTCCGGGTTCTTCGAACCGCGAACGTAGGCCTCCCGGCAAGGTTTCGTTCCTCCCAAGACAAGACAACGCCGGAAACGACTCCTCGAAGGAGGACCTGTGCCTTTCTCCCAATTCGGACTGCATCCCGATCTGCTGCGCGGCGTGCGCGAGATGGGTTTCACCCGCCCCACGCCCATCCAGTCGGATGCGATTCCGCCCGCCCTGGAGGGCCGTGACGTGCTCGCCTGCGCGATGACCGGCAGCGGCAAGACCGCCGCCTTTCTGCTCCCGATCTTCCACCGGCTCTCCGGCAAGAGCCGCGGCGTGACCCGCGCGCTGATCCTGACGCCGACCCGCGAGCTCGCGGCCCAGATCGACGAGCACGCCCGGCAGCTCGCGGTCCACACCTCGATGTCCGCGGCCGCGGTCTACGGCGGGGTGGGCATGGGGCCCCAGGAGCACGCATTCCGCACCGGCGTGGACGTCCTGATCGCCACCCCGGGCCGGCTGCTCGACCACTTCCGTTTCCCCTACGCGAAGCTCCAGGGCCTCGAGATCCTCGTGCTCGACGAGGCGGACCGCATGCTCGACATGGGCTTCCTGCCCGATATCCGGCGCGTGCTCAAGCACCTGCCGGTGAGGCGCCAGACGCTCTTCTTCTCGGCGACGATGCCGCCGCCGATCGCCCAGCTCACGAGAGAGATGCTCAAGACTCCATTCACGGTGAACCTCGAGCGCAAGGCCGAGCCCGCCGTCGGGATCACGCAGGCGGTCTACCCGGTGGCGCAGAACCTGAAGGCCCCGCTCCTGCTCGAGCTCTTGAAGCGCGGCGACATCAAGAACGTGCTGGTCTTTACGAGGACCAAGCACCGGGCGAACCGGTTGGCTGAGAATCTCGCCCGCAAGGGCGTCTCGTGCGAGCGCATCCACGGCAACCGCTCCCAGGCGCAGCGCACGCAGGCGCTCGCCGGCTTCAAGGACGGCAAGTACCGGGTGCTCGTCGCGACCGACATCGCGGCGCGCGGCATCGACGTGGAGGCGCTGTCGCACGTCGTGAACTTCGACGTCCCCCACGTTCCCGAGGACTACATTCATCGCGTCGGCCGGACCGCGCGCGCCGAGATGACCGGAGACGCCTTCACGTTCGTCTCTCCGGAGGAGCAGGGCGACCTCGCGGCGATCGAGCGTGAGATCGGCAAGCGCCTGCCCCGGATCACGGTCCCCGGTTTCGACTACACCACGGCTCCCGTCGAGCGTTTCGAGGTCCCCATCGGCGAGCGGATCGCGCAGATCCGCGCGCGCAAGGCCCAGGAGCGCCAGCGGGCGAAGGAGAAGGCCGAGCGGCGCATCGCGCACGAGACGTCGCAGAGGGCCCGCGAGGCCCAGAAGGCATCGAGGCCGGGACGTCCGCAGGGACCGCGCCCGCTGGGCCCCTCTCACGGGCCCCGGCCGCATGCCCCGTCACACGGACAGCGGCCGCACGCCCCATCCTCACAGGGCCAGCGCTCTCAAAGCGGACCGGGGGTCGTTACGCCGTTCGGAAGGCGAAGCCGGTAACCCTAAGCCGTCATCCCGAGGAGCGGAGCGAGCGACGAGGAATCCCGCGCTAAACGGGACTGTGGCAATCGAGCTCGGGATCCTTCGCTGCGCTCAGGATGACTTGGCGCGCGACAGCGCGCGCCCAAGTCACTTTCCGGCCGCGCCGTAGACGGGCAGGGTCGAGGTCGCCGCGGCGGGCCTCGCCGCTGGCGGAGCGGTCGGTTCCGCGGGTCGCGGCACCACCGGCACCGTCTGGCCGGGCAGGACCGGCAGCGGGACGTTGCGCCCGCGCGCGTAGACCTCGTGCCGGCCGTTGGCCTTGTACCACTCGGCGAGCGTGGCGGTCTGGAACATCTCCTCGATGATCTTCCGCCACCCCACTCCCGTGTTGTACGCGCAGAAGGAGATCTCCCCCATCTGGGTGGCGTACGGGATGATGCACATCTCCGTCCGGCGGAAGTCGTAGTTGAAGAGATCCTGGAACCACATTCCGCCGATGAAGAAGACGCGCCAGGGGTAGCGCCGCTGCTCGGCGAAGCCGAGCTTCCCGCCGGTGTGGCCGTCCATGATCTTGGCGAGCTTCCACGGATTGAGGCCCGCGGGGACCCCCTCCGGCCGGAGATTGCGCAGCAGGGACAGGACCACCTGCAGGCCGGTCCAGGTCTTCGTGCGGGCGGAGTCGGTGATCGACCGGATGTCGGTCAGCAGCCGGTCCACGTTCAGGATCTGCGGAACGGTGACCGCCCGCCCCGTCTTCTCCTCCACCAGCATCATCGTGCCGATGCCGCAGTTGGGGTGGCACCCGCACTTGAAGGATCCCCACTCCGACTCGAGACCCCCGAGGAGGTCCTTCAGGTCCGAGAACGGCCCTGAGGCCGAGAGCGGGTACCAGTCGCGCATCGGCTCGCCGATGCCGGCCTGCTGCTTCACGTCGTGGGCGAGGTGGGAGAGCGTGTAGCGCTGCTGCTTGCGGGTCTCGTCGTCGATGTCCTCGTCCCGGCCCGTGAACGAGACGGGCTGGAAGGCGACGGCCGTGACCTTGTCGATGTTCGCGAGCCCGAAACGGATGATGTCGCCGACCTGGTCGTTGTTGACGCCGTTGACGATGGTCACCACGAGCGTGACGTCCACGCCGTGTTTGTGCAGGTTCTCGATCGCGCGGAGCTTGACGTCGTAGAGGTTGCCGACCTTGCGGTGCTGGTTGTGCTCGTTGCCGACGCCGTCGAACTGGAGGTAGGCGAACCGCAGTCCCGCCTCGCCGGCCTGGCGCGCGAAGTCCTCGTCCTGCGCGAAGCGGATCCCGTTGGTCGCGCACTGGACCGAGAAGTAGCCGAGTGTGCGCGCGTAGCGCACCGCCTCGAGGAAATGCGGCGACAGCGTGGGCTCGCCTCCCGAGAACTGGACCGAGAGCTGGCGACGCGGCCGGATCGACGCGGCGTCGTCCAGCATCTTCTTGACCTCGTCCCACTCGAGCTCGTGGACGTAACCGACCTGGTTCGCGTCCATGAAGCACGGGTTGCACATCATGTTGCAGCGGTTCGTGAGGTCGATCGTCAGCACGGCGCCCCGGCCGTACTTGATGGAGGAGTTGCCGTGCTCGTGGAGGCCGTCCTTCGGGATCACGAAGTCGCGGCCGGGGTACATCGACTCCAGTCTCCTGAAGAACTCGGGATCCGTGGACATGACGTCCTCGAAGTGCCCGTGCTTCGGGCAGTCCTTCTTCATCAGGATCTGACCGTTCTCTTCCACGATCGAGGCCGAGATCTCGCCCGGCTTGCCTTCGATCAGGACCTTCCAGTCCACCTCGCCGGACAGAATCTGCGAGCGAACCTCGGAGACGCAGCGGGGGCAGAGCGAGTCGGTCTGGCGGGGGAAGCCGAGAGGCGGAAAGGTCTTCTCCCGTTGCTTCAGGAGCGGCGCCGGCGCCCACTTCGGCTGGATGCTGCCTTCGCGGAAGCGCCGATCGACGGCGCGGGTCAGCGTCCAGAGGGGCTCCGCCACCTTCTGGATCCCGGCGTAAATTGCTTTTCTCATTGCCTTGCGTTGATTCTAGCCGAAATCACGAATTTCCGTCCGTGCGGCCAGACGGCGCCGCGGCGAGGGATTCGGAGAACCTCGCCACGGAGAATGCCGAGAGATCGCGCGTATGGCCGTTGGTCAGCAGCTCTGCCATGACCCATGCGGTGACCGGAGCAAGGAGGATGCCGTTTCGGAAGTGTCCTGTGGCGAGGAACAGACCGGGGATTCCGGACTCTCCCAGCATCGGGAGGCCGTCCGGGGTGCCGGGTCTCAGCCCCGCCCAGGCCGAGACGAACTGGGCCGATCGGAGCTCCGGCAGGAGCGCGACGGCTCCTCCGATCAGCCGCTCGAGCGCCTCCGCGGTCACAGCCTTGCGGAAACCCACGAGCTCGACGGTGGACCCCACGAGGACGGTGCCCTCCGGACGGGGCACGCAATAGACCTCGTCGGAGCACACCATCGTCCTCAACGGTGGTCCCTCGAGCCGCAGCCGCACCATCTGGCCGCGGACGGGATGGACGGGGACCGACACCCGCCCGCTCGGGTCGAACGCCGCCCAGGCGCCCGCGCAGTCGACCGTCGCCGCGGCCGAGAAGTCCCCGGCGTCCGTCTCGACCCCCACGCAGACGCCCTTCTGGAAGCGAAACCGCTGCGCGCAGACCCCGGTGAGCAGGCGAGCTCCCCGCCGCTGCGCCGAGAGCCAGGCCGCACGCACCAGCGCGGGCGGATCGACCGAGGCCTCGTCCGGGAAGAACACGGCCTGGCGCACCTCCGGGGACAGGCGCCCCCCGAGCTCTACAGCGAGAGTGGTTGGCGGATGCTCCTCGACGGCGAGGCCCGCTCGTCGCTGCCAGGCATAGGAGGCGAAGAGGGTTCGGCTCTCGTCGCGATCGGCGCCCTCCGCGTCTCCGTGCGAATCGCCGAAGGCGCACCGCAAAAGGCCGCCGCGGCGGTATCCGACGTCGAGGCCGGTCTCCTCGAAGAGCGCGCTCGCCCAGGCCGGATACCGGCCGCGGCTCTCGAGCGCGAGGTCGAAGAACTCCGACGCGGAGTGAGCCTCGACCTGGGGCGACAGCATTCCCGCCGCAGCCCCGGAGGCCTCGCCCCCGGGCTCGCCGCGCTCGAGCAGGGTGACGCGCTGGCCTCGGGCCGCGAGCTCGGCGGCGAGCGCGCAGCCGATGACGCCCCCGCCCACGATCAGCGTGTCGTCGGAGCTACCCTTCATTCACCGTAGACCGTTCAAGCTCGACCGCCCGATCCATCACCAGAAGCGGCGTCGCCCGAGTAGCGTCCCTCCGGTCGCGAAGTAATCCCGCGCGAGCTTCCCGACCGCGATCGCCGTCGCGTAGGCGAGGGCGCCCCCGGCGAGGCCGCCGGCCACCGCGCGCGCGCCGGGGCGCTTCGGCAGGGCGCGCGTCAGAAGCGCCACGAGGCCCCGACGAAGAGAATCCGCCGCGAGCCCGACGCCGACTCCGGTCGCGACTCCGGCGATTCGATCCCTTCCGGACGCATCGCTGCGGTACACGGCGGAGAGCGCCAGGATCAGGCGGTTCAGCGCCGCGACCTGGAAACCGAGATCCGGACCGAGGGGCATGGATCCGAAGAACGCCGCGGGCCCGGACCAGACGAGCCCGGCGGCGCCACACTGCAGGGCCGCGGATCGAATCAACCGGGCCGCGAGCTCATCGCGGGAGGCGCGAGGATGACGCCGCTTCAGGCGCTCGATCCGTTCGGCGACGGCCGCTCCCCGCGTCTCGTCGAGCACCGCGCGCGCCAGGGCGGCGTACATGAGCGGATCCTATCAAGGCCTCCTCGGAGCGGCCATGCTATCGTTCGCGCTTTCGACGGTTTCGAAAGGAGCCCACGTGAGAATGCGAATGATTTCGATTCTGATGCTGGCCTGCGCGCTTCCGCTCCTCGCGGCGCAGCCGGCGGGAAAGGGGAAGAAAGTGGCTCGCGATTACGCCAATACGATCGCCACGCTCCAGACGGACATGGGAGACATCCAGATCAAGTTCTTCTACGACAAGGCTCCCAAGCACGTCGAGAACTTCATCGACCTCGCGGCGAAGGGCTTCTACGACGGCACGCTCTTTCACCGCGTCATCCCGGGCTTCATGATCCAGGGCGGCGACCCCAACACGAAGAAGCCCGAGGACCCGATGCACCCGTACGGAACGGGCGGCAGCGACACGAAGCTGAAGGCGGAGTTCAACGACACACCCCACAAGCGCGGCATCGTCTCCATGGCGCGCTCGTCGGATCCCAACTCCGCGTCGTCGCAGTTCTTCATCGTGGTCAAGGACTCCAACTTCCTCGACGGCCAGTACACGGCCTTCGGCGAGGTGATCTCGGGGATGGAGGCCGCGGACAAGATCGCCGCCGCGCCGCGCGGAGCCAACGATCGCCCGAACCAGCCGATCCACATCAAGAAGGTGCTGCTCTCGCAGGCGAAGAGCGAGAGCTAGGAGCTTTCAGCGGAGCTTTGATCCCTTCCGGCGCACAGGATCTCGAAAGCCTCGCTCGCGGCCTGGGCCGCGCCGTCGAGACTATCGAGCCTCTCGCCGGAGACGTCGGGCGGCGGCGCTACTTCCGCATCCGCTTCGCCGACAACCGCACCGCGATCGGCGTCGTCTATCCGGAGGAGGAGGACGACTCCCGCCGTCGCTGGGTGGCCGCGCACGAGCGGCTTCGTCCGATCGTTCGCGTGCCCGCGTTGCTCGCCGACGACGGGCACGGGAACCAGATCGTGGAAGACCTCGGCATGAACGATCTCGCATCGACTCTCGCCGCGACGCCCGTGCAGCGCGAGATCTGGCTCGGCCGGGCGGCCGACGCGGCGGCCTCCATCGCGGCGGTCCCGGATCCGCACATCAACCCGTCGTTCGACGCGGCGCTCTTCCGGCGCGAGCTCGAGCTCGCGCGCGAGGCCGTCTTCGATCTCTGGCTGGGCGCTCCCCTCTCTCCCGCCGAGCGCGCGGCTCACGACGCGTGGGCCGACGGCCTCG
Source organism: Thermoanaerobaculia bacterium (assembly GCA_036493875.1). Classification (GTDB taxonomy): domain Bacteria; phylum Acidobacteriota; class Thermoanaerobaculia; order UBA5066; family Gp7-AA6; genus DAHUXD01. The sequence continues at coordinate 11,701 of DASXPB010000019.1, forward strand.
TCGCCGAGATCCTCGAGCACCCTTCCGCGCTCTGCCACCGCGACTTCCACGCGAACAATCTCTTCGCCGCGACGGAGGACGAGGTCGGGATCATCGACTTCCAGGATCTGCGCCGCGGTCCGGACTCCTATGACCTCGCCTCCCTGCTCTGGGAGCGCACGACGCTCGCCTGGATGAGCGAGGAGACCGCCGTCCTCGTCATCGAACGCTTCGCGGCGCGTCGGGGCGTCGAGGCGGCCGGACTCGAGAAGCGGCTGCGCCGGGTTCTTCTCCAGAGAGCGTGGAAGGTCTGCGGCACCTTCGCGCGGGCGGTGGCGGAGGGACGGGGAACGGCCTACCTCGGACACCTCCCGCCCGAGCTCGCCCTGGTTCGCCGTCTCCTCGGGGAATCCACGCTGGATCAAGCATTTGGCGCGGTTCTCGGGTCCAGAGTCGCGTCGGTCTGCTAAGCTGGTCTCCGACCGCTCGGGAGTCCAAGGAGGACAACGATGTTCGGCTCACTCGGCCTACCGGAACTGCTGGTGATTCTGCTGATCGTCCTGATCATCTTCGGGGCGAACAAGCTCCCGCAGCTGGGCAAGGGCCTCGGTCAGGGAATGCGCAATTTCAAGGATTCCGTGAAAGGCGGCGAGGAGCAGCCGCCCGCGGACAAGAACAAGCCGGCCTAGGAACCGCCGCCTCGCCTCTTTCCGCAGCGCCGTTCGCGCTGTGGAGTCCTAGATTCGATTCCGAATGCATTCGCGCGTGCGGCGCGAACGATCAAGAAGGCTGATCTTGACGGGATCCCTCGCGCTCACGCGCTCGGGATGAATTTCGCGCGTGCGGCGCGAAATTCACTTCTTCTTTGCGATGTCCGGAGACACGCGCATCTTGTCGCGCGGCAGGCGGATATTGAGAATGCCGACCTTGTTGCGGAGCGTGTTGCGGTGGATGCCGAGCGAGCTCGCCGCGCGCCCGAGATTCCCGGAATTCCGCTTCACCGCGCCGACGATGTACTTCTTCTCGAATTCCTTCTTGGCGAGGTCGAGCGAGATGCCGTGAGCCAGAAGCTCATCGATGACTTCCTGGAGCTGTCCATCCAGATTCACGTGCCCCTCCCCGAAAATCAACGAATGCGAAGCGAAGAGGCGCGCATCTTAGCAAACCGAGATCACGCTGTCAGCTGTCCGCTGGACAGATCGACGAGCGAAGGAATCGCCGATCGCGCACGGAGACGAGACGCGAGACGCGCGCGGGCGAATCTTTTTCGTGCCAAGTTTCCGTCGGGCGAAACCCGCCGGGACGGCCGCGGCGTGCGGGATTTCTTAACTGAAAAAAAGAAGAGGCGCGACGCGCCTCTCCTGATTTTTTCTGGATTGGACGACGAGGCTACTTGAGCTCGACCTCGTCCCCGACTTCGATCAGGCGGTTGGCATCGGTCACCCGCGCCGTCGCCCAGCGGTCGCCGACGGAGAGGATCGCGAGCTCTCCGAGGTAGGTCCGCGGAATCGACACGCCCTCGGGCGGCGGCAGGTTGACCCAATAGGTCCCCTGCGGCTTGATGCCGTACTCGAAGCCGTAGTTGTAGCGGTAGATCGTCAGGAAGTCACCCGGCTGGAGGCCCTCCGCCAGGCCGAGGTCCACCAGAACGTCCGTGTCCGTCCCGATCTGATAGACGCCGTCGCGGGTGTACACGATGCGCCCCTTGGCCTTCCCGCTCGGGGGGTCGCACGCCACCGCGGGAGGCGACTTGCGGCCCAGGGGGATCGGAATCGGCTCGTAGGTCTTGAGGAACGAGCCCATCGGGATGTCGGTGCAGGCGTTGGTCACCCGGACCGTCGCCGTGTGGGCCTCCACGCAGAGGACGACCGCGCGGCCGCGGTAGTCGTAGAACCGTCCGAGGTCCTGAGCGGAGGAGGGGTGGACCACCTCGCTCCCTGGCGTGACGATCCAGAACTCGTCGCCGGGTTTGATCCCCCGATCCGCGCCGGCGTCCAGGTAGAGCAGGTTGTTGGTGGTGAAGTCGGTCTGCTCGGAGACTTCCTGAGCCCCGATGACCTCTGCGACGAAACCCTCGTTGGTCGGTCCCAGGTACCCGAAGCAGGCTACCTCGGCCTCGGAGCCCAGGGGCTGCGGGGCGGCCTCCGTGGTCTGGGGCGCCGTCGCCTCGATCCGGGTGATCGCCTGAGGCGACTGGGACATCTGGCCGCCCGAGAGCTCGGGGCTCTGCTGAGCAAGCGCGAGGGGCGCCGCGACTGCGGCAATCAAGGACAGCTGTGCGGCAACGCGAGCGGGGAGACGCATGGCGACTCCTTAAAAATTACGGCTTAGGTCGGATTCTAGCCTAAAACTTACTGGCTTTGGGGCTTTGTGTCAACAGTTACGGCTGTTTCCGGTGGTTTTTGCCCTTCTTTAGGCGCCGGCGGGGTCTTGATCTTGCGGGCGTACTGGCTCTTGGGGAACTCTTGGACGAGCTTGCCATAGTAGGTGTACGCCTCGTCCTTGCGCCCCAGCCGCAGGAGCGCCTTGGCGTGGTAGTAGTAGAGCTTGTCCTTGGCCCCGTAGTCCGGATAGCGCTCCTCGAGCGCCGTGAAGCGGCCCAGCGCCGACGCCGTGGCCCCCTTGCGCATGTAGAAGTAGCCGACGCCGAAATCGTGCTCGGCGAGCAGATCCGTCAGCTGGCGGATCCGTTCCCGGCCGGCTCCGGCATACCCCGAATCCGGGAACTCCCGGATGAGGTTGCGGTACTGGTCGATCGCTTCCCGCGTCGCCGTCTGGTCCCGATCCGGCTTCTCGTGCTCCAGGTCGTAGCAGAGCGCGAATTGGTAGCGGGCGTAGTCCCGCTTGGGGGCACCGGGATAGCGGTTGAGATAGTCCCGATACCGGTACCGAGCCTCGGTGAAGTTCTTGGTGTTCTTCTGCTTGAGGTAGGAGTCCGCCACCATCAAAAGAGCCTCTCGGCCCAGGGTCTCGTTGGGGTAGGTCTCGAAGACGTGGTTCAAATATTTGCGCCCGTCCTCGTACTTGCCCTTGGCGATGAGGGCCTTGCCCTTCTCGAAGAGGACCTCCTTGGTCTCCGAGAGGAGCTCGGTGGTCAGCTTGTCGGGTTTCTTGGGTCCGGAGGACGCGCAACCGGCCGGCAGGAGGAGGAGCACGGCCAGACCGATCGCGGTCCGGAGGGGCGTTCCGGCTCGAAACCTCATGAAGCTCACGCGCGAACGCTAACGCCGGCCGCTTCCCGCAGCTTCCCGATGGCCGCCGCGGGATCCGGCGTGCCATAGACCGTGGTCCCGGCCACCAGGATCGCCGCCCCGGCCGCGCAGAGGGGCGCCGCATTGTCGACGCCCACTCCCCCGTCGACCTCGATCGCCACCCGCGAGCCCGCAGCGAGCGCCTCGTCGTGGAGCCGGCGAACCTTCGCCACGGAGGAGCCGATGAAGGGCTGGCCGCCCCAGCCGGGGTTGACCGACATCACGACGGCATAGTCCAGGTCCGCCCACGCCTCGGACAGCGCGAGCGTCGGCGTGTTGGGGTTGATGGCGGCCCCGGCCCGCGCGCCGCCCCGGCGGATCGTGTCGAGGCACCGCTGGAGGTGATGCGTCGCCTCGACGTGGACCGAGATCCACTGCGCGCCGGCGTCGAGGTACTCGGCCAGCGTCCTCTCCGGCTGTTCGATCATGAGGTGCACGTCGAGGGGCACCCGGGTCGACCGTCGCAGCGCCCGAATGACCGGGGGACCGATGGTCAGGTTCGGGACGAAGTGTCCGTCCATCACGTCCACGTGGATGAGGTCGGCGCCCCCGGCCTCCGCCAGCGCGAGCGCGTCGGCGAGGCGAGCGAAGTCCGCGGCCAGGATCGACGGCGCAATGCGGACGGTCATGAACGAGGCGCCGGTGCGTCGGGCGGGCGCGAGACCGTCAGCGAGACCACCTCCCTGTTGGAGAGGGGGTATCCCGCCGGAGGGAACTGCTTCAAGACCGTGTCGGGCGCGACTCCGTCGTAAGCCTCGAATCGCGCGCTGCCCACCCGGAAGCCGAACTTCTCGAGATGGGACTTCACGGCCTGTGCGTCCTTTCCGACGAAGTCGGGCATGAGGATGCGCGTGTCCGCCGCTCCGCGGCTCATCAGGACGCGCACCGCCTCGCCGCGCTTGCCCGGAGTGTCGGGCTCGGGGTCCTGGGCGAGGATCCCCGGCGGCGAGGCCGGGTCCCGGTACCAGGACACCGGTCCGAGCTCCAGGGACTCCCGGGAGAGCTTGAGCGCCGCCGCGCGCGGGGCGAGGCCCGTGAGGTCCGGGACCCGAAGCTCGCGCGGACCGAGCGAGAGGACGACGCGGATCGCCTGGGACGGCTTCGCGAGCGACCCGGCCTCGGGCTGTTGCAGCAGCACCTTGCCCCGCGGGATCTTCTCGTCGTACCGCGCGCGGCCCTCCTGTTGCTCGATCTGTAGACCGGCGTCGAGCACGGAGCGAAGCGCCTCGTCCGGGGTCTTGCCCGTCAGGTCGGGAACCGCCACCGAGCGGCCCACGATCGAACGACGAAACCCGAACCAAACGGCGCCCAGGAAAACCGCGATCAGGAGCGCGCCGTAGAGGACTCTGAAGAGGACGCGGATCACAGCGGGACGTTAACACGGGATGGTACCCTCGAAGGCTGAACAGGGGGGTTCGAGACGGTGTCCTCGCGCAACGAAATCGAGCCGGAACAGCCGTCCTGGTTCGCCGACCAGCGGTTCAAAAAAGCGGACCTGCACTGCCACTCCGTCTTCTCGACCTTCAAGTATTTCCGCATCGCGAACACGCGCGACTCCTACAACCGGCCCGAGGAGCTCTACAGGCTGGCCAAGGAGCGGGGAATGGATTTCGTGACGATCACGGACCACGACTCCATCGACGGTTGTCTCTCCCTTCTCAACCGCAATCCGGATCTGCCCGACTTCTTCATCTCCGAGGAGGTCGAGACCTGGTTCCCGGAGACCCGGCAGCGCATTCACGTCAACGTCTTCGACATCGACGAGAAGCAGCACGAGGAGATCTCGCGGCTGCGGACGAACATCTACGACCTCCACGAGTACATCCGCCAGGAAAACATCATCGCGTCGGCCAACCACATGTTCCAGAACTACCGCATGCGCAACTCCCCTCGCCGGTACTTCGAGGAGATGTTGCGGATGTTCGACGTCTTCGAGGTCAAGAACGGCGCCATGACGGCGCATCACAACCGGCTGGTCGAGGATCTGATGTCCGTCGTCCGCGAGAAGCGCGGGGCCGTGTCCCTGGTGGCTGGCTCCGACGCGCATACGCTCGCGCCGCTCGCCCGCGTCTACACGGTGGCCGAGGCGAAGACCGTGTCCGAGTTCCTCTCCAAGATCCGGACGGGCGCCTGCTTCGTCTGGGGCAACGAGATGGGCTTCCGCATGCTCCTGTCGGACGTCTACCGCATGGTCTTCCGCTACTACGGCAGCGTGCTCGACTGGCGCAACCCGGAGTTCACGGGCGCCGAGAAGGCGCGGCACCTCGCGCTCGCCGCGTTCGGGGCGCCCTTCTCGGCCGCGGGCGTTCCGCTCGCGATCACCACGCTCAACTACCTGAAGCAGATCTTCGTGACCAAGACGATCGGCCAGGAGCTTCTCGAGCACTGGGGAGGCGACGAAGAGAAACCGTCGTAACCCGAGTCGCGGCGAGGATCCGGACTTAGAATCGTCGCTGCTTGCCAAGCCGCGCATCCGTTTCCCTTCTGGGCGCCGCCCTCCTCGCGGCGTACTCCGTCGCCGCCCTTCCGTGGTCGAGCCTCGGACGGCGGCCGAGGACGCCGTTCGACGCGAGCGCCTCGGGCCCGGCCGTGGCCTCGGGCTACGTGCTCCTGCGCAACGCGGCCGACCGCATTCCGGCCGGTGCCTCCGTCGCGGTCGCGACCTCGCCCCGCGACCCGATTCGAGACGAATACTTTCAACGCTTCGCCATCGCGTTGCTCCCGCGGGCGCACGTCCTCCCCGCCGGATCCGAGGAGGCCGAATTCGTCATCGTCGTCGGAGTCGCGCCCCGCGAACCTCCCGGCGTTCTGCTCCAGAACTCGCCCGAGGGCAGCCTCTGGCACCGGGTCCCGCGATGAGCGGTGGGGGCGTGCTGTGGCTCGGCACTCTTCTGCTTCTCGCGTTGCCGGGTGCGCCGCTGCTGATGCACCCCGCGTTCGCTCGCATCCCCTCGCTCGCGCGGGCGGTCCTCGCTGGAGCGGCGGGAGCGGTTCTCGTCTCGTTCACGATGACCGTCTTCGCGCTGCTGGGGATACCCTGGAGCCTCCCGGCGATCCTCGCGGTGGCGGCCGTGCTGAGCTTCCTGCTGCGAAGGGCGGCGCTCGGCGGCGGCGTGGCCGCCGCACCCTCGGCTCGGGGCGGCTGGCTTGCGTCCGCGCTCTCCGCCGTATCGGTGTCGGCGGCGTTTCTCGCGACCGCGGCGGGCTCGGCCTCTTCCCCCGACCTGATCTTCTTCTGGGGTCCCAAAGCGCAGCGCTTCGCGCTCTCGCGGACCGTCGACGCCGCCTACCTCGGGGACCCCTCGCTCGCCTACATGCACGCCTACTATCCGCCGCTGGTGACGAACCTCTACGCCCTCGCATCGATGGCGGCCGGGCGAATGTCCTGGACCGCGGCCACGCTGCTTTTTCCGCTGCTGCTCGCCGCACTCGCGGCCGCGCTGCCGGGACTCCTGCGGATGGGCGTGCCGGCGGCGCGGGCCGCGGCCGCCGCGGCGCTGGCGGTCGGCGCGATCGCGGTCATCGGGATGGAGGCCGACATCGCCGGCAACGGCGAGATGCCTCTCCTGCTCTTCGAGGCGACGGGGGTGGGCCTCCTGCTCTCGCCGCTCGCGGCCGCCGCCGGCGGCCAGCTCCTCGCCGGTCTGATGCTGGCGGGAGCGGTCACCGCCAAGATCGAGGGGCTGCCGCTCGCGCTCGGCGCGATCGCGGTCTGGTTGTGGATGCGCCGTGCGTCGCGCCCCTGGGGCGCGGGGTTGAGGCTGCTCGGCCCGACCCTTCTCTCGCTGGGGGCGTGGTTCGCCTTCGGAGCGGCGCGGCATCTCTTCTTGGGGTATGAGGGCGAGGGACGATTCCTCGATTTTCATCCGGAGTACGCTGGCGTCATGTTTCGGGCGCTCGCCCGGGCGCTCGCGACGACGGCCTACGGCCTGCCCTACCTCGTCCCCTTCCTCTGCCTGCTCGCCGCGGCGCGGCGAATCGACGCCTCCGCGGCGATCCCGCTCGGGGGAATGGCGGCGCTCGTCGCCTTCGGCGTTTTCGTCTACCTGGACCGGCCCTCCGACCCCACGCCCTGGATCGCCTGGTCGGCGCCCCGCGTCTTCTCTCCGGTCCCTATGCTGCTGGCTCTGGCCGCCGCCCGCGCGCGCGCCGCGCCCGCACCGCCAGCCCCAGAAGCAGCGAGACCGTCGCGGCCGTAATGGCCGCTCCGGCGACGAAGGCGTCCGGCCGGTAGACCAGCCGGACGTCGTGCCGGCCAGCTGGAACGCGAAACGCCAGGAACGCGTGGTTGTACTGAACCGTGGGAAGCGCCTGGCCGTCGAGACGCACCTTCCATCCGGGCCACGCCGGAATCGAGGTGGCAACCAGCGCCTCGCCGGCGGCGTCGACCGTGAGAGCGAGCGTCTGGGCGCCGTAGCGTGAGATCCGGACCTCGGCCCGCCCGTTGTCGATCCACGCTTCGCCTCTCCCCGCCTCGGTGACGACGCCGCGGTCGCCGAAGTCCTGGATCGACGCCAGCAGCGCGATCCGTCGCGCGGGATCGGGCTCCGCCCGAATGCGACGCGGGACGAAGGCGCGCGGCAGGACGCGCGGATTCTCGAGGAGCCGCAGACCGTCGTCCTCGGCGATTACGGGCCAACCCGGCGGCACCGCGGCGGCGAGCGGCGTCAGCACCCAGCGCACGTTGAGGAAGGACAGAAACGGCGCCTGTGGATCGTCGACGCGGTTGAACCAGACCGGCTGAGCGACCGTCCAGAGGGGGAACGTGTCGAACAGGCGGTAAAGGCTGATGGCCTCGTAGCCGCGCACGTCCTCGAGGCCATAGACCGCCGCCGCGTTCGGAATGAACTCCTGCCCGATCGCGACCATCCGCTCCGCGGACCCCCGGGGGATCCTCTCCAGGATCGGGATGCGGGGATAGAAGGCGCGGGCGTCGAGCGTCGGATACGAACCGGCCTCCTCGAGGCTGCGCGTCGCCGCGAAGATCGCGACCAGCGCCGTGAGCAGAACGGCGGGGCGGCGCCGCAGGACAGGAATGAGCACGAGCCCCACGGCGACGGGCGCGACCTGCAGAAGGAAGCGCGAGCGGAAGTACGCCGCGGGCATCTCGAGCTCCGTCACGTGTCCGCGGAAGCGCCCGCACAGGATCGCCAGCAGCGCGAGCGTGCCGGCCGACGCGAGGCCGAAGGCGAGGATCCCCTCCCCGCGTCCGAGACGATCCGCCCCGAACGCCGCCAGTGCGCACAGCGCGAACACTGTCACGAGGAGAAGGCGTTCGTTCAAGGCGATGTCGAAGAGCGGGAGCCTCGCGAGTGCGTCCGCGGCGGCAGTCTTGGTCCAGATCGCCAGCGCACCGAGACCCGCCGCCAGGAAGAACCAGCGGGAGCGCCAGCGCGAGAGGAGGCCCGTGACCGCCAGCGGAAAGAGGAGTGCTCCGCCGTAGGCCGAGGGCTCCAGGAAGCTCGGCTCGAGACGACCCCGGCCGGATACGCCGACCGCGTAGGGCATGACCTGCGGAACCAGGCGATGGAGGCTCTCGGCGGGCGCGATCGACCGGATTCGATGCGCGTACCAGTGGACCCGGTTCCACAGCTCGCCGGAGTTCGCCAGCACTTGCTTCAGAGGCAGGAAGAGCACCGCCGTGAGGCCCAGCGCCACCGCTGCGGCGATCAGCGCTGTGCCCACCGCCCGCGCCCGATGCGCGCGCTCTCCTCGGACCAACGCGTAGAGGAAGTACAACCCTCCCGCCGCACTCGCGTGGAACAGCGTCTCCGGATGTCCCGCCGAAGCGCTCAGCACGAGCGCGACGACCATGATCGCGGCGCCGTCGCGGCCCGGACTCCGCGCGATGCGGCGCAGTCCCAGGAGGAGCAAGGGGAAGGGCGCGGCGGCCGGCATGACGGGGACGCCGAGGTAGAACACCATCCAGTTCGAGAAGGCCCAGCCCAGGGCGCCGAGGAGGGCCGCCGGCTCCCCGCACCCGACCTCGCGGAAGAAAAGGAAGCCGCAGAGCAGCGCAATCAGAAGGCGCAGGGTCATGTCGAAGGTCCACGCCTGCGGAAACGCGAGCAGCATGCCGATCCAGGTACCCGGAGCGAACGGCGCGGCCTGCTGCACTCCGAGCAGCGGCTCGCCGCCCAGCACGCTCGGGTTCCACAGAGGCAGCCGCCCTTCGGCGAATGCCCGCCGCACGGCCGCCCGCCAGGGCAGCTGCTGGTAAACCACATCCCCGAGGAGCGGCGTGCGGTCCTGAGAAACGCGAAGCGCGAGGCGATGGGCTCCGAAAGGGAGCCCGTCGTACAGGATGTCGATCGGGCCGTAGACGCCTCCGGTGAAGAGCGCCTTCCCGGTGAAGAGAAGGGGCGCCAGCGCGAGGGCCAGCGCCGCGCGGCGCGACAGGGGCCGGACGAAGCGGTGGGCGAGAGCCAGCGCCAGCGCGGTCGAGGCGCCGTAGACCGCGATCGACCGGAGGACCTGCAGCGCCATCTCGGCCGCTAGACCCGTCGCCGGCCTTGCAGAAACCACCAGGCGGCCGCTGCGAGGGTCGCGCCGCTGATCCAGAAGCCCAGGCGGACCGAGTCGGGGAAGTAGCGCAGCTCGACGCGGTGGCGTCCCGCCGGAACCCGCACGCCCAGGAAGGCGTGGTTGTAGCCGAGGAGCGGGATCGCGCGGCCGTCGAGTGCCGCCTTCCAGCCGGGCCATGTCGGGATGGAAGTCCCGACGACGGTCCCCGCGCCCGCGTGCACGTCTACGTCGAGCGCCATCGCCTGCGGCCCGTAGGCCGCGATGCGCACGCGGCTCTCGCCGTTGTCGTTGTCGTGCCAATCCGTTCCCGAGGCGAACGCGCCCTCGTCGACGACCCCCGCCTCCCGGAAGTCCTGAATCGCCCCGAGAAGGTCGAGCCTCCGGATGCGGTCCGGCTCCGCACGGATCCGGCGCGGGACGAAGGCGCGCGGGAGAACTCGCGGATTCTCGAGCAGCCGCATGCCCTCGCCTTCCACGATCACCGGCCAGCCGGGAGGCGGGCGTTGATCGATCGGCTGGAGAACCCATCGGACGTTCAGGAAGGAGAGAAACGGTCTCGTCGGGTCGTCGATCCGGTTGTACCAGACCGGCTGCGGGACGCACCACAGCGGAAACGTGTCGAAGAAGGGATGCAGCGTCATCGCCTCGTAGCCGCGCACGTCCTCGAAGCCGAGCACCCCGGCGGCGTTCGGGATGAAGGTGTAGGAGAGCGCCGTCATCCGGTACGGCTCGCCGCGCGGGATCCTCTCGAGCACCGAAAGGGGCGGATAGAAGGCGCGGGGAGGATAGGTCGGATAGTAGCTCCCCGCCTCGAGCGTTCGCTCGGCGGCGAAGAGTCCGACGAGCGCGACCAGGCCGCCACGCGCGAGCCGCTGCCGCGAGAGCGCGGCGGCGAGCACGGCCCCCGCCGCGAGGGGAACGATCTGCAGGTTGAACCTCAGCCGGCGGTACTCGGCGGGCATCCCGAGGATCTCCATCTGCCGCCGATAGTGGACGTGGAGGCCCCACACGAGCAGCATCGACATCGCGGCTCCGGCGAGGAAGGCCGGCGCACCCTCCCCGTCGGCCAATCGATTGGCGCCGAGCGCCGCGAGCGCGCAGACGGCGAGGCTCGTCCAGAAGATCACGCGCTCGTTGAGCGCGATGTCGAAGAGCGGCAGCCACGCGATCGCCTGTGCCGCGAAGGTGCGCGCCGCCACCGCGAGCCCGGCCGCGCCGAGCAGGAGAAAGAACCATCGCTGCCGGCCGCGCGCGAAGAGTCCCGTCACCACGAAGGGAAACAGAAGGGCGCCCGCGTACGCGGTGCTCTCGTGACCGGGGATCTGACTCCCGTGGCCGGAGACGCCGACGGCATAGGGCACCGCCTGCCGGACGAGCCGCAGCAGGCTCTCGCTCGCGGGCCCGGCCCTCGGCTGGTGCGCGTACCACGCCTTCCGCGCCGGATGCTCCAGGCTGTAGGGCAGCGCCTCCATCAGCGGGAGGAGTTGGAGCGCCGAGAGACCCACCGCGAACGCACCCGCCGCGGCGGCCGCTCCGAGGCCTCGGAGGCGCCGTTCGCGCGGCGCCGCGGCGAGCTCGAGCAGGAAGTAGACGCCAGCGGGGGCCATGGCGTGCAGGAGGGTCTCGGGATGTCCGGCGGTCGCGATGGCCAGGAAGGCGACGACCGCGAGCGCGACCGATCTCCTGCCGGGCGAACGGACGAGCCGGCGGACCCCCAGGAGCAGCAGCGGAAACGGCGCGGCGGCCGCCGACTGGGGAAACCCGAGGAAGAAGTCCAGGTAGTCGCAGAACCCCCACCCGAGGCCGCCCAGCACCGCCGCCCACTCGGCGCATCCGAGATCCCGGAAGAAGAGGTACGCGCCGAGCAGCGCGATCAGGATGCGGAATGACATCTCGAACGTCCAGGCCTGCGGAGACGGCAGGAGCAGACCGATCCACGTCGAGGGCTGGAGGGTTCCCGCCTGCTGCACGGCGTGGAGCGGCTCGCCCGCGAGCACCGAGGGGTTCCAGAGCGGCAGCCGGCCCTCGAGGATCTCCCGACGCGCCGCCTCGCGCCAGGGGATCTCCAGGTAGACGACGTCGGTCAGCGCGGGCGCCTCGACGGGAATGCCGAGCGCCTGACGCTGCGAGGCGTACGGGTTCGCCTCGTAGAGGATGTCGATCGGCGCATAGATTCCTCCCGTCAGCGTCGCGCGTCCCGTGAACAGCCACGGGGCCAGCGCGAGCACGAGCGCAACCCGGCGCGGAATCGGCGAGACGAACCGGCTCGCGGCCAGGAGCAGGAGCGCGGCGGTGGCCCCGTAGACGGCGACGGAGCGAAGAATCAGGAGCACTCGGATTCCCTACGGAGCCCGGCTCGTCCGCGTCGCGCGACAGGGGCGACGGCGGCGACGGCCACGATCAACAGGAACCCCGCGGCGAACGCCACGAGACCCAGGGTCCAGGAGCGCGGACGATACGCGAAGCGAACGACGTGCTCGCCGGCCGGAACGCGCACGCCGACGAACGCATGGTTGACGGTGAGGGTGGGCAGTGCGGCTCCGTTCTCGGTCGCGGTCCAGCCCGGCCAGTCCGGGATCGAGGTGGCGATCAGCGCCGGCGCCGCGGCCCGCGCCTCGACGATGAGGTCGGGCCCCACCGAGCGGAGGAAAAGCGTCGCCTCGCCGTTGGGCTCTTCCGGTTCCCGGCGCTCGCCGGGCTCGCGGGTTTCCGATCCCCGGCGCTCGCGGGTTTCCGGTTCCCGGCGCTCGCCGGGATCGGAGAGCCACGCCGTCCGGGAGAAGTCGGAGGCCGCCGCCATCTCGCGCAACCGCTCGCGCGGATCGGCCACCCTCCGCAGCCGCCGCGGAACGAACGCGCGCGGCAGCGCTTCGGGGTTGTCGAAGATCGCCATCTCGGCGCCGCGCGCCTGCTCCCGCCAGCCAGCCGGCACGGGATCCCCGGGAGCGGCCATCGCGTAGCACGCGTTGAGGAACGAGAGGAACGGCCGCGAGAGGTCCGGGACGAGATTGAAGGACGCCGCCTGCGACCGCGACCAGAGCGGATAGGTGTCGGTGAAGCGGTCCAGCACGAGCGACTCGTAGCCGCGCACGTCCTCGAGGCGGTAGAGCGCGGCGCCGTTGGGACGCAGCGTGTCGCCGGCCGCGACCACACGGCACGGCTCGCTCGAGAGGGGCACCGAGGCGAGGGCCGGCAGCGCCGGCGCGAGCGTCGAAGCCGGCAGCGTCGGGTAGGTGCCGCCCATCTCGAGGCCGCGCTGAAGAACGAGCGCTCCGAGGGCGCAGGCCGCGAGCGGAACGCCCCGGAGCGCGCCGGCGCCGGCGAGCGCCGCCAGGAGCAGCAGCGGACCCACTTCGAGCGCGAGCCCGCCGAAGACGAACTCCGAGGACAGCCCTCGCTCGCGGAAGACGCCGCGGGACAGCGCGAAGGCCACGCAGATCGCCAGCGTCCATCCCGCGCAGGACCAGGCCAGGGACCGAGCCGCGCCCCGATCGAGGAGTCTCTCCGCGCCGATCGCGGCGAGTCCCGCGAGACCGAGCCCGGAGAGGAACACCAGCCGGTAGTTCAGCGCGAGCGCGAAGCCCGGCAGGCGCGAGGTCACGTCGATCAGCCCGGGAACGCTCGCGCCGAACAGGAGGCCCGCGACGAACAGCGCGAGGAAGATCCATCGCTCGCGGCGCCGATGGCCGCGGAAGGCCAGTCCGGCCAGCGGGAAGAGGAGCGCACCCGCGTAGCCGAGCGGCATGCCGGAGCCGTCGCCGCGTTCATCCTGGACGGGACTCCTCCCGTAGATCCCGTGCGCGAACGGAAGAGCGTCGGGCAGGAGACGCGGCAGCGCCGCCGACAGCGCGACGGACTGGCGAGCCGCCGGCCTGGCGTCGTCGGCAGGCGACGCATGGCGCGCCCGATACTCGGCGGAGTGCGGGATCGCCTCGAGCAGCGGAAACAGCTGCGGGCCGGAGAGCAGGATCGCGAGGCCGCCCGCCGCGAGCGCGCCGCCGAGGGCGCGGCGCCGACGGGCCTCTCTTCCGAAGAGCTCCCAGAGAAAGAAGACGCCGCCCGCCGCCGCGCCGTGGAAGGCGCTCTCCGGGTGGCCGCCGAAGACCGAGAGCGCGAGCGCCACGGCCGTCAGCAGGATCGCCGCGCGTCCGGGCTCGCGCGCGAGCCGCCTCAGCCCGACCAGCAGGAGCGGGAGGCTCGCCGTCGAGGGGCCCACGCTCCAGCCGACCCAGAACACGACGTAGGTCGAGAAGGCCCACGCCGCCGCGCCCAGCAGCGCCGGCAGGACGCCGAGCGTGAGCTCGCGGAAGAAGAGGTACGCGCAGACGAGCGCGAGGAAGAGCGTGAAGGTGCACGAGAAGGTCCAGGAGAGCGCGAGCGGCATAAAGAGCGACAGGAACGTGGAGGGATGGAAGACGCCGGCCTGAGCGGCCGGGAGGAGCGGCGTGCCCGCGAGCACGAAGCGGTTCCACAGAGGTGCGCGCCCGTTCGCGACGGCCTCGCGCACCGCCGCGCGCCACGGCAGGTTCGCGAAGGCGAGGTCCGACAGGATGGAGTTCCGCGGCGGCCCGACCGCCGCCGCGGACGGCAGGCTCCTCCACGGATTCGCCGTGAAGTAGAGATCGGACGGTCCGTAGAGCCGTCCGAGCAGCATCGCCTTCCCGGTGAAGACGAGCGGCAGGAGCGCGAGGACGGCCGCGGCGCGTCCCGGAATCTCGCCGACGAGACGGCGTGCGAGCCACAGCACGACCGCGGCCGAGGCCGCGTACGTCAGCCAGAGGGCGACCGTCTCGATTTTCAGCCTTTTCCTCGGGCGAATCTTAGCCCGGTGCAGCCCTCGGAAGTCGGACGGCGCCAACGCCGTCACGGAACCGCGGCGCCGACGCCAGGCGGCGGCGCCGGCACCGTAGGACGACGGCATCGGCCGCGCCGGCGTCGAGCGACCACGACGTAAGATCCCTCCGTGCCCTACGCCTGGGAACACCTGACGCCCGGGGAGAAGACCGCGATCCTGCGCTCGATCGCCGACGGCGCCGCGCCGCCCCCGCCTCCGCGCGTCGTCGAGCTGTCCTGGCAGGACCGCTGCAACATCGACTGCTTCTTCTGCTCGACCGCCGAGGTCCGCGCGGGGAACTTCGAGCTCTCGCGCGAGCGGCTCGAGGCCCTGATCGCCGAGATGGCGGCGCTCGGGGTCCGGGGCGTGCGCCTGATGGGCGGGGGCGAGCCCCTCTTCCGGAAGGACGCGGAGCCCCTGATCCGGAGTCTCGGCGCGCACGGCCTGCGCATCGCCGACGTCACCACCAACGGCGTCCTGCTGACCGAGCCCGTCGTGCGCGCGCTCTACGCCGCGGGGTGCGACGAGATCTGCATCTCTCTGAACACCGCGGACCCGGACTCCTACGCCGCGATGATGCAGACGACGCCCCGCAACTACGGGCGCGTTCTGGAGAACGTCCGCCGCGCGGCCGACATCAAGCGCGAGGTCGGCGCCGCGTGCCGCCTCCGCCTGCAGTTCCTGATCTATCAGGACAACTACCGCCAGCTGCCCCGGATGGCGCGCGTGTTCCGCGAGAGCGGAGCCGACACCTTCTGGCTGAACGGGCTCTATCCGGTGCGGCCGATGCCGACGATGTTCGAGGACGACATCGCCGAGATGCTTCGCCTCTACGAGGACGTCCTCGCGGAGGACTACTTCGAGCACCTCGAGAAGTTCTCCTTCTGGGAGCAGGCGATCGCGGACCGCATCGACGCCTCCACGCGCGCCGTCTTCGCGCGGGCGCCACTCGCGCGGCGTGCGCGGATCAAGCTCCGCCACACCCTGACCGCGGGGGCGAAGCGGGACGCGGAATCGGCGCGGCTGCACGAGTTCTGCCTCGTCGGCTGGTACTCGATGACCCTCAACGCGAACGGCGACGCCGTCACCTGCTGCATCCTGCAGGACCACAAGACCGCGGTCCTCGGCAGCATCCAGTCCTCCGGGCTCGCGGCGATCTGGAACGGACCGGGCTACGCGCGCTTCCGCGCCGAGCTGCGCGAGATCATGGCGCGCCGCGGGGCGGTCGAGCCCGGCGACTTCGCGAGCTCCTGCGTGGTCGAGCCTCTCTGCGCGCAGAAGGACGCCTGTCCGAACCGGTCCTACTACTGGGCCGGCGACCTCCCCTTCCGTCGGGAGTTCCACCGGATGGTCGAGGCGCTCCCGCGGCCCGAGGGGGCCGCGTTCGCGATGCTGCCGGGCGGCACGCCGCGGCTTCCCGTCGTCCGCTCGCCCGCGCTGCCGGTGCGCTAGGCGTCGCCTTCCTTCGCGAGGAAGCCTGCTCCGCACCAGATCCGGAGGGATGAGAACCCTCGGTCTACGGGGTGGTCTCTATCGTTCGCAACGCGACCAAGGTTCGCGAGTCCGGGCGAGCGGAGCCGTCCACCGAAGGCAACCCCCCGGCAGTAGACAACGCCGGCCGTAGGCCGGCGGTCAACGACTCGCGTTGCGGGAGCCGGAGCGCAGCGAGTGGACCAGGGCCGCGGTCGAGTCCGCATCCGGACGAGCCGCGGCCCGGTGCCGAAGGCAGGTCCGCGAGCAAGCGGAGGCGACGTTCATCGGAACGGCCAGATCCCCGCGGGCAGGTTCTTCGAGAGGTCGTTGTAGAGCACGACCGCCAGGAGCGCGAGGATCATGACGAATCCGACCTGGAGGATGCGCTCCTTGACGCGCAGCGAGAAGTCGCGCCGCGCCGCTCCCTCGAGCGCGAGCAGCGCGAGGTGGCCGCCGTCCAGGACCGGGATCGGCAGCAGATTGAAGATGCCGAGCTGCAGGGAGATCGCGGCCATCAGCGCGACCAGCGGCACGGCGCCCGTGCGCGCCGCCTCGCCCGAGAACTTGGCGATGTCGAGCGGACCCGACATGGACTTCATGCTCGCGGCGCCTCGGACCAGCCGCCCCAGGATCGACATCGTCAGGCGCAGCTCCGTGCGGACCTGACGCCAGCCCTCGACGAAGGCCTGGCCGATCGGGAAGCGCTCCAGGACCTCCGGGACATCGGGACCGATCTGCGCGCCCACGCGCCACATGTCCCCCTCCTTGCGAGGCTGGACCGTGGCCACGAGCGGGTGTCCGTCCCGCTCCAACCCGATCTTGATCGGCCTGCCCTGGGCCGCCTGGACCGCGGCGATGAAGCGGTCCTGCATCTCGGTCGGTCCGCCGCGGATGTCGGCGCCGTCCACCGACAGGATGACGTCGCCGTCCTTGATCCCGGCCGCCGCCGCGGGACTGCCCCCGACGACCGTTCCGATGCGGCCCCTCACGTTGCGGCCGACGTCGGGGAAGACGCCGATGTCGCCGTAGTCATACTTGCCGATGCCGCGAGGGGTCAGCTTCACGAAGCGGCCCACGCCGCCGCGCTCGACCTCGACGTCGAGCGGCGAGCGCGCGTTGACGGCGATCATGTACTGGGCGTCGCGCCACCGCGGCGTCTCCGTGTGGTTGATGGAGACGATCCGGTCTCCCGGCTGGATCCCCTGCGCCGCGGCCGGCGACCCGTCCGCGACCACGCCCACGACGGCGGGCGCGAGCTCGTACGCCGGCACCTTGACCCCGACGGCGAACACGACCGTGTGGAGCGCGATCGCGAGGAGCAGGTTCATCGCGGGTCCGGCGAGAAGGATGAGCGCGCGCTGCCACCGCTTGCCGACCGGCGGCGCCTCCTGCGAGCTCCCCTCGGCGAGGGTCGACTCGTCCGGCCCGAGCCCGATGACGCGCACGTATCCGCCGAGCGGAATGGCGGACACCCGGTAGTCGGTGCCCCGCCACTTGCGGCCGAACAGGCGCTTTCCGAATCCGACCGAGAAGACCTCGACCGGGAATCCGAAGGCCTTGGCGACGGCGAAGTGCCCGAACTCGTGGACCACGACGAGCACCGACAGGACGACGATGAGGGCCAGGGTGTTGCTGAGGATCTGCAAGGGGGTTCTCCTCCGATCGGGGGCAGATTTTAGGTGGTCACCGGATGGACCCGCCGGCGCAGGACCGCGGAGGCCTCCTGGCGAGCCTTCGCGTCGACGTGCTCCGCCTCCTCGAGGCTCTGCGGAGCGGACGTGGGGCCGACGGCATTCATGACTTCGGAAACCAGGTTAACGATGTCCGGGAAGGAAATCTTCCCCTCGAGGAAGGCCGCGACCGCGACCTCGTTGGCCGCGTTCAGGACGGCGGGCATGCCGCCTCCGGCCCGGAGGGCCTCCCGCGCGAGGCCGAGCGCCGGATAGCGGCACGGCTCGACGGGCACGAAATCGAGGCGCGCGAGCGCGACGAGATCCAGGCGGCCGAAGGCGTTCGGCAGCCGTTCCGGATACGACAGCGCGTACACGATGGGGAACTTCATGTCGTTTCGCGCGAGCTGCGCGACGAGCGAGCCGTCCACGAACTCGACGAACGAGTGGATCAGCGACTGCGGATGGATGACGACCTCGATGCGCTCCTCGGGCAGCCCGAAGAGGAAGTGCGCCTCGATCACTTCGAGACCCTTGTTCATCAT
This sequence comes from Thermoanaerobaculia bacterium, assembly GCA_036493875.1. Lineage (GTDB taxonomy): Bacteria > Acidobacteriota > Thermoanaerobaculia > UBA5066 > Gp7-AA6 > DAHUXD01. The sequence goes on from DASXPB010000019.1 coordinate 29,978, forward strand.
CGTCGCCGAGTCGATCGTGATCTTCGGACCCATCTTCCACGTCGGGTGCTCGAGCGCGTCGCCGACCGTGATCGCGTCGAAGGTGTCGAGGCGACGCTCGCGGAACGGGCCTCCCGACGCGGTGAGGACGATGCGATGCGCCTCCTCCGCCCGACCCGCGCGCATCGCCTGGTGGATCGCGCTGTGCTCGGAGTCGACCGGCACGATCTCCGCTTTGGACCGGGCGGCCTCGGCGAGGATGAGCGGGCCGGCCACGACGAGCGGCTCCTTGTTCGCGAGAGCGAGCCGCTTGCCGGCGCGGATCGCCTCGAGCGCCGAGCGCAGCCCCAGCGCCCCGACCAGCCCGCCGACGACCGTGTCCGCGTCCGGATGCGTCGCCGCCTCGGCGAGCCCTTCGGAGCCCGCCACGACTCGGCAGTGGAGCCCCGCGGGCAGGAGCCGCTCGAGCCGCGAGACGTCCTCCGCCGCGTCGATCGAGACGAGCCTCGGACGGAAGCGCGCCACCTGCTCCGCCAGCCGGTCGAGCGAGCGGCCGGCGGCCAGCGCCACGACTTTGAAGCGGTCCGGAAACGCCTCGACGACGTCGAGCGACGAGCGCCCGATCGAGCCCGTCGAACCCAGGATCGAGAGGGACCTCATGGCCACGGGCGATTATAGGTGCGGCGGGAGCCCGTCACGGGCTCCTTGAGCCTCAGAGGGCGAGCACGAAGGCGGCCATCACTGGCCCCGCGAACAGGAGCGAGTCGATCCGGTCGTAGAAGCCCCCGTGCCCGGGCAGGAACTGCCCCGAGTCCTTGACCCCGGCGCCCCGTTTCCAGAGCGACTCCACGAGGTCCCCGACCTGCCCGGCCGAGGACGCGAGGGCGCCGGCCAGCGCGCCCCGCGCCGGGCCGAGCTGCGGGAGGAACCACCACGTTCCGGCGGCGGCGCCGAAGAGCGTCGCGCCGACGAGGCCCGCGACCGTGCCCTCCCAGGTCTTCTTGGGCGAGACGACCGGAGCGAGGGGCGTCTTCCCGAAGCGGCGGCCGAAGTAGTAGGCGCAGGAATCGCACACCCACACGAGCGCCAGGAGCAGCAGGACGGCGCGCGGCGAAAACGCGCGCAGGTAACACATCGCGGTGGCCGGCAGCGCGACCGCGCCGACGCCGAACACCGTCGCGGCCGCGCAGGAGAGGGCGGCCGCGGGCTCGAGCCGCCCGAGAAGCGGTGCGAGCGAGGCCGCGAACACGAACGCGAGCGAGGTCCCGTACCACCAGGCAAGCGAGGTGCGGCCGACGACCTCGACGGTCTCGCCGGCGGTCTCGAAACGAACGGGTCCCCACCGCAGCGCCGCCGCCGCCAGCACGAGGCCCGCCGCGGCGAGGCCCAGGGTCTTGGCGACGCGGTGGCCCGACTTCTCGGCCATCCGATAGAACTCCCAGAGAGCGCAGAGCGCCACGACCGCGACGAGCAGGTTGAAGAGCAGCGGCGGCCCGGCGAAAAGGATCGCCAGGACGATCGGGATCGCGACCGCGGCCGCGAGCTCGCGTTTCAGCGCCACTGCGTCCGCCGTCTCACGCGCGAAGCGTCAGCGTCGACCGCCCTTGGCCTCGGCCTCGGCCTCGGGAACCCGGCGCTCGTCGATGACGCCGCCGTAGCGGCGCTCGCGCTTCTGGAAGTCGAGGATCGCTTCGAAGAGGTGACGCTTGCGGAAGTCCGGCCAGAGCGTGGGCGTGACCCAGATCTCGCTGTACGCGATCTGCCACAGGAGAAAGTTCGACACGCGCATCTCGCCGCTCGTCCGGATGAGCAGGTCGGGGTCGGGCGAGCCGGCCGTGCCCATGCGGGAGCCCAGCGTCTCCTCGTCGATCTGCTCCGGCGTCAGCCGCCCGGCGGCGACGTCGTTGGCGAGCGAGCGGCACGCGTCGACGATCTCGGTGCGCCCGCCGTAGTTCAGCGCGATGTTGAACGTCATGCCGCGGCAGGAGGAGGTCCCGGCGAGCCCCTGCGACAGAGCCTTCTGCACGGACGGGTCGAGCTCGTTCATGCGTCCGACGACGCGGAAGCGGATGTCGTTCTTGAGCAGGTTCGCGAGCTCCCGCGCGAGGTATTCCTTGAGGAGCGACATCAGGGTGACGATCTCGAAGCGCGGGCGCTTCCAGTTCTCGACGGAGAACGCGTAGAGCGTCAAAGCGTCGAGCTCGAGGCGCGCACACGTCTCGACGGTCTCCCGCACCGAGGCGATGCCCGCGCGGTGGCCCTCGACGCGCGGCGACCCGCGCTGCTTGGCCCAGCGTCCGTTGCCGTCCATGATGATCGCGATGTGGCGCGGCAGGCGTGTGAGGTCGATCTCGTCCACGAGCTGGCGCTCGAAGCTGCCTGGCGCCGCGAGCGTTTCGACGTCGATCATCCGGACAGTTTACTCTCCGTAGGACACCCTCACCAGCGTGAGGCCCTTCGCGGGAGCCTTCGGCGACAGCAGCCGCCGGTCGCCGGTCGCGAGCAGCTCGCCCGCTCGCTCCGGCCTCACCTTGCCGCGCGCCGCGTCCGCCAGCACGCCGCTGATCGAGCGCACCATGCCGCGCAGGAATCCGTCTCCGAGGAACAGCGCGCGCAGGTTCGCGCCGTCCTCTTCGACCGTGAGGGAGTGGAGCGTGCGTTCCGTCGTCTCTCCGGGCGCGAGCCGCACGGCGAAGATCCCGAAGTCCCGCGTCCCCGGCACGAGCGCCGCCGCCGCGCGCATCCGCTCGAGGCTCGCGCCCGGGGAGAGCGGCGCCACGAACGGCGCCTCGCGCGGGTCGATCACCTCGGCACGAGACCAGCGGTAGACGTACTCCTTCCAGGCCGCGTCGTGCCGCGCGTGAAAGTCGGGGGCCGCGTCGGCGACCTCGAGGAGCCGCACGTCGGCGGGAAGGCGGTGATTGACGGCGTCGCGGATCACCTCCGGCGGGCGCGCCGCCGGCAGATCGAAGTGGATCACCTGCCCCTCCGCGTGGACGCCCGCGTCGGTCCGGCTCGCGCCCTCCACCCGGACGCTCGTGCCCGCGAGGCTCGACAGCGCGTGGGTGAGCACGGCCTGCACCGTTCGCGCCGCGTTCTTCTGCACCTGCCAGCCGTGGAACGCCGTGCCGACGTAGGAGACGGTGGCCCGATATCGCTTCGGCGAGCCCATGCGCCGAGAGTCTACGCGTGCGTGGATACGCTATACGCTAGCCTTCCATGGGTTCCCGCAAGCGCCGGGCCGCTCCGCTCCTTCCTGTCATCCCGACGACGGCAGTCCGAGGAACCCCTTTGGAGCCGCAGCGTGACCCGAAGGGGGTCCCTCGCTACGCTCGGGACTCCAATTCGAAGACGCCCGCGCCCGAAACGCTAGCGCTCGCGCTCGAAGGCATGCACTGCGCCTCCTGCGTGCGCACGATCGAGAACGCGCTCGCCTCCGTGCCCGGCGTGGACGATGCGTCGGTCAACCTCGGCACCGCGCAGGCCCACGTGAGAGGCCGCGGCCTGGATCCGAGCCGGCTGATTGAGGCGGTGCGCGAGAGCGGCTACGGCGCGGCTCCGCTCGACGACGCGGCACAGACGCCCTCCGAACAGGAGGCGGCCGCGCGACGACAGACTCGCCAAATGCTCCGCCGCACGCTTCTCGCCGCGGCGCTGACCGTTCCGGTCGTCGTCGTCTCGATGGCCGGCGTGATGTTCCCCGGGCGCAACCTCGCGCTGCTCGCCCTGACGCTCCCCGTCTATCTCTGGGCGGGAATGCCGTTTCTGAAGGGCGCGCTCCAGACGCTGCGTCACCGGACCGCGAACATGGACACCCTGATCGCGACGGGAACGACGGCGGCGCTGCTGCTCTCGGTCGCCGTGACGTTTTTCCCCGAGACAGCCGCCGCGGCCGCGCCGCGAGGCGGCGGCATGGACCCCGTGTACTACGAGGCCGTCGGCGTCATCCTGACTCTGATCCTCTTCGGCCGCTACCTCGAGACGCGGGCGCGCGGGCGCACGTCGGCCGCGATCCGCCGGCTCCTGGAGCTCGCGCCGAAGCGGGCCCGGCTCCTGACGGAGAAAGGCGAGATCGAGGTGCCGCTCGCCGACGTACGCGTCGGGGCGCGGCTGCGCGTCAAGCCGGGCGATTCCGTGCCGGTCGACGGCGTCGTCCTCGCCGGGCGCTCCGGGGTCGACGAGTCGATGGTCACGGGAGAGTCGATCCCCGCCGCCAGGGGGCCGGGGGACGCCGTCCTCGCCGGCACGCTCAACGGGGACGGCGTCTTCGAGATGGAGGCCACCGCGGTCGGCGCGCGGACGGCGCTGTCCCAGATCGTGCGGCTGGTCCAGCAGGCGCAGGCCTCGAAGCCGCCGATCCAGAGACTCGCGGACAAAATCGCCGGAGTCTTCGTCCCGGTCGTCCTCGGACTCGCGGTCGTGACCTGGGTCGCCTGGTACGTCGTCGGCCCCGAGCCCCGGGGCCTCCGCGCGACGGTGGCCCTGGCCTCGGTCCTGATCATCGCCTGCCCGTGCGCGCTCGGATTGGCGACGCCGACCGCGATCCTCGCGGGCACCGGCCGCGGCGCGCGTCACGGGATTCTCTTCCGCAACGCCGAGGCGCTCGAGGCCGCGCGGAGGGTCACTCTCGTCCTGTTCGACAAGACCGGCACGCTGACCGAGGGCCGGCCGCGCCTCACGGACCGCGTTCAGCTCGCGGGAGTCTCCGAGGAGCAGCTCCTCGGGATCGCCGCGGCGCTGGAGCTCGCCTCCGCCCATCCGCTCGCGCGCGCGCTCGTGGACGCGGCGCGCGAGCGCGGAATCGCGCCGGCTCCCGTCGACGACTTCACCTCGCGGACGGGGCTCGGCGTCGTCGGCCGCGTGTCCGGCAGGCCGGCCGCGGTCGGCAGCGCGCAGCTGCTCGCGGAGCAGGGCGTCGAGACGTCCGCCGTCGCGGACGAGCTGGCGCGCTTCGCCGCCGAGGGCAAGACGCCCCTCCTCGTCGCGGCCGAAGGCCGGTTGCTCGGCGTGCTGGCCGTCGCGGATCGCGAGAAGCCCTCCGCGGCTTCCGCCGTCGCGCGTCTGCGCGCGCAGGGCCTCGAGGTCGCGATGCTGACGGGCGACCGCGAGGACACCGCGCGCGCCGTCGCGGCGCGCCTGGGAATCGACGAGGTCTTCGGCCGCGTGCTCGCCGCCGAGAAGGCGGATCGGGTCGCCGCCCTCCAGGCCCGCGGCGAGGTCGTGGCGATGGTCGGCGACGGGGTCAACGACGCTCCGGCTCTGGCGCGTGCCGACGTCGGCATCGCCATCGGCGCCGGGTCCGACATCGCCATCGAGGCGTCCGACGTGACTCTGGTCGGCGGAAGCCTCGAGACCGTGCCGATCGCGATCGCGCTCTCGCGCGCAACGCTCGCGACGATCCGCCAGAACCTGATCTTCGCGTTCCTGTACAACGCGCTTGGCATCCCGATCGCCGCGGGCGCGCTCTATCCGCTGACGGGCTGGACACTCTCTCCGATGATCGCCTCCGCCGCGATGGCGGCGAGCTCCGTGTCGGTCGTGGTCAACAGCCTGAGGCTCGCCGGGAAGAGGCTGGCCTCGTGAGCGCCGTGAACGCGGTGAACACCGTCAGCGCCGCCCTGCTGGTCGTCTGGACGGCGGACCGGATCGTCGCGGTCATCGCCGGCGCCGGCCTGCTGCTTGCGCTCTTCGCCTTCTTCTTCGGGAAGCGAAGGCCCACGGTCGTCTCGGCCTCGGGCGACTCGCCGGAGGTCACGGTCGTGGTCGAGGGCGGCTACTCGCCCGACCTCATCCGAGCGCGAGTTGGCCGGCCGCTGCGCCTGGTCTTCGACCGCCGCGACTCGAGCCCCTGCACCGACGAGATCGTCTTCCCCGACTTCGGCATCCGCCGGGCGCTCGCGGCCAACGCCCGCACCGTGGTCGAGATCCGCCCGGACCGCGTGGGCGAGTTCACGTTCTCGTGCGGGATGAACATGCTGCACGGCCGCCTTCAGGTCACCGCATGAGTGAGAGCGAGACCCTCC
>DASXPB010000020.1:0-55734 GCA_036493875.1 Thermoanaerobaculia bacterium
GAGAAGGGCTTGACCTGCGTATTAGTGTATTAGTACACTAGTACTGTGCTCCTGCGCATCGACCCTTCCGACGCGACGCCGATCTGGAGCCAGATCGAGGAGGGAATCCGCCGGCTCGTCGCCTCGGGAGCGCTGAAGCCCCGCGCCCCGGTGCCCTCCGTGCGCGAGCTCGCGAGCGAGCTCCGTATCAATCCCGCGACCGTGGCCAAGGGCTACCAGCGACTGGCCGAGGACGGGATCCTGGCGGTGCGTCGCGGCGACGGCACCTACGTCGCGGACGCGCCGCCGGCGATGAGCAAGAGCGAGAGGACGCGCATCCTCCGCGAGGGCGCGCTTCGCTACGCGAGCCTGGCGGCGACGCTCGGAGTGGACGAGGACGAGGCGACCCACGCTCTCCGCTCCGCTTGGAAGAAAGGGATTCCGTCATGACCGACCCCATCCGCGTCGAGGGTCTGACTGTGCGCTACGGGAAGACCCTCGCCTGCCGCGAGGTGAGCTTCTCCGTCGCACCGGGCGCCGTCTACGCGCTCCTCGGCCGCAACGGCGCCGGGAAGTCCTCGCTGGTCCGGTGTCTGCTGGGCCAGCAGAAGGCGTCATCCGGACGAGCCCTCCTCTTCGAGAAAGACTCCTGGTCGACGCGGCGCAGGGCGATGGAGCGGACCGGCGTCGTGCCCGAGGAGCCGGACGCGCCACCCGCGATGTCCGCGCGGGAGCTCTCGGCCTTCTGCCGGAGGGTTTATCCCCGCTGGAACGCCGACGCGGTAGGAGCCCGGCTCGAGCGCTTCGGCGTCCCCGAGGCAACGCCCTTCGGCAAGCTCTCGAAGGGCCAGAAGGGCGAGGTCCTGCTGGCGCTCGCGCTCGGACACACCCCCGACGTGCTGATCCTGGACGACCCGACTCTCGGCCTCGACGTCGTCGCGCGCCGCGCGCTCTCCGAGGAGATCGTGGGCGAGCTCGCGGACCGCGGCACGACGGTCTTCCTGACGACCCACGACCTCGCCGGCTTCGAGGGCATCGCGACGCGGGTGGGGATCCTGAAGGAGGGGCGGCTCGTCGTCGACGAGGACCTCGAGGCGCTGAAGGCCCGCTTCCGCCGCATCCGCTACGTCAACCGGATCACCGAGACCCGCACCGACTTCGGCAACGAGCTCGACGCGTTCGACGCGCTGCGCGTCCAGGTTCGCGGCTGGGGCATCGACGCGATCGTTACCAACTTCGACGAGGCCGCCTTCGAGCGGTTTCGCGCGATGGACGGCGTGGAGAACGTCTCGGCCGAGGCGCTCTCGCTCGAGGAGATCTTCGTCGCGCTCGTCGGGGAAGAAAAGGGGAAGAGCTCATGAGAGGACTCCTCGCGGTCGCTCGGAGAGAGATCGCGGAGCGGCGGATGCTGTTCGTCGCGGCGGCGATTGCGGCCGCGGCCCCGTTTGCCGTTCCCTGGCTTCACGGCCTCCATGGCGTCGACTCGGTCGACGTGCGCAGAGGCACGGCCCTGGCCCTCTCGCTGGTATTCCTGCTCGGGACGACGGCGTTCATCGGCGGCACGCGACTCCCGCGGGCGATTGCCGAGCGCCGCATCGGGTTCGACCTCGCACGACCTCTCTCGACCGCGGCCATCTGGGGCGGCACGCTGTGCGGCACGCTCGTGCTCGCGTTCGGCTCGGCGCTCATCGCGTTTGTGCCCGCGGCACTCGCCGGCGACGCCAAGGCGCCGTGGAGCCTCGCTGGCGAGGCCACAGCGTGGTGGGCCCTCGTCGACGTAACCGAGATCCCAGTGCCCTGGCCGGTTCTGGTCTTCGCCGCCGCCCTGCTTGCGTTCGGTCTCTTCAGTGCCGCCGGCGTCGCGATCCGCGCGCGCTCGCCATGGATCGTCTTCGACCTGCTCGCGATTCCCGCCGCCGCCCTGGCCGCGATGTACGGGTTGATCCGGCTCGGGTGGGCCGGGGTGGGCTTCGAGGTTTCAGTGCGGGCGTTGGTACTCGTCGCGCTTCTCGTCGTGCTCGCGCTCCTGCTCGCCGGCCTCGCCGCCGTGGCTCGCGGGAGGACGGAGATCCGCGCGGCACACGCGGCACAGTCGGCCGTCCTGTGGGGCACGATCGCCGCCGGCCTCCTCGGGCTCTACGGCTACGGCCAGTGGTTCCTCTCCGCGGGCCCGACCGACCTGACGAAGATCGAGACGGTGCGGGCGGCCTCACGCGGTCCCTGGGCCCTGGTCGCGGGCAGGGCCCGGGGCGCCGACGCGAGCTATCTGTACGACACCGCCGGCGGCCGTTACGTCCGCGTTCTCTCGGGCCTGCGCGAGCCGATCTTCTCCGGGGATGGCTCCGTCGCGGTTTGGGTCCAGTGGCTTTGGAAGAGCACCCGCCTTCGAGTCGTCGATCTTCGCGAGAGTCACCCGTCGCCGCACACCGTTGTCGGCCTGGCTCACGGAGCGTGGGGACTCGCCCTCGACGCGACGGGCACTCGGATCGCCGTGATCGAGGAAGGCGGCATCTCCGTCTACGCGCTGTCCACCGGGAGGCTCCTCGCCTCCGCCCGGATCGAGGAATCGATGACGCGCGCCTTCTTCCTCGGTCCCGATCGACTGCGCATCTACACGACCGCCCCATCGGACAAGAGTCGTCTCGATATCCTCGAGCTCGACGTTTCCGCGCGGCGCCTGACGCGCACAGGCTCGATCGCGGGATTGGTCGGCTGGCCGTTCCTGGGCACCGATGCGACAGGGCGAAGGCTCGTCTGCATGGAGTACGAGGCGAAGCGGACCCGCCTCTTCGACGCTTCGACGGGGGCGCTGATCGCCCCGCTGTCCGATCCTGAGACCTTCTCCGGCGGTTTCCGATTCTTGTCCGACGGGAGAATCCTCCTCGTGCAGCGCCGGGGCCGCGAGCGCGTCCTCGAGATCCGCTCGCCGGACGGTGGTCGAGTCGGTGAGATTCCGTTCCCGGGAGGCCCACTCCAGCCGGGTCCCCAGCGCGCCACCGCGATCGGCGGAGAACCCGCGGCGGGTCAGTTGGTCGTCGCCACCGGCGTGGCCGGCGATCGGAACTCCTATCTCGTCTCTCTCGACCGCGGCGAGGTGCGAAGGCTCGGCGAGCACCTGTGGCCGGCCGCGCGCTGGCTCTCGTTCTTCGGGCCGCCCAACTCCATGCCGCCGCCGGGAGAACCCGGCGCGACGCTGTTCCAGGCGGACGACGGCTCCATCGTCCGGCTGGATCCGGGGACCGGCCAGCGCAGCGTGATTCTCGGCCGAGACCTCCACTGAGTGTTCGGCGCGAGCCGCTGCGGTATCGTCCCCACCCGTGGCCGGCTTCGGCTTCCATAGGGAGAACAACGAGCTCTGCTGCGACCGCGTCTCGCTGACGCGGATCGCGCGCGAGGCGGGGACTCCGGTCTACGTCTACAGCCGCGCGCTGATCGAGGAGAGCTTCCGGCGCTTCGACGCCGCGTTCGGCAAGGCGCCGCACCTCGTCTGCTACGCGATGAAGGCGAACGGCAACCTCGCGATCGCCAAGGCGCTCGCCGCGCTCGGAGCGGGCGTCGACGTCGTCTCGGGCGGGGAGCTGCGCGCGGCCATGGAGGCAGGCGTGCCGGCGGAGAGGATCGTCTTCTCCGGCGTCGGCAAGACCGACAAGGAGATCCTGCTCGGCGCCGAGCTCGGCATCCTCGCCTTCAACGTCGAGTCCGAGCGCGAGCTCGAGAAGATCGACGAGATCGCCGGCACGCTCGGGCGCACCGCCCGGGTCGCGCTGCGGGTGAATCCCGACATCGACTCGGGCTCGCACCCATACATCGCGACCGGCCTGAAGCACAACAAGTTCGGAATCGACGTCGCGACCGCGCGCCGGCTGGCATCGCAGGCCGCCCGCTACGCCCACGTCCGCTTCACGGGGCTCCAGGCGCACATCGGGAGTCAGATCCTGGAGCCCTCGCCGCTGGCGCAGACGGCGGTCTCGCTGGCCGCGCTGGCGAAGGAGCTGATCGCGGCCGGGTTGCCGCTCGAGACGCTGGATCTGGGCGGCGGCGTCGGCGTCGGCGAGACCGAGGAGAAGTCGCTCGCGCCCGAGGCGTACGCCGCGGCGGTGCTGCCGCCGCTCACGGGTCTCTCGCTGCGCATTCTCATCGAGCCCGGCCGCTCGATCGTCGCGCGCGCGGGCGCGCTCGTCGCGCGCGTGCTCTACATCAAGGAGAGTCTCGGCAAGCACTTCGTGGTGACGGACGCGGCGATGAACGACCTGTTGCGTCCCGCGCTCTACGCCGCCTCCCATCCGATCGAGCCGGTAACTCCGCGCGGCACGACTTTCACGGCGGACATCGTCGGGCCGGTCTGCGAGACCGGAGACTTCTTCGTCCGCGACGGCACGATCGAGCGGCCGGACGAGGGCGATCTCCTCGCGATCAAGAACGCCGGCGCCTACGGGTTCGCGATGTCGTCCAACTACAACTTCCGCGGACGCGCCGCCGAGGTGCTGGTCGAGAACGGCTCGTTCCGGATCGTGCGCCGCCGAGAGAGCTACGACGATCTCGTGCGGCTGGAGAGGGAGTAAGGGAGTAGAATCGAATCAACGTAGCCGTTTCTTCATGAGAATCCCGATCCACGCTCGCCTCGCCGTCCCGCTGCTCGCCGCCATGGCGATGACCACGCTGACCGCGACGAATCTGTCTGCCGCGCCCGAAGCGCCCCCGGTCCTGCGTATCCCAGGCACGCCTGACAAGCCGATCGACCCCGCGTCGCTCCTGGGCCGCAATCAGAGGGACGTGCGCATCGAGGATTCGGGCGGCAACACGATCGTGTACCACGGCCTGCCGCTGCTCGAGGTGCTCGAACGAGGCGGGCTCGATCTGAAGACGATGAATGGGCAGCGAATTTCCGCGGCGCAGGTCGTTCTCGCCGCCGGCCGCGACGGCTACACGGTCGCCTTCTCGATCGGCGAACTGACCGCGAACCGGAGCAACCCCAAAGTGTTCCTCGTGGCGGAGTCCTCCGGCGAGGGTCCCCTTCCCGACAACGAAGGACCCGTCCGACTGATCGTCTACGGCGACAAGGCGCGCTCGGCCTACGCCCTCGCCCGGATCGAGCTGAAGACGCTCGCCGAGAACAAGCCCTCCCCCTCCAAGTAGGCCCCCGCAGCCCATTGGGCCACCCGGAGTGCTAAGATCCCCCGCCCACGGTGGGTGTAGCTCAGCTGGTTAGAGCGCCAGACTGTGGATCTGGATGTCGAGGGTTCAAATCCCTCCACTCACCCCAACTTTCCGCATCGTCGTTCTTTGCGCCCGTAGCTCAGTCCGGATAGAGCGTTAGCCTCCGGAGCTAAAGGTCGCGCGTTCGAATCGCGCCGGGCGCACCAACTCAATAAACGTTCGGACGTGGCGCCAGCCGCGCTCGCCTCTCCGCCGAACAAGGCGCCGCGTCCGCGCCACCCTCCCCTCTCCACCCGCGACAGCGGGGGGAGAGGACGGGAGAGGGGGGCAAGCCGACTTCCCTCTCCACCCGCGGCAGTGATGGGAGAGGGGGCCGTTAGCCCCGAAGCTCCGAAACAAGCCGTAGACGTTCTACGTAGAAGGTAGTAGAACGTCTACGGCTATGACCAGAACCTCCGACGATCCGCGCCTCGATCTCCTCCAGGGCACCCTCGACATGCTCATCCTACGGACCCTGCGGTGGGGGCCTCAACACGGCCACGGGATCGGCCAGGCCATCCGCCGGCAGTCCGAGGAACTGCTGAAGGTCGAGACCGGCTCTCTCTACCCTGCGCTGCACCGGCTCGTGAAGCGGGGATGGCTGAAGTCCGAGTGGGGAGTGAGCGAGTCGAATCAGCGGGCGAAGTTCTACCGTCTCACGCCCTCCGGCAGGGCCCAGCTGATCCGCGAGCAGGACCGATGGTCACAGCTCGTCCGCGCGATCGGCCAAATCATGAACCCCACACCGGCCGCTAAGGAGTAGCTGAGTAACCGTGCGCCCCGACGACCGCGAGCTCGAGGACGAAATCCGCAGCCATCTGGAGCTGAGCATTCGGGAACGGATCGAGCGCGGCGAGGATCCGCGATCCGCCCGACAAGCCGCGCTCGAGGAATTCGGATCCATAGCGGCCGCCCGCGACTCGATGCATCGGGTCTGGTACAGCCGCTGGTTGGATGCCACGTTGTTGCTCTTCCAGGAAATACGAATCGGCCTGCGTTCTCTTCTGCGCACCCGGGGGCTGGCGATCACCGTGATCGTGACGCTCGCGCTCGGCATCGGCGCCAACGCGGCGATCTTCAGCGTCGTTCGAAGCGTGCTCCTGCGTCCGCTCGTCAACCGGGATGCGGATCGGCTGCTCTACATCCGCCAGACCGCCCCGGGCATCGGGACCGAGGACCTCACCTTCTCCATGCCGGAGATCGGCGACCTCGAGTCGCGCGTGAAGTCGATTTCCGCGTTCGGCGATTTCTCCACCGTCGACTTCACGCTGGTCGGGTTCGGCGGGGAGCCTCGCGTCGTGACGGCAGGTGTCGTCAACGGATCATTCTTCGACGTCATGGGGCTTCGCCCGGTGCTCGGCCGCCTGATCAACTCCAGCGATGACGGCCCGAACGCGGCACCGGTGGCGGTCCTGACACACCGCTTCTGGACGACGGTGCTCCATTCTGATCCGGCGGTCGTCGGCAAGGTCATCCGTCTGGGCCCCGGCAATGCGACCGTCATCGGCGTCCTCGAACCCTCGGTTCCCTATCCGGCCGAGACTCAGATCATCGCGAACGTCGTGACCAGCCCGCACCACCTCGGGGCGACCATGCAGAAGGAACGCTGGCACCGCATGACCGAGCTCTTCGGGCGGCTCGCGCCGGGCGCCACGCTGGAAGGGGCCCGCGCCGAGCTGAAGGCCGTCCACGCGTCGATGGTGCACGCGCATCCGGAGTCGTACTCCGCGCAGGCCCGGATCGGGATCGAGGTCAAGACGCTCCGCGACCAGATTGCGTCGCCCGCACGGACGATCCTCCTGCTTCTCCTGGCGGCGGCGGCGATCGTTTTCGTGATCGCATGTTCGAACGTCGCCAACCTGATTCTGGGCCGATCGGTCCGCCGCGAATCCGAGCTCGCCGTGCGTGCCGCGCTCGGCGCCAGCCGGGGCGCACTCAGGCGCACTCTGCTCGCGGAGAGCCTCGTCCTCTGCGTCGCGGGGGCCGCGCTCGGGCTGCTGCTCGCGAGGCCGCTTGTGGCCGTGGCTGCCCGCTATGCCGCGCGCTTCTCCGTCCGCGCGCTGGAGGCCAGGGTGGATGGCAGCGTGCTCTGGCTCGGCGCGGTGCTGGCCGTGCTGGCGGCGGTACTGCTCGCGTACGTGCCGCGGCTCCCCTCCTTCGACCGCTCGAGCGCTCTGAGCCCCGCCGCCGGCGGCATTCGGATCACGCCGGGCACGAACCGCCGTCTCAAGATCTTCGCAGCGACGCAGATCGCTTGCTCCTTCCTTCTGCTCGTGGGCGCCGGGATGCTGGTCGCGACGCTGAATGCGATGTCGACGGCAAACACCGCCTATGACATGCGGCAGGTCCTGGCGGTCGACGTCCCGCCTCCAGCGCCCGGCGCCGGCGGCGAAGCGACCAACAGCTTCTTCCAGGAAGCCATGCGGAGGATCGGCGCGCTGCCGGGTGTGGAGGGCGTCGCGTCCGGGATGGTCGTGCCCTGGCGCGACGAGTGGAGCTCCATCCTGAAGTTCCAGTTCGGGTTCGAGGGGTACCATCCCGCCGAAGGCGAGGAGAACCCGACCTGCATGTTCCGGCCCGTCTCGCCTCGATTCTTCGCCGTGCTCGGTGTCCCGATCGCCGCCGGCCGCGACTTCACGGACGGGGACCGTCTCGACACCGAGCCCGTCGCCATCGTCAGCCAGAGCGTGGCGCAGCGGCTCTTCCCCAAGGGCGAGGCGGTCAACCGACATCTTTGGCTCGACAGCCGCACCGGCCTCGAGCCCACGCCGCGCCGCATCGTCGGCGTCGTCGCCGACGTGGACGACGAGAACGTCGTGCAGGTGCCGACGATGACGGTGTACCTCCCGTGGCGGCAGTTCGGCGAGCCGAGCCGCTTATTCGTCCGCGCCGCGGCAGATCCCTACGCGCTCGTCCCGGTCGTGACGCGCACGCTTCACGAGCTCTCCGCCGACCAGGCGGTCGAGCGGCCGGCGACACTCGAGGACGTTCGCACCCAGGTGCTGACGCCGCAGCGGTTGAACGCGTTCGTGTTCTCGGCCTTCGGCGGCATCGCGCTGCTCATCGCGGTCGTCGGCGTCGCGGGCGTGCTGGCGTTTTCGGTGGGCGCTCGGACGCGTGAGTTCGGCATCCGGCTCGCGGTCGGATGCGAGCCGCGCCAGCTCAGAGCCGGCGTCCTCCGCGAGGGCACCTTGATCGCCGCCACGGGAATCCTCGTCGGCGGCCTCGGCGGAGTCGCATTGACCTGGGTCGCCAGGCGGCTGTTCGGCGTGGCTCAGATGCCGGGCGTACTCCCGATCGCCGGAGCGGCTGCGCTTCTGGTGGCCGCGGCCATCCTCGCATCGCTCTTGCCCGCCGTCCGTGCGTCGCGCGTGGACGTCATCCAGGCGCTGCGATCGGAGTGAGGTGTTTTCGGCAGCCCGCCCACGAATAGACGTTCGGACGCGGCGCCAGCCGCGCTCGCCTCTCGCCAAACAAAGCGCCGCGTCCGCGCCACCCTCCCCTCTCCACCCGCGGTCGCGCCGCGCAACGGCGCGCGCCACAAAGGATGCGGGGGGAGAGGATGGGTGAGGGGGGCAAGCCGGCCCTTCGATTCCGGACCCCGAGCGTCGAGAAAATTTGCAGAACGATGTCGATTTCCGACAAGCTCGTCCGTCGTCCCAATAGACGGCAGAGAGGTCGTCTCAAACAAGGAGGCACACGATGCGGGTCATGGTGTTCGGTAAAGCCACCGAGAGCAGCGAAAAGGACGCACCGCCCCCCACGCCCGAGGCGTTCGCGGCGATGGACCGGTTCATCGAGGATCTCGTCAAGGCCGGAGTCTTCGTGGCCGGCGCCGGCCTCCAGAATTCCGCCCAGGCCAAGCGCATCGTTTGCGAGGGTCCCGACCGCACGGTCATCGACGGGCCGTTCACCGAGACCCGCGAGCTGGTCGCCGGCTTCCAGATCTGGGAAGTCAAGGACATGGACGAGGCGCTGGCCTGGGCGAAGCGCTCCCCCAATCCCATGCCGGGCAAGAACGAGATCGAAATCCGGCCGTTCTACGAGGCGGCGGATCTGGCCGAGTTCGTGACGCCCGAAGAGCTCTCGACGCCCCGCGAAGGGGAGCGCGGGAAGCTCGGCGTCGCCTGACGGAGATCGCCCTCACCTTTGAACGTTCGGACGCGGCGCCGGCCGCGCCCACGTTTTCACCGAGCGCAGCGCCGCGTCCGCTCCTCTTTCTCCTCTCCACCCGCGGTCGCGCCGCGCAACGGCGCGCCACAGAGGATGCGGGGGGAGAGGCCGGGTGAGGGGGGGCGAGGACGAATGAGGGGGCGAGCCGACGCCTCTGGGGTGCGGTAGAGTCCAACGTTCCGACATCCCATCACCGCTCGAGGAGGCGACTTGCTCGGAACGACGGTTTCTCACTACCGGATTCTGCGAGAGCTCGGCTCCGGCGGCATGGGCATCGTCTACGAGGCGGAGGACACGCGCCTCCGGCGCAACGTCGCGGTGAAGTTTCTCTCCGCGGCGCTCGCGCACGACGTCCCGATGCTGGAGCGGTTCGAGCGCGAGGCCCGCGCGGCGTCGTCCCTGAGCCACCCGGGCATCTGCACCGTGCACGCCATCGAACAACACGCCGGGCAGTCCTTCATCGTGATGGAGCTCGTCGAAGGCGAGTCCCTCGCGCACCGGCTCGCCGGCGGGCCAATGCCGATCGGCGAGCTCCTCGACCTCGGCATCCAGATGAGTGACGCGCTCGAAGCGGCGCACGCGAAGGGCATCGTCCATCGCGACCTGAAACCGATGAACATGATCGTGACCCCGCGCGGCCAGGTGAAGATCCTCGACTTCGGCCTGGCGAAGTTCGAGCGCGGGGAGGCCCCGAGTACGGCGACGACCACTCCCACGGCGCCTCCGCGGGCCGCGGATCTCACCGCCGTGGGGACCGTGTTCGGCACGGTCCACTTCATGTCGCCGGAGCAGGCGCGCGGCCTGACGACCGACGCTCGCACCGACATCTTCTCGCTCGGGGCGATCCTCTACCAGATGGCGACGGGCGACCGTGCCTTCGAGGGAGATACCCAGGCGGTCGTCTTCGACGCCATCCTCAATCGGGACCCGCGTCCGCTCGCGGAGGTCAACCCGGCGATGCCGCCCGCGCTCACGCCGATCCTGGAGAAGGCGCTCGAGAAGGACCGCACCCTCCGCTATCAGACCGCGACGGAGCTCAAGACCGACCTCCTCCGGCTGCGGCGAAAGCTCGACGCCAGCCGGTCCGGCCCGACGGGCGCGACGGGCACCGCGATTTCCGACTCGAAGGCGCCGGCTCGAGCGGCGGAGCGCTCGATCGCGGTCCTCTACTTCGAGAACCTCTCGGGCGTGAAGGAAGACGAGTACCTGCGCGACGGCATCACCGAAGACATCCTGACCGACCTCTCGAAGATCAAGGGCCTCAACGTCTACCCGCGCACCACCGTGCTCGCCTTCCGCGACCAGAAGGCGAGCGCGGCGGACGTCTGCCGGCAGCTGCGCGCCGACTACGCGCTCGAAGGGAGCCTGCGCCGCTCCGGGAACCGCCTGAGAATCAACACTCAGCTCGTGGACGCGGCGAGCGGCTTCCCCGTCTGGTCCGAGCGCTACGACCGCGAGATGTCCGACATCTTCGAGGTCCAGGACGAGATCGCCCACAAGATCGCGGAGGCCCTGCGGATCAAGGTCACCCCGCAGGAGCAGGCCGAGCTCGCCGCCAAGCCGACCGAGAATCTCCAGGCGTACGACCTGTACCTGCGCGGCCGCAGCTACGCCCGCCGACGGACGACCCGGGACATGGAGTTCGCGCTCCAGATGTTCGAGAACGCGGTTCAGCTCGATCCCAACTTCGCCCTCGCCTGGGCGGCGATCGCGAACGGCTGCGCCCACGCGCAGTACTGGTCCGGGCCCGGCGGCACGTACATGGAGCGCGCGCAGTCCGCCTCGCTGCGCGCGGTGGCCCTCGCGCCCGACATCCCGGAGGTCCTCGTCTCCCAGGGCTGGATTCTCTACGCCGGCGGCCGGTACGACGACGCCGCCCGGCTGACCCGAGCGGCGATCTCGCGCAAGCGCGACTGCGAGGGAGCGTATTACCTCCTGCTGCGCGCCCTCTTCGCGTCCGGCAAGTACGACGAGGTGGCCTCGCTCACCGAGGAGGCGATCGAGGCGGCCGGGACCGACTACAACGTTTACATTCCGATCATGAACGCGCTCGGCACCCTCGGAAGGGAGGACGCCCGGCGGCACGTTCGCCAGCGCCTGCTGCAGGCCTTCGAGAACCACCTGCGGGAAGTACCGGAGGACGCGCGGGCGCGAATCCTCCGCTCCGGGATGTACGCCCAGGAGGGTCGCGTCGAGGACGCCGTCCGCGAGACCAACCTCGCGATGACGCTGAGACCGAACGAGGCGACCGTGCTGTACAACGCCGCCTGCACCTTCGCCGATCTGGGCAAGAAGGCGGAGGCCCTCGACGCGCTGCGAAAGGCCTGGGAGGCGGGGTTCAAGGACGCCGACTGGACGCGGCGCGATCCCGACCTCGTGAGCCTCCACGGCGACCCCGAGTTCGAGAGGCTCTTCCCCGCGCCGAAGGAAGGTTGAGAGCGCACAGCTCTTCCCTCCGAGGCCATCAAACGACCGGGCTGGGCGCCGGGTCCGTCGCGCGCCCCGTGCGCGGGCCTGCAAACTCGCAGCGATCGGTGGGCTGGGGAACCATGCCGGGCAGCACGGTCTCTTCGGCATGGACGCAGATCCGAGTTCCGTCCCGATAGGTCTCGAGGGCGCCGTTGCGGCGGCACTGCGGGCAGCGGATGACGGTGCGCGACGACGCGACCAGCGATCCGAGCGGCATGAGCGTGAAGTCCTGAGTCTTCATGGAGCCTCCACAGGCCGGCAGCATGGGGTCGCGGAATTCAGGCGGGATGGCGTCCGCGTAAATTTTGATCGCGACCAGGCGCGAGTGAAATGAACTCGGGTCATATCAGCACCCATATGGGTCGTAAAACGCATATTTCAATGGAGTTATCGCGTAGGCGCGATCAGACCGCGAGTTCTCCCGAGTTGACTCCGGAGGCTTTCCGCGTGTAATGTTCGCCGCCCCTTCCGCCACCCTCGGCGAGAGCTGGGCCCGGCCGGCCCGGATCCGACGAGGGTGCGTTCTTCTCCAACTTCGAGGGATCTTCGATGCCCGTCACCTACGAGATCGACCACAAGCGCAATCGGATCGCGACCCGCTGCTCGGGCGACACCACGCTCTTCGAGGTCCTCGAGCATTTCGACGCACTCGAGCGCGAGCAGGGGCGCCCGCCGCACCTCGACGTGCTGCTCGACCTCACGGAGCAGACGAATCTCCCCACGGCGCAGCAGATCCAGGCGGCGGCCAGCCGCATCGGCATGGCGAAGTGGATGATCGACTTCCGCGCGTGCGCGATCGTCGTGAGCCGGGACGCGCTCTTCGGGATGCTGCGGATGTTCGAGGTCTTTGCGCATCCGCACTTCGAGCGTCTTCGCGTCTTCCGGGACTCCGCCGAGGCGCGGGCGTGGCTGGACAAAGGCGACTCCCCTTCCCGGGCGGCCTGAGACCTCCTCTCGGTTCCGGTACGGCACGGTTCCTGCTTCCCAACCGGAGGGAGGCACTATGCTGCTCGCGATCGGACTGATCCTGCTCATCGCGTGGGCCCTCGGGCTCTTCGCGTTTCACGTGACCGGGGCGCTGATCCATCTCCTGGTCGTCCTCGCCCTGATCTCGTTCATCTTCCACATCCTGCGCGGACCGAGCCGAGCCGTCTGAGGAGGGACCGAGTCCCGTCCTCGGAATGCGACGGTCCACCGGACCGGTTGAATCGTGGCCAGGGAGGTGCAACTTGAGTCGATCCCTTTCGGCCGGGCTCCTGGGAATGCTTCTCGGGGCGGCGCTGACCGCCGCCGAGGTCCACGGAACGATCAGTGAGGGCGGCAAGCCGCTCGCGCAGGGTGTCGCTGTGAAGCTGGAGTGTCCAGGCGGGGCCGCGGCGTCGGCGGCCACGGACGCCTTCGGCGGGTACAGCCTCAAGACCGCGGCGACGGGCGACTGCCAGATGACCGTCGACTACAAGGGAGGCCTCTCCCTTCCGGTCACGGTCTACGACAAGCCCAGCCGCTACGATCTGGTCGTCAAGACCGACGGCGGCAAGGCCACTCTCGCGCGCAAATGATTCCTGACCGCGCCGCCGGTGCGGACAAGGCCGGTGCGGACAAGGATCGTCCGGCGGATCCGCCGCCGCGCCGCGACACCTGGGACAAGATCTCGATCATCCTGCAGCCCGTCGGGGGACTGCTGACGGCGCTCGCGGTCGCGATCCTCGGGTTCTGGACGTCGAGCTACCTGCGCCAGCGCGAGCAGAGGCAGGCGATCGAGCAAGAGAGGTTGCAGACGAGGGATACCAACGCGCGACTCTACTCGGAGCTGACGAGCCGGCGCGAAGAGGCCGAGAGCGCGCTGCGCAAGGACATGTTCACCTCGATCATCAATTCGTTCCTGCGCGAGGGTCCCGCGACGATCGAGCAGAAGCTCCTGAACCTCGAGCTCCTCGTTTACAACTTCAACGACTCGCTGAGTTTGAAGCCGCTCTTCGTTCAGATCGGGCGCGAGATCCAGCAGAGCCCGAGGAAGGCCGAGTACACCGCGCGACTCGATCGCGTGGCCGAGGAGATCATCAAGAAGCAGATGCTGGTGATCCAGGAGGGCGGCGATTCCTTCGACGTGACCGCCAACTGGAAGACGCTCGCCTTCGAAGGCGGCGCGCCCGCGGTCGCCAAGGACCTCACCTCGGAGGGGCTCACTCGCAATTTCAAGCTGGAGATCCTGGGCGCCGACGAGCCGAGCGAGCAGATCCAGCTGAGGGTCACCGTCCGCGGCAGCCAGAGGGGCGCGGCCGAGACGACCTCGGCGGAGTTCTGGCTCGGTCCCTTCGACTTCCCGATGATCGACAACGTCCGACTCCCCCATGACCAGCGGATGGCGGCCGTCCTGAACAACTTCGACGTGCGCTCGGGAAGCGCCGACCTGACCCTGGCCTACTTCCCGGGAAAGTACGCGGGACTGCGGGAGAAGCCCTACTACGACGAGGTCCTGGCCAAGCTGCTGGCCGCGAATCAGACCGCCGCTCCCGCGCCCGCCGAGGCGCCGGCGAAGTAGGACGACCGAACGCGAACCGGAACCCGAAATGAAACTCACCGCACGCTAAATGCTGAGTCGGCAGGCGCACCCATACAATTCGGGAATCTCTGGGCCGGGCGCGGGATTCGGGGTACTTAGGCACCCGAGAGGCAGGTGAGCTTGGCGGCGGTGGGCGCGATGAAGATTGGGTCCGAAGAGCACAAAGCGCTCTTCTGTCGCGAGTTCGTCCGGACCCACAAGCCCTTCGACCCGGCGCGGATCCAGTGGCCCGACCTCGACGAAGAGACCCTCGGCCGGCTGAAGGCCCTCCCAATCTGGAACGAGGCCGTGCAGACCGAGGCCGAGACTGCGCTCAAGGTCCAGACGCTCGGGAAAATCGAGCCGGACCCGGTCCTCGCCGAGGCGATCGCCCTGCAGGGGTACGAGGAGGGGCGGCACGCCGCCGTTCTGTGCCTCTTGACGACGCACTACGGCATCCCGGTCAGGGCCTTCGACGAGCCGAAACCCCCCGCGAAGCCGGTCTGGGCGTTTCTCTCGACCGGCTACGGGGAGTGCCTCGACTCCTTCTTCGCCTTCGGGCTGTTCGCCCTGGGAAAGCGCTCGGAGTACTTCCCGCTCGAGCTCATCGAGATCTTCGACCCCATAATGCAGGAGGAGGCGCGGCACATCCTCTTCATCGTCAACTGGGCCGCGTATCTGCGGTCGCGGGCCGGAATTTCGGGGCGCCCGGCGTTCGACGTACGCCGCGGCTGGATCGTGTGGCAACAGCTCCTCGGGCACGCGAAGCAGGCGCTGCGGGCTTCTCGGAGCGACGGCGACTCCTCCTCGGCCGGCGAAGGCTTCACGATGAACAGCCACTCGGTCTTCGGCGACGTCACCGCCCGATCCTTCCTCGAGCTGTGCCTCTCCGAGAACGACCGCCGGCTCTCCCCGTACGACTCGCGGCTGTTGCGCCCGAGGATGGTTCCGTCGGCGGTCCGCCTCGCCCTGCGCTTCCTCCCGAAGAAGGGCGTCGAGGCCCCCGGGAGCGTCCCGAGGGGAGACGAGACGTCCGCGGAGCCACTTGGGGCTCGCCGCGACGACGCCGTTGCGCCCTAGGAGGTCTTGTTTGGCCAGCTACGCCCGGACCCTCTTCCTGAACCCGCCCTCCTTCGAAGGCTTCGACGGCGGCGCCGGGTCGCGCTATCAGGCCAAGCGGGAGATTCGCTCCTTCTGGTACCCGACCTGGCTCGCCCAGCCGGCCGCGCTCGTTCCGGACAGCAAGCTGATCGACGCGCCGGCGCGCGGCTTGTCGCTCGAGGACGTCCTGCCGGCCGCGGCCGACTACGAGCTTCTCGTCATGCACACCAGCACGCCGTCGTTCCGGGCGGACGTGGCCGTGGCGGAGGCGTTCAAGAGCGCCAATCCGAAGCTCCGGATCGGCATGGTCGGAGCGCACGTCGCGGTTTCTCCGGAAGACTCGCTGCGCGCCTCGAAGGCGATCGACTTCGTCGGGCGCAACGAGTTCGACTACACGATCGAGGAGGTCGCCCTCGGCCGCCCGCTCGAGGAGATCGACGGACTCTCGTTCCGGGTCAACGGAAACGGTCACGTGGTCCACAACAGGGAGCGCGCCACCCTCGAGAACATGGACCGGCTCCCCTTCGTGACGGAGGTCTACCGCCGCGACCTCGTCATCGAGGACTACTTCATCGGCTACCTGCTCCATCCCTACGTCTCGCTCTACACCGGACGCGGGTGCCGCTCGCGCTGCACCTTCTGCCTCTGGCCGCAGACGATCGGCGGACATCGCTACCGCACGCGAAGCGCCGAGAACGTGGCCGAGGAGATCCGGAGGGGCAAGGAGTACTTCCCGCAGGTCAAGGAGTTCTTCTTCGACGACGACACGTTTACCGATGACTTGCCGCGCGCCGCCGCCATCGCCGAGAAGCTCGGCGAGATCGGCGTGACCTGGTCCTGCAACGCCAAGGCGATCGTGCCCTACGACTCGCTCAAGATCCTCCGGGAGAACGGCCTGCGCCTGCTCCTCGTGGGCTACGAGACCGGCAGCCAGCAGATCCTGAACAACATCCGCAAGGGGACGCGCATCGACGCGGCCCGACGCTTCACCGAGGATTGCCACAAGTTGGGCATCACGATCCACGGCACCTTCATCGTGGGGCTGCCCGGCGAGACGCACGAGACGATCCGGGAGACGATCCGCTTCGCGCGCGAGATCAATCCGCACACGATCCAGGTTTCGCTCGCGGCTCCCTACCCGGGTACGGAGCTCTACCAGCAAGCGATCCAGAACGGCTGGCTCCAGGCGGACCGCCTGGTCGGCGGCGACGGCGTTCAGATCGCGTCGCTCTCCTATCCGCACCTCTCGCGCGAGGAGATCTTCTCGGCCCTCGAGGAGTTCTACAAACGCTTCTACTTCCGCCCCAAGAAGATCGCCGAGATGACCCTGGAGATGGTGCGCAGCGCCGAGATGCTCAAGCGCCGACTGCGCGAGGGCGCGGAGTTCGCGCGGTTCCTGTGGAGCCGGGAGGATCACGCCTGAGACGACTCGTTGTGACCGCGGACGATTTCGGGTTCTCGCACGGCGTCAACCAGGGGATCCTGCGGGCGCACCGGGAAGGCATCGTCACGAGCGCGAGCCTCATGGTGACCGGCGACGCCGCGGCGGAGGCGGTTGCGATCGCCCGGTCGTGCCCGTCCCTCGCGGTCGGCCTGCACCTCGTCGTCGTCTCCGGGCGCGCGGCGCTTGCGCCGGAGGAGATCCCCGCGCTCGTGGACGCGACGGGCCTCTTCCGCGGCGGCCCCGTCGGAATCGGCCTGCGCTACCAGTTCTCCGGGGCGGCCCGCACACAACTGCGTCGCGAGATCCGGGAGCAGCTCGCGCGGTTTCGCGAGACGGGCCTTCCCCTCGCGCACGTCGACGGCCATCTCCACATGCACCTGCACCCGGTCGTGCTGTCGTGTCTCGTCGAGCTGTCGGAGGAGTTCGGCATCCCGACTCTTCGGTTGCCCCGCGAAGAGCTTGGTTGGAACCTGGCGTTCGACTCGCGCTCCGCGGCTCGGAAGATTCTGTGGTCCCTGATCTTCGGCCGCCTGCGGCGTCACGCCCAGTCGATGCTGAGGCCGGCCGGAATCGCCTTTTCCGACCGCGTCTATGGGCTGCTGCAGACCGGACGCGTCAGCGAGGACTACCTCCTCGATCTTCTTCGGCGCCTCGCCGGCTCGACGGCATCGACGGAGGAAGTCGAGCTGTACGGCCATCCGGACTCCTCGTCGCCCGGCGCGGGCGCGAGAGAGCTCGAGGCGATGCTCTCTCCGAGGGTGCGGCGCGCGGTGGCGGAGGCCGGCTTCACGCTGGCCGCCCATTCCGCTGCGGCGTCCACGGGCCGCGCCGGCGCGCCGTCGCTCGCCCTCTCCCAGGGGAGGCCGTCGTGATTCCGCACTCCTCGATCCTCGCCTACGCCGGGACGGCGGCCGAGGCGGTGCTCGTCACGGTGTGCGTTACGGCCATGGCGTACTACGGGTTCGCCATCTATGCGGCCCGGGCGTTCTTCCGCCGACCGCCGAAGCCGCTCGTTGGACCGTTCCCTCCCGTCACGATCCTCAAGCCGCTCCGCGGCCTCGACCGCGAGGCGTACCGCAACTTTGCATCGTTCTGCCGACAGGACTATCCCGAGTTCCAGGTGGTCTTCGGCGCCGACGACGCCGACGAGCCCGCTCTCGAGGTCGCGCGCGCGGTCGCCCGCGACTTCCCGCACGTCGACGTCTCGATCGTCGTGGGCCAGCAGACGCCCGGCGCGAACCCCAAGATCGGAAACCTCTCCGGCATGCTCTCGGCAGCCAAGCACCAAGTGCTGCTCGTCTCCGACAGCGACATCCGCGTCGGGCCGTCGCACCTGCGGACGATGGTGCAGCCGCTGGCGGACCCGCACGTGGGCGTCGCGACCTGCCTCTACAGCTCCCAGGCCCGCGGGCTCGCGGGCGAGCTCGACGCCCTGAGTCTCTCGACCGAATTCCAGCCCTCGGTCCTCGTGGCGCGGCAGCTCGAGGGCATCACCTTCGCGATGGGTTCCGGGATCTGCATCCGCCGCTCCGTGCTCGAGGAGATCGGCGGCTTCAACGCGATCGCCGACTACCTGGCCGACGACTACTTCCTGGGAAACCTGCCCTCGCGGGCGGGACACGCGGTCGAGCTCGCGAACCACGTCGTCGAGCACCGCCTGGACACCGAGAGCCTGACCGGCCTGATCCATCACCAGATCCGATGGAACCGCGGTACCCGCGCGGCCCGCCCCTGGGGCTACGCGGGGCTGCTCTTCACGCACGGCGTTCCCGCGGCTCTGCTGCTCCCCTTCGTGGCGACGGGGTCCCCGGCCGCGTGGGCCCTCTCCGCCGCGACCCTCGCGGCCCGCGTGACGATGGCCTGGTACGTCGCGGTGCGCCGTCTGCGCGATCCCGTGGCGCGGCGCGCGCTGTGGCTCGTCCCCGTGCGCGACCTGCTCGGCTTCGCCCTCTGGATCGGAGCGTATCTGGGAACGACGATCGTCTGGCGCGGACAGCGATTCCGGCTCGGCGAGGGCGGAAGGCTCGAGCCCTCGCTGCCGAGGACTCCCGCCGCCACCGGCGAGGCCATCGCCACCACCCGCGCCGTCTCCTAGATTCCGTGCCCATGAGCGCCCCGAAGCTGCAGCTCGCGCTCCGGCTCTCGTCGGGGCCCCAGAGATTCACCATCGCCGGCATCCCGACGAGCGTGCGCGCCGCGCATGCGCTGAGGAACCAGCCGCAGGTCGAGGTTGACGTCGTCCGGGTCCAGATCGTTCCGCCCGGCTCTACCGAGCCGCCGCTCCGGACCGATCTGCCGACCGTGGAGCTCTCGGGCGACGGCCTCCCGGATCCCGCGGCCTTCTCGCGTTTCGCGGCGGAGGCGGCGGCCATCACGGGCCGTAGCTCGTGGACCTGGCGGGGCGAACCGATCGCCGTGTACTTCCCGGCGGGCGATGCTCCCAACGCGGACGCCCGGTGGCCGCCGGCACGGATCGCGTCGGAGATCCCGGCCGCGGAAGGGGCGTGGATGCCTGTGCGGGATCCCGCGGAGGCCCGAGCCGCGGAAGACCGGCTCTTCGCCGCGCTCGGCAAGCCGACCGACGGCTTCCTGTCGCGCTTCGACCGACGCATCTCGACGGCGATGTCGCGGCGCCTCGCACGGACATCGGTGACGCCCAACCAGATCACCTGGGCAAGCATCGCGGTCGGGCTCGCCGGCGCCGCGGCGATCGCCGCGCCAGGCTCCGGAATCTGCGTCGCGGGAACGCTACTCGTCTGGCTCTCCGCGGTGCTCGACGGCTGCGACGGCGAGATCGCCCGCATCAAGCTGCTCTCCTCGCCGGCCGGGGCGCGGCTGGACCTCTTCGGCGACCACGTCGTCAACTTCGCGACGCTCGCCGCAATCGCCGCCCACGTCCACCACGCGAGGCCTCGGGGTTTCGGCATCGCCGCGCTTCTCCTGGCCGCCGGCGTCGCCGCGAGCGCCGCCTCGGTCGCCTACCTCTCTTCGCAGCCCGCTCCTTCGTCGGAGCCCGGCCGGCTCGAGCTTCTCATCGAGCGACTCGCCAGCCGAGACTTCGTCTACCTGGTCATTCCGCTCGCCGCCCTGAACCGGCTCGACTGGTTCTTCTGGGCGGCCGCGGCCGGCTCCAATCTCTTCTGGCTGTCGCTCTGGGCGCTCCACTGGAAGACGCGCTCGGCGCGTCCGCGCGATACCACCTCGCAGTCGCCGGCCTGAGCCCCCGCCATGAAGAGAATCGAACGGATCGGCTTCGCGGCCGGCGTCCTGCTGCTCTGCTGGCTCCTGTGGCGAATCGGGCCGGACGCGCTTCTCGCGAACCTCTCCGAGGTCGGCTGGGGCTTCGTCCTGGTGCTCGCCCTGCACGGCTTCAACGTGCTCTTCAATTCGCTCGCGTGGCGGCGGGTCCTCCCCGCGGATCATCCGGTTCCGCTCCCGATCCTCGCCGAGATGCAGATGGCCGGCGACGCGGTCAACGCGGTCAACCCGCTGGGCGTCGTGGGCGGGGAGCTGATGCGCGTGCGGCTGTTGAGCCGAGTTCTGCCCGTGTCCGCGGCCACCGCCTCGGTCGGACTCGTCGCGACGGCGCAGTTCGTCTCGCAGATTCTCTTCGTGCTGTCCGGAACGCCGCTCACGATCCACTGGATCCAGGACGCCGGCATCCGCAAGGGACTCTGGGCCCTGTGCGCGCTGCTTCTCGTTCTCTTCGTGCTCGTGCTCTGGGTCGGCCTCTCCCGGACGGCCTTCCAGGCGATCCGCAATCGGCTCCGCGGCATTGTGTGGCTCCGCAAGCGGTGGGCCGCCATCCCCGAGCGCTGGAAGAAGACCGAGGCGGAGACTCTCGGCGTTCTGCGCGAGCGGCCGGGCGCCTTCGTCGCCGCCGTCGCCATCACCTTCCTGGACTGGCAGCTGGGGGTGATCGAGGCGCTCCTGATCCTGCGGTTCCTCCACCTGCCGGTGACCTTCCCGCAGGCCTACGCGATCGAGCTGCTCTCCGTAGTCATCGAGGGGAT
Organism: Thermoanaerobaculia bacterium; assembly: GCA_036493875.1. Lineage (GTDB taxonomy): Bacteria > Acidobacteriota > Thermoanaerobaculia > UBA5066 > Gp7-AA6 > DAHUXD01. The sequence continues at coordinate 20,918 of DASXPB010000020.1, forward strand.
TCTCTTCTTCGTTCCGGCGAAGATCGGGACGCAGGAAGGCGGCAAGGTGCTCATCTTCCTGGCGATGGGCCTCGATCCGGCGAAGGGCCTGACCCTCGGCGTCATCCGCCGCCTCTGCGGACTCTTCTGGGCGGGCATCGGCCTCGCGTTTCTCGGACGTTTCTCCCGCCGGGACGTCGGGGACGCGGCCTAGCGGCTCCCGGCCTCTCCTTGCGGCATCAGGCACGGAGGATCCGCGCCGAGCAGCGCCCGCGCGAGCTCGCCTCGCAGCGACAGCAGCCGCGCGCGCTCGAGCACCGCGTTGAGCGCGGCACGCGAGGCCTCCTCGTCGGCGTCGGCGAGCACGATCTGGCGGTCGTCGAGATCGGAGAGCTCGCTGCGGCCCTCGCGGACGAGGAGCTGCAGCGCGGAGAGCGCCTGCTCCTCGATCCCCTGCGAGCGGCGCGAGAGGCTCTTCTCCGCCGTCGAGCGAGCCACGCTCGCCTCGGCGCGCCGGACCGAGAGCTCGAGGTCGGACTCCCGTGCGGCGCGCTGCGCCTCGACCTGCTCGAGACGCGCGCGGGCCCGGTCCCGGCCGTCCTCGAAGCGCCCGCCGGTGAAGACCGGGATCGCGATCGAGACGCCGACCGCGACGGAGTCCGGCGTGAAGGTCACGTAGTACTTGTCGAAGTCGTTGTACTTGGACAGCCGCTGATAGGACGCGGACGCCTCGATGATCGGGGCGTAGCGCTTGTTCTCGAGCCGGGCGGAATGCCCCAGTAGCTCGACCTCGCGCGAGAGCGAGCGCAGCTCCGGATCGGCCGCCCGCGCGGCCGTGAGGTTCTCCGCGGAGGTGAGCTCGGGGACCGCGACGTCCGGGTCCGCCGCCAGCGTGAGCGGCGCGCTGCCCGGCCAGCCGATGAGGCGCTTCAGCTCGAGGAGGTCGAGGTCGCGGTCGGACTCCGCGTTCAGGAGCTTCTGTCGGGCACGCGCCGCCTGGAGGCGCGCTCGCTCCAGGTCGAGGTCGGTCTCCCGGCCCTCGGCCGCGAGCGCTTCGACGCGCTTGCGGATGGTCTCGGCCGCGTCGACTCGCCGCTTCGCCGTGTCGGTGAGCGCCTGATCGACCCAGCAACGCGCGTAGACCTCGAGCGCCTTCTCCACCGTGTCCTGGCACGAGCGTGCGACCGTTCCGTCCATCCCCGACGCCTGCGCCTCCGCCTGGAAGATGGCGGAGCGGCGGTAGGGGTCGTAGATCGTCTGGCGCACCTCGATGCCCACGACCGACGGCACGTGGCCCGCGACCGTGGCCGGCATGCCGTAGGTGTAGCCCGGGCTCGTCGTGATCCAGGCCGAGGGATGGTAGGCGTCCTGGGCGAGCCGGGCGGACGCCCGCTCGCCGTCCTGTTCGGCCCGGACCGCCGCGAGCTGCGGCGCCCTCTCGAGCGCGAGCTCCACCGCCTTTCGGAGCGTGAGCGGCTCCGTGGTCTCGGCCTGGCCGAGCACGGGGGACGCCGCGACGAGGCTAGAGAGAAGGACTCCGACGAGAGTTCGGTAACGGATTTCCTTATTCATGGTGAAGCGCCTCCGCAGGATTCAGACTCGAGGCGCGATAGGCCGGCACAGCGCCGAACACCACCGCGACCCCACACGAAAAGACGAACGCCAGAACGGCCGAGAGGATCGACACGTGAATCTCGATTCCGCGCAAAAAGAGCCGGGAGACATACGGTAGCCCGAGCCCGAGGAGCACGCCGATCGACGAGCCCGCCATGCCGAGCGCCAGCGCCTCGAACAGGAACTGCCCGAGGATGTCGCGCCGCCGCGCGCCGACCGACATCCGCACGCCGATCTCGCGCGTGCGCTGCTCGACCGAGGCGAGCAGAATGTTCATGATCCCCACGCCGCCGACCACGACCGAGACCGCCGCAGCCAGCACGAAGACGACGATGAGCCCGGCCGAGATCGCGTGGGCGAGCCGGACGACCGTCGTCATGCTCTCGACCTCGTAGACCGAGCCTGCCCGATGCCGCTCCTTCAGGATCTCCCCGACCGCCTGGACGGCCGCAGGCAGCTCCGAGAAGTCCCGGACTTCCGCGTAGAGCGTCCGGACCTCGCGGGTCGGGGTGTAGTACCAGCCGACCGTGATCGGAATGAGGATCGTCTCGGGAACGATGTCGCCGCGGCCCAGGGTATCGACGGGCTCCTCGAACTCGCCGATGACCTGGAAGGTCGTGCCCATCGTGCGAATGGTCTTCCCCTCGACCCCCTGGGGACCCTTGCCGAAGAGCCGCTCGTAGAGGTCGCGGACGACGAGGCAGACCCGGGCCCGCTCGAGCACGTCGTCGTCGTCGATGAACCGGCCCTTCAGGATCCGCGTGTTTCTCCGCACGGCCGGGTAGTTCGCCATGACTCCGAGCACCGTCAGAGGCAGCGTGCTCGACTGGACCGTGACGTTGCCGCGCAGGGTCAGCGTCGCCGTCGCGCCCGAGATCAGGTCGCTGCGCGCCTCGACCGCCTTGACGTCCATGTCGACCAGCACGTCGTCCTGGATGCGGGAGACTCCTGAGGTCACCGTGCCCCGGTAGTTGGCCCAGAGGAGACGGGAGCCCACGCCCTCGATCTGCGACAGCACGAAGCTTCGGCCCGTCAGGCCGAGCGTCACCACGAGGATGATCGCGGCGGTCCCCACGGTCAGCCCCGCGAGCGTCAGGGACGTCTGGACCGGATGCTTGCGAAACCGGTCCACCGCCATGTCGAGGACTTCGCGGCTGAACATGCTGTCGGAGTCCCCTAGGAGCCGGAGCCGGCGCCCGGTCCGTTCGTCGGCCGGACGCGAAGCCCCTCGGACATCGGCACGGATCCCGGCAGGATCACCAGGTCCTTCTCGGCGAGTCCGCTCACGATCTCGACGTCGTTCAGGCCCGTCAGCCCCACCTGGACGTCGCGCCGCTTGGCCCGCCCGTCGTCGAGCAGGTAGACGTACCGCCGCTCTCCGTCCTTCAGGACGCTCGCGCGCGGGACCACGAGCGTGCCGCTCTTCTCCCCCGTCACGATCTGGACCTCGACCGCGGCGTTGGTGGGCAGGAGACCCTTCGGGTCGCCGACCTCCCCGAGCACCTCGCCGACCTCGCGCCCGCCGACCTGGGAGAGGCCGGGCGCGACGAAGCTGACCTTGCCCTCCCAGCGCTCGCGCGGCAGTCCGTCGAAGGCGAGCAGGATCCGCTGCCCGACGGCGACGCGCGGCAGATCCGGCTGGTCCACGCGCGCGCGCAGGCGGCGCCGCTCGGGATCGATCACGCTCGCCACGACCTGCCCCGCGGACACGGACTCGCCGGCCCGGCGCGGCAAGCCATAGACCACGCCCGCCATCGGCGCGTGGAACGTGAGCGCGGCCACGCGCTTCGCGAGCGCTTCCGCAGCGCGTTCTGCGAGAGCGCTCCGGGAATCGGGCCCGACGTAGCCCGACGCGCGCGCCTCGGCGGCTCGCGTCTTCTCCTCGGCCTCGGAGAATGCGCGCTCGCTCGACTCGAAGGCGGCGCGGGTGATCGCTCCCGCCGCGAGCAGCCGCGCGTCGCCCTCGTAGGTCTCCTTGGCGAACTTCAGCTCGCGCCGCAGGTTCGAGAGATCCGCCTGCGTCTGCGCGCGATCGGCGGAGAGGGCCAGCGCCTCCGACTTCGCGTCCAGCGCCTTCTGGGAGAGCTCCGGGTTCTCGAGCCGCAGAAGCGGCGCGTCCTTCGCGACGCGATCTCCCTCCCGGACCATCAGCTCGGCCACGGTGGCGGCCTCGGGCGAGCGCAGCTCGCCTCCCGGAGGCGGCTCCAGCGTCCCGTCACACTGGACCGGAACGAGGAGGTCCTGCCGCTGCACGGGCGAGGACTGGACGGGGACGCGGCGCGGCCGCGCGTACGCGGCGACGACCAGCAGGAGCACCGCGGCGGCGCCGAGCCCGAGGACCCAGCGCCAGCCCCGGCCGGAGCCCTTCTCCTGGTCCGCCTCGGGGGGGGTCATCCCGACATTCTAGAGGGGACGGCTAAAGGGCCAGAACGGGGAGGGGACGTCGGGACCGGACGGACGGACCGGCGGCCCTATCGAGGCTCCAGGGTCCTCGTGGTCGAGGGCGGCTCGGAGGAGGGGGAGATCGTCCGCGGGGCCGGGGCCACGGCGACCTCGGCCGGCTTCTGACGCACGGCGTCGCCGCCCGAGCCGGTGACCGTCAGCCGCACGTCGAAGGTCCCGGGAGACTCGTAGACGTGGGTCGGGTTCTGCTCGTGGCTCACTCCGCCATCGCCGAAGTCCCAGCGCCACGCGGACGCGCCCGGAACGCTCGAGGCGTCCGTGAACGCGACCGACTGCCCCGCGACGCAGGAGTCGAGGCTCGAGGCGAAGTCGGCGATCCCGACGTAGCGGATCCGGAAGACGTGCGCGCCCCGGTCGACGGGGGTGGTCTCGCCGAAGTCCTTGTAGAGGTCCCCGAAGTAGAGGCCGTCGGGACCCGAGGCGAGCGCGGTGGCGGTCGCGCGGCCCGCGCCGATGTACTCGACGAGGGGCAGCGGTCCCGAGGTGAGGTTCCCGTCCAGGTCGAAGGAGAACTCCGAGATCCGCTTGCCGAGACCCTGCGGACCCGGCGCGTACGTCGGGCCCGACTCGGTGACGTAGGCGTGATCCATCTTCTCCGGCGGGAAGCCGCTCCCGCCGAAGGTCCCCGGCTGGATGAAGGCGATGTTCACGGGAGCCACGGACGGCGACCAGTTGTACGCGGCGTAGTTGGCCATGCTCGGGTCGGTGCCGTCCCAGAGGTAGTTGCGGCCGGCCACGATCTTGGCGAGGCGGTCGACGCTCGGGCCGTTCTCGACCTCCCACTGCGCGCCGTCGGCCTCGCGCCAAGCGCCGCCGAACGGGTTGCGCAGGCCGTACACGTAGATGAGCTGCGTGGCCCTCACGCCGTTCGCGGTGTAGAACGGATTGTCGGCCGGCGCGGAGCCGTCCAGGTTGACGCGCAGGATCTTGCCCCGCACCGAGGTCAGGTCCAGGGCCGGCGTCGTGAGAAGGCCGTCGCCGATGTGGACGTAGAGCTTCCCGTCCGGCCCGATCGAGACATTCGAGATCTGGTGCGAGGGGCCGAGGGGCTCGGTCGGGAAATCGAGGATCGTGGTCTGGCTCGCCATCGTCAGGCCGCCATCGCTGCTGTGGAGGCGCATCACGCGGGGAAAGTGATAGTCGGGCTCGGGCGGCACGGCCTCGACCGCCGAGACGAACAGGTCCCCCGACGACGGCTCGACGACGATGCCGGCCAGCCCCTTCTCGCCCGAGCCCGGGAAGCTGCCGAGCGGATCGAAGTTCAGCAGCCCCGTCGCGTACTGAGAGACCGTGCCGTCGCGGGTGACCAGCTGCACGTTGCCGTAGAGCTCCGTGACGTAGAAGAAGGGGTCGGTCGGATGGGAGCCCGGGCTCGGCAGGAAGGCGATGTTGACCGGGAGCTGCAGGTTCGATGCGAAGACGTCGATGACGTAGCCCGGCTGCAGCACGGCCCACGGGATCGTGGCGCCGGAGACCTGGGTCGTGAAGTCGGGGACGGCGCCCGCGGGCGGCACGGAGACCGCGGCGAACGCGTCGCCGGCGACGTCGACCCAGAACCCGGCGGTCTGGCCGCCGGAGAGAGCGATCGGGGGAAGGGCGATCTCGCGATCCTGTCCGCTCCCGTCGGTGAAGAGAACGTGCGACGCGGGCAGGCTCAGGGTGCCGGCGGCGGAGACGTACACGTGCACCGGCCCGTGCGCCGCGATCGCGGGAGGGTTGACGATCTGGTTCCCGGAGCCGGTACCGGGGCTCGCTCCTGCCGGCGTGAGCTCGAGGAGCGTTCCACCTCCCGGTACTTCCAGGCGCAGGACCGAGGAGGCGCCACCTCCGACGGGGAGCAGCACGTCCGCTCCCGAGTCGTCCTGCCAGCGGGGCGCCGGGAGCGACGCCACGTCGGAGAGAACGAGCGGCAGGATCGCGCTCGGCACCGCGGTCAGGAAGGGCCGCGTCGCCCAGTCGCTCCAGTCCGAGTTGGGAGGCGGCGCATCGCCGAGGAAGCGAACGCGCAGCGTATAGCTCGTGCTGGGCCGCAGCTCGTGCTGGCCGGCGAGCGAGCCGCCGAACTGACCGTCGCCGAGGTGAATGTGCACCGCGAGCGTCCCCTGGACGCACGAGCCCGACCAGACGAGCTCGTTCGTGGCCGTGGCGCGCAGCTCCCAGTCGCTGCAGACGTGATTCTCGCCCGGCGAGCCGACGAAGGGACCCGCCACCATGTGGACGTCGTACGGGCTGATCACCTGGTTGTCGAACTCCGGCTCGGTGATCGCGGGAACCGCGACCGTGGCCCGTGCCACAGCCGGCACGGCGCACGCGAGGAGCGCGCACACGATCAGGCGGAAAGAGCTCTTCATGGGCGCGAGGATTCTATTGCTTCGCCGCGAGGTGACCAAAATCCAACATCTAAAACCTAACATCTGGAATCATCTCGCGCCCTTGCCCGCCAGCACGCGGCCGGGATGCGCGCCGGTCGGCTTGCCCTCCTCCCAGACCGCCTGGCCGTTCACGGCCACCCAGACGATTCCCTCGGCGAGCTTCCGCGGCTCCTCGAAGGTCGAGCGGTCGATCACCGTCGCCGGATCGAAGAGGACCAGATCGGCCTTGAGGCCCGTCGCGATCCGTCCGCGATCCGTGAGGCCCAGCCGACGCGCCGGCAGCGAGGTCATCTTGCGGATCGCCTCCTCGAGCGGGAGGACCTTCTTCTCCCGCACGAAGCGTCCCAGCACGCGCGGGTAGGTCCCGGCGCCGCGCGGATGGTCCGAGCCGATCCCGCCGTCGCTCCCGACCATGACCCACGGCTGGCGGTAGAAGATCAGCTCGTCCTCCTCCAGCATCGTGTGGCCGATGACGTCCGCGCCGCCGTCCTTGATGATCTTCATGAAGAGATCGACGGCGGAGACGCCCTCCGCCGCGGCGATCTGCTCGAGGTTGCGGCCGGCGTAGCTGGGGTGCGCCTCGCACGCCGTGACGGTGATGTTCGCCGGACCGCCGACGTCGTGGAGGCCGCGCTCGACGCTCTCTCTGTCGAAGTACTGCTTGTTGGGAACGAGCGTGTAGAGGTCCGAGTGCCAGGCCTCGTAGGGATAGCAGTCCGCCGTGATGTCGTCGCCCTTCGCCCGCGCGCGATCGATGAGCGCGACGGCCTCCGCCGCCCGGTGCCAGACGCCGACGGTCGCGAGCTTGATGTGGGAGATCTGCAGCGGCACCCCGGCGCGCTCGGTGATCGCGATCGCTTCGGCGAAGGCCTCGAACGCCTTGTCCGCCTCGTCCCGCACGTGCGTCATGTAGAAGCCGCCGTACGGCGCCGACGCCTTGCACAGCGCGACGAGCTCGTCGGTCGAGCCGTAGCTGCCGACGTCGTACTCCAGGCCCGAGGACACGCCGAGCGCCCCCTCCTTCATCCCCTGATCGACGAGCGCGGCCATCTTCGCGGCTTCCTCGGGCGTGGCCTCCCGCTTGTAGTCGTTGCCCAGGACGAGGCTCCGCACGGTGGCGTGGCCCACCATCGTCATGAGGTTGACCGCGGCCGGATTCTGACGCCGGGCCTCCAGGTACTCTCCGATCGGCCAGGGCGAGTCCCCGTCGGGACCCAGCACGAGCGTCGTGATGCCCTGCGAGACCTGCGTCTCGGCGGCGGGATCGCGCTTCACCCCGCCCGTCGAGTGGTTGTGCGGATCGATGAAGCCGGGCGCCAGCACGAGGCCCTTGCCGTCGATCCTCCGCTCGCCGGGGTGCGGCGCGAGCGTGCCCGCCTTCTCGACGGCGGAGATCGCGTCGCCCTCGATCCGCACGTCGGCCGCGAAGAGCGGCGCACCCGTCCCGTCCGCGACCTGCGCACCGGAGATCAGGGTCGACTTCACCGCGCCCGGCGGCGCCGCGGCGGGTGCCGGTGCGGGATGCGGAGACGTGCACGCGAACAGCCCGAGCAGCCCACCAAGGATGAGAACGCCGACAGCGTTTCTTCTCACGTTCAACCTTCCTTCCAATCCGAATCCGAATCCGAATCCGAATCCGAATCCGAATCCGAATCTAAAATCCAGAACCAAAAATCTAAAATCCCTAGACTCCGTGCCGCTTCATGTCCTCGAGCGCGGAGCGGACCTCCGCGAGGTCCTTCCCATACTGCGCCGGCGGCGCGGTCGCCACGAATTGCTCGAGGGCCGCGCGCGCCTTCTTCCATTGTCCCAGCCGGCCCGCGACGCGCCCGATGTTGTAGAGCGCGTCGAACTGATCGGGATTCAGATCGACGCAATGCTCCCACGCCTGGATCGCCTTCTCGGGCTGGTCGAGATTCATCCAGGCGACGCCGAGCGCGTTCCAGGCCCGGGTGTGGCGCTTCCCGAGGGTCAGCGCCTGCTCGAGATTCTTGCGCGCGTCTTCGGGGCGGTCGAGCTTCAGGAGGGCGATCCCCGTGTTCTGGTAGGCCTGCGAGTTGGACGGATCGACCTCGAGCGCCCGCGCGAAGACCGGCAGCGCGTCGGCCGGCCGTCCCGCGTCCGTCAGGGCGATGCCGAGCGCGTTCATCGTCTCCGGATCGTCGCTCTCCTTGTAGACCTCGAGGACCCTGACCGCGTCCCTCGGACGTCCCAGCTCCGAGAGGAGGAGGGCCCGGCGCCGGTCCAGGCTCTCGCCGCCCGCGTCGTGCGCCACGGCGGCCTCGTAGGTCTTCAGCGCGCCCTTCTGGTCGCCCCTGGCCTGCTGCACGACCGCGAGGTGGATGTAGCCCATCTTCATCTTCGGGTTCTCGGCCACGATCTGCTTCGCGATCACCTCGGCCTCGGGAAGCTTCTTCTGCTCCTGGAGGTCGATGACCTGGTGGATCTTCTGGTCCACGCCGATGAGCGTCTTGGGATCGTCGGCCGGTCCGTAGCTGGCCTTCTTCTCGGAGGATCCGGACAGGTAACCGAGGCTCCTGAGGCGCGCCGCCTCGTCCGATCCGATCGTGCCTCGCTCCGCCGTCGGATTCGGCAGCTCGAGCAGATGCTTGCGCAGGCGCCGGAGGCCATCCGGGGTCCCCGGCGCCAGGTTCTTCGCCTCGGCGGGGTCGGTCGGCAGGTCGTAGAGCTCCTGGATGGGCAGGTCGATGTACTTCTGCCCGCCGTCCATGAGGCCACGCAGCGGCGCCCACCCGCGGTTGAAGGAGGCGGAGAGCGCCTCGAAGTAGCTCTCGCCCTCTCTGCGCCTCGGATTCAGGAGCGACTGCCCGTGCAGCTCCTCCGGCTTCGCCTCGCCGATCGCGTCCAGGATCGTGGGCAGGATGTCCACGTGGCGCGCGGGCGTCGCGTCCTCGCCGGCCGGGACGAGGTCGGGGCCCCAGACGAAGAGCGGGATGTGGAGAGTCGCTTCGTAGCAGAAGAGCCCGTGCGTCAGCTCGCCGTGGTCGCCGCGGGCCTCGCCATGGTCGCCGGTCACGACGAGGAGCGGATGCGTGGGATCGGCCCGGACCTCCGCGAGGAGCGGCGCGAGCGAGGCGTCCGTGTAGGCGACCTCGCCGAGATAGAGGTCGTCCTTGTACTTCTCGCTGTACGGCGCCGGCGGCTCGTACGGCGCGTGCGGGTCGTAGACGTGGACCCACATGAACCGCGGCTTGCCGCTCGCTGCCTGCGCGCGGAACCACTCGAGGGCCGCCTTGACCGTGTCTTCGGCGCGCGCCTGCTGGATGTTGAAGTCGAGCTGCTCATCGAGATGCCGGTAGAGCTCGTCGTAGATGTCGAAGTCGTGGTTGAGCCCGTAGCGCGAGTCGAGCACGAAGGCGCTGACGAACGCTCCGGTCACGTAGCCGCGGGCCTTCAGGCGCGAGGCGACGGTAGGCGTGTGGGCGCTCAGGCGGAACCCGGCGTTCTCCCGCACGCCGTGCTGATACGGGAACATGCCCGTCAGGATGTTGGAGTGCGACGGGAGCGTGATGACGTTGTGCGAGTGCGCCGCGCGAAAGACGCGACCCTCCGCGGCGAAGCGATCGAGGTTGGGTGTGGTGCCGCGCGGGTTGCCGTCGAAGCTGGTCGCGTCGTAGCGCAGCGTGTCGATCGTGATGAGGACGACGTCGCGGGAGACGCGCGGACGGGGTGTCGGCGGCGCAGACACGCTCGCGCGCGGCTCGGTCTTTCGGCACGCGGCCCCGAGCAGCAGCAGGGCGGCGGCGAGGATCGCCCGGGACCTCTTCATCTCCGCCCCAGAAACGGAAGGGCCCGCCCAGAATTCCCCGGGCGGGCCCCCCTGGAACTGGCTCTCGTCAGAACGACATGCGTATGCCCAGCCGAAGGATCGCCGGGCTCTGCGTCTCCTGGACGGTGTTGAAGAGGTCGTCCGTGGACAGCTCCCCGGAGCGGTTGTCCCACTGGCCCACGCGCGAGTACCTCTGGAGAACCGTGCCGGAGTTGAGCACGTTGAAGACTTCCGCCGCCGGCGTCACCGTGACCGGCCCGATCTGGAACGATTTCTCGAGGCGCAGATCGAGCTGGTAGAGGTTGTCGAGCCGGTAGTCACCCGCCTTCCCGATCAGGATGCGCGGACGGCTGTCGGCGACATCTCGTGTTCGAGCTCGCACGTACGGCAGGAAGGGATACCCCTGCCTTCCGAAGAAGTTCGCGCCGAGGTTGATGCCCAGGGGAAACTGATAGAGCCCGGTGACGTTGAACTGCCAGTGCCCGTTGATGAAGAGATACGACTTCGAGGAGTAGCCGACGGCCAGCGTGTCGTTGTCGTTCTGGCCGCCGAGCTCCCAGATGTTGTTGGGGTTCGTGATCGATTGTGCGTTGACGAATTGTCGGAAGTCGTTCCAGCCGAAGCTCGCGCGCATCATCCAGTTATGCGACAACCGCTTGACCACCGAGACGTCGGCTCCGAAGTATCTCTGGTACGCCTGGGCTCTGTTGTAGAGCAGGACGCCGGTCGGCGACTCCGGAAGCGTGAGCCCGTAGTACGGCACGCTGAAGTTGTGGTTCGTGCCATCGAACGTGAAGTCTCCGGTCGCGTTCCCGAGGAGCTCGTACGTGGACGCGCTCGAGCCTATGGGTATGGTGTCCTGCAGGTCCTTCGTGTATCGGTACGTGAACGTGCCCGAGACCGCGAGGTCCGAGCTGATCTGCTGGTCCGCACCGATCGTGAACTCGTCGGTGATCGGCGTCGTGTAGCCGTTCGCGATCTTGTTGGGCACGTTGGGCAAGACCGCCGGGTCGATGCCGTTGTAGAAGCGGCCCAGCGGATCGTTGATGTCGAACTCGCCGGGATCGACGTGGTGGTTCCGGTTCGTGTCCGTCCAGTAGTAGTAGTAGCCGTTCGAGATCGGCACGCCGCTGCCGTAGTAGCTGACGAAGCCGAGCTGGTCGGCGAAGCGGCCGTAGGAGGCCCGCAGAATCGTCTCCTTCTTGTCCCCGATCGCGTAGCTGATGGACCCGCGAGGCTGCCAGTTCTGGTAGTTGAACTGCCAGTTCGGCGCGCCGTGATAGTCGATCTGCGGCAAGAGATCGGGATACGTCGGGTTGGCGAAGGAGGTGCCCGGCAGGTTGCGGCCGCGCTGGATGTCGTAGCGCACGCCGGCATTCACGGTCAGGTTGCCCACCGTGATCGTGTCGCCGATCGTCCCGGTCCAGAACTCCGTCTTGAACGGGGTGCGGACTCCGCGCGAGATGAGCGCCGTCGCCGACGAGTACGAGTACTCGTAGCCCCAGACGTGATCGCCGGGGAGCCCGGTCGTGGAGTCCGCGATCTGCTGGCGGTAGTTGAAGCCGACCTTGAGCTCGTGGTTGAGACTTCCCGTCGTGAAGAACTTCGAGACGGTCAGGTTCGCCTGCTTCTGCGGATCCTTGGCGAGGTACGTGAACCAGGAGTTGTGCCAGGCGCCGTCGTAATAGTCGAGCTGGACGTTCGGATCCTTCGGGAAGTCCGAGTAGTGCACGTTCTGGTAGTTCAGGAAGATCGAGGCGAAGAGGTCGGAGGAGAAGACGTGGTTGTCCTCGACCTTGTAGAAGTCGGTCGGTACGAACCGGTCCGTCCGCGTCTCCGGCGGCCGGCGCGTGACGTCCGCGCTCGAGATGTGGCCGAACTCGCTCCGGTCACTACGCTGATAGAAGAGGTTGAGCGCGTTCGAGTCGACGACCTGCCAGTTCAACTTGGCGTTCCACGGCTCGAGAGTGACGGTCTGCGCGGCCTGGAGCGAGGCGACGTCCGTCTGGACCGGATTCGTCGAGATGTCCTGGCGCGACCCCGCGGCCCACAGCCACAGCTTGTCCTTGAGGATCGGTCCGCCGGCCTCGCCGCCCCACTCACGCACGTACCGGATCGTGTTCGTGGTGAAGCCCTGGTCGATGGACTCCTGGGAGCGGTTGTCGGCCTCCCAGCTGTGCGAGGCGTACAGATAGCGGGCGGAGCCCTTCAACTCGTTGGTGCCGCGCTTGGTCACGACGTTGATCGTGACGCCGGAGTTCTCCTGCTCGAGCAGCGAGCCCCCGGTCGCGACCTCGACGTTCTGGAAGGTATCGAAGTCGAAGAAGGTGTTCGTTCCGCCGTTCTGGCGGCCGAACGGATTGCCGTACGTGTTGTCGGTGATCGTCGAGCCGTCAACCTTGTAGGAGACGTTGCCCGAGCCCTTGCTGATGAAGTCGGGGCCGCCGGTCTGCGCGGATCCCGCGCCCGCAACATCGACGGTGTCGAGCTGCACGCCCGGGACCTGCTGGATCAGGTTCCACACGTTGCGCGCGGTCGGGATCTCGGTCAGCTCGTCGTGCGAGAAGGTCGCGCCCGTCTCGACCTTGCGCGTGTCGATGAGCGGCGTGGCGCCCGAGACGACCACGTTCTCCTGGACGTTCGAGATCCGCATCTTGACCTCGACGTTGGTGTTCCTCGAGAGCACGACGATGACGTTCTCCTGCGTCACGGTCGCGAAGCCCGGCATCGTCAAGACGACGCTGTATTTGCCGGGTGGAACCTTCAGGAAGCGGAACTGTCCGCCGGCGTCGACCGTCGTCGTCATCGGCGCGGTCGGTCCAGTCAGCGTCGCCGTGCCGCCGGGGAGCGCCGAACCCTGCTCGTCGGTCACCGTGCCGTAGACGCTACCGGCGTTGGTCTGGGCGGTCGCGTAGAGTCCAAGCCCGGCGAGCGCCACGAACCAGATGAGCACTCGAGCCAAGAAGGATCTCCACATAGACAACCTCCTCAATTGTGAGTTGGGGTCTCGCGGCCGCTGCGAACCGTGCCTTCCATCCGCGCCAGCACCTCGATTTCGAATCGGCGAAACGTCCGGGTGATCGTTGCCGTTATGCTATCGCGGTTTACGGCGGACAGATCCACCACAATCGTCTCGGATCGGCGCGTCGCGTACGATTCAAAATCGTGTACGCGGCGAGCGGCGTACCGCCGGGGTGACCTCGAGTCAGGAGGAGTTCCATGAAGATCTCGTGGTGCGCGTCTCGTTCCCTCGGCCTCGCGGCCGTGCTTCTTCTCGGGACGGTCGCCTGCGCGAGCTCGCCCGCGCCGAGTCCGCAGCCGACACCGGCGGCGGGCGCCGCTCGCGGACATCTCCTCATCGTCGGCGGCGGACCGATCCCCGACGCGATCCTGGACCGCTTCGTCGCGCTCGCGGGAGGAAGCCAGGCCCGCATCGCCGTCTTCCCCATGGCCTCGGAGGATCCCGACGCGGGAATCGAGCTCACCGAGACCTTTCGGAAGCTCGGAGCGAACGCCGAACGTATCGTCGTGACACACGAGCAGGCCGACACGGACACCGCGGCGGAGCGACTCAAGGGCGTCACCGGGATCTGGTTCGGCGGCGGGGACCAGGTGCGTCTGACGGGGGCGCTCCGGGGAACGCGCACCGAGAGCGCCATCCATGAGCGTTTCCGCGCCGGCGCCGTAGTCGGCGGCACCTCGGCCGGGGCTGCGGTGATGTCCTCTCCGATGATCACCGGGGACGAGAAGAAGCCGGGAGGAGACCGGCCACTCCCCAAGGATTCGCCCGACGCCTGGGTCACGATCGCGCGCGAAGACGTCGCGACGGTGGGCGGGTTCGATCTGATCCCGGGAGCGATCGTGGACCAGCACTTCGTGAGGCGGCGGCGCAACAACCGGCTGCTCTCCGTGGTCCTCGAGCACCCGGAGCGTGTCGGCGTCGGCATCGACGAGTCGACCGCGCTCGAGGTTCTTCCCGACGGGACCTGGCGCGTGCTCGGCGCGAGCGTCGCCGTGGTCTTCGATGCCCGCACCGCCCGCATCACGCCTCCGACCTCGAAAGTCCTGGGAGCGCAGGGCATACGCCTGAACGTTTTGCCGGCGGGCAGCCGCTTCGACCCCAAAACGGGCGAGGCCACGCTCCCCTGAGGGTTCCCCGGACCCGTCCGACCCGCCTAAGCCCTTCCTAAACCGAGAGGGCCCGGGCGCCGCCGGGCCATAGGCTCTCGGAGGGAGCCGGCCAGGTTTGCCGGATCGGTGATGCGCAAAACACTACTCGCGGTTCTCTTCGTCTCCGTCGCGGCCTGCCTCCATGCGGAGGAGGTGACCCTGCCGGCCGTCGCCTCGGTCGTCGGGCTCAACCCGTTCTTCTCGGACGTCAGGGTGTTCAACACGTCGTACTCGGCGGCCCTGAACGTCACGGCGACGTACCACTGCTTCATCGCCTGCCCGGCAGGGCCGGCGCCTCAGATCGCGATCGCCCTCGCCCCGCGCCAGTCGAAGGCGTACGACGACATGATCGCGCAGGCCTTCCTGTCGCCCGGCACGGCCGGGGGCGTCGAGTTCGAGTTCTCCGGCGTCGAGGGCCAGCTCGTCGTGACGAGCCGCCTCTACTCGACGACGCCCGTGCCCACGGTCGGCATGTTCATCGCGGGCGTCGAATCCTCGAAGGCGCACACGACCTCAGTGATCACCTCGGTGCGCAACGGCGGAGCCAACGGGGGCTTCCGCACCAACGCCGGGTTCTACAATCCCAACGACGCGGGAGCGTCGGTCACATTGCAGATCTTCGACGGCGGCGCGGCGATCGGCACCGCGGTGACCCAGTCGGTCGGCGGCCACTCCGGGGCCCAGGTCAACAACATCTTCGGCGTTGCGGGCGTGGGCTCCACGTCCACCGAGAACGCCTTCATCGTGGCGACCTCGGCGACGCCGATCCTCGCTTACGCGGCCGTGATCGACAACAACACGACCGATCCCATCTTCGTGGCGGGATCGGCCGATCCTCCGGCGCAGGCGAGCGCGCCCCAGACCCGAGTCGTGCACGTGGGACGCGGCGGGACCAACTTCGTCGACGACGTCAGCGGCAACGGCGTCACGACGATCAACGTCGGCGACACCGTCAAGTGGGTCTGGGAGGGCGATCTCCACCACGGCTCCGACGCGGGCACGTGCACGTCGGGCGGCGGCAATCCGTATGGGGGGGTGCATCCCGAGGGCTACGCGGGTTGCACCAGCGACGGAACGTGGGTGTCGGGCACGCAGATCGCGCCGTTCTCCTACTCCCACACGTTCACGCAGAGCGGCACGTTCAAGTACTTCTGCGACGTGCACATGAGCGCGATGACGGGACGCGTGGTGGTGAACCCGGCGCCGGCGGGCGCGTCGGCCCAGGCCGCGGAGCTCCTGCAGAAGCGCTCGAAGAAGCGCTGAAGCGCTGAACCCCTGAGCCTCGTTCCGCGCGAGCCCGCCGGCCGTTAGGCGGCTAGTCGGCGACGGAGAAGATCCGCGGGCTCGCCGCGACGGCCCTGCGCCGGTCCGTCCGGCGTCGTTCCCCCTGCCGTCGCTCGCCGACCCGGCGGTCATGGATGAAGAACTCCGCCGGATCGGCCAGGGCGGGCACGGGGTGGATGCGGATCCGCACCTCGCCGGGCGTCTCGGGCCGCGGCACCAGGATCTCGCGGATGAACCCGGCCTCGAGAGCGGCCGTCGGGATCGCCAGCACGTCGTTGATCGCCGCGACGATGCGCCGGGCGTCGGCCTCGAAGATCGTCTTGCCCAGAATCCATCCACTCGCGTTGATGAGGGATCGACCGTCGAAGGCCCAAGGCTCGGGCTGATGCTGGTCTCTGCCCCGTCCCACCATGCTGAATCCTCCTACGAACCAGGACCCGCTCGGCGGAGCCGCGTCAGGTCGAGGAATCTTAGCACCTCCACGACGCGGTGTCAGCTTCGCGCGCGCTCCGCGCTCGCCGCCCGCGGCCGAGTGTTCCAGAAGAGCACGCCGAGACCGCACCAGAACGCGAAGGCGATCCACTCGGAACGGGAGAAGCTCCCCGGAACGATCGGGAGGACCTTCATGACGACGATCGCCGCGGAGACGGCGGCTCCGGCGGCCGCCTCGAGGACGCCCGTACCGCCGGAGGCGCCGACGGGAGCGCGCCGCGCGTGGACGAGAAACGCCGCGCACGTCGCGAGCCATCCGACCGCGACCGCGAGCGAGCCCACCTCGGTGACGGGCACGAGCAGCGCGTCTCCCAGGAAGGCGGCCGCGGCGGTCAGAACCGTCATGAGCGCGACCGCGAGGGTCGGAGTCCCGAAGCGCGGGTGGACGCGCGCGAGCCACGGGTGAACCAGGCCGCGGCGGCCGATGCCGAAGAGCAGGCGCGTCGACGCCACGAAGTTGCCGTTGAAGATCTTGATCAGCGAGAGAAGCGCCGCGAAGAGGATCAGCCGCGCGAGCGCCCGCGAGGAGAACGCGCGCTCGAAGGCGGCCTCGGTCCCGAGGTGTCCCGCCACGAGCTCCCTCCAGGGAAACACCAGCGTGACGGCGAGGATGATCGACCCGTAGAAGAGGATCCCGGAGATGAGCGCGAGAGGAATGAGACGCTCGAAACCCTTGGGATCGAAGCCCTTACGCGCCTCCTCGGACTCCTTCCCGATCGACTCGAAGCCCGTCAGGAAGTAGGGGACGATCTGCAGGACGAGCAGAGTCGACAGGATGGCGCCACCCGTACCGGGCCTGGCGAAGAGCGGATCGAGGAGCTTCGGATCGCCTCGCACGAGCCCCAGGCCCGTGAACGCGGCGAACAGGGCGAGCAGGCCGAAGGTCAGGACGTTCTGGAAGATCCCGGAGACCCGGATCCCGAAGGTGTTGATGGCAGCGACCAGGCCAGTCAGGAGGAGTCCCGCGACCAGGCGCGGGGCCGTGATGACCTTTCCGGCCACCGCGTAGAGCGGAGCCGCGTTCATCGCCGGAAAGAGCCTCGCGAGCAGATTGCCGACCGCGACGGCCTCCCACGGGCAGACGATCGCGTACGCGAGCACCATCGTCCACGCGGCGGAGAACCCGACCGCCGGAGCGAACACGCCCTCCGTATAGGCGATCTCGGCTCCCGCGTCCTGGATCCGCACCACCATCCGGCCGTAGGTTCGCGCGACCGGATAGAGCAGCAGGCCGCCCGCCACGAAGCCGAGGAGCGCGCCGGCCGGTCCCCCGCGCGCGAGCCAGTCGTCCATGAGCACGACCCAGCCGACGCCCACCATCGTGCCGAAGCCGAACGTGAAGTACTCGACCGCGGAGAGGCCGCGGTGGAGATGGGCGCGAGGGGATTCGTTCATCGGTCTCGAGAGTGCGTCATCCCAGGAGCATGGCGATTGGTCTAGTCTGTCATCCCGAGGAGCGCGATGAAGCGTCGCGAGGGACCCATCTTTTGAAGCCAGCGAAGAATCTCCCGCGCGGTCGAGGGTCCCCTCGGGGCGGCAGACTCCGACGCCTCTCCGGCCGCACGCGCCCGTTTCAGGAGTCGGTGATCCGGGAGATGACCCGCCTGCATGCGGAGGTCGGCGGAGTCAACCTCGCGCAGGGTCTGCCGGACTTCGATCCGCCGCGCGCGCTCTCCGACGCGCTCGCGGAGGCGATCGGCCGATCGGAGAACCATCAGTACGGATTCACCTGGGGAGTTCCCGCCTTCCGCGCGGCGATCGCCGAGAAGACCCGCCGCGTCAACGGCATCGCGTCGGACCCGGAGACGGAGGTCACGGTGACCTGCGGCGTCTCCGAGGCCGTCGCCTCTGCCGTCCTCGGACTGACCGAGCCCGGAGACGAGGCGATCGTGCTCGAGCCCTGGTACGAGAACTACGTCCCGGCCTGCCGGCTGGCCGGGGTCACGCCCCGGTTCGTGCGGCTCTCGCGGCCCGACTTTCGACTGGACCCCGCCGCGCTCGCCCGCGCGGTGACGCCGCGAACGCGGATCGTCTTCGTCAACAGCCCCGCCAATCCCTCGGGCCGCGTGTTCTCGCGGGAGGAGCTCTCGGAGATCGCGCATCTCTGCCAGCGCCACGGCGTGATCGCGGTGACCGACGAGATCTACGAGCACATCTGGTTCGACGGGCACCGGCACGTGAGCCTGGGCTCGCTGCCCGGGATGGAGGACCGCACGGTCACGCTCTCTGGCCTGGGGAAGACCTACGCCGTGACCGGCTGGCGCATCGGCTGGGCCGTAGCCGCGGCGCCCCTGACGGCGCTCGTCCGGAAGGTGCACGACTACCTGACGATCTGCGCGCCGACCGTCTTCCAGGACGCGGGCCGCGTGGCGCTCGCGCTGCCGGAGAGCTACTACGAGGATCTCCGCCGCGCCTACGGCCGGCGGCGCCGGATTCTCCTCGACGCGCTGCGCGCCGCCGGGTTCGCCTTCCCTACGCCGGAGGGCGCCTACTACGTGATGGTGGACGGGGCGCCGCTCGGCTGGAAGGACGACTGGGCGCTGGTCGAGTTCCTGGCGCGCCGGGTCGGGGTGACCGCCGTGCCCGGATCCAGCTTCTACGCGACTCGAGGCGGAGGCGGGAAGACCCAGATCCGCGTCAACTTCGCGAAGACCGAGGCCACTCTCCAGGAGGCGGCGCGGCGTCTGACGCGGAGGAGCCTGAAGGCGCCGCGGAAGTAGCTTTCATCCCGGGCGCCATGGACCGTCCGGGGTGACGGGTAATCACGGACACGTCTTGAATGCCGCGGTGTCCTGGACGGCGGCGAACGCGGTGCCCTGCGGGTTGCTCTTGATGACGGTCGTGCTCGTCTGGGTGTCGAGATAGGTGATGTCCACCTTGACGTTCGTGAGGCCGGCCGCGAAGACCCAGATCGAGTTGAAAGGGTCCGAGCAGAAGGGCAGGACCTTCGTCACAACCTCCACGTTGGTGTTGTCGAAGAACCAGAAGTAGCCCGTGTTGCCGGTGAGTGGGACCGCGTGCGCCGGGCGCGCGATGTCGTTGGGCTTCTGGAACATCGCCGTCACCTTGAAACGGCTGGAGGAGAGGCACAGCGTCGCGTCGTCGGGCGTGCAGGGCCCCGAGGGGCCCCCGCCCTGGACGACGGCGACCGACTTCGTGGCGACGCCGGTCCCGCCGAAATTGCCGGCCGACAGCTTCACGGAATAGCTGCCGGGCGCCGCGAAGGTGTGCGTCGGATTCTGATCGGTGGATGACCCGCCGTCTCCGAAGTCCCAGTACCAGCCGGTCGGCGCGTTCGTCGAGGAGTCCGTGAAGGTCGCCGCCGAGCCCGCGCTCGGTGAGCCCGGGGCGACGCTGAAGTTCGCGACCGGGGCCGGACCCGCCGCCGCGGTGCCGTAGAGGTACTGAATGCTCTGGACGTCGTCGGTCTGCGGCGTCGAGGGATTCGCGGGCGGGATCGACCAGTGCATGACCGCGACCGTCCAGTCCGCTTGCGTCGTGGTGTTGTGGAGGCTGACGGCCTCGTCGTGCGCCGGATCGGTGCCCGGATGGCCGAGTCCGAGCGCATGGCCGCTCTCGTGAAGGACGGCGCTCTTGAAGACCTTGCCGGAGTACTTTGCGGTCGCGCACCCGCTCTTGCGCATGCTCACGGTTGCGCTGCTGATCTGGTAGTACGGCGAATCGCCCCGATAAGCCGGCCCCAATGGCGAGGGGTCAGGTCCGCCGAGACCGATGGTGCCGCCCGAGCATCCAAACGGCGAGTTCCAGGCCATGCCTCCATCCTGGCTCTGAGCCGCATCCAGGACGTACTTGAGGTTCCCGGAGCCGGATGGCCCGGCGACCTGGACGTTGGACGAGGCGACGCCGTGCCACTGAGTCACCGCGTTCTGGACGTAGCAGCTCGAGTCCTGGTTGCAAACGTCGTCGCTTCCGAGATTCGACTGGGTCCCGGTAATCATCGCGGTCGCGGTGGGAGAAGGCTGCGACGGAGCGTCCCAGTTCCAGCGAAACAGACCCTGCGTGGTCGGCTCGAAGCCGCCGATGTTGGAGAACTTGGTCTGGAGACGGATGAAACCGCCCACGGGGGCGACGTACGCGACTGGCGGCATCGGCTCGCCGCGACTCACCCGCCGCAGCGCGGCGAGGAACGACTCGCCGTCGCGAGCCCGGGGGGTGCTGTCGCCGGTCGCCGCAGCCTCGAGCGGACCGGCTAGCCTCGAGAGCTGGACGTCCGCCTCGGACGAGAAAACCGGGCGCACCGCGAAGCGTCTCCCCGACTCGTCGGAGACCAGGTCGAACTTGGCGAGGCCGAACTCGCTCAGGCGCCGCTCGCCCGAGCCGTCGGCGATCGTGTCGAGCATCAGGACGAACTCGCCGCCGCTCGCAAACGCCGGAGTCCCCGGCAGCGACCAGGACGACGAGTCCGTCGTCCCGCCCGGCAGCCGCACGCGGATCGTGTCCCCGCCCGGATCTCCCTTGAACGCCTCGAGCACGTGCAACGTCACGATCGTGAACGGAAGATCCACGGTCCCGATCCGATCCACTCGGACGGACTGATCGACGAGCTCGGCGCGGACGATGATCGACGCCTGAGCGACCAGATCCGCGTCCGACATCGGCAGATAGGTGGCCGCCCGGAGGGCGTCACCGGAAAGGAGGCATCCGGAGAGCACCAGAAGGAAGGCCAGTCGGGAGGCACGGATCATCGGATCCTCCGGCGAGACGCAGGGAAGCATACCCTCGCGGGGCGGGCCGGTAAAGCCGCCGTCGGAGCGGGATCGGAGTCCGGGCGCCCCGGAGCCGGCGGACCGGCCGGATGCGCAGGAGTTCGCTTCGAGCATTCTGTGTGGGAAACTCCGCTCCCCCATGACCGCGACCAAAGCTCTCGAGCGGCCTCCCCTCACCGCGGGCTTCATCTGGATCATCGTCTTCAAGTACCTCAAGTGCGCCGCGTTCCTGCTCCTCGGGCTGGTCGCGCTGCGGATCGCGCGGCTGCCCCGCCAGTCCGAGCCCCTCGAGGCCGCCCGGTACCTGGGAGTCACCGAGCGCAGTCGCGTCGTGCAGGACGTCTCCAAAGTGCTCGACGCGCTGACGAGCCGACAGGTGCGCGCGATCGGCGCGGCCGCGATCCTGATCGCGCTCGTGTTCGCGGCCGAGGGCTCGCTCCTCGCCGCGCGCGTGTGGTGGGCGACCTACTTCACGATCGTGCTGACCGCGCTCGGAATCCCGCCGGAGCTCGTCGAGATCGCGAAGCGGCCTGAGAGCGTGCGGCGCTACCTGCTCCTCGCCGTCAACGTCGCGATCCTGATCTACCTGTGGCGACGCCGCAACGAGTTCAGGACGCCGGAGAAGAAGCCCCGCTCGTAGACGCCGCGGCCTCCGGGAACCGCTTCGCGAGCCACGTCTCGACCTCCTCGGGGTGATAGCCGAACGGTCCCGGCTTGCCCTTGTAGACGATCGTGCCCGACTCGTCGACGATGTAGAAGCGCTCGGGCCAGCCGGCGTAGGCCGCGTTCGCCGGGTTCTCGATGGGATCGACGTAGAGCGGCATGTCGTAGTGAAAGCGCTTGACGAAGTCGTTCGCGATCCGGACCCGCTGCTCGAGCGTTGTGGGCTGCGGATAGCAGACACTCTCCTTCTCGTTCGAGTCCATCTGCCATTCGTCCAGCGGGTGCGCCTCCTTGATGTAGAGCGTCACGAACCGCACGCGGTCGCCGTAGCGCTTCCGGATCCCGTCGACGCGCTCGACCGAGCGCCGGAAGGGAGGTCAAGTGAAGCTGCCGAAGACGAGCACGGTCGGCTTGCCGCCCAGCTCCTGCGACAGCCGGACCGGCGTCCTGCCGTCGAGGGCATAGAGCGTCACGTCGGGCGCGCGGTCGCCGACCCTGAGCGTGCCCTCCTGGCGCTGGTCGTATCGCAGCATCCCGATCAAGTTGCGCGGACCGCCGATCATGTACGTCATCCCGCCAAGGGCGAGGACGACGACGACCGCGAGGCCCAGGAGGATTCGCTTGAGCAGTCGCCTGCCGGTGGTCTTCATTGTCCGGCTCCCCTCTTCGGCAAACGGGCCTTGGGAATCTTGACGAGCACCGTGTACTCGGGATCCACCAGCTCGACGATCGGCGCCCTCGCGTTCTGCGAGACGAACTCATACGCATCGAGCATCGCCATTCCCGTTCGCTCCACGACCCATTGGACCATGTCCTTGTACGCGATGCGCGCCGCATCTTCGAGCGGACGCGCGGCGCCGAGCGACATCATCCACTCCTCGTTCTCGATTCGAGGCCAGGGCGTCGCGCGCTTCTTGATCAGGTCCACGGTCAGCTCGACGTTCATCGCGCCCTCGATCGCCGTGCCCATGATCTCTCCGTCGCCCATCGCGAAGTGGCCGTCGCCGAAGGAGAACAGGCCGCCCGGGACGCGCACTCCGAGGTAGACGGTGTTTCCGGCGCGCACTTCGGGACAGTCCATGTTTCCCCCGAAGTCGCCGGGAACGATCGTCGAACGCACCTCGGCGTTGCCCGGCGCGACGCCGAGACAACCGAGGAAGGGCGCGAGCGGAACCTCCCACGAGAACTGGCCATCCTGGGATTTGCTCCGCGCGATGCCGCGGGCACGGTCCACCTCGTAGGCCCAGACCGTCTCGGGAAGATCCGGGTTGAGCATCGCGGTCTTGTCGGTGCCCTTGAGCGCGCCGAATCCCGGGAACGCGACCGAGAACGCCGTGTCGCGCGCCGGCTCGAGCTTCACGATGTGGATCGCGAGCGTGTCGCCCGGCTCCGCGCCGTCCACGTAGAAGGGCCCGGTCTGCGGATTGTCGTGGCCGGGAACGAGCACGGCGCTCGGCTTCTGGCTCGCGCTCTTCAACCCGCCGTCGTAGCAGTCTTCGCTCCAGCTGACGATGTGGGTTCCCGGCGCGACGTGATGCGTGGGCGCCGCTCCGCCGAAGGTGTACTTGAGCTCCTCGTGCTTGGGCACGTAGCGCAGGACGGGGCGCTCCGCGGCGAAGAGGCGTTCCGCACCCAGGGCCCCGAAGAGCACGCCGAACGAGCAGAGCGCGACCGTCTTTCCTCGCATGCTGACCTCCCCGGGGGCGCATTATTGTCCGGCCGGGCGCGGGGCGGAGGGCGCGCCCCGGGACGCCTGCGTGTCAGTTCGCCCTCGCCGGGCTGACAATGCGGGTCAGGTGACGGACGTCACGGGACGCAAGCTCTTCACGGACCTAACCTTCGAACGACCCGCCGGCTGGCCCGACTCTTGATATCCCCGGTCCGGCGGGGAGACGTCTTTCAAAAAGAGGAGCCCTTCATGAGGCACCGGATGCGGGCGCGGTTGACTCTTTCTTGCGTCTTGGCAACGGTGGCCCTGGCCGCGGCCTGGTCCGCGTCCGCGGCGACCGTTTCGAGCCCCCTGCGATCGATCGTCTCGCCTCACGATGCGGCGGCGCTCGCCGCACCCGGACAAGAGGGCCTGCGGTTCGACGCCGCCGGACTCGCGGCGCTCCGCGCGGCCACGTCGCGGCAGGTCGAGATCGACGAATTCCCGACGGCGCCCGGCGTTCGGGGCCGGCTGCTGCTTCGCCGCTTTGAGGTCGCGGCCGCCAACGCTCGGCTCACGCTCTCCGGATCCGGGGGCGAGCGCACATTGCCGCTTCCCTCGATCGTCCACTTCTCGGGCGTGATCGACGGCGAGCCGGACTCGCGCGTCTACGTCGCCGCGCAGAAGGGCGCGCTCGTGGCGTACGTCCAGTCGAGCGCGGGCTACACCTACGCCGGCCCGGACGAGTCCGGGTCCCACTACGTGGTCCGTTCCGCGGAGTCTCCGCTGAACGCCTCGGCGATCTCCGGCGCCTTCTCCTGCCGCGCCGAGTCGCTTCCGGGCGCGCTCTCTACGGCTGTCAGCGGCCCGAGCTTCCCGGCGGCGGAGCTTCCGGAGGCGGCCGGCTTCAAGCAGGCGAGCGTCCGCATCGAGACCGACAACCAGCTCTACGTGAAGTTCGGCAACGACCCGGACGCGGTCGCGGCCTACGCGCTGACGCTCTTCGGGGCCGTCAACGTCGTCTACGAGCGCGACCTCGCCATGCACCTGACGATCGCCAACGTGCACGTCTGGACCTCGGCCGACCCCTACACGGGCGGCGACACGCTCACGCAGCTGCTTCAGCTGGGCGACTGGTGGCACGCGAACCGGCCCTCCGGGAGCTATCCCCGCACCTACGTGCACTACCTGAGCGGCCACCCGGTGTCGGGCGGCATCGCCTGGATAGGCGTGCTGTGCTCCGGAGACTTCGCCTACGGCACCGACTGGGGCGGCGGATACGGGCTGACCCAGGTGTACGGCAGCTATCCGCTCCAGCTCTGGGACCAATACGCCTCGGCCCACGAGATGGGCCACAACTCCGGCTCGGAGCACACGCACTGCTACTCGCCGCCGATCGACCACTGCTACAACGGCGAGGCCGGCTGCTACGCCGGCCCGGTCGAGAACCCGGGCATCGGCAACGGCACGATCATGAGCTACTGCCACCTGCTCGGCTGGCAGTACGTCTCGTTCGTGTTCCACTCCCGCTGCATCAACGAGCAGATGTTGCCGGAGATCAACACCGCGCCCTGCCTCGTCTCCATTCCGACGTTCCCCGACGTGCCCACGAGCCACACGTTCTTCCACTGGATCGAGACGCTCTACCGAGTCGGCGTCTCGGCGGGCTGCGGCAACGGCAACTACTGCCCGGACGCCTCCGTGACGCGCGCCGAGATGGCGATCTTCCTGCTGAAGTCCAAGTTCGGCGCGAGCTACGTACCGCCTCCCGCGACGGGCACGGTCTTCGGAGACGTTCACGTCGGCGATTTCGCCGCGGACTGGATCGAAGAGCTGGCGAGCCAGGGGATCACGGCGGGCTGCGGCGACGGCAGCAACTACTGCCCTACCGGGACGGTCACGCGCGACCAGATGGCGGTGTTCCTCCTGAAGTCTCTCAAGGGCTCAAGCCACGTGCCGCCGGCCGCCTCGTCGGTGTTCTCCGACGTTTCGAACGGAAATCCCTTCGAGCCCTGGATCATGGAGCTCTACAACATGGGAATCACCGGGGGTTGCGGCACCTCGCCCCTGCGCTACTGCCCGAGCGACCCGAACACGCGCGGCCAGATGGCGGTGTTCCTGGTCAAGACGTTCAACCTCAGTTGGTAGCCGGTAGGCGACAGACGGCACGCGGCTAGCAGTAATCTAGCCCGCTATGCGGGCATTGGTGCTGGAGGACGACGATCGGCTCCGCTCGATCGTCGTGCGCGCCCTGACGCGCATCGGCCTCGCGTGCGACGAGGCCGCGTCGATCGCCGAGGCGGATGAGCTTCTCTCGCTGCACGGCTACGACCTGCTCGTCCTCGACCGCCGCCTGCCCGACGGCGACGGTCTGGAGGTCTGCCGGCGCGCGCGAGCGAATGCCTTCCGCAACTCGATCCTCATGCTCACCGCCATGGACGACCCGGAGCAGGAGGTCCAGGGCCTCTCGGAGGGCGCCGACGACTACCTCGGCAAGCCCTTCGAGCTGGAGGTCCTGACCGCGCGCGCCCGGGCCCTCCTGCGCCGCAACGAGGTCCGCGCGCCCCGGGAGCTCAAGGCCGGCGACCTGTGCCTCGATCCCGGGAAGCGCCAGGCGTGGCGCGGAGACGACACGCTGCGGCTGACCTCCCGCGAGTTCACGATCCTCGAGCTCCTCATGCGGTCGCCCGGCGCCGTGATCTCCCGCGAGGAGATCCTGGAGCAGGCGTGGGGGGAGCGCGACGAGCCCATGTCCAACACGATCGACGTCCTGGTCGGACGCCTGCGCCGCAAGCTCGACACGCGCGGCAGGCCCTCCCGCATCGAGACGCTGCGCGGCATGGGCTACCGGCTCCGATGAGCTTCCTGCGCTTCGAGCGGGCGCGCACCCGGCTCGCTCTCTCCGCGGCCGTCGTGTCGGCCGCGTTTCTCATCGTGCTCGCGCTCGGCGCGCGCACCCTCATCCGCCGCATGGCCTTCCGCGAGATCGACGGCGAGCTCGATACGCTCGCCATCGCGATCGGCTCGGACTACGAGCTCGTGGGGCTGCCGGAGGAGGAGCGCCAGGCCCTCAAGGCGGGCCTCGAGGCCAACGCGTTCGAGTTCCGCCTGGCCAACCACTCCGCGATCCTCTTCAACGGCGAGGTCCCCGTGGCGCTGACGGGCAACCTGCTCCCCGAGCAGGCGAAGGTGACGCTCGCGCCGTACCGCAACCGTCCCGAGATCCCCTACACGGAGGTCGAGCCCTACAGCAGCCAGAACCGAATCTGCCGGTTTCTCGTCACGCACCTCCAGGGCAAGGCGAAGGGCGCGACGCTCGTGCTGTTTCGCTGGATCGGCCCGACCATCCGCAGTCTCGCGCGCGTCGACCAGGCGCTCGCGGGAATGGTCCTGGTGGGATTTCTCGGCACCGCCACGATCCTCGCCTTCGCCGTCCATCGCGCGATCCGCCCGGTCGAGGAGGTCACTCGCCTCGCCGAGGAGGCCGAGGCGACGGATCTCTCGCGGCGGGTTCGGGTCTCCTCCGGCGGCGAGGAGTTCCGCCGGCTCGCCAAGGTCATCAACTCGCTCTTCGACCGGCTCGAGCGCGCCTTCGCCGCGCAGCGCCGCCTGATCTCCGACGCCGCGCACGAGCTGAAGACCCCGACCGCGGTTCTCCTCGGCGAGGCGAGCGACGCGCTGCGACCCGAGGCCACCGAGCCCGAGCGCCGGCGATCGCTGGAGACGATCGCGGAGGTCTCCCGCGGAGTCGCCCGGGAGGTCGACGGGCTCCTCCACCTCGCACGAGGAGACGCCGCCGCTCCCCGCCGCGTCGAGCCGATCGACCTCTCCGAGATCGCGGAGGAGGCGATCTTCGCGGCCGCGGCCCTCGGCCACCACCGCGGCGTCGCGTGCGCGTTCGCGAAGAATGGCGAGGCCCGGCTGCGGGGCGAGCGGGCGGGGCTGCTGCGCCTCGTGTCCAACCTCGTGTCCAATGCGGTGATCTACACGAAGCCCGAGACCATGGTCGAGGTGCGCGTCGGCGCCGAGGACGAATCGGTCTTCCTCGAGGTCGCCGACCACGGGCCCGGAATCGCTCCCAACGACCGCGAGCGGATCTTCGAGCGATTCTTCCGCCTTGACGACGCGCGCGCCCGAAATCCCCAGGGCTCCGGGCTCGGGCTCGCCATCGTCGAGCAGGTGGTCGAGGCGCACGGAGGATCGATCGAGGTCCGGGAGAACGAGGGCGGCGGCGCGGTCTTCAAGGTGACTCTCCCGGCCCGCGGCTAGCGATCCGGCAGGTTGCCCGGGGTTGCCGAGGCATCCCGCCTGCGTCAGACTGCGGCGGTGACATCGAGCCGGCCCGTGGTCCTCATCGCCGGCTACTACGGCTTCGGGAACATCGGCGACGAGGCGATCCTCGCGGCCATCCTGAATGGACTGCAGGCACGCTCGCCCCTCGCGTCCGTCCGCGCCGTCGTGATCTCGGGCGATCCCGCCGACACGCGGCACCGACACGGCGTCGAGGCCGTCGCCTGGCGCGATCTCCCCGCGATCGTCCGCGCCGCGCGGGACTGCGACCTCGTCCTCGTCGGCGGCGGAGGCCTCTTCCAGGATCTGTGGGGCGTGGATCCGGGAAGCCTCCTCACGCCCAATCACTACGGCATCAGCTTCTACGCGGGTCCGGCGATCCTGGCGGCCCTCGAGGGCAAGCCGCTCGCGCTCCTCGGGCTGGGGATCGGCCCCCTCGCCTCGCCCGAGGCCCGAAGGATGGTGCGCGGCGTCTGCGAGGCCTCCGCCTTCCTCTCGGTCCGCGACGCGCAGTCGCGCGATCTCCTGATCGCGTCGGGCGTCGAGGCGGCGCGGATCACGCTGTCCGCCGACCCCGCCTTCGCGCTGGCTCCCGCGCGGCGCTCCGCCGCGGAGCTGCTGCGAGAGGCGGGCATCGAGGCCGGCGCTGCATCGCCATCGCCCCTCGTGGCCGTCGCGCTTCGGCCCTGGGCCCTCGGCGCGGATCCCGAGCGCTGGGAGGCGGAGGTCGCGGGCGCGCTCGACCGGCTGCTCGCGAAGACGGGCGGAACGCTCCTCTTCGTCCCGTTCCAGAAGAGCGCGCGCGCGGACGAGGACGATGCCGGCGTCGCGGCACGCGTGCGCCGCCGGCTCTCGCCATCCGCACGCGCGGCGGAGCTTCCCGAGCCGCTCTCTCCCTCCGAGACGCGCGGCCTCCTCGCCTCCTGCGACCTGGTGGTCGCCATGCGGCTGCACGCGGCCGTCTTCGCCGCCGCCGGCGCGGTGCCGCTCGTCGGCATCGGCTACGACCCGAAGCTGGGCTCTCTCTTCGAGCGGCTCGATCTCCTCTCTCTCCTCGAGCCGCTCGAATCGCTCTCCGGCTGGAGCCTCCAGGCCAGGATGGAGAGCGCGCTCGAGGGCGAGAAGGGACTGCGGGCGCGCCTCGCGGAGGCCGCGGGCGGGCTCCGGCGCCTCGCGGAGGAGGACGTGGCGGCGGCCGCGGGTCTCCTCGGTTCCACGTCGCAGTTCGTACCGCCCCCGGTCACGGAATCCCAGCGCGCCCTCTTCGCGCAGGCGATCGCCGCGAACATGGGAACCGCCGGGTCGCTCGACGCTCAGGCCGCCGAGCTCCGCCGCGCGGTGGAGGATCGGGAGCGGCTCCTCGGGGAGGCGCGCGCCGCGCGGGAGGTCGTGCGGGTCGAGCACGACCGCGCCCGCGGGGACCAAGAGCGCCTCTCGGAGGAGCTCGCGCGCGTCCGGGGCGAGCTCCACGAGATCCACGGTTCCCGCGTTTGGAAGGCGGCGAACTGGTACTGGAGGGCGCGACGCTTCGCCGCGCGCCTCGCCCGGCCGCTGCGCCGTTCCGCGCAGGCCGACTGGGTCGGCCGCAATCTCGCGCCCGAGACGGCGGCCGCCGCCCCGCCGCCGTCGATCGAGAATCGGCACGACATCGTGCTGTTCGCGGGAGTGGCGTCCTCGACCGGGAAGCTCTCGATGCTGGCGACCAGTCTCGCGGCGTCGGGACACCGCGTCTACAGGGTCTCGGGGGATTTCCGTTCGAGCGGCCCAGCCTGGGCGATCGCGTCGCGTTCCGGCGGCTTCGCGGAGGTGACGCTCGCGCTGCCCGGCGAGGATCGGGACGAGGATCTCTACGCCGCACTCGACGCGCTGCGGAGAGACGAGTCGCTCGGCGCCACCCTCGCGCTCGTGGAGGAGCCCGCGTGGCTGCCGGTCGCCGAGCGGCTGCGCGAACGGCGGGCGTGGCCGCTCCTGACGGAGCCTGAAGCGACGCGGCCGCCCGAAGGGCTCGCCCTGCTCTTCCCCCGGATCTCGGTCGTCGTCGTCACCTACGACAACCGCGAGTTGAACCGCGTCTGCCTCGAGAGCCTCGCCGCGAGGACCGAGTGGCCGAACTGGGAGCTGATCGTCGTCGACAACGGCTCGACTGACGGCACCCGGGAGCTGCTCGAGGAGCAGCAGAGGTTGCTCGGGCCCCGGATGCGCGTCCTCTTCCAGGGGAAAAACCGCGGCTTCGCGGCGGCCTGCAACGCCGGGCTCGCCGCGGCCACGGGCGAATACCTGGTCCTCCTGAACAACGACACGGTCACGACCCGCGGCGCGCTGACGGCGCTCGTGCGTCACCTCGCGGCCGATCCGTCCCTGGGGCTCGTCGGCCCCGTCACGAACGCGATCGCCAACGAGGCTCGCGTCGAGGTCGGCTATGGCGGCCTGGCGGATCTTCCGGGGTGGGCCCGAGACTACGTGCGAACGCACGACGGCGAGACCTTCGCGCTTCCGATGCTCGCGCTCTTCTGCGCGGCGCTTCCCCGCCGCGTCTTCGACGCCGTGGGAGCGCTGGACGAACGCTTCGGTCTCGGGATGTTCGAGGACGACGACTACTGCCGCCGGGTCGCGGAGAAGGGGCTCGCGATCCGGTGTGCGCGCGATGCGTTCGTGCACCACTGGCAGATGGCGTCGTTTCGCAAGATGCCGCAGGAGCGGTACCTGGCGCTCTTCGCCGAGAACAAGAAGAAGTACGCCGAGAAGTGGGGACGTTCGCCCGCGCCGCGGCCCTCCGCGCCGGGCGACTCGATCGGCGCGCAGCTCGCGCACGTGATCGACCGCGCGGCCGCGAGCCGCGGCGCCGTCGTCTTCCTTCCCTCGATCGGATGGGGCATCTCGCTCGTTCAGAGGCCGCACCACCTCGCGCGCGTCCTCGCAAAACGCGGGTACGTCGTCGTCTTCGACTGCAGCAACTCCGACGACAAGGTCGACGGCTTCCGCGAGGTCGAGCCAAACGTCTTCCTCTTCCGCGGCGAGCCGCAGGCGCTCCACGCGATCCCGAATCCGCTGCTCTGGGCCTTTCCGTACAACGTTCCGGCGGCCGAGGCCTTCCCCTCCGGCGCGCGCCTGATCTACGACTGGATCGACGACCTCGAGGTCTTCCCCTACGACCCGGCGATGCTGGCCCGCAACCACGAGCGCGCCCTGAAGCGCGCCGCGCTGGTCCTCTGCGTCGCGAGGCGACTGCACGAGCAGGCGCTGCAGAAGCGCCCCGACGCCCTCTACGTGCCGAACGGCGTCGAGTACGAGCGGTTCGCGGCGCCGGCCGCCCCGCCGAGGGACGAGGCCCTCGCGTGGTTCCTCTCCGGAGGAGGGCCCGCTGTAAAGACTGCCGGCTACTACGGAGCCCTCGCGCGGTGGTTCGACGCTCCCCTACTCGACGCGGTCGCCCGCGAGAACCCGGACTGGCGCTTCGTCCTGATCGGGCAGGAGCTCGACAAGAGTTTGGCGCGCGAGCCGCTCTTGAAGCGCGAGAACGTCCTGTGGCTCGGCCCGCGCGACTACGAGACGCTGCCCGGTTATCTGGCTTCCTTCGACGTGGCCACCATCCCCTTTCGGATCAACCCGATCACGCTCTCGACCTCGCCGCTCAAGCTCTTCGAGTATTTCGCCGGAGGCAAGCCGGTCGTCACGACGCCGATGCCGGAGTGCGAGGCCTTTCCCGAGGTCGAGATCGCGAGGGACGCCCCCGCGTTCTCGGCCGCGCTCGCGAGGGCGCGGGCGAAGGGGAGCGATCCCGCCTTCCGGGAGCGGCTGCGCGCGCTCGGCCGGGAGAACTCGTGGGGCGCCCGCGTGGACGTCGTCCTCGCGGCGCTCCACGGCGGCACGGGAGACGGCGCGCCGCCGGCCCCACGCGAGGCGGGCGAGAGTGGCGTCTGCAACATCTGCGGCGCATCCACCCGCTTCTCGTGCGACGACCCCGCGCTCGCGCGCGAGTCGATGACCTGCGCCTCCTGCCTGGCCACGAGCCGCTACCGCTCGATCGCCCGGGGCCTGCTCGAGGCGTTCCGCCGTCTCGCCGGCGTCGACGCGAGGAGCCTCGCGGAGCTGCCGGTGGACGGAGCCCGCCGCCGCGTCTCCGTCTACGACACGCAGACTCCGTTCTCGACCGGCGCCTCCGCGTACCCGATCCCCGACTGGCTCGCGCGATGTTCCTGGATCGATCTTCACCTCTCGACGCTGCGGCCCGGGCTCGAGGCCGGACAGGCGCTCGGCGCGCGCACGACGAACCAGAACCTCGAGCGCCTGAGCTTCCCGGACGCGAGCTTCGACATCGTGATCACGAGCGACGTCATGGAGCACGTGCGTCTCGAGGACCGGGCGCACCGGGAGATCCGGCGGGTGCTGCGGCCGGGCGGCGTCTATCTCTTCACGGTGCCCCATTTCCGCAACCGCGAGACCGTGACGCGCGTCGAGATCGTGGACCCCGACGACCCGTCGCGCGACCGCCACCTGATGGAGCCGGAGTACCACGGCAACGCCAACTCCGAGGACGGCCGCGCGCTGGCGTACCGCGCCTACGGGATCGACCTGGATGAGCGGCTGCGCGAGCTCGGCTTCTCGGTCGAGTACACCAAGCAGGACTTCCCCGAGAACGGGATCCGGAACACCGAGCTCTTCTTCTGCCGGTTAGAGGGTTGAAAGGCTGAAGGGACGACGACCTGAGATTCGTAAGTAGGGGCGGGGCTCACCCCTTCCCCTCAGCGCCCCCCGGCCGGAGCGGCGGTGGGAGTCACCGCGGCGGCGACCACGGTCTCGACCTTCACGGACGTCGCGATCTTCTTGCCGTCCTTCTCCATGTAGCGGACGGCGACCCGGTCTCCCGGCTTCAAGGCGTTGCCCTGCACGCGGGTCGCGCTCGTGCGAACGAGCGTCGTC
The DNA here is from genome assembly GCA_036493875.1 of Thermoanaerobaculia bacterium. Taxonomy (GTDB): domain Bacteria; phylum Acidobacteriota; class Thermoanaerobaculia; order UBA5066; family Gp7-AA6; genus DAHUXD01. The sequence goes on from DASXPB010000020.1 coordinate 53,330, forward strand.
TCCGCGCCGGTCTGAGACTGCACCGCGAAGGTCTTCGCGACGACGTCCACGCGGACGATGACGCCCGCCAGGGAGTAGCCGTGGCTCTTGGGATGCGTTGGGGTCTTGGTCGGGGCCGCGGCGCTCCCGACCGAGGCGAGCGCGAGGAGGGCGAGGCCGACGAGAAGGCGCCGCATGACTCTCGAACCCTAAGCGGCGGGACGTGAACGCAGCGTGAACGGAGCGGGCTTACGGGGAGTCGGCATAGAGTTGCCCGCATGAAGAAGCTGATCGCCGCTCTGCCGCTCGCCGTGTGCCTTCTCGCCGTTTCGCCCCCCGCGGACGCTCCGTTCGACCTGCTCCTGACGGGCGGTCACGTCGTCGACGGATCCGGCGCGCCGTGGTTCGCCGCCGACGTCGGCGTGCGGGACGGGAAGATCGCGGAGGTCGGCATGCTCACGGGCCGGCCCGCGAAGCGCACGATCGACGCGAAGGGACTCGTGATCGCTCCGGGCTTCATCGACCTGCTCGGCCAGTCCGAATACAACGTGCTGGTCGACAAGCGCGCCGCCTCGAAGATCACCCAGGGCATCACGACCGAGGTGACGGGCGAGGGCGACTCGATCGCGCCGACCGACGACAAGCTGATCGCCGAGGGGAAGGACACCTACGCGAAGTACGGGGTGACGCCCGACTGGAAGACCCTGGCCGGGTACTTCCAGACGCTCGAGCGCCGGGGCACCGCGATCAACCTCGGGACCTTCGTCGGCTCCGGGAGCCTTCGCGCGATGGTCGTCGGCCGCGAAAACCGCCCCGCGACTCCGGAGGAGCTCTCGCGGATGGAGGCGCTCGTGGATCAGGCCATGCGCGACGGCGCGCTCGGCGTGTCCTCCTCGCTCCAGTACATCCCCAACATCTACTCCTCGACCGAGGAGCTGATCGCGCTCTCGAAGGTCGCCGCGAAGTACGGCGGCGCCTACTTCACGCACCAGCGCTCCGAGTCGGACAGCATCGACGCCTCGATGGACGAGGTCATCCGGATTTCCAAGGAGGCCGGGATCCGCGCGCAGGTCTGGCACCTGAAGACCGCGTACAAGTCCAACTTCGGCCGCATGCCCGAGATCCTGAAGAAGATCGAGGACGCGCGCGCCCGGGGCATCGACGTCGCGGCCAACCAGTACCCGTGGAGCCGGGCGTCCAACGGACTCGACGCGTGCCTGCCGCCGTGGGTGCGCGAGGGCGGGCGCGATCCGCTCCTGAAGCGCCTCGCGGACCCGCAGACGCGGGCGCGCGTCAAGGCCGACATGGTCAAGGAGACGAAGGAGTGGGAGAACCAGTGGCTCGGCTCCGGCGGCGCCGAGGGCGTCTGGGTCGCCGAGGTCCTCAGTCCCCAGCTCAAGAAGTACGAGGGGCAGACGATCGCCGCGATCGCGAAGGCCGAGAACAAGGATCCCCGCGACGTCGTCATCGACATCGTGCTCGCGGACCGCGCCAACGCCTATTGCATCATCGCGATCATGGACGAGAAGGACGTCCGCACCGCGCTGCAGTCGCCGCTCGTCTCCTTCTGCACCGACTCGCAGTCGAAGGCGACGGACGGTCCGTTCGGCGCCGAGACCTCGCACCCCCGCGGCTGGGGCTCGGCGACCCGCATCCTGGGCTACTACGTGCGCGATCAGAAGGTGCTCCGCCTCGAGGAAGCCGTCCGCAAGATGACCTCGTTCGCCGCCGAGGCCGCCGGCTTGAAGGAGCGCGGCCTCATCAAGGAGGGCTTCTGGGCGGACCTCGCCATCTTCGATCCCAACACGGTCGCCTCCCGCGCGACCTTCGAGAAGCCCAACCAGTACAGCGAGGGGATGCCCTACGTCGCCGTCAACGGCGTGCTCGTGGTGGACGGCGGGAAGATCACCGGCGCCGCCCCCGGCAAGGCGCTGCGCGGGCCGGGGTATAAGTAATTTTAGATTTTGGATTTTGTATTCTGGATCCGGGCGGCGGCATCGGCGAGTGAACGGCCCGATCCTCTTTCTCCCAGGATCTCCGAGGGCGTCACCGCCGCGTGGAGGCCGAAGGGCTTCACGGCGTGCTTCTCGATGTGCGCGACCGCCTCCTCGACCGAATCCGTCAGGAGCAGGAGGTCGAGGTCCGTGTTGGAGATGGTCCCCGCGGTCACCATCTTGACGAGAACGGCCATGAGGGGCCGGTAGTACTCGGCTCCCATCAGCACCACCGGGAAGTTCTCGATCTTTCGGGTCTGGACCAGGGTCAGCGCCTCGAAGAGCTCGTCCATCGTGCCGATGCCTCCCGGCATGACGACGAAGGCGTACGAGTACTTCACGAGCATGACCTTGCGCACGAAGAAGTGGTCGAACGAGACCGCGCGGTCGATGTACGGGTTGAGCCTCTGCTCCTCGGGAAGGACGATGTTG
>DASXPB010000021.1:0-9450 GCA_036493875.1 Thermoanaerobaculia bacterium
AAGACTTACTCGAAGCTCGACAACGGCGAGCTTCGCGAGGGTGCCTACAAGGACATCGGCGCATTGCTCGACTGGGTCCAGACGCGCCCGGACCTCGACGCGGGGCGCGTGATGGTGGGCGGCGGCAGCTACGGCGGCCACATGACGCTGGTGGTGTCCTACATGTACAGCGACCGCATCCGCTGCTCGGTCGACGTCGTCGGCCCGTCCAACCTCGTGACGTTCCTGCAGCACACCTCGGGATACCGCCAGGACCTGCGACGCGTCGAGTACGGCGACGAGCGCGACCCGAAGGTGCGGACGTTTCTCGAGCGGACGGCGCCGATGACCAACGCCGACAGGATCCGCAAGCCGATCTTCGTGATTCAGGGCTACAACGATCCGCGCGTGCCGCGCTCGGAGTCCGAGCAGATGGTGCAGAAGATCCGGAGCATCGGCACGCCGGTCTGGTACATGATGGCGAAGGACGAGGGCCACGGGTTCGCCAAGAAGGCCAACCGCGACTACCAGTTCGACGCGACGATCGAGTTCATGAAGCAGTACCTGCTCAACTGACGCGAGAAGCCGCGCAGCGGCCATCTCGCGTCATCCCGAGCCGCGGACGCGGCGAGGAATCCCGTCACACCTGCCCGCGTGTGGCAAGGAACCCAGGACTCGATCGCCTCGTCCACGCGACGGGGCGCGTCAGCGCGCGCGCCGACGGCGACGCGTGACGATCGCCTCCGCCTCGATCTCGACCAGCATCGCGGGGTCGATCAGGGCGGAGACCTGCACCATGGAGGCCGCGGGACGGATCGCGCCGAAGAACTCGCCGTGGGCCCGGCCGATCTTCTCCCAGTCGCCGATGTCGAGCACGTACATCCGCGTCCGCACGACGTCGGTGAGGCGGGCGCCGCACTTCGCGAGGGCCGACTCGACGTTCCGGAGCGTCTGGATCGTCTGGGCGTAGGCGTCGTCCGCGCCGACGACCTTCCCGTCCGGGCCGGTCGCGGTCGTTCCCGAGACGTGGACGACCTGGCCGACTCGCACCGCGCGCGAGTAGCCGACGACCGGCTCCCACGGCGTTCCGCTCGAGACGTTGCGCCTCAAGGCGCACTCCGCGAGACGCTGCGCCTCACGGTCCCGCCGTCCCGATCGCGTCGCCGTAGAGGTACTGGTCCTTCAGATCGCGGTAGCGCGTGCTCGCGATGGCGCGGCGCAGCCCCTGGTCGAGGAGAGGCCGGAGCGGGCTCTCGTCGACCAGCGCGAAGGCGAGGTCCTCGGGCATGAAGAGCGGAGGCAGGACCTTGAGCTGGGAGCCCAGCGAGCGGTCGGTGTAGTAGCGCAGGATCTCCTCGTTGAAGATGGCCGCGTCGACCCTCCCGGCGAGCAGCGCCTCGATCACCTTCGGGTAGGAGGGGAAGATGCGGTGCGGGATCTGGTTGTGCCGGAGGAAGTCGGCCGCGGCCGAGCCCTCGAGGACGCCGACGTGGGCGCGCCGGAGAGACTCGATGTCGCGGACCTGCTCGTACTCGCCGACGGCCAGGGTCGCGGTCAGGCTCGCGGTCACGAACACGTAGAGGATCAGGCTGACGAGCATCCAGAGGATCGCGAGCAGCCGGCCCCTCAGCGTCACCGGCACCTTGTCCCCGTAGCCCACGCCGCTCGTCGTCACGCCGGCGAACCACAGCCCCGAGCCGATCCCGGGCGCGGGCCGGGCCGCGAACTGCGGGTTGTGCCGCCGCTCCGCGAGCCACACCCCGGTGCCGAAGACCATCGCGAGGAGCACGATGACTCCGAGGATGTGCGCGGCGCCGGAGCTCGCGAGGGCGCGGAACAGGTTCAGGAGGCGCTCCGCGCGGCCGCGCTGGCGCACCGCGATCGAGAGACCCGAGGTCAGGTACGACTCGGTGAAGTCGAGAACGCGCTCCCGGTCCATCGTGACGGCGACGGGGCCCGCGCAGACGTCCAGCCGGTGCGCGGTGAGTGCCGCGAGGGTCTCGTCCTCGGAGCCCTCCACCAGTCGATAGCGCAGCCCGAGGTCTTCGGCGATCTGCCGCCAGAGGTCGACGGAGAACCCGCGCCACTCGCCCTCAGGGCTCTTGAAGGAGTAGGGCGGGGCGCGGAAGACGCCGACGGCGAGCTCGCGGTCGGGCTTTTCGGGCCTGGCGGAAGGGACCGACGGCGCAGTCTGGGCCGCCGCGATGCCGGCGAGGATGAGGGTCCCGAACGCCAGGCACCAACGACCGGCGCGCAAGGCTACCTTTCGAGGTACGTGTACTTCGGGAAGACCGCCTCGAACTCGCGGTAGATCGCCTGGGCCTCGTCCTTCTTGAGCGCGCGTCCGTTGGCGCGGCGGAGCTGGCGCGAGATCGAGTCGAGGATCTCCGCCCGGTCGTAGTTCATGTACTCGAGCACGCGCTCGCAGGACTCTCCCGGCAGCACGTCCTCGATGTGCGCCTTGCCCTGCTCGTCGACGGTGACCAGGACCTCGTGGGCCTCGCCGAAGAGGTTGTGGAGGTCTCCGAGGACGTCCTGGTAGGCGCCCATCAGGCACACCCCGATGTAGTACGGATCGCCGTCGCGGAGCCGGTGGAGCGGCAGCGTCTCCTTGATGTCGCGCAGGTCGATGAACTTCTCGATCTTGCCATCCGAATCGCAGGTGATGTCCGCGAGCGTGCCGAGCTCGGTCGGGCGCTCGTGGAGGCGGTGAATCGGCAGGATGGGGAAGAGCTGGTCGATCGCCCAGACGTCGGGAAGCGACTGGAAGACGGAGAAGTTCAGGACGTACTTGTCCGCCAGCATCGCCTCCATGTCCTCGAACTCCTCCGGAACCTCCTTGAGCGTCTTCAGGTCGCGGTGGATCTTTTCGCAGATCTGCCAGAAGAGCACCTCGCCCTTGGAGCGGTCCTCGAGGGAGAGATGTCCGAGGTTGAAGAGCGTGAAGAGCTCCTCCTTGTACTGCAGGGCGTCGTGGTAGCTCTCCCGGAGCGTCTTGGCGTTGACCGTATCGTAGATGCTCGAGAGCTCCTGCAGCACGTTCGCGTCCTGCGGCGTGACCGTGACGCGGCGTCCCTGCTCGATCCGGTCGGCCACGTCGAGGACGTTGGTCACGAACACGGAGTGGTACGCGGTGACGGCCCGGCCCGACTCGGTCACGAGGATCGGCGCGGGGACCTTCTCCTCCTGGCAGATCTGCTGGATCGTGTAGACGACGTCGTTCGCGTACTCCTGGACGGAGTAGTTCATCGAGGAGTCGAACGCGGTCTTCGAGCCGTCGTAGTCCACGCCGAGGCCGCCGCCGAGGTTGAGGTACTGGATCGGAACGCCGAGACCGCGCAGCTTCGCATAGACGCGTCCCGCCTCGCGGATGGCCTCCTTGATCTTGCGGATGTCGGTGATCTGCGAGCCGATGTGGAAGTGCAGCATCACCAGGCAGTCGAGCATCTTGCGCGACTTCAGGATCTTCACGGCCTCCAGCATCTCGGGCGTCGTGAGCCCGAACTTGGCCGACTCGCCGCCCGACTTGGCCCACTTGCCGGAGCCGCGCGCGTAGAGCTTCGCGCGCATCCCGAGCAGCGGCCGGACGCCGCGCGAGCGCGCGACGGCCAGGATCCGGTCGAGCTCGGACACCTTCTCGAGGATCAGAATGACCTTCTTCTTCATGCGGACCGCGTTGAGCGCCATGCGGATGAAGGTCTCGTCCTTGTAGCCGTTGCACGTGATGATGCTCTCGGAGGGCAGGTCCATCGAGATCGCCGCCAGGAGCTCCGGCTTCGAGCCGGCCTCGAGGCCGTAGCCGTAACGCTGCCCGGCCTGCACGACGTGGCCGACGACGACGCGCTTCTGGTTGACCTTGATGGGGAAGACGCCGCGGAAGACGTTGCCGTAGCCGTACTCGTCGATCGCGCGGGCGAAGGCGTCGTTCAGGTTAGAGACGGCGGACGAGAGGATCTGCGGGAAGCGGATGACCATCGGCGTCGAGATTCCGCGCAGCGCGACCTCGTCGACGATGTGCTTGAGCGAGACGGCCCGTCCCGACTCGCGCGTCGGACGGACCTCGAGGTCGCCATTGTCCGAGACGTGGAAGAACCCCTTGCCCCAGTGCGGGATCCCGTAGAGGCCCGCGGCCTCGGTGAAGCGCGCGGGAACCTCCGGGCGCGCTCGCCGAATGGCCGAGCGACGGAGAGGCTTGGGGCTCGCCATGGCCGGAATGCTAACGCACGCCGGGGCGAGTCGGCCTAGATTCCTCCGCCGTCGAAGCCGCCCTTCTTGTCGCGGTCGGTGCCGGGCGTCTTTCGGGGGACGTCCTCTTCTTCAGGCTGGATGAAGCGCCCCGTCCCGCCCGCGCGCCCGCTCGCGCTCTCGTGGTCGCGCCGGCGCTCCTCGGTCATCGCCTCACCGGTGGGGCCGCGGAAGGGCTTCTGCCCGGGCTTGTTGCGGCGCGCCGCGATCTCGTCTTTCACCATCGTGTTCTCCTTGTCCAGGACTCAGCGCCGGATCTTCCGGCCGAGCTCCTCGATCGCCTCACCGGCCTTGCGGCGCGCCTCCGCGAGCTTCTCGCGCGCCTCTCCGACGGAGCGCTCGTCGGCGCCCTCCTTCTCGAGCTGCGGATCGCCGCTCAGGACTCCGGCCGCCTGCTTGACCCGCCCCTTCAGGTTCTCGACCCTGCCGTTGCGCTCGTCTTGGTTCATCGGTGCGCCTCCCGGGACCTCGGGGCTGCAGCTTCCATGCCGGATGCCGGTGCCGCCGGTCCCGGCGCGCCCTCGGTCCCGAGGACGTGGATCTCGGTCTGCGGCAGCCGGATTCCGTTGCGCTTCAGCGCGTCGAAGATCTCGAAGTTGAGCTCGCTGACGAGCGCGCCGGGGCGGTGCGCCATCTTGTCCGTCCAGCAGAGCAGCTCGAGCTTCATCCCGTCCGAACCGAAGCCGCGGAAGCGGACCGACGGCGGCGGCTCCTGCAGGACGCCCTCGGTCCGCCGGGCCGCGTCGAGGAGCGCGTCGGAAGAGAGCCGGGGATCGGAGGCGTTGTCGACGGACACGGGCACGTGGCAGCGGTAGAGCAGCCGGTCGTAGCTGCGGTTGACGACGACGTCCTGCATGAAGCGCGAGTTCGGCACGATCAGGTGCACGTCGTCGTTGGTGCGCAGGATCGTCGCGCGCGAGCGGATCTCCGCGACCTCAGCCGCGATCTTGTCGATCTCTATGCGATCGCCGACCTCGAAGGGCCGCTCGATCAGGATGACGAGACCCGCCACGAAGTTCTTGACGATGTCCTGGAGGCCGAAGCCGATGCCGACTCCGAGGGCCGCGCCGAACGCCGTGAGGGTGGTCGCCCGGATTCCGATCGTCTGCAGCGCCATGATCGCGCCGAAGACGAAGACCGTGTAGCCGGTGAACCGCCCCAGCATGTACCGCACGCCGGTCGAGAGCCGCGTCCGCGCGAAGAGCCGATCCGCGACGAGGCGCCGCGCGATTCGCGCGACGACGTACGTCGCGATGAGGACGACGATCGCGGCGACGAGGCTGGCCGTGGTGACGGTCGTGTCCCCGATGCGGAACAGCCGATAGTCGAAGACGTTGTCCATGGCCCTCGGGGCTGCAAGATCAGTGCCCCGAGAGCGGCAGAGTCGAGCGGAAGGGGCGCGGCCTCAGCGCTTTCCGAGAAGCTCGAGCGCCGCGAGCGTGAGCATGGCCATGCCCGCCTTCAGCGTGGGCTCGGGATCCGGAGCGAACTCCGAGGAGTGGAGGCCCGGCACCTTCGTCCAGTCGCCGTGCGCGGCCTCGAGCTTCGCGGCCGGCGTCGCCCCGAGAAAGAGCTCGAGCGACGGCGCGCCCGCCGCCTTGCCGAACTCGCCGAAATCTTCCGACGCCATCAGCGCGGGAAGCTCGACGACGCGCGTCGCGCCGAAGCTCTTCCGCAGCGCGCCGACGATGCGCCGCGTGAGCTCCGGGTCGTTGTAGATCGCCGGGAAGCCGTCCTCGACCCGCACCAGCGGTTCCTTCGGCGCACCCGCCGCCTCCGCCTCCGCCTTCACGATGCGCTGGATGGCGGCGAGGACCCTCGCGCGCACTTCGGGTTTGTAGGTCCGCACTGTGAGCTGGAGCTTGACCTCGTCGGGAATGATGTTGCGCTTGGTGCCGCCCTGGATCGTGCCGACCGTGACGACGGCCGGTTCCCGCGGATCGACCTCGCGCGAGACGATCGTCTGGAGGGCGAGGATCGTGCGGGCCGCGACGACGATCGGGTCGACCGTGTTCTGCGGCGCCGAGCCGTGGCCGCCGCGGCCGTAGATCGTGACGTCGACGGAGTCGGAGTTCGCCCACGCGAAGCCCGCCGCGTAGCCGACCTGCCCGGCCGGCAGGCGCTGATCGTCGTGGAGCGCGATCGCGAAGTCGGGCTTCGGGAAGCGCGTGAGGAATCCGTCTTTCAGCATTCCCCCCGAACCCGGTCCGCCCTCCTCCGACGGCTGTCCGACGAGGACGAGCGTGCCGCGCCAAAGGGGCTTCGCCTTCGCGAGGAGGGCCGCGGCTCCCGCGAGAGAGGTCACGTGCACGTCGTGGCCGCAGGCGTGCATCACCGGGACGACGTTGCCGGCGTCGTCCTTCGTAGTGACCTGGCTCGCGTACGGGAGGCCGGTCTTCTCGAGGACGGGAAGCGCGTCCATGTCGGCGCGCAAGAGCAATGTCGGTCCCTTGCCGTTCTTCATCACGGCGACGACGCCGAAGCCGCCGACGTGGTCGGTGACCTCATAGCCGAGCGCTCGCAGCCGTTCGGCCAGCTTCGCCGAGGTCTTCTCCTCGTGCGTCGAGAGCTCCGGATGGCGGTGGAGGTCCTGATAGAACGCGGCGAGGTCGGGGTAGAGCGCGTCGACCGGAGCGAGGGCGGGCGATCCCGAGGCCGCGGGCAGCGCGAGGAGGCCCGCGAGCGCGGGCGCCGCAAAGATGTTCGGCATGGTGCGAAGGATCGTACACTGGCGTCGATGGCGTCGACCGCGCGCGTCGGAACGTGGACGAGCCTGAAGGCCGCCGTCTCCTCCCGCCACATCGGCGCCGTGACGCTCCAGTCGTTCTCCTCGGGGCTCCCGCTCGGCCTCGTGTGGATCGCGCTGCCGGCGTTTTTGACGTATCGCGGCGTGGACATCCGGACGGTCGGCCTCTTCTCGCTCGCCCAGGCGCCGTGGAGCTTCAAGTTCCTCTGGTCGCCGCTGATGGACCGCTTCGGGCCGCGGATCGGCGGGCTGGGCCGGCGCCGGTCGTGGATCGTGATCTGCCAGCTGTTCCTGATGCTGACCTTCCTCGGTCTCGCGGGCGTCGCGCAGACGGCCGACGTCGGCCTGGTCGCGGTGCTCGCGCTGTTGATCGCATTCGGCTCCGCCTCGCAGGACATCGTCATCGACGCCTACGCCGTGGAGGTCCTGGAGCGCTCCGAGCAGGGCCTCGCCGTCGGCGCACGCAACGCGTTCGCGCGATCGGCCGTCCTCGTCGCCGGCGCGCTGACGATCACCGCCGGGCAGAAGCTGGGCTGGCCGCCGGTCTTCTTCGCGCTCGGGATCCTCTTCGTTCCGCTCGTCGGGGTCGTGTTCTGGTCGCCGGAGCCGGCGATCGCCGCCCCGCCGCCGCGGTCGCTGCGCCAGGCCGTGCTCGACCCGCTGATCGAGCTCTTCCGGCGCTCCGGCGCGATTCCGATCCTGGGCTTCCTGGTCCTCTACAAGTTCGGCGAGAACCTGGCGACCGCGCTCATCCGGCCGTTCCTGATCCAGAAGTGCTACCTGCCGGAGGACGTCGGCGTCGGAACGGCGACCATCGGGCTCATCGCGTTGATCGTCGGGGCGTTCCTCGGGGGTCTCTCGACGGACCGCATCGGCCTGACGCGAAGTCTCTGGCTGTTCGGCGCGATCCAGTCGGTCGGCTTCCTCGGCTACGTCGTGATCGACCAGATGACTCCCGGCAATCCGTGCGCGGGCGGGATCGTCGGCGCCGTCGTCCAGCCGCCGCTCCATCGCCTGACCATGCTCGCCGCGATCGGCGTCGAGAACCTCTGCCAGGGAATGGCGACGGGCGCGTTCGGCGTGATGCTCCTGCGGATGACGCAGAAGCAGTTCTCGGCCACCCAGTACGCGCTCTTCTCGAGCATCTTCGCCGTCGGACGGATCGTGACCGGGCCGATCGCGGGCTTCACCGCCGACGCGGTCGGCTGGACGCCCTTCTACCTCCTCGCGACGGCGGCCTCGGTGCCGGGGCTGATCCTGCTGCAGCGCTTCGCGCCGCTCGGCGGACGCGAGCCGGAGCTCGAGGCGCTGGACCGGGCTGCGGCGCACCCGGTCACGCGTGCGCGGCTCCTCGCGACGAGCCTCGCGGTCGCGGCCGCCGGCTTCCTCGGTTCCCTCGGCGTCTCCGCGCTGTTGACCGCACTGAAGGCGTATCGGGTGCATCCCCTACAAGGAGTCGGCGTCGAATTCGCAAGCGCCCTCGCGCGCACGCTCGCGCCGGTCGCGTCGTCCGAGTGGGCGCGTCTCGCCGGACTCGCGGTCATCGGGCTCATGTCGGGCGCCGGCGCCGCCGCGTACCTCCTGGCGCGCCACGGGTTGCGGCGCGCGTAGGCCGCGGAGTCTCTACTCGAGGCGCTGGTTGTGCGCCTCGACGAACCAGAGGTACTTGTCCACGTCGCGCGAGATCTCGGTGAAGAGGTCCGCCGTGCCCTTGTCGCCCTGCTTGTCCGTCTTGTCGATGGCGGCGCGGACCCTCTTCCCGAACGCGGCGAGCGCAGAGGAGAGGGCTTCGACGTGGTCGGTCCCACCGACGATCTGGAGCGGATAGGGGGAGAGCGACGTCCGGGCGGCCGTGGCCTGGACCGTGCCCTCCGCGGTCCCGCCGAGCTGGACGATCCGCTCGGCGAGCGAGTCCACCCACTCCTCGGACGACTCGGCGACCTTGTCGAAGAGCTCGTGGAGCGCGATGAAGTTGGGCCCCTTCACGTTCCAGTGGGCCTGCTTGCTTTGCAGCATCAGGTCGGTCGCGTCGGCCAGCCGGTCGGCCAGAACCGCGATGACTTTGACCCGCGTCTTCTGCGGGAGATCGTTCTTCGTGGGATGCATCGCTCCTCCTCTGTGTCGAAGGCGAGACGGGCCGATGCTACCCCAGAGCCGCGAGCGTCTAGGTCGGATCGAGCTCGCGGCGCAGCGCGGCCGCTTCCTCGAAGAGCTTCCCGGCCGCGTCCGCGTCTCCCGCGCGCAGCGAGGACGCGATTTGCGCGAGCTCCTCGCGCACGGCGTCGATCGCGCGCGCGAGCGCCTCGGGGTCGGCGAGGGCGAGCTCGAGCGCGAGCTCCCGGCGGCGGCCGGCGATGCGGGTCGTGTCGAGCAGTCCGGGTCCGGCGAGGGCCGCGAGCTCCGGGCCCGTTTCGGGCGCGGCTGCGCGCACGAGCGAGACGGCGACGGCGTGGGGCAGGTGGCTGATCCACGTCATCAGC
>DASXPB010000022.1:0-19169 GCA_036493875.1 Thermoanaerobaculia bacterium
CCGCACGAGAGAGGCGAGCGTGTCGGTCACGTTCTCGCCGTCGAACGCCTTGCGGCCCGAGAGCATCTCGTAGAGCACGCAGCCGAACGCCCAGACGTCGGCGCGCTTGTCGACCGGCTTCCCGCGCGCCTGCTCGGGCGACATGTACGCCGCGGTTCCGATGATCAGGCCGGCCTGCGTCCCCACGCCCGTCAAAGTGGGCGAGGACGTCACGTCCGGACTCGCCGAGCCGCCCGTCTCGAGCGCCTTGGCGAGGCCGAAGTCGAGGATCTTGACCTTGCCGTCGGAGGTGATCTTGACATTCGCCGGCTTCAGGTCGCGGTGCACGATCCCGCGCTCGTGGGCGTACTCAAGCCCCTCCGCGATCTGCCGCGCCAGAGAGATCGCCTCCGCGATCGGGACCGGGCCGCGCGCGATACGCTCGGCGAGCGTGTCGCCGTCCACGAGCTCCAGCACCAGGGCCTCCGCCGCCCCCGCGTCTTCTAGCCCGTAGATCGCGGCGATCTGCGAGTGATTGAGCGACGCGAGCACCTGAGCCTCCCGGCGAAAGCGCGTGAGCCGCTCGGAGTCGTTCGCGAGCGCCGCGGGAAGGACCTTGATCGCAACGTCGCGCCTGAGACGCTCGTCGCGCGCCCGGTAGACCTCGCCCATGCCCCCCGCCCCCAGAGGCGACACGATCTCGTAGGGCCCCAGGCGAGTGCCCGCGGCGAGCGTCATCTCGGCTCGGCCATGGAGATCGGACCGCCGTCAGGCAGGCGGGCGGGCGTCCTCTCTCCCGTTGGGGCGCGCCACCATGTGGATCTCGGTGCCGCCCTTCTCGAAGCGGACCTCGTCCATCAGCTGGTTGATGAGGTAGATGCCCCGGCCGCCGGTCGAGAAGAGGTTCTGTCCGCGGATCGGGCTCGGGATCTGTGCCGGATCGAAGCCGGGGCCCGGGTCGCGCACGACGATCAGCATGCCGCGGGTGTGATCGCAGGCCACGCAGCACTGGATCTGCTTGTCGGGATCGTGGCCGCTGCCGTGCTCGACCGCGTTCGCCAGGGCCTCGCGCAGGGCGAGCTCGATCTCGAACTCCTTCCCGGCGGCGCAACCCATGGCGGTGACGACCTGCATCACCTTCTCAACGACGGGCGAGATCGCGTCGACGTGGCCCGGGAGGGTCAGGTCCAGCTTGACGAGCAGGTCGGAGCTGTCGAAGTCGCAGCGCGTGAGTGGCTGATCGGACATCGCGTCCCTCCCGCCGTTTTCGTGAGCGGCTGCCATAAGCCTATATCGGGAGAGAATGCGGGCAGGAGGAGAGCCCATGTCTTCGCCCTCGACCCTGTCCCGCCGCAGCCTCGGCCGCCTGCTCGGAGTGACCGCCGGAGCGGCGCTGCTGGACGCGCGTTTCCCGGCAAGCCTCTCGGCCGCCGCCCCTCCCCAGACCGGGCCGGCGGGACCGATCCGACTGAGCGCCAACGAGAACCCGTACGGACCCTGCCAGGCGAGCCTGGACGCCCTGGCCAGGTCGGCGAGCGACGCGAACCGCTACCCCGGAGCGATCGAGGAGGAGCTTCGGTCCGCGGTCGCGAAGCACCATGGCGTCGCGCCCGAACAGGTCGTGCTGGGCTGCGGCTCGAGCGACATCCTTCGGATGGCGGACTCGGCATTCGTCCCCGAGGGCAAGTCCGTCGTCGTCGCGGAGCCGACGTTCGAGGCGGTCCTCCTCTACTGCAAGGCCACGAAGGGCGAGCCGGTCAAGGTCCCGCAGACGTCGGACTTTCACCACGACCTGGTCGGCATGGCCGCCGCTTGCAACGCGAAGACGGGAATGGTCTACGTCTGCAACCCCAACAACCCCACGGGCACGATCGTGGGCGCTCGGGAGCTCGAGGCGTTCATCCGAAGCGTTCCGCCGTCGTGCGTCGTGCTCGTCGACGAGGCCTACCATCACTTCGTCGAGAGCCCGAATTACAAGAGCGCGCTCGAGCTTCCGAAGCGGTACGACAACGTCGTCGTGGCGCGGACGTTCTCCAAGATTTACGGGATGGCGGGCATGCGACTGGGCTACGCGGTCGCCTCGCCGTCGAATGCGGCGATCCTGCAGGGCCACTCGTCCTGGAACAATACGAGCCAGGCCGGCCTCGCCATGGGGCTCGCCGCGCTCCGCGACCCGAACGTCGTCGCGGACCAGCGCCGGCGAATCAACGACGCGCGCCGATGGCTGTGCGCGGAGCTCGTGCGGGACAACCGTCACTACATCCCGTCCGAGACGAACTTCGTCATGATCGACGTCGAGAGCGACGTCGCGCCCATCGCTCAGACGATGCGCGACCGCGGCATCCAGGTGGGACGCAAGTTCCCGTCGATGCCGTACTGGCTGCGCGTGTCGATCGGAAGGCCCGAGGACATGAAAGCGTTCGTCGCGGCGCTGCGCGACGTGGTCCCGGCGAAGGCGGCGTAGGACTCGGCGAACTCGGCGAAAAGCAAAAAAGCCGGGACCCGGCCGCCCGGGCCCCGGCGCTGTCGTCGCCGTCAGTTCTGGTCGCTCGGACCCATGTGCGCCGTCAAGGCGGCCGGGAGAATCTCCCACGTCACGTTGTCGCCGTGCTGCTGCGTGTAGAAGATGCGCCAGCCGGACTGGAAGGGGTTCGGCTCCTGGGCGCCCAGGATCCCCTTCTCCGTGGCGTCTCCGTTCGAGATATGGAGGCCGGTGATCTCGTTGTCGCCCTCGTTCTGGAAGCCGTTGCCCGAAGCACCCTCCGAGAGGGCCGAGTCGATCGTCGCCGCCGAGTCGCGGCCCAGCGCGATCGTACGGAACGGCTGATTGTTGGGATTCGCATAGTCGGTGCGTACGTCGAACATCCAGGCGGAGTCGTAGGCGTTGTGCGCGGTGTGGAGACCGTCGCCGCGGTCCTCGACGAAGAGGACGCGGTCCTTGTCCCAGAACGCGACGTTGTCGAGCGCCGTGTGGTCGATGTCGCCGCGGTAGAAGAGCGTCAGGACTCCCGAGTTGGCCGATGGGCCGCCGGCCTGGGTCAGCTTGAAGATCGCGCCGAATCCGCCGTATTGCGAGCCCGCCTGCGTGGCCGCGTCCGTGTCGCCCGTGGCGTCGAAGAAGAATTCCTTGAACTGCTGGCCGGGACGGAACTGGGCGTTCTCGGGGCGCTTGAAGGGAGTCGCCAGCTTCGCCTTCGCGAGAGCGTTGGCGTCGAACGGCGTCGTGCCATCCACGGCGGTGTCGTGCACGGTCACCCACTGGGTCTGGAACTGCTTGCCGTAGGTGTGCAGGTCCTTGACGTCCTGCGAGAGGATGTCCGCGTCCGCCTGTCCCGCATGGAAGATGATCGGCTGGCCCGGGTTGGCGAGAGACAGGACCTGGAGGGCCTGGAGCCGGCCCCCCTGTTTCAGATCCGTCTTGTTCGTGGGCAAAAAGCGGAAGATGAAGCTGTTGGGCTGCCGGGCGTGGTCGTTGACCGTACCCTTTGCGCCGCTCGTGTCCTCGGCGATCCAGAGGTTGCCGTCCGAGTCGTTCTGGATGCCCTCGTAGCCCGCGCGGCCGAAGATGCCCGAGACGTCCTCGACGGTGGGCGGAAAGTCGAGCGTGGACTGAAAGACGCCGCCGTCGGCGCCCTCCTCGGAGGTGAAGAGCAGCCGCTGCGCCCAAGGGTCCCACGTCGAGCCGTCGATCGTGGGGAGTGGGTTGCCCAGGTTGTCCGTGGTCGCGAAGAGCGTCACCCGGTGCTCATGATCCGCGTCCAGGTTGATGCGCGTGATGTAACCGATCCCGAGCTCGTGACCCTGGTACAGGAAGTGATGGCCGTAGTCGTAGTTCGGATCGGAGCCGTGCTGGTGGTTGAGAACGAGGTACGTGTTCTTGTCGGGCTCGCTCTTCGTCGCCTCGACGTTGTGGCCGGGCGCCTGCACGTCGCCCGGAGCGGGAACCATCGGGCCGTCCCCGTGATAGCCGTAGTACGGGATGTCCGCCGTCCCGTTCTCGAGCGGCTGCGAGCCTTGGGCGGCCGGGCTCTCCGCCAATCCCGTCGCGAGCGCATTGGGCGCCGAGTTGCCCGTCACCTTCGGAAAGGCGGCCGGCTCCCCTGGTTTCTTGATCTTCTTCAGTTCCGCCGCCGAGCCGGTCCCGACCAACGCTCCCAGTAGAATCGCTCCCCCGAGTAGAGACACCTTCTCCCACCTTGCCCTGAACATGGAAGACTCCTATCGACGATCTCCCCGCCCCACTGCGGAGAGTCGCCACGGTAGGCGCACGTCTGGAAGGAAGAATGAAGCTCGGGTAAGGATCTCCGCGGAAATCTCCTCAGAAGTTTCTTAACGACTCGCGCGAGTCGCTTCTACTTGCCGAGCGCGGCGGACCAGTTCAGGACGACCGTGGTCGGAGCCATCGCATCGCGCCCGAGCGGACCGACGAAGAGGAAGCGCTGTCCGTCCGCCGCCGGGACGTACTTGTTCCGCGCGTTGCCGATGGTGATCCTCCCCTGGAACAGGGGCTTCGGGATGCCCGCCTGAAGCGAGCCGCCGTTCTCCGCGATCTCGACGGCCATGACCTTCTGATCGGGCGCGCGGTAGAAGAGCTCCCGCCCATCGGCGCGCCAGCTCGGGTCGTTTCCTCCTCCGGTCGAGATCTGCCATTTGCCGCTCTGAGCCGGATAGCTCTGCACGTAGATCTCGGCGCGGCCCGACTCGTTCGAGACGTACGCGACGAAGCGGCCGTCGGGCGAGACCTTCGGCACCAGCTCGTTGAAGGCCGCCGTGGCGAAGGGAACCGGCTTGGGCTCGCCGGCCATGGGCAGCGCCAGAATGTCCCAGCCCGTCTTCGGATTGCGCATGTAGTAGAGCAGGAAGCGGCCGTCGGGGGTGAAGCTCGAGGGGATGATGACCGAGGCCTCCTTGAGCAGGAGCCGTTCCTCGCCCTGGCCGCTGGACGGCTTCGCGTAGAGGCCCGGAGAATCCGCGCGGTCCGAGCTGAAGACGATCGTGTCGCCCTTGGGTGACCACAGCGGGGAGAACGCGTTCCCCGCCGCGAACGTGAGGCGCGAGTTGACACCACGGGCCATGTCGCGGATCCAGATGTCGGCCTTGGCGGCCCGGGCGTCCGTGAGGTCGAAGGCGAGGCGATCCCCGGTCGGGGACAGCACCGGGTTCGTGTATTCGCCGGGATCTCCGAGCGTGTCGATCTCCTTGCCGGCGCGATCGACCCAGACCAGCCGGCTCCCGGACTCGCCCGTGCGGTAGGCGAGGACGCCGTCGCGCGAGACCGAGAAGCGCGCGAGGCCGACGAGGTCGGTTCCGATCTTCTCGGCCAGGGGCACGGGCTCGCCGGTCGTCTTCATCGCCTTCGCGTCGAAGGGCTGGGCGACGAGGGTCCGGTCCTTCACGAAGAGGAGATACCCCGGAGGCGCGTACGTCAACATCGTCTGCGCCGGCGCGAACGACTTCGTCTCCGCGGAGTCGAGCGAGCCGATCCGGTAGGCGCTGTCGTCCACCTTCTGGTTGATGGACATGTAGATGAAGTGGTTGCCGTCGGGCATGAACTCGGGCCAGCCGATCTGGATCTCCTTGCGCGCCGCGTCCTGCTTGACGGCGGCGACCGGCGTGCCGCCGGCGGCCGACACGCGCTGGATGGGATCGCTGCCGGTTCCATCGAAGAGAATCACGCCCTGCGGGTTCCACGTTCCGTCCGAGCCGGTTGGCGCATCGCAGATCTTCGTCGGCGGCCCGCCCGTCACGTCGATCTTCTGGAGCTTGCCGCCCGACATGAACCCGAGATAGCGGCTGTCCGGCGACCAGAAGGGCCGGGTCGTGCCCTCGGTCCCCGGGAGGGGCTGGGCCGCGAGGGCATTCAGGTGCCGGATCCAGATCTGCGTCTTGCCCTCCGCATCCGTGGCGTTGAAGGCCAGCGTCTCCCCGTTCGGCGAGATCCGCGGCGTGTCGATCGACAGGATGTTCGGGGGGATCGGGATCTCGAACCGGACGACGCGAGCCGGCCTGGGCGTGCGGCGCAGATAGCCCGCCGTTGCAAGGCCCGCCACGACCGCGAGGGCCGCGGCCACGGCCCACGCCAGCTTCTCGCGGTTCTTGCGCCGCGCGACGACCGGCGCCGGCAGGCCCGCCTGCGAGCCGCCCTCCGCGATCCACTCGAGCTGCAGCTTGATGTCGTGCGCCGTCTGGAAGCGGTGCTCCGGATCCTTCGCCAGGCACGTCTTGACGACGCGGTTCAACGCCGGCGGCAGCATCGGCGCGACCTCGGAGATAGGCGCGGGGTCGTCGCGCAGGATCGAGCCGATCAGCGACGCCTGGCTCTTGCCCGTGAACGCCTTCCGCCCGGTGGCCATCTCGTAGAGCACGGCGCCAAACGCGAAGATGTCGCTGCGCGCGTCCGCCTCGCCGCCCTCGAGCTGCTCCGGCGCCATGTACTGGAAAGTGCCGAGGATCGTCCCGCGCTCCGTCAGAGGCTGGCTGACCTGCGCCTCGGTGGCCAGGACCGACGCGCCGGAGACCGTGCGCGCGCCCGCGCTCGCGAGCGGCTTCGCCAGGCCGAAGTCGAGCAGCTTGACGCCCGTCTTCGTCAGCATGATGTTGCCGGGCTTCAGATCGCGGTGGACGATTCCCTGCCGGTGCGCCTTGTCCAGCGCGTCGGCGATCTCGATCCCGTACCGCAGGACCTGCTCCGTCGGCAGCGGACCCTTCCCGAGGCGGTCCGCCAGGGATTCGCCCTCGAGGTACTCCATGACGAGATACTCGGTCTCGCCCTCTCTCCCGACGTCGTACAGCGCGCAGATGTGCGGGTGCGAGAACTGCGAGATCGTCTTCGCCTCGCGCTCGAAGCGCTGCCGGATCTCCTCGCTCGAGGAGAGATGAGAGGACAGCACCTTCACGGCGACGTCGCGCTCCAGCCGCGTGTCCTTCGCCCGATAGACCTCGCCCATCCCGCCCGCGCCGATCGGCGCGAGGATCTCGTAGGGGCCCAGTCGGGTTCCGGCGTCGAGCGTCATCGATGAAGTCTCCCGTTCAAGTTATCACCTCTCACTGCCGCGCCTCTTCGATCCCAAGCGTCGCGTTGGCCTTCGGCTTCTCCACCACCGAGCGCCGTCCGGACGGCCAGAGCACCTCGACGCGCTCGACCTCGGACGCGCTCCCCAGGCCGAAGTAGAGCGGCAGGGAGCTCTGTGACAGGTATCCGGACTTCCCGTCGTGGGCGTGTGTCTGAACGCGGCCAGCGGCGGTCACGCGGACGACGGCGCCGAGACCGTCGCGGTTGGAGGCGGTTCCGGAGAGCGCGACCTTCAGCCAGTGGATCGTCTTTCTCTGCGCCAAGTCGCTCACGAGAATCTGCGGCGCGGCGTTGAACTCGTTCGTCACGATGTCGAGATCGCCGTCCCCGTCGAGGTCCATGATCGCCGCGGACCGCGTTCCGAGCGTGCCGAGCACGCGGATCGGGCCGGCCTGGTCGACGCACGCGCGCTTCGCGCCGGCGCCCGTCTGCGGAACCGAACAGTCGGCATCGAACCAGGACGTCGTGGTCCTCTCGCCGCGCCGCGGCTCGACGCCCAGGATGAACTCCGCGTCGCGGAAGCGCTCGCCCCTGTCGTTCAGGAAGACGGAGTCGATCCCGTAGCGGAACGGGAACGACATGCTCGCCGCGACGAACACGTCCTCCCAGCCGTCGGCGTTCAGGTCGCCGATGCTCGGTCCCCACGGCCAGTAGTTCTCGACGCCGATCCGGTCCGAGATCTCCTCGAACTTCCCCTCGCCGAGGCTCCGGTAGAACGCGTTGCCGAAGATGCTGTGCGCGCCGTCCTGCAGGAAGTGTTCGGTCCACTTCATCTCCGACTTCAGGTTCTCCTTCTCCGGGCCGATCTCCTGGCTCATGTCCGAGTGCATGTCGGTCACGTAGAGGTCCATCCGGCCGTCGCCGTCGAAGTCGAAGAACTTGACGCCCATCGCGCCCCACGGCGTCTTCGGGAAGTGCGCCGCGGTCTCGTCGACGAACCGCTTGCCGCCGTCGTTGTGCAGGAAGTGGTTCGCGCCCTGCATGTTCAGCACGTAGAGGTCGGGGAAGCCGTCGCCGTCGAGATCGGTGAAGCTCGCGTCGCCGCTCCATCCAGTCTGCGGCAGCCCGACCGCGTCCGTCACGTCGGCGAATCGGCCGCCGCCGAGGTTCCGGTAGAGCCGCGAGCGCTCCGCGCGCTCCGGCATGAGGTGCCCGCTGAACGCGTCGGCGAACCCGACGTAGTAGCCGCCGCGTCCCTTCGCGTCGGTCGTGTACCGGCCGACGTTGCAGAGGAAGAGGTCGAGCAGGCCGTCGTTGTCGTAGTCGAAGAACACCGCGCCCGAGGAGTGCCCGACGTAGTCGAGCCCAGACTCCTTCGACGCGTCGCGGAAATGCCCCTTGCCGTCGTTCAGGAAGAGCACGTTGCCGCCCCGCACCGTCGTCACGTAGAGGTCCTCGTCGCCGTCGTTGTCGACGTCGGCGAAGGTGGCCGTCACGCTGATCCGGTCCGCGAGCGCGACGCCGGCCGAATCCGTGATGTTGGCGAACTTTCCGTGGCCGAGGTTCCTCCAGAGCTGGTTGCCGCCGATCTGGTTGACGAAGTAGACGTCGGGCAGCCCGTCCCCGTCGACGTCGGCGATCGCGATGCCGGTTCCGTGGTCGTAGTGGTTGGGCTTGTAGTCACGGCCCGAGTCGTCCGTGATGCGGTGGACGAAGGTGATCCCGCTCTCGGGCAGGCGGTCGGTGAAGCGGAAGGCGTGCTCGACACGGATGGAGGCGGCGTCCTTCTTTTGCGCGGCGGCGCGGGCCGCGAGGCTGTTCGCGCCGGAGTCGGCCTGTTTCGCCGGGACCCGTACGACGCGCGGCCCGGCCGCCGCCGCCAGGGCGCACAGTGCGACTCCGGCCACGAGGCACACCGCCGCCCGGCGCACGCGGGACGCCCCGGTCACTTCTTCTTGAGCTCCGCCGTCCAGTCGGAGATGAAGCGGATCTGCGCGGCAGAGCTGTCGTCCACGGGGACGGCGATGAGGATCCGTTTCCCGTCGCGTGCCGTGTCGAAGTAGCCGCGCGGCGGGACCTTGTTGTTGAACACCGGCCGCGGCGCGCCCATCCGCGGCGACCCGCCCGTCTCGTCGAAGTCCACGGCGAAGACCTTCCCGTCGGACGGCTGCACGTAGAGGATGGACCGATCTCCGAGCCATCGCCCGGTCGCCCCGCCCGCCGTCGAGACCTGCCGCTTTTCGCCGAGCGCGGGGTAGGGCAGCACGTAGATCTCCTGGCGCCCCGTCTCGTTCGAGACGTAGACAAGCCACTTTCCGTCCGGCGAGATGGCGCCGTTGACGAGCTCGCTCGGGTCCGTCGCGAAGAGCTTGCGGGGCTTGGAATCGCCCTCGAGAGCCATATCGAAGAGTTCCACACTTCCACTGGTCGAGTCCTGGATGCGCACCAGCATCCGCTTGCCGTCCGGCGACCAGCCGAGCGGCCAGACGTTTCCGGGGTCCTGGAGGACGAGGCGTCCCTCCGAGCCGCCGTCGGCGGGCTTGACGCGAATGCCCAAGCCCGGATCGCCGTACGCGACCTCGCGGCTGTCGGGCGACCAGACCGGAAAATTCGCGCCCTGCTCCCCGAAGGTGAAGCGGGTGCCGACGCCGCGCTCCAGGTCGTAGAGGCGAATCTCCGGCCGGAGATTCTGATTGCCGAGGACCATCGCCGCGACGCGTTTCTGGTCGGGCGAAAGGGCGAAATTGAAGAAGCTCGCCGCCTCCCCGACCGGACCGAGCTCCTTGCCGTCCAGGTCGAACCACGTCAGGCGGCTTCGCCGAACCGAGTTGCCGGACTGGAACACCAGCCTTCCGTCATTCGAGAAGGTGAAGTTGCCGACCCACCGAAACGCCTCGAACGACACGCCCTCGGCGATGGGAATCGGCGCGCCAGAGACCTTCAGCGAGGACGGATCGAAGGATTGGAGGAGCAGGTTGCCTTCGCGCACGAACGCGAGATAACCGGGCTGGACGTAGCGCCCCTCGCTGTTCTCCTTCGCGACGAGCGTCGACTTTCCGGTCGCGAGATCGAGCGCGCGGATGGAGGTGTCCTTCTTCGCATCGGAGTGCTGGGCGCCTGAGACGTAGAGGAGGCGCTTGCCTCCCGGCAGGAACCACGGGAGTCGATGCGTTTCGCCGGCGTGATCCGGCTTCGTCACAACCTCGGCAGCGCCGCCCGACGCCGGGACCTTCGAGAGACCGCTGAACGGTGCCGGGGCGAAGACGATCAGGTCCTGTTCGTTCCAGCTTCCGCCACGGCCGTCCTGGGCGTCGCAGATCGTCAGCACCGGTCCGCCGGCGGCCGGGATGCGTTTCAGCTTTCGGTCGGTGAAGAATCCGATGGACTGACTGTCTGGCGACCAGAACGGCATGGAACCGCCCTCGGTTCCGGGCAGAGCCTGGATCGCGTAGCCATCCATCCGGCGGGTCCAGATGGCGCGCTTGCCGTCCGGCCCCGTGGCCGCGAAGGCGAGTGTCGCTCCGTCCGGAGACAGCATGATCGAGCTCCAACGGTCGAGCTCCATCTGCGACGGGATGTCGATCGAGGTCCGGGTGATCGGCGAAGGCGACGGCCGGCGAAGCGCCCAGGCCGCGGCGAATCCGACGACCGCGGCCACGAGGGCGGCCGCGAGGGGAACCCACGGCGCACGGGTCTTCGAAGCCGCGACGGCCGGGACCGGTACCCCGACCTGCGACCCGCCGCCCTCAGCGATCCACTTGAGCTCGCTGCCCAGGTCCGCCGCGGTCTGCCAGCGGTCCTCGGGGTCCTTGGCCAGGCTCTTCCGGACGACGCGGTCCAGCGCCGGCGGCGACATCGGCGAGGCCTGCGAGATCGGCGGCGGGTCTTCCTTCATGATCGACGAGATCAGGGACGCCTGCGTCCCGCCCGAGAACGCCTTCCTTCCCGTCGCCATCTCGTACAGGAGGCAGCCGAACGCGAACACGTCCGTGCGCGCGTCGGCTTCGCGGCCCTCGAGCTGCTCCGGCGCCATGTACTGGAACGTCCCGAGGATCGTGCCCTCCTGCGTCAGGTTCTGGTTGGCCGAGCCCATCACCGTCGGCAGCGACGTCACGCCCGAATTCTTCACGGGCGCCGCCATCGCCTTCGCGAGCCCGAAGTCGAGCAGCTTCACGCCGGACTTCGTGATCATCACGTTGCCTGGCTTCAGGTCGCGGTGGACGATCCCCTGCCGGTGCGCCTTGTCGAGCGCATCGGCGATCTCGACGCCGTAGCGCAGCGTCTGCTCGAGCGGCAGCGCGCCGCGGGCCAGGCGGTCCGACAGAGTCTCGCCCTCGAGAAACTCCATGACGAGGTACTCGGTCTCGCCCTCCCGCCCGACGTCGTAGAGCGCACAGATGTGCGAGTGCGAGAACTGCGAGATCGTCTTCGCCTCGCGCTCGAAGCGCTGGCGAACCTCGGGCGCGGCGGAGAGATGCTGCGGCAGGACCTTGACCGCGACCGTGCGCTCGAGCCGCGTGTCCTTCGCCCTGTAGACCTCGCCCATCCCGCCCGCGCCGATTGGCGCGACGATCTCGTAGGGACCGAGGCGCGTCCCGGCGGCGAGGGTCATGAAGCGACAACTCCTCTCCCCCCGACGGGGGGAGAAGGCAGGGTGAGGGGGGGTGTGGACGCGAAAGAGGGCGGTCCACACCCACAACGATCGAAGCCCCCCTCACCCCAACCCTCTCCCGCCGGGAGAGGGGGTAAGAAGCGGGCTGCGAGCTTCATGGCAATCTCACTTCCCCATCCCCGCCGGCCAGTTCAGCACGATCGTCGTCGGCGACATCGCGTCGCGTCCGAGGGGAGCGGCAATCATGAAGCGCTGTCCGTCCGCGGACGGCGTGTACTTGTTGCGAGGGGCGCCGATCCGGATGCGGATCGGAAACAGGGCCTGCGGCACGCCGGCCTGGAAATCCGCGCCCGCGCGAATCTCCACCGCCATGAGCTTCTGGTCCGGCGAGCGGTAATAGATCTCCTTCCCGTCGCCGCGCCAGCTCGGATCGCTGCCGCCCTCGTTGGAGACCTGCCATTTGCCGCCCGGCTCGGGAAAGGTCTGGACGTAGATCTCGTCGCGCCCCGACTCGTTCGACACGAACGCGATGTAGCGGCCATCCGGCGAAAACATGGGGGACTGCTCGTTGAAGGCGGTGACGGCGATCGGGACCGGCTTGCGGTCGCCGATGGTCGGAAGCGCCCACAGGTCGAACAGCGTCTTCGGATTTCGGCTGACGTAGGCGATGTACCTGCCATCCCGCGTCCAGCTCGACGCCGATTTCGGCTCGTCGGTGTGGAGGAGCAGCTTCTCTTCGCCCGCGCCCTTCGCCGACTTCTCATAGACGTCGAAGACTCCGCTGCGGTCCGAGGTGAAGACGATCGTGGCGCCGTCCGGCGACCAGACCGCGCGCACGTTGTTGCCGGCGCCGAGCGTGAACCGCGAGTTGACCCCGCGCGCGAGGTCGCGGATCCAGATGTCGCCCTTCCCGCTTCGGGAGTCGGTCAGGCTGAACGCGAGGCGATCTCCCGAGGGAGAGAGCGCGGGATTCGCGTAATCGCCGGGATCGCCCAGGGTATCGAGCTCCTTACCGGATCGATCGCGCCAGAGCAGGCGACCGCCGGTCTCTCCGGTTCGATAGGCGAGAACACCGTTGCTCGAGACGGAGAAGCGGGCGAGCCCGACGTTGTCCGTGCCGATCTTCTCGGCGAGCGGAAGGGCCTCTCCCGTGATCTTGAGCGCCCCGGCGTCGAAGGGCTGCGCGACGAGCGTGCGGTCTCGCACGAAGAGGAGCTGACCGGGAGGCGCGTACTGAACGAGCGTCTGCGCCGGAGAAAGTTTCGCCTTCTCCTTCGAGTCGATCGCTCCGATCCAGTACGCGGAGTCCTCGGGCTTCTCGCCGGTCACGAGATAGATGAAGTGCTTGCCGTCGGGGAGAAACTGGGGCCAGCCGACGGAGGTCTCTTTCTTCGCCGCGTCGAGCGCGACCGCGACGATCCGAGTCCCGCCCGCGGCCGGCACGCGATAGAGGGGATCGGTGCCCGTGCCGTCCCAGATGATCACCCCGGCCGAGCTCCATGTTCCGTCGGAGCCGCCGGGCGCGTCGCAGATCTTGGTCGGCGGTCCGCCGGTGACGTCCACCTTTTTCATCACGCCCTCGGCGATGAAACCGATGTATCGGGAGTCCGGCGACCAGAACGGGCGAGCTCCGCCGTCCGTTCCGGGCAGCGGTTGCGCCGTCAGGGCGTTGAGGGGCCGCACCCAGATGCGCGCCTTGCCCTCCATGTCCGTCGCGTCGAAGGCGAGAAAGCGCCCGTCGGGCGAGATGCGCGGCACGTCCATCGTCGCGACCTCGGGAGGCGGAAGGATGTCGAAGCGCACGAGCGGCGCGGGCTTCGGCGCGCGGCGGACGAAGCCGACGGCGAGCGCCGCGGCCGCGACCAGCGCCGCCGCCAGCAGGCCCCACGCCAGCTTCTCGCGGTTCTTGCGGCGCGCGACGACCGGTGCGGCCACGCCGGCGAGAGAGCCGCCCTCCGCGATCCACTGCAGCTGCAGCATCACGTCGTGCGCGGTCGACCAGCGGTGCTCGGGCTCCTTGGCGAGGCAGCCCTTCACGATCCGGTCGAGCGAGGCCGGGATCATGGGCTGGATCGACGAGATCGGCGCCGGGTCGGTGTTCATGATGGACCCGATGAGCGACGCCTGGCTCTTGCCGGAGAATGCCTTCTGGCCGGTCAGCATCTCGTAGAGGACGCAGCCGAAGGAGAAGATGTCGCTGCGCGGGCCGGCCTCGCCGCCCTCGAGCTGCTCCGGCGCCATGTACTGGAAGGTCCCGAGGATGGTGCCGCGTGTCGTCAGCGGCTGACTCTGCTGCAGCGCCGTCGGCAGACTCGTGGCCTCCGAGACCTCGGTGACGGGCGCCGCCGCGAGCTTCGCCAGGCCGAAGTCGAGGAGCTTGACGCCGGCCTTCGTGAGCATGACGTTGCCGGGCTTCAGGTCGCGGTGGACGATTCCGCTCTTGTGGGCGGCGTCGAGCGCCGCCAGGATCTCGATCCCGATTCGCAGCGTCTGGTCGATCGGGATGGGACCCTTCACGAGCCGGTCCGCGAGCGTCTCGCCCTCCAGGAACTCCATGACGAGGTACTCGGTCTCGCCCTCTCGCCCGACGTCGTACAGCGCACAGATGTGCGAGTGCGAGAACTGCGAGATCGTCTTCGCCTCGCGCTCGAAGCGCTGCCGCACTTCGGGCGAGGAGGAGAGGTGCTGCGGGAGGACCTTGACCGCGACCGTGCGGTCGAGACGCGTGTCCTTCGCCTTGTAGACCTCGCCCATCCCGCCCGCGCCGATGGGCGCGACGATCTCGTAGGGACCGAGTCGTTTCCCGGTGGAGAGTGTCAAGATCGTGCGAAGACTATAACGTTCGCGACGCTACCTCGCCCCGGAGGTCCGCGCCACGAATTCCGCCATGTCCGCCTTCATGGCCCTCAGAGACGCCTCGTTGACGTACATCATGTGGCCCGCCGGGTAGTACTTCAGGGCGATGCGCGACTGCACGTCCTTGTCGGGAGAGACGTGCGCCATCATCGTCTCCGTCGCGAAGAAGGGCGTCGCGAGGTCGAACAGCCCGTTCAGCACCAGGACCTGGAGGTTGGGGTTGAAACGCATCGCGTGGCCGAGATCGATGTTGGTGTTCGTGAGCGTCGGCAGGGGAAACGGCACGCCGGCGACCTTGTGGCGGAAGTCCCAGGAGAGGAACGCGTCGGCGAAGATGTTGTAGGTCTTGCCCTCCCCGAACTTCAGTCCCTCGCGGTACCAGTCCAGGAACGCCGCGGTATAGGCGCCCGCGATGGAGTTCGATTGCGGATCGTCCTCGGTCTCCTTCGCCAGCGGATCCATCGTGGGCCCGACGAAGCGGGAGTCGAGCCGGCCGACCGTGATGCCGCGCTGCCGCAGGAGCTCCTGCGTGAACTCGCTCTCGCTGACGCGCAGATCCGCGAGCCGGAGATACTCCTCGGAGAGTCCCGTGTACTCGTGCAGCTTCTTCGCGACGGCGGCGCGGCGTTCCTCCGGGAGGCGGCTGCCCTCGGCGAGCGCCGACGCGTACTCGCCGGCGGCGTAGCGGCGCACCTCCGTGAGCCACGGCTCGAGCTCCTTCGCGGGATTGGGCAGCAGCTTGTGGTACCAGGCCGTGGCGGCGTAGCTCGGCAGATAGAGCGGATAGGGCTGGTCGTTGCCCGGCAGCGCGAAGATCGCCCCGAGGTCCGTCGCGACGGACACGAGCACGACGCCGTTGAAGCTCATCCCGGCCTTACCTTGCAGCCAGTCGACGACGCCGGCAGAGCGCGTCGTCCCGTAGCTCTCGCCAATGAGGTACTTCGGCGAGTTCCAGCGGCCGTTGTCGCCGACGTACTGCTTGATGAAGCGCGAGACGGACTCGATGTCGGGGTCGACGCCCCAGAAGTCCTTCTCCTTGAAGTCGCCGATCGGCCTGCTGATCCCGGTGCCGACCGGATCGATCAGGACGATGTCGGCCTTGTCGAGCAGGCTGTACGCGTTGTCGACGACCTGGTAGGGCGGCGGCGGCGTGGCGGTTCCGTCGGAGACGACGACGCGCCGCGGACCGAGCGCGCCCATGTGGAGCCACACGGACGACGATCCGGGCCCGCCGTTGTAAGCGAACGCGATCGGGCGCCGCGCGGAGGCTCCCGCGTCCTTGCGGACGTAGGCGACGTACCCGATGCTCGCCCACGGCTCGTCCTTCGCGTTTCGCACGATGAGCGTGCCGGCCGTGGCCGTGAAGGCGACCGGTACCCCGCCGATGACCGCGCTGTGCTGCGTGACGGACTGCTCCGGCTTCGGCGTCTCCTTCTTCGCGGCCTCGGCGGATTTCTCGGCGGACTTCTCCCCCGTCGCCGTCGGTGTCGGTGTCGGCGTCGGTGTCCTCTCGGGCATCCTCCCCTGGGCGAGCGCGGCCACGGCGATGCAGAGGCCGGCGATTCCCGGCACGAGTGCTTTCCTCATGTTCTCCTCTCGAATGGCGCGGGGAGCTTATCGCGCCCGCCGGGCCTCGCTCGAAGCGGGCCGGGATAGCATCCGCGGATGCATTTCGCCGCCGCGCTGCTCGCGACCTTTCTCGCCGCGTCCGTTCCTCCGCCGAGCGCCCTCGAGAAACCGCTCGCCGCCAAAATCGCGGCGTTCCAGGGGGAGATGGGGCTTTTCGCCCGCAACCTCGACACCGGCGAGACGATCGCCGTCAACGCAGACCACCGCTTCCCGACGGCCAGCCTGATCAAGGTCGCCGTCATGGCTGAGGTCTTCCGTCAGATCGGCGCCGGCAAGCTCCGCAAGGATCAGACCGTCGTCCTCCGCGACGCCGACAGGGCCGGAGACGAGACGATCCCGCTCAACATGCTCCACGACGGCACGACGCTGACGGTCTCCGACCTGCTGAAGTTCATGATCGCGTACAGCGACAACACCGCGACCAACCTGCTGGTCGGGCTCGTGGGCACGGCGAACGTGGACGAGCTCCTTGACGCGAACGGCCTCACGAAGACCCGTCTCTACCGGCCGACCTTCCGCGACGGCCACGCCGACGTCCTGCCCGAGGAGGAGAAGGAGTTCGGCCTCGGGTCCACCACGCCGCGCGAGGCGGCGACGCTCCTGGGCCTGATCGCGGAGGGGAAGCTCGTCAGCCGCGCGGCCTGCGACGAGATGATCGGGCTCCTCGGGACACAGCAGGACCGCGCGATGATTCCCCGCGCGCTGCCCTTCGCGACCGAGGACATCCTCGTCGCCAACAAGACCGGCTGGGACGAGGAGAAGCGGCCCGACGCGTCCGGGTTCAAGGGCGACGTGCGCAACGACGCCGCGTTCGTCAAGGCGCCGAAGGCGCGCTACGTCGTCGCGATCTGCGCGCGGCGCATCCGCGACAAGAGCCCGGGAGTGGACAACGAGGCGCTGCGGCTCGGAGGCGAGCTCTCGGGAATGGTCTACGCCCACTTCGCGGGCAGCGGAAACTCCCGGCCCGTCGGGCGTTGAGAACGGCCTGCGCTCAGGCGCCGTCGGTGCCGGACCCGTAGCAGGCCCGGAACAGCGCGCCGGTGTCGACCCGGGAAAACCGCGGGCGGTCGAGCCCGTTGCCCCGGAAAACCCGCACCTCGCGGATCCGGGTCGTCACGACGCGATTGCCGAACTCCATCCGGAGTCCGCATGCGGCCACGATGTCCTGCTTGATCGCGCTGCCGCCCCAGGTGCAGCCCGCGACCGAGAGCCGGACCGGCGAGAGTCCCTGGCTGTCGAACCAGCCGCCGGAGACCGAGAAGGTGGAGTCCTCGTGCACGCACATGGAGTAGACGGAGTTCTCGGTGGCGACGAGAAGCTGGTCTCCGAGGCGGAGATCCGCCTTGCGCACCTGCTGGATGACGCCCATCTGATCGAGCATGGCGTTCACGGTCCGGGCGCAAGCGATCAAGTCTTTCCTCCCGAAGCTCCGTAGAATTCTACTCCGACGATGGCCTTCCTCTTCGAGAACGAAGACGTCCTCGCCCTGGACAAGCCCCCCGGCGTGTCCCTGGCGACCTCGTCCCGGGCGGACAAGTCCGCTTCCGCCGCGGTCGAACGGCTTCTTTTGTCCTGCAAGGAGGCTGCCCGGCCGGTCCTGCTCCTCGTCCACCGGCTGGACCTGCCGACGACGGGGGTGGTGCTCCTCGCCAAGTCCGAGGCGGCCCACCGCGCGCTCTCGCTCGCCTTCCAGTCCGGCGGCGTCCGGAAGACCTACCGCGCGGTCGCGTGGGGCCACCCGGTTCCGGCGGCGGGCGCCTGGACGGACCCGCTCGGGCGCGATCCGAAGGACGGCCGGAAGACGAAGGTGCGCGCGGACGGCAAGCGCGCGGTCACCCGCTATCGGACGCTCCGGCGGCTGCCCTCCGCCTCGGTTGCCGATCTGGAGCTCTCTCCCGAGACCGGCCGCACGCACCAGATCCGGGCGCACGCCGCCGCGCACGGTCACCCGCTCGTGGGCGACGATCTCTACGGAGGCGCGACGCGCTGGCACGGCGTGCGCGAGCCCCGGGTCAAGCGCGCGCTCTCGGAAGTGGATCGCCCCCTGCTCCACGCCGCGCGCCTCGAGATCCCGGAGCTCTCCCTCGACGTCGCGGCTCCATTGCCGCGGGATTTTCAGAATCTGCTGAACTTCCTGGGGCCTACGCTCCCAGAAACGCGTTCATGAACCGGTAGAAGCTCCAGACGTCGACCTTGGAGGCCATCTCGAAGGGCGAGTGCATCGAGAGCAGCGGCACGCCGAGGTCGATGACCTCCATGTCCCACTCCGAGAGGAATCCGCCGATCGTGCCGCCGGAATATCCCTCCTTCGGCGACTGCGTCTGCCAGGCGATGCCGTTCTTCTCCAGGATCCCGCGGATCTTCGCGGCGAACTCGGAGTTCGCGTCGAACCCGGCGCCGTAGCGCTTGATCGTGACGCCGTAGCCGAGCCGCGCCGAGTTGCCGGGGTCGCTCGTCTGGGGGAAGACCGGGTTGATGCCGTCGTTGACGTCGGCGGAGATGACCTCCGACTTCCGCAGCGCCTCGCGCAGGTCGAGGTCGGTGTACTTGGCGCCGCGCTCTGCTGCGACGAGCCGGGCCAGCGCGTCGTTGAAGAACTGAGACTTCGCGCCGGTGTTGTTGACGGAACCCTCCTCCTCGAAGTTCGAGAGGTAGGCGAGCGCGGTCTTTTTCGGCGTGCCCGGAAGGTCGAGGATCCCGCGCACCGCGCAGTAGGAGGAGAGGCGGTCGTCCTGTCCCGCGGAGCCCACCAGCCCCCGGTCGAGACCCACGTCGGCGGGACGCGCCGCGGGCACGAGCGCGAGCTCGGCCGAGGCGAAGTCCTCCTCGCGGACGCCGTAGGTCGACGTCAGCGCAGCCACCACCTGCTCGACGACCGAGGTGTCGGCACCCGGGATGCTGCCCGCGACCGGGGCGAGCTCTTCGCCCGTGAAGACCTCCGTGTACTTGCGCTCGCGCAGGACCTTGTCCGAGTGCGGCGCGTTGTCCGGGATCACGAAGACGGGATCGCCGTCCTTCAACCCGATCGCGACCTCGACCCGCTTGCCGTCCGGCGTGTCGATGCGCCCGACCAGCGCGAGG
>DASXPB010000023.1:0-22036 GCA_036493875.1 Thermoanaerobaculia bacterium
GTCCTCCCGCCGTCGTTCCCCACGAGAGTGACTCGCAGCGTGTGAAGTCCCGGCGGTACAGGCGGAACGGCGAAGCCCCAGCCGCCGCGGTCGGCGCCCGGAAGAGTCGGGAAGAAGTTCACGAGGCCCGGCCACGGCGTCCCGATCTGCGCGTCGCCGGCGGGGCCGAGCTCGGTCGCGGCCTCGACGCGCGCGATGCCGGAGTCGTCGACGGCCCAGCCGTGAACCCAGAACCCGGGCGCGACGGTCTGGTTCTCCGCGGGCAGGTGGATCATTCCGGTGGGCGGCGCGTAGTCGGCGTCGGAGATCGCCATCAACGCATCGAGGTCCCGCCGGGAGTCGGGATCGGCGCCTTCGGACGCTTGCGCCTCACCCGGACCGAGCTTGAACACGAACGCCTTACCGTCGGCGTCGTCGGCGCTCTTCCAGAGCCGCAGCCGGTTCTGCTCGAGGCCTTCGCGCAGGAACGTCCGGAACGCCACGCGTTCGTAAGCCGGCGCGCGGCCGGAGTGGAAGATCAGCGTCCCGGCGTCGAACCGCGCGATCTCCTCCCAGATGTCCGCGGGTGGTGCGATGGGATTTGCGCGGAGGTCCTGCACCAGCTTCTGATAGGCGGGCGGGTAATAGCTCTGATGGCCGTTGACCAGGACCTTCCGGTGCGCCGCCTGCCGCAGCATCGTGTCGGAGTCGTAGGGCATCCCGATCGGCCATTCCAGGAGGGCGCCCGTGTCCGACGGCGAGCGCGACTGCAACCAGCGATCGAGCGCGCTCACGGCCGGGTCGTACGGGTAGAGAGCAAGCGGGAACGCGCGGTACTCGAAGCCGACGAGCGCGAGCGCGGCGGACACGGCGGCGACTCGAGCCACTCTCGGCAGCCGCCGCGTCGCGAGTGAGAGGCCCCACGCGGCCAGGACGCCGAGCGCGACGTGGCAGAGCACGATGGCGCGGATCGGCGCGCGGATCGCGCGGAAGATCGAGCCGACGTCCAGGAAGAGGAACCTGTACACGGGAGTGTGGCTCCCGAAACACACGATCAGGCCCACGACTCCGATACAGAGGAAGAGGACGGCGCGACGCCGCTGCCCACGCTGGCCGAACGAAAGAAGCGCTCCGGCGGCGAGCACCACGGCCAGGATCCCGGGGAACAGGTCTCCCTCGCCCCGCGACCACCTCTTCGTCGCGGCGCCGTACAGCCGGTTGAGGGATCCCGCCGAGAGGAAGTCCCGGGCGACGGCCGAGAAGGCGTCGACCTCCGTGATCGTGCGCTTCATCCCGTAGAGCCCCGACGTGATCGTGTAGGGGACGAGGAACGGCGCGCACGCGAGCGTCGCCGCGGCCGCCCCGAGAAGCACCCACGGCATCCTCCGCCGCTCCTCGCGGCCCCCGGTGATTCCCTCGCACACGAGCACGGTCGCGATCAGGAATCCCGAGAAGAGCCCGAAGTGAAACGTCGAGAGCAGGTTCCCGGCGAAGCAGACGCCGAAGCCGGCCAGGTCCCGCCGCCGTCCGCCGTCGAGGTACCTCAGCAGGAAGTAGAGGAGCAGGCAGAGGAAGCCGCCGAGCTGCATGTTGAGGTGCGGCAGCTGGGCGAAGCGCCAGGGCACGAACGCATAGACGAGCCCCGCGAGGAGCGCCGCGAGACCGTCGCCCATGACGTAACGAGCCAGTAGCCAAGCCGCCCACGCCGAGAACGCCATCGAGAAGAGGAAGACGGCGTTGTAGCCGGCGACGACGGGCGCCCCCAACGCGAGCAGCGGGAAGCCGAAGATCGCGCCGCCGTACAGGTTCTCGGAGAACGCGAGGGCGTAGCGCGCGGGATGGAGGATGGGAGCCTGGAAGAGGTTGGCCGGATCGTGGAAGCTCTGCCAGAAATCCCAGTGCAGGATCCAGGCGTTCTGCTTGGCGTCCCAGAGATCGTTCATCCGGTCGGAGAGGTGCAGGGCGTGCGGCCAGGTCATGAGCACGGTGAGCGCCGCGAAGAAGAGCGCCGCGAGAATGGGGGCGGCGGCCCGAGAGCGGTCGGTCGCAGGGCCTGCCACGAAGCGAGATCCTACGACGAGTCCCGGCGAAGACTTCTACGCGCCCGCGCGGGTGAGCCAGTCCTTCATCTGGGCGCTCGAGACGGCGCCCGCGTGCTGTGAGACGAGGAGCCCGCCGCGCAGCACGACGAAGTTGGGGATCCCGCGGACGTCGTACTCGGCTGCGAGCTCCGGATGGCGTTCCGTGTCGACCTTGAGAACGAGAGCACGGCCGGCCAGGTCGGCCGCCGTCTTCGCGACCTCGGGGGCCGCGACCTTGCACGGGCCGCACCAGTCGGCCCAGAAGTCGACGAGGACCGGCACGCGGGAGTTCTTCACGACCTCGCGGAAGCTCTCCCGGTCCACCGCGAGAGGCTCGCGCACGGGGGAGATCTCGGTCTTGCAGGATCCACAGCGCCCACTGTCCGCCAGACGTTCCGCGGGAGAGCGGTTTTTCTTTCCGCAGGAGGGACACGTCAGGATCATGTTTCGCTCCGCCTCGAGCACCGAGTCTAGCCCGGCGCCGGAGTGCAGGGTCTCGCGGGTTCCCGGAATGGCGCGGTCCTTGCGGTAGAGAATCGGCGTGCTGGAGAAGATCCTCGACCTGCTCCATGAGGTTCCGCCGTGGCTCGTCGTCGCCGCGGCCTGTCTCCTTCCGGCCGCCGAGACGGCGCTGATGGCGGGGCTCGTGATCCCCGGCGAGCTGATCGCCGTCGGGGCGGGACTCCTCGCCGCGCGAGGCCACGTGCCCGTCGCGGCGGTCTGCGTGGCGGCCGTCGTCGGCGCCGTGGCGGGCGACGCCATCGGCTACGTCGTGGGCCGGCACTTCCGCAAGGCGATTGCCAGCCGGGTCTCGAAGAAGAACTGGACGAGGGCGCAGGAGTGGCTTCGCCGGCGCGGCGCGCCGGCCGTCTTCCTCGCGCGGTTCACGGCATTCGTCCGCTCCGTGATGCCCCCGGCCGCCGGAGCCGCGAAGCTCCCGTTCTCCAGGTTCCTCCTGTGGAGCGTTCCGGCCGGGGTCCTCTGGGGAACCGGCTCGGTCCTCCTCGGTTACTACGCGGGGCGGCAGTCCGCATCCGTGCTGCACTGGACGGCCGGGATCGCGGTCGTGCTGATCGCCGGGTTCCTCGTCTACACGCTCCTGAGCCGGCGCAGGCGCAAGCGGACGAAGCGCGCCGCCCACAGTCTGAGTTAGATTGCGCGCGTGGCCGCCCGCCGCGCGACGGCTCTCGCCCTCGCGCTGTTCGTCTTCGGGTTCGGCGAGGAGCTCTGGTTTCGCTACCTGCCGGAGTACCTTCGCGCGCTCGGCGCTTCCGCGTTCACGCTCGGGCTCTTCGGCACGCTGAAGGACCTGGTCGACGCTGCCTACGCGTACCCGGGCGGAAGGATCTCGGATCGCCTGGGCACTCGTCGCGCCCTGCTTCTCTTCGGCGCGCTCAGCACGATCGGGTTCGCGATCCTCTGGGCCTGGCAGTCGATCGCGGGCGTCTTCACCGGGATCTTCCTCGTGATGGCGTGGGCCTCGCTCGGCCTGCCGGCGACCTTCGCGCTTGTCGGCGAGGAGCTCGAGGGCGGCGCGCGCGTCGTCGGGTTCACGACGCAGGCCATCCTGAAGCGGCTCCCGATCGTGCTGGCTCCGCCGCTCGGCGGCCTGCTCCTCGAGCGGTTCGGCATGAAGGGCGGGATCCGGATCGGCCTCGCGGCCTCCATCGTCCTCTCGATCGCGATGCTGATCGGTCTCGGGCGAGCCCTGACGACCGCGGGAGCCGGCGAGGCGAGTGCGCGGGTGCGGGGCGCCGTCGAAGGTGCGGCACCGCCGGGGCGACTTCCGCCCGCTCTGCGGCAGCTCCTGATCGCGGACTGCCTCATCCGGCTCTGCGAGGGGTTGCCCGAGGTCTTCCTGGTGGTCTGGGCGATCGAGATCGTCCGCGTGACGCCGGCCCAGTTCGGCGTCCTCGTCTCCATCCTCATGGTCACGGCCGTCGCCTCCTACTTTCCCGCCGCGGCGCTGGCCGGACGCGCCGAGAAGAAGCCCTTCGTGATCCTGACGTACGTCTTCTTCACGTTCTATCCGCTGGCCGTGCTCGCCTCCCGCAGCTTCGGAGCGCTCGCGGCGGCATCCGTCGTCGGCGGCCTGCGGGAGATCGGCGAGCCCGCGCGCAAGGCGCTCATCGTGGACCTCTCCGATCCCCGCGCGCGAGGCCGCACGGTCGGCGTCTACTACGCGCTGCGCGGCTTTGCGGTGGCGGGCGCGGCGGCCGTCGGCGGCGCGCTCTGGACGATTCGACCTTCCCTGACCTTCCTGACCGCGGGCGCCCTGGGAGTGGCCGGAACGCTGTGGGCGGTCCGGTACCTGCCCTCCAGCACCGACTCACCGGAGGAGCGCTCGTGAAATGGGTTACGCGGAAACGGATTCACGTCAACCGGACCGCGACGGGCTGGCTCATTCGGCGCTTCCTCGACCCGGATGCCGACATCCTGTTCGTCGAGCCCGACGAGGTCGCCGGCGTACAGGCGCGCGAGGACGCCGTCGGCTTCGACGCCCCGGGCGCACGGTATTCGCACGCGGACGCTCAGGGGCGCTGCTCCTTCGAGCAGCTCGTCGCCGAGCGGCTCCCCTCGGACCCCGCGCTCGCGCGGCTCGCGCGCATCGTCCATGGAGCCGACTTCCCGAAGGAGATCGACCTTACGCCCGAGTCCGCAGGACTCTGGGCGATCAGCCAGGGCTTCACCGAGGTCTCCCGCGACGACGCCGAGATCCTGGATCGCGCATTGTTTCTCTACGACTCGCTCTACGCGCACCTGCGCAAGGCCTGAAACCCTCCGGACGTCGACCCGTAGGACAACCTCATGCGCAAGACCTCGCTCAGATTCTTCGGAGCTGGATCGTTCCTCTTCCTCGCCGCCCTCTTTACGCCGTGGGGCGCCGCTGCCGTTGCCCAGACCGCGTCGGATGGCGCGGCGAGCCCGCAGCCGCAGCTGCTCGCGCCGGGCGTGATCAGCACCGGCGACATCGAGTTCGGGCCTGCGCTCGAGCCCGATGGCCAGACGCTCTACTTCTCCAAGGGAAGCCCCGGCATGAAGCGTGCGATGTGGATCCTCGTCTCGCACCTTCGCAACGGCGCCTGGACGACGCCCGAGATCGCGCCGTTCTCCGGCCGGTACAGCGACATCGATCCGATGATCTCCCCCGACGGGAAGAAGCTGTTCTTCGCGTCGACGCGTCCTCTCGAGGGCACGGGCGCCGATCCGAAGGACTTCGACCTATGGGTCGTCGAGAGGACCGGCCGGGGCTGGGGAGAGCCGCGCAATCTCGGAGCTCCGGTCAACAGCAAGGGCGCCGAGAGCACGACCTCGGTCACCGCCGATGGGACCCTGTACTTCGCCTCGGCGGGCCGGACCCCGGGCCGCGCCGGCCGCCGCCTCTACCGCGCGCGGCTCGTCGGAGGCCAGTACCAGGAGCCGGAGCCTCTACCGGCCCCGATCGACGGAGGCGAGGAGGACTCGAACCAGTTCGTTTCCCCGGACGGAACCACCATGCTCTTCAGCTCGAAACGGCCCGGCGCCGCCGAGCAGGCGCTCTACCTCTCCCGCTCCGTGAACGGCGCGTGGTCGGAGCCGGTCAACGTCGACGCCAGGCTCAACGCCGATTACTCTCCCTACACACCGCTCGTGTCGCCGGACGGAAAGACTCTCTACTTCTCCAGCCAGCGCGGCGCCTTCGACCATCCGCCGTTTGCTCCTATGTCGTACCCGAAGTTCCTGGACGCGATCCGCGGCCCCGGCAACGGCCTCGCCGACATCTACACGCTTCCGATCGGGGCGATCCCCTACCGCCGCGGACCGTAGACCGGAGATCGCTCTCGGTCAGTCGTCGGGCGGCTGGGCGAGCAGCGTCAGCGTCGGGTTGCGAACCGGATCGTTCACGGCGTCGAGCGCGGCGAACACGATGCCGTTGTGGAAGAAGGTGCGCTTCGTCTCCGGCAGCTCGAGCGCGACGGAGCCGTCCTTCTCGACGACGAAGCGGCCGTCGAGGGAGTTCTCGCGCAGCAGCACGTCGGCGACGCGGGCGACCCGTTCCAGCGCCTCGGGGGGCGCGGGTCCTTCGTCGAGGACGATGCGGAAGAGACCGCGTTCCGGACGGTTCTCGATCCCCGCACAGCGAAGCTGTCCCATCGGTCGCGAGCTACTTGCCGGGACTGCCTGCCGGGACCGAG
This sequence comes from Thermoanaerobaculia bacterium, assembly GCA_036493875.1. GTDB lineage: Bacteria > Acidobacteriota > Thermoanaerobaculia > UBA5066 > Gp7-AA6 > DAHUXD01. Next base: position 6,236 of record DASXPB010000023.1, read on the forward strand.
GGCACCATGCCTCGGAGGGCCGCGACGTACCAGCGGGTTCCCTTCTTCGCGGCGACGATCGTCGAGAGGCCGCTGCGCGAGCCGGTCACCTTCCCCGAGCCGTCGCGCATGCCGCTGATCTCGAAGGCGCCGTCGGCGATGGCCACGTCCTTGCGCAGGAAGTGCACGTTGGTCAGGGTGTGGGCGATCTTGGTCCCCTTGTAGACCCCGCCCCACTGTTCCGCGAACGCCTTCTCGACCTCGTCGCGCCCGCGCGCGGTCCGGCCGGTCGAGCTGACGTAGTCCCCGTCCGTCAGCCACAGGGCCGCGAGCAGCTTGGCGTCGCTCTTGTTCCATGCCTCCTGGACCTGACCTCCCAGCTCGCGGATGTCGCGTTCGTCCTGCGAGGACTGGGCGAGGAGGGCGGCGGCCGGAAGGAAGAAGGGAAAAAGCAGGAGAGCACGAGCGCGGCGTTCGAAGCTCCTCATGGCACGCCTCCCTGAAAAGAGGGCCGAAGTACTTCCGCCTTACGAATCAACTTGTACGCCGATGAGACGGATCGGTCAAGACGAGGCTGGTCTGCCCGGCTCGATAACCGCCGCGCTTCGCGCGCCGTTGCCTACTGCTGAAGGTTTCCCTTTGGTGGTCGGCTCGAACCAGCGACGAGTGGCCTGCCCGGGCGGATTCGAACCGCCGACCTACGGCTTAGAAGGCCGTTGCTCTATCCGGGCTGAGCTACGGGCAGCGGAGCAATTATGCCGTCATCCCGAGCGATAGCGAGGGATCCCGCAGGCGGCAGGCCCTGAGCTCGGCTGACCGATCTCGGGATCCGTCGCTCGCTTTGCTCCGCTCCTCGGGATGACGGCGTAACGGCTCCGCTCCTCCGAATGACGGCTGATGCCGAGCCCCTATTCCACCTCGACGCCGGCTCTCTCGTCCTCATGGTCCTCGGACTCAGCGGCTCGCATCTCCTCGGCGGTCAGCGCCTCGAGGCCCTTCGCGCGCAGGGCCGCGTTGACCTTCGTGAGCCCCTGCCCGGAGAGACGCTTCCAGGACGCCAGCAGCTCGTCGAGCTTCGCCTTCGCCGCGTCGTAGCCCTCGCGCTGGACCGCGGTCGGGGCGGAGTCGGAGAGATCGAGCGCCCGGACGATCGTCGCGAGGGTCCCGTTGACGCCCGCCAGCCCTCCCGTGCCTCTCCGACGCCGGCCGCCGCCTTCGGCCTCTCCGGACTCGATCGCATGGGCGTCGCGATCGGCCTGGGCGATCGCGTCCGCCGCCCCGGCCTTCTCGCGGCGCTTCTCGAGGCCCGCGCGGAATCCCCGGACGGCCTGGAGGGCGTCGAAGGAGGAATTCATCGCCTCGATCGCCCTCTTCTGGAACTCGAGCTGGGCGGAGAGCACGTCGGCGGCGACCGTCACCCGCGGGTCCATCGTGACGCGCAGCGGCTGTTCCGTGCGCTGGCCGTCGACGGTCAGCCGCACCGTGTAGCGTCCCGGCAGGACGAGCGGGCCGCGCGGCTCGACCGGCGTATCCCGACCCCACACCGCGGCGATCATGTATTCGTACCGATCCGCCCGGGGACGCGCATAGCGAAGATCCCACACGAAGCGGTGGTGGCCGGCGCCCGTCGCGGGAGGCTCGGGCGGCCGGACCCATCCCTCGGGAAAATAGCGGTTCGCGTTCAACTTCTCGGGAGGAGCATCGCTCGCGAAGCTCCGGACCGTCTCGCCCTTCTCCGTCAGGATGTCGAGACGAACCGAGCGCGCGGGCTTCGGCAGGACGTAGTCGAGCGCGGCGCCGGCGGGAGGGTTCGGCGTGATCGGGAAGTCGGCGGGCAGCGGCGTGTCGCGGTTCATGTCCGATCGCACGCGGACGGCCTCCGCCGGCGCGACGAGCATCGGCGCGGAAGGCGCGGCGGCGGGCGCCGTGCCGATCTGGCGCAGCGGCGTCACGTCGTCGAGCACCCAGAGACCGCGGCCCTGCGTCGCGGCGATGAGGTCCGTCCCGTGCACGGTCAGGTCGCCGACCCAGCACGTGGGCAGGTTCAGCTGGAGCGGCTGCCAGTGCGCGCCGTCGTCGATGGAGACCGCCACGCCGCCGTCCGTGCCGGCGTAGAGGAGGCCGCGGCGAACGGGGTCCGCGCGCAGGGACGTCACGAAGCGCGAGGGCGGAAGGCCGGCAGAGATCTCCTGCCACGTCTCGCCGTAGTCGCGGGTGCGGTACGCGTGCGGCGTGAAGTCGTCCAGGCGGTGCGTGTCGACCGCGGCGTACGCGACGCCCGGCTCCGAGGACGACAGATCGAGGGTCGCGACCTTGCCCCAGATGGGGAGCCCCTTCGGCGTGACGTTCTTCCAGGTCTTGCCGCCGTCCCGCGTCAGTTGGATCAGCCCGTCGTCGGTGCCGACCCAGATCTCCTGGTCGTCGCGGCGCGAGATGGCGATCGTGAAGACGACTCCGAAGCCGCAGGGGCGGGCGTTCGCCACGGTGATCTCGCCGTCGCACCCCGCGGTCCCCGGTTCCGCGCCGGAGAGATCCGGGCTGACCGCCTGCCAGCTCGCGCCCTTGTCCAGCGAGCGCAGCAGGTACTGCGCGCCGGTGTAGACGGCGTGCGGAGCCTTCGGGGAGATCGCGAGCGGGAAGATCCACGTCCAGCGCAGCCCCTTCCCCGTGGGCCGCGCGCCGTACGTGCTCTCGACCGCGGGCGAGACGTTCTGGACCTGTCCCGTCCGTCCGTCCCAGCGTGTGATCGTGCCGCCGAGACCGGTGCCGTAGACGATCTGCGGGTCCTCGGGATCCGGCACGTCCCAGCCGCGCTCCTCCCCGCCGACGGGATGCCAGTCGCGAAAGGTCAGGGACCCGTAGTCGCTGCGGCTGGCGGCGCCGACGGTCCCGGAATCCTGCTGGCCGCTGTAGATCCAGTAGGGGAACTGGTTATCCGTCTCGACGTGGTAGAGCTGCGCGGTCGGCTGGTTGTACCAGTCGCTCCAGCTCTTCCCGCCGTTGACGCTCACGACGGTTCCCTGATCGGCCGCGGTGACGAGGAACTCCGGGTGCTTCGGGTTGATCCAGAGGAAGTGGTAGTCGTCCCCTCCCGGCGCGCCCTTGAAGAACTGCAGGGTCTTGCCGCCGTCCTCGGAGCGGCGAATCGACTGGCCCATGACGTAGACCACGTCGCGGTTGCGCGGGTCCGGCGTCACGCGATTGATGTAGCTCGAGCCGAGGCCCGCGGTGGCATTGACCCGCGTCCAGCTCGCGCCCGCATCGTCGGAGCGGTAGAGGCCGCCCGCGTTCTCCGGACCCGGGCGATCCCCCGCGTCGATCAGCGCCCAGACCCTCCCTCCCCGCGCGGCGGCGAGCCCGATCCGTCCGACGTTCTTGGCCGGGAGGCCGGACTCGAGCCTCGCCCACGTGCGTCCGCCGTCGGTCGACTTGTAGAGCCCGCTGCCCGGGCCGATCGCCGGCAGGAAGTAGGACAGCCACGGGTAGTTCCGGACCTGCCACAGCGACGCGTAGAGGACGTCCGGGTTCTCGGGATCGGCCGCGAGATCCGCGCCCCCGGTCTCCTCGTTGACGGAGAGCACCTGCGACCAGCTCTTCCCGCCGTCGGTCGTCCGGAAGAGGCCGCGCTCCTTGTTCGCCCCGAAGATGTGGCCGAGCGCGGCCACGAGCGCGACGTTCGGGTCGCGCGGGTCGACGAGGATGCGCCCGATCGCGCGCGTCGCCTGGAGACCCAGGGAACGCCAGCTCTTTCCGCCGTCGTCGGAGCGGAAGACTCCGTCGCCCGACGCGATGTCGTAGCGCGCCTGGATCTGGCCGGTGCCGACGTAGATCACGTTGGGATCCGAGGGCGCGATCGCGAGAGCCCCGACGGACGCCGCGGACTCGCGATCGAAGATCGGCTTCCACGTCAGCCCGGCGTCGTCCGTCTTCCAGACCCCGCCCGCGGCGGCGCCGAAGTAGTAGGTCGCCGGCGCGTCGGGGATTCCCTCGGCGCAGGTCGCCCAGCCGCCGCGCAGCGGGCCGACGAGGCGCCAGCGCAGGTCCTGGTATTGGGAAGGTTCGATCTGCGCGAGTGCGCCGGCCGCCGTGGCGAGCCAGAGAAATAAGGAGAGCCAGGCTTTCCGACGCCCGCGCACCGATCGTGCTTCGAGACCCATCCCGACCTCCTCGCTCCCTGGCGCGCGGCTCCATAGATTCCGGGATGCCGCTGTCCACCGAACCGATCGGAAGTATTCCATGACCTTCCGAGCTGCGAAGCGCCCTGTCATCCTGAGGAGCGGAGCGACGAAGGATCCCGGAATCGATGGCAACGTCGCGAATGAAGGACGGGATCGTAAACGCCTCGCTAAGGCGAGGCGTTGCCTACTGCCGGCGGAATGCCTTCGGTGGTCGGCTCGCTTCGCTCAGGATGACTCCGTGCGCGACATCGCGCACGGAGTCATTTCGTCTTCGAGTAGTGATCCAGCGTGAGGATCTCGTCGAGCTCGCCGATGCCGACGAACACGTAGGCCCATTTCCCGTTCTTCTTCTCCGCGACGGTCGAGAAGCGTCCCTGGATCGTCTTCGGCGGTTTGCCGTTCTTTGGCTCGAGGTGCATCGAGACGTCTCCCCACCCGGCGGAAACCGTGGGCGAGGCGACGTACTTCGCGTCCCTGAGGCCCGTCTCGCTGATCTTGTTCGCCTCGATCAGGTTGTTCCACTTGAAGCGAATCTCTTCCTGGCCCCTGGCCACCTTCTCGCCCGGGGGAAAGAGGACCGCGTCCGAGGCGTAGAGCTTCATGATGCCGTCGATGTCCCCGGCCTGGAGGGCCTTCAGGAACGCATCGTTCAGCTGCTGGACTCCCCCCGCGCCGGCGGCCGGGGCAGGAGCGTTGCCGGCGGCCTTCAGCGGCCACGCGGCGAGCACGAGGGTCAGAAAAATCGCGATCCGTTTCATGACGCCACTTCCTTTGGTTGCTTCTTGGGCCGGATCCGACTCTCTCCCGGCCACCAGTTCCACTTGCCGGCCAGCCGCAGGAGAGCCGGACCGATCACCATGCGAACGACCGTCGCATCCAGGAGGACGGCCACCGTGAGCACGAACCCCAGCATCTGAATCGGCAGAAACGCGCCCATCGCGAAGGCCGCGAAGACCGCGATCATGATCGAGCCCGCGCTCGTGATCACGCTGCCGGTCCTGGCCAATCCTTCCACAATCGCCTCGTCCTCCGAAAGTCCCGAGCGGCGTGCCTCGGCCACCCGGGACACCAGGAACACCTCGTAGTCCATGGAAAGTCCGAACACGATGCAGAACGCGAGGATCGGCACGATCGTGAAGACGCGGCCCGTTCCCGTCTCGAGGCCGAAGAGCTCGATTCCGTGGCCGTCCTGAAAGACCAGCACGAGCGCCCCGAAGGCCGCGGCCACAGTCAGAAGGTTGAGCGCGACGGCCTTCGCCGCGACCAGGACCGAGCGGAACCCGAAGAAGAGCGCGAAGAAGGTGACCACCATGACCAGCTCGACGACCGTCCGGAGCCGCCCCGAGATCGCGTCCTCGAACTGCGAGTTGATCGCCGGCAGCCCGCCCACCCAGATCGTGCTGCCCGGCACCCCCGTGAGCAGGGCGGGGTCGGAGGCCTGGATCGAGCGCGACAGCGCCTCCGCGTCGGCCCGCAGCGTCATCGGGTCGCTCGAGCTGACCGCGGGCAGGAGCTCGTACAGAACGGACCGCTCGTCCCGCGAGATGGAGCCGTCGTCCACGAGCTCCTTGACGCGCGCGCGCGTGATCCCCACCGCGGCCTGCTTGGCCGCCGAGTGCACGCGGGCGATCCGCGGATCCTGTTCGAACGCCTGCGACAGCCGGCGCGCCGCGGTCCAGCCCTCGGGACTCCCGACCGGCGCGCTCGCCGGCAGCGTCAGCAACACGCGGAGCGTCTGCACGATGTTGCCACGCCCCATGTCCTCGAGCCTCTGCACGGCGCGTACCGACTCCGGATTCGAGGGTAGCCAATCGCCGCGCACGGGACCGGTCTGCAGACGCCACGCCTGCGCCGCCAGGAGGACCATCGGCAGCCCTCCGAGCGTCAGCGCGAGCCAGGGGTGACGGACCACGCGTTCGCCCCAGCGGCGCCAGCGCCGCGAGCCTTCCTCGTGCGACGCGGCGCTCCGGCTCATGATGCGGCCCGCGTCGACACGCCTCCCGAGCGCGGCGAGTAGGGCGGGGAGCAGGGTCAGCGCCAGCAGCAGCGTGAAGAACGTCACGAGCATCCCGCCGAATCCGATCGCACGAAAGTCCCCCGGGATGGTCAGGAGCGCCGCGAAGCCGATGCCCACAGGCAGCGCCGAGAGGAGAAGCGTCTGGCCGGCTCGGGGGCCGCTGTCCTCCACGGCGAGCCCCGGCGAGTGCTTGCGCGCGAGGGACTCGCGGAACCGGCTGATCATCAGGAGCGCGTAGTCGATCCCGATGCCGAGACCGATCATCGACGCGATGTTCTGCACGAAGATCGAGAGGTGCCACGAGCGCGCCGCGATCGCCGCGACGCCCAGCGTCAGGAGGACGCCGAGGACGCCCACGGCGACCGGCAGGAGAGCGGCGACCACGGAGCCGAACGCCGCGAGCAGCAGGAGGAGCGCGATCGGCAGGGCGCGTCGCTCCGCGGAGCGCGCGTCCTCGGAGGACGCCTGCCGGACGTCCAGATTGAGAGGGATCTCGCCCGTCCAGAGCAACGTCACCTGGGGGAACCGGCCCGCAAGCCGGGCGGAGGCCGCACGGGACGCCTCCCCCAGCGGTGCCATGCGCGCCTCGGGCCCGACCTTGCGCTCGTCGAGTCCGACGACGAAGAAGCTGCCCTCGCGCCCGAGGAAGATCTCGTCTCGAGAATCCAGGTAAGAGAGCGTACCGGCGACTCCGGGGACGGCGCGCACCGAGGCGACGATTTCGGAGAGCGCCTCCCGGCCCTCGGGCGTGTCGGGACTCGGCAGCCCGCGGAGGACCAGCACCAGCCGGTGGACGAAGCGCGAGTGGAAATCGCGCGCCAGCGCCGCGTCGACGCGGGCGGCCGGTGAGCCCGGCATGCGGACCGCCGCCTCGAGACGGCTGCCGACCGTGCACGCCTGCGGCACCAGGAGCAGCAGGACGATCGCCCACAGCGCCAGGACCCAGTAACGGCGCCGGCGGACCAGTCGAAAAAGCTGCGCCAGCGCCGCGTTGACGGCGTTGTCCCAGAGCACGCGGCCCTACCTCGCGTCCGCGCCGGAAATCAGAGGTCCTCGATCCGGAGCGGGACGTCCGCATCCCTGGCGGCCACGTCGAACTGGGCGCGCGCGAACGCGGCGTCGGCGGTCTTCCCCTGGGCCCTGAGGCTCTCGGCGAGCCCCAGGAGCGAGCGCGGGTTGCGGGGGTTGCGCTCGAGATCGGCGCGGAAGACCCGCTCGGCGTCGGCGGCCCGCGCCGCCCGCAGCAGCGCCGCGCCCTGCGACTCGCGGACCGGGTAGTACCAGGCGGGAGGCTCGTCGTAGGCCAATGCGTCCTCGGCGGCGACGGCCTTCTCCCAGCTCGCCAGCGCGGCGGCGGTGTCGCCCGCGGCCTCGGCGATGCGCGCGTCGAGCACCGAGGTTGCGACGGCGAGCATCGCCGAGCCGCTATTCTGCGGCCCGGCCATCTGCGCCGGCGGCACGGCGTCGCGGGCGATTCCGTACGCGACGCGCAGCGCGTCGGCGCCCTGCGCGTCCTTCGCGGCGGCGGCGGCGAGCCCGCGCGCGTAGAGCCAGGTCGCACGCAGCAGCGGGAGCCTGGGCCCGGGGTCCTCGGTCTTGCGCACGTCGTCCCACTTCTGAAAACGGAGCGCGACAAACAACGGTTGCGTCAGGAATCCTTCCATCATCGGCTCGTGGACGACGCCGGGGAGAGCGTCGGCGAAGAGCACGTCGGCCGCCTTCTTCGCTTCGCCGTGACGGCCCGCCATCGCCGCGGCCGCCGACTGAAAGTGGACGTTGTGGGTGTAATACATCATCGGGTACATCCCGTTCGCGCCCGTCTCGCGGATGTACTTCCGGTCGGCCTCGGCCGCGACGGCGTTGCTCCTCTCCGCCTCGAGATAGCTGCCCGTCCGGATGTAGATGTGCGACGGCATGTGGACGAGGTGCCCCGCCGAGGGCACCAGCGTCTCCAGGCGCGACGCGGACGGGAGCGCCCGCTCGGGATGCCGCGAGGCCTCCACGGCGTGGATGTAGTAGTGGTTGGCGCCGGGATGGTTCGGATCGCGCTTCAACACCGACTCGAGCACCGCAACGATCTCTTCGGTGCCCTCCTCGGGCGTGCCATCCGGACGGTAGAGCTTCCAGGGGCGCAGGTTCATTCCGCTCTCCGCATAGAGCGTCGCCGCATCCAGATCGTCCGGATACTTCCGGGACAGCTCGCGCATCGCCGCGTTGTAGTCGCGCAGCAGCGCCGCCTTGTCCGCGGCCGGGTCGGCGGCGTAACGCTTCGACAGCGCGTTCACGTAGGCGCGCTCGTTCTCCGGGGCCGCCGCGGCGAGGGCGAGGGCCCCGTCCACCTCGGCGCGCGCGCGCTTCAGGCGGGCCGCCTCGGGCTCGGGGTCGTTGTAGTTCGAGCCGGTCGCGAGGGCCATGCCCCAGTGCGGCATGACCGCTCTGGGATCGAGCTCTGCCGCCTTCTCGAAGGAGCGGAAAGCCTCCTCGTGGTTGAACCCGAAGAGCAGGACCATCCCCTGGTCGAAGAACTTCTGCGCCTCGGGCGAGGAGGTCGCGATGGGATGGCGGTGAGAGCCCAGGCCCGAGAGCAGGGCCGGCGGCTTGGGGGCCGCCGCCGGCTCGGCCGGATGCTGGGCGCGGGCGATGCCGGCAGCGACGACGAGCCCGAGGGCGATCGCCATCGAGACGGACGGCTTTGTCATCGAACCGAACCCTCCCCTCTCCCACCGGGAGGGTCGGATTCTATGGGCTTTTGGGTGGGATCGAGGCGCTCGAAGCGGCCGCAAGCCGGGTGATCCGCTTGCCGAGCTCCTCGGGCGTGAACGCCGGAAGCGAGCAGCGCCCGTTGGCGCAGACGAAGGCCGCCGGGCGGTCGAGCCTCGGGAACTCGACGTCGAGGTTCGGCAGGGCGCCGTCTCTCTCGTCGAGGAGCTCGACGCGCTTATAGGAGCCGGAGCCGGCACCGGGCGCCGCGAAGGCGGCCGCCAGAAGCAGGCGCGCCCCGGCCTCCGCGCGCGAGCCCACCACCGTCAGGTGCGGCGGCTCGGCGGAGCGCTCCGCGTCCGCGAGGAGGACCGACGCCGTCGAGAATCTCTCCGCGACCTCGGGGATCACGAGAAACGTCATGGCACGGTCCGCGAGACGGCGGTGGGCTTCCTCGCCGGTATGGCGGAAGAGCAGGTTGGCCCAGCGCGCGACGGCCACGTTTTCGTCGCGCTGCGGCTTCGGCGGCGCGAAGCGGCTCCGCGCGGCGGAGGAGACGAGCCCCGGCTCGCTCTCGATGGTGAACGTCTTCGCGACGTACGCCGCCGCGTCGCGGGAACGGGAGAGCCATGCACGGTCGCCGGTGACCGACCACAGCGCGAGGAACGCACGGCCGGCCGCGACGGAATCCCCGAGGTACGGACCGGCGGCGTCGGACGCCGACGACGACGAGGGCACGAGGGCGTCATGACGGAAACCTCCTCCGGGAAGCGCGCGCTGCGCGACGATCCAGTCCGCCGCCGCGACGGCCTCCGCGAGGAGCTCCGGCTCGTTGGTCACCGCGTAGAGCGACACCAGGGCCCGGACCATCCACGCGCTCTCGCGCGCGTAGAAGTGCGTATCGACGCGCGGGATTCCGAGGCGGCGCCGGCCGGCGTCGTCGAGCGCGTAGTACTCGGCCGAGTGCTCGCCCGCCACGAGGTCCGCGTCCTGGCTGACGTAGAACGCGCCCTCCGGGCTCTTCAGGAACGCGTGCACGTAGCGGAGGATGTCGCGCGCCGCACGCAGATCCTCGGGATCCCGCCACTGCGCGTACGCCGCCGCGTAGAGCCGGATGCCCTCGGCCTGGAACTGCAGGAGCTTCTCGAAGTGCGGGTGATCCCAGTCTCCGCTGTCGGAGTACTGGTAGAGCCCGCCCCACACCGGATCGATGAGCTTGCGCGAGAGCGTCAGCGTCTCGCGCGCCATCCGCTCGGAATCCGCGTCGCCGCCCGGGGAGCCGGCGCGGGCGAGGCACCACTCGACGCCGTCGAAGTCGAGGAACTTCTTCGAGAAGCCCCAGCCGCCCTGGTTCTTGTCGTAGCGCTGCGCGAGCAGCGCGATCAGGTCCTTCCGCTGGCTCTCCGAGAGAGCCATTCCGGCGTTCTCCCCTCTCCCGGCGGGAGAGGGGCCGGGGGTGAGGGGCCCCTCCGGCCGCACCGACGGCCCCGGCGTCGGATCCGCCACGACGCCGGCGAGCAGCGTCCGCATGCGCTCGGGCGGGATGTACCCCGCGAACTTGACGAGCTCCTTCCCGTTCGCGTCGAAGATGACGGTCGCCGGCCAGCCGTAGTCCTCGTAGCGGTTGGAGAGGTCGGGCCGTGAGTCCTGATCCACGCGCAGCGCCACGAAGTGGGCGCCGACCTGCCGGATCACCTCGGGATCCGCGTAGGTCGTTTCCTCCATGACGTGGCACCAGTGGCACCACACCGCGACGAGGTCGAGGATCACGAGCCGCTTCTCGGCGCGGGCGCGGTCGAAGGCCGCGTCGGACCAGCCTTCCCACGCGATCCCCTTCGGAGCCTCCGCCCGGAGCGCCATGGCGGCGGCATGGCCATTCTTCGCGGCGGCCGTCGCGACCTCAGGGCGCGCGGCTATCGCCGCGACCTCAGTCCGCGCGGCTATCGCCGCGACGAAAAGCATACCGATCAAGAACTTGCCGCGAACCGAGGATTTCACGATGGCCTCCCGATGAGTACGCACCCGGTCCTCGCCCGGATCTGCGGGGAATCCGCCCACTGTAGTATGCGTTCCGGCTTAGCCGACGCCGGATCGGCGCTCGGCGACTCTCGGAGGCTCACCCATGAAAGCGTTGTCCAAGGCCCTTCTCGCGTCGATCCTCGTCTTCGGCCTCGCCGGCTCCGCCGGCTCCCTGGCCGCGCAGTCGACCGCCCAGAAGCCCGCCGCGAAGCCCAAGACGACCGCCGCTCCCGCGAAGACTTCGACTTCGTCCCCGAAGCCTTCGCCATCCGCCGCTCCGGTCAGGGTGACGTCGGTCGAAGGCATCACCGAATACAAGCTCGCCAACGGCCTGACCGTGCTGCTCTTTCCGGATCCCACCAAGGCGACGATCACGGTCAACGTCACGTACAAGGTGGGCTCGCGCAACGAGAACTACGGCGAGACCGGGATGGCCCATCTGCTGGAGCACATGCTCTTCAAGGGCACGCCGAACCACAGGAACATCCCGCAGGAGCTGACCGCGCACGGCGCGCGTCCGAACGGCTCGACCTGGTTCGACCGCACCAACTACTTCGAGACGTTCCAGGCGACCGACGAGAACCTGAAGTGGGCCCTCGACCTCGAGGCCGACCGGATGGTCAACTCGTACGTGGCCAAGAAGGACCTCGACACCGAGATGACCGTCGTCCGCAACGAGTTCGAGCTCGGCGAGAACGATCCGGCCGGGATCCTGCAGGAGCGCGTCCTCTCGACCGCGTTTCTCTGGCACAACTACGGCAAGTCCACGATCGGCGCGAAGTCCGATCTCGAGAACGTGCCCATCGAGCGGCTGCAGGCCTTCTACCGAGCCTTCTACCAGCCCGACAACGCCGTGCTCCTGGTCGCCGGCCGCTTCGACGAGCCGAAGACGCTCGCCCTCGTCAACCAGACCTTCGGCAGGATCCCGAAGCCGACGCGGCCGATCCCGACCTTCTACACGCTCGACCCCACGCAGGACGGCGAGCGCACCGTCACGCTGCAGCGCGTCGGCGACGTCCAGGCGATCGCCGCGGCGTACCACGTCCCGTCGGGAACGGATCCGTCCGCCGGCGCGGTCAACCTGCTCGCGCAGATCCTGACCGACACGCCGTCGGGCCGCCTCTACAAGGCCCTGGTCGAAACGAAGAAGGCGACGTCGGTCGGCGGTTACTTCATGGAGCTGCACGATCCGGGCTTCCTGATGTTCAACGCGGAGGTGCGCCAGGACCAGAACGTCCAGGACGCGAAGACCGCGCTGGTCAAGACGCTCGACGACGCCGGCGGGGCGGCGCCGATCACCAAGGAGGAGGTCGACCGCGCCCGCGCGACGATCTTGAAGAACGTCGACCTGATGCTCAACAACGCAGACCGGGTCGGACTGAACCTCTCCGAGTACATCGGACAGGGCGACTGGCGGCTCTTCTTCCTGACGCGCGACCGCGTCCGGTCGGCCACCCTCGAGGACGTGCAGAAGGCGGCCGCGGCGTACCTGAAGCCTTCCAACCGCACGCTCGGCGTGTTCCTGCCGACTCCCAAGCCCGACCGTTCCGAGGTTCCGCCGCCCGTGCTCGCGGCGGACGCCGTCAAGGGCTACAAGGGCGACGCGGCGATCGCGGCGGGAGAGGCCTTCGACGCCTCGCCGGCCAACGTCGAGTCGCGCACGAAGCGCTCGACGCTCGGCAACGGTGCGCAGGTCGCTCTTCTCACCAAGAAGACGCGCGGCGGGACCGTCGTCGCGACGATGACGCTGCGGTTCGGCGACGAGAAGAGCCTGATGGGCAAGTCCACGGCCGCCGACCTGGCGGCGGACATGCTCATGCGCGGGACCACCAAGCACACGCGCCAGCAGATCAAGGACGAGCTCGACCGGCTGAAGGCGCGGATGACCGTGGGCGGCGGTCCGACGCAGGCCTCGCTCTCGGTGGAGACGATTCGAGAGAACCTGCCCGCGGTGCTCAAGCTCGCAGCCGAGATCCTGCGCGAGCCCGCCTTCCCCGCCAAGGAGTTCGACGAGCTCCAGCAGGAGAACCTCGCGACGATCGAGCAGCAGCGCAGCGAGCCGGACGCGCTCGCGCCCAATCTCTTCGAGCGGCACATGAACCCGTACCCGAAGGGGGACGTGCGCTACACCGAGACCTTCGACGAGTCTCTCGCGGACTACAAGGCCGCGACCCTGGAGGACGCGAAGAAGTTCTACGGGGGCTACTTCGGCGCCTCGAACGCGCAGCTCGCGGTCGTGGGCGACTTCGACGAGCCGGAGATCGGGAAGCTGATCGGGGAGCTCTTCGGCGACTGGAAGAGCCCGGTCCCTTTCGCCCGCGTGCCGAGCGTCTACCAGGACGTCCAGCCGCTCAACCAGGGCCTCGAGACGCCCGACAAGGCGAACGCGTTCTTCATCGCGGGACAGAACCTGGCGCTGCGCGACGACGATCCCGACTACGCCGCCCTGGTGCTCGGCAACTACATGCTCGGAGGCGGGTTCCTGAACTCGCGTCTCGCCGTCCGCATCCGCCAGAAGGACGGCCTCTCCTACGGCGTGGGCTCGCAGCTCGCGGCGTCGCCGCTCGACAAGTCCGGCGCCTTCACGACCTTCGCGATCTACGCGCCCCAGAACGAGGCGAAGCTCGAGTCGGCGTTCCTCGAGGAGGTCGGGCGCGTGCTCAAGGACGGCTACGAGGCGAAGGAGATCGCCGAGGCCAAGTCCGGCTGGCTGCAGTCGCGCCAGGTCACGCGCGCCCAGGATTCCGCGCTGGCCCGGACGCTTACGACCGACCTCTACCTGAAGCGGACGCTCGCGTGGGACGCGGACTTCGAGAAGAAGGTCGCGGCGCTGACCGCCGAGCAGATCGTTTCCGCGATGCGCAAGTACCTGGATCCCACGAAGATGACGATCGTCAAGGCGGGAGACTTCGCGAACGCGGCCAAGGGGAAGGGAGCGTCGACTCCATGAGCACGAGCCGAGGATCCGCGCAGGGGGCCTGGGCGCTCGCCCTGGCCGTCACCATCGCCACGCCGGCGGCCGCGCCGCCGGCCGCCAAGAAGGCCACACACATGCAGACGTTGCACGGCGATCAGCTCCAGGACGACTACTTCTGGCTCCGGGAGCGCGACAACCCGGAGGTCAAGGCGTACCTCGAGAAGGAGAACGCCTACACCGCCGAGTTCATGAAACCGACCGAGGGACTCCAGAAGACCCTCTACGACGAGATGCTCGGCCGCATCAAGGAGACCGACCTCTCGGTGCCCTACCGCGACCGCGGCTGGTACTACTACTCGCGGACCGAGAAGGGGAAGCAATATCCCATCTACTGTCGTAAGAAGGGCTCGCTCGACGCTTCGGAGGAGGTCTACCTCGACGTCAACGAGCTGGCGAAGGGCGAGCGCTTCATGAACGTGGCGGCGCGCGTCTTCACCGACGACGGGCGCCTGCTCGCCTACACCACCGACAGCACCGGCTTCCGCGACTACACCCTGCACGTCAAGGACGTGGCGACCGGGAAACTCCTGCCGGAGAAGGTGGATCGGGTGACCTCGGTCGCCTGGGCGCCCGACGGCAAGACGCTCTTCTACGCGGTCACGGACATGGCGAAGCGGCCGTTCAGACTCTTCCGCCACACCCTGGGCACCGACACCGCGAAGGACGCGCTCATGTGGGAGGAGAAGGACGAGCGCTTCCGCTGCGGAGTCTTCCGCTCGCGCAGCGGCGACTACCTCATGTTCCCGGTGGGCAGCCTCACGAGCTCCGAGTGGCGCTTCTTGCCCGCGTCGAATCCGACCGGCGAGCCGCGCCTGATCGCGCCCCGCGAGGTCGAGCACGAGTACTCGGTCGACCAGCGTGGCGACCTCTTCTACATCGTGACCAACGACAAGGGCCGCAACAACCGGCTCGTGACCGCCCCGGTGTCCGACCCCCGCCGCGAGAACTGGAAGGAGCTCATTCCACACCGCGACGACGTCATGCTCGAGGACGTCGACATCTTCAAGGACTGGATCGTCCTCAGCGAGCGCGAGGACGCGCTGCCGCGCCTGCGCGTCCTTGGCGACAAGGGCGGCGCCCACACGGACTATCGCATCGACTTCCCGGAGGCGATCTACGCCGCCTATCTCTCGAACAACCACGAATTCGACAACGCCGGCGTCCTGCGTTTCGATTACGAGTCCTACACGACTCCGCCGTCGGTCTACGACTTCGACATGGCGACGAAGGAGCGCAAGCTCCTCAAGCGCGTAGAGGTCCTGGGCGGCTACAACCCCGACCTCTACACCTCCGAGCGGCGTTACGCGACGGCGAGCGACGGGACGAAGGTCCCGATCTCGCTCGTCTACAAGAAGGGGTTCGTCGCCGACGGCAAGGCGCCGATGCTGCTTACGGCGTACGGCTCCTACGGCGCGCCGAACGACGCGGGCTTCGACTCGACCGTGGTCAGCCTGCTCGACCGGGGCGTCGTGTACGCCAACGGCCACATCCGCGGCGGCGGCGACCTCGGCAAGAAGTGGCACGACCAGGGAAAGATGTTCAACAAGAAGAACACCTTCACCGACTTCATCGCGTGCGCCGAGACGCTCGTCGCGGACAAGTACACCTCGAAGGACCGCCTCGTCGTCGAGGGCGGGAGCGCCGGCGGGCTGCTGATGGGCGCGGTCACGAACATGCGTCCGGACCTCTTCAAGGCCGTCGTGGCGCGCGTGCCCTTCGTCGACGTGATCAACACCATGCTCGACGAGTCCCTGCCGCTGACCGTCACCGAGTTCGAAGAGTGGGGCAATCCCAAGAAGCTCGACGAATTTGCCTGGATCGAGAAATACAGCCCTTATGACAATGTCGGAAAAAAGGCTTATCCGGCCATTCTGGTGGAAAGCTCCTATAACGACAGTCAAGTGATGTACTGGGAGCCGGCCAAATACGTC
>DASXPB010000024.1:0-99679 GCA_036493875.1 Thermoanaerobaculia bacterium
ACCTGGGACGAGGCCCACCGCCTGCGCCGCCAGATGCGGCTCGCCTGGCTCTGGCGCCTCCTCGCGCGCCTCTCCTCCGAGGAGAAGCGCCGGGAGATCAGCCGGATGGGCGGGATCGTGCTTATGGAGCGGACCTGACGCCGGCGATTTTCCTGCGGCTACTCTACGCCGAATGGGGTGAGAGGCAATCCTCGAGAGAGCTCAGCGGCCGCCCGCGGCGATCTCGCGAACGCCCGCCACCAGTCGGTCGACTTCCTCTTCGGTCGTGTAGATCGCGCAGCCGGCGCGCACGACGCCGTCCTCGCCGTGGCCGAGGCGGCGCACGACGGTCCAGGCGTAGAAGTCTCCGCTCGAGACGAAGACCGCCCGCTTGGCGAGCTCCTCCGCGACCGAGTCGGCCGGCAGGCCGTCCACGACGAAGGAGACCGTGGGCGTCCGCGGCGCGCCCGGCGGCGGACCGTAGCGCGTCACGCCCGCGACGGCGCCGAGGCCGTTCCACATCCGGCGAAAGAGCGCGTCCCCGCGTTCCTTCAGCGCCGCGTAGGAGCGGGCGAGCGCGCCGCGACGGGGCGTCTCCTCTTCCGATCCGGCGACCTCAGCGAGGAAGTCGACGGCCGCGGCCGCCCCGAGGATCGCCTCGTGCGAGAGCGTGCCGGTCTCCCATCGTTCGCACGCCGGTTCGTTCGGCGCCGGCACGAGCTTGGGCACGTCGATCGACTCGAGCAGCGCGCGCCGGCCCCAGAGAACGCCCAGGTGCGGACCGTAGAACTTGTAGGGTGAACACGCCAGGAAATCGCACCCGATCTCGGCGACGTCGATCAGCGCATGCGGCGCGTAGTGCACGGCGTCGACGAAGTAGAGCGCTCCCGCCGATCGCGCGAGCTCCGCGCCGCGGCGCAGGTCGTTGATCGTGCCGAGCGCATTCGACGCGCCCCCCAGGGCGAGCAGCCGCGTCCGCGGGCCGATCGCCCGTTCGAGCTCCGCCGGATCGAGCGTCCCGGTCTCGGGCCGCATCGGCACGGACCGCACTGTGACGCCCCGCTCCACCTCGAGGGCGCGCCACGGATCCACGTTGGCGTGGTGGTCGAGCTCCGTGACCACGATCTCGTCGCCCGGACCCCAGCCCCTCCCGAGCGCGCGCGAGAGGTGATAGGTCAGCGTGGTCATGTTCTGGCCGAAGACGATCTCGGAGGGCACGGCGTGGAGGAAGTCGGCCAGCGTCTCGCGCGCATCGTGGAGCAGCGCGTCGGTCTCCTCGGAGGACGGGTAGCGCCAGTGCGTGTTGGCGTTGTGCGCGTACAGATACTCGGCCATCGCCTCGACGACCGGGCGCGGGACCTGCGTGCCGCCGGGTCCGTCGAAGTAGGCGACGGGAAGGCCGGCGTGAACGCGTTCGAGCGCCGGGAAGCGGCTGCGAACGGTCTTCACGTCGAGGGCGGTCTCGCTGGCTGAAGCCGGAGTCGACATGGCGGCGGCGAGGATATCAGGCTAATCTTTCGGACCATGCGGAAGACGCAGCCGCTCCGGCTCGTCGCGGCCCTCGCCACCCTGACGGCGGCCGCCGGCTGCGCCACGACGCCGCCGTCGACGGAGAGCGTCGCCGTCTCCGTCTATCAGGCGCCGATCGACGGCTCGCACGCGATGCCGGCGGGCTGCCGGGAAGTCCGTCGCACGCCCGCCGAGTCGTGGACCGAGCTCGACCGGGCCGCGCCCGACGATCCGTACCACAGGCAGCGCACCGCAACGGCGACGGCCGGCGGCAACGTCCTCCTCGTGCTCGAGCGCATGACCAACCCGCGACGGGACTTCGATTGCCCCGCCGCCGCGAAGATCACGGACTGCCGCGGGAGCCTCGGCGCGTGGTACGACCTCGTCTTCGCCTCCTACGCCTGTTCGCCGCCGGGTCTCGCGGAGCTGCAGGCGGAGCGGAAGCCATGACGCGTCTCGTCGCCGCGAGGGTTTCACCGAACCTCGCCGCCTCGGAGGCGCAGGAAGAGGCCGCGCGCCTCGCGCGGGAGCTCTGGGGCCTCGAGGGGACCCTCCGTCGGCTCCCCGGGGAGCGAGACGAGAACTTCCACGTCGCGGGAACCCGGGGCGAGTTCGTCTTCAAGATCGCAGGGCCGGCCGAGCGCGAGGAGACGCTCGCGCTGCAGGCCGCGGCGCTCTCCTGGCTCGCCGAGCGGGCGCCGGAGCTTCCGCTCCCGCGCGTCGTCCCCGCCTCGGACGGCGCGGCGGCCGTGCTGGCGGAGCGCGCCGACGGGAGCCGCCGCTGGGTGCGGGTCCTCACCTATCTGCCCGGCACGATCCTCGCGGATGCGAACCCGAGGACTCCGGCGATGCTCGAGGCCGTGGGCGGCTTCCTCGGCCGGCTGGACGCGGCGCTCGAGGGATTCACTCACCCGGCGGCGCGTGGCTCCGATCTCGTCTGGAACCCGGCGCGCGCGCTGGAGGTCGTCTCCCGCCATCGGGAGGCGATCGCGGACGAGGACCGCCGCGCGCTCGTCGACCACTTCGTGGGCGTCTACGACGCGACGCTCGCGCCGATCCTGCACCGGCTCCGGACCGGCGTGATCCACAACGACGCCAACGACTACAACGTCCTCTTCGGACCTCCCGCAAGCGAGGAGCCCCGGGCGATCGCCGGGCTGCTCGACTTCGGCGACATGCTGCATGCCTGGATCGCGTGCGAGCCGGCGGTCGCGATCGCCTACGCCATGTTCGACCAGGACGATCCCCTCTCGGCGGCGGCGCGCGTCGCGGCGGGTTATCACCGGGCGCATCCCCTGACCGAGCCCGAGATCGAGTCGCTCTGGATGCTCGCGGCCATCCGGTTGTGCACCAGCGTGTGTCTCTCCGCGCACCGGCGCTCCGCCGAGCCCGACAACGCCTACCTCATGGTCTCGGAGGCGCCCGCGTGGAAGACGCTGGAGGCGATGCGGGAGATCCACCCGCGCCTGGCGCACTACACGCTGCGCGCGGCCTGCGGGCTGCCGGCCTGCCCGCAGACTCCGGCGATCGAGGCCTGGCTGGCCGCGCATGGAGACGCGCTCGGTCCGGTGGTTGCGGCGGACCTCTCGCGCGCGGAGGTGCTCGATCTGTCCGTGGCGAGCCCCGAGATCGAGACCCCCGAGCAGGCGACCGACGTCGCCGTCCTGACGCCGAGGCTCTTCGGACGGATCCGGGAGGCCGGAGCGCCGGCCGGCATCGGCCGCTACGACGAGGCCCGCCTGCTCTACGCGAGCGACGCGTTCGCCGGAGCGGGCGGCGAGCATCCCGAGCGGCGCACCGTCCACATCGCCGTGGACCTCTTCGCGGAGCCGGGATCGCCGGTGCTCGCCCCGCTGAACGGGACGGTCCACGCGATCCGCAACAATGCGCAGCGCCTCGACTACGGTCCGACCGTCATCCTCGCCCACCGGCCCCACGGCGCACCAGACTTCTACACGCTGTACGGGCACCTGTCGGCGGAGTCGCTCCGGCGGCTGACCGTCGGCGATCGCGTCGCGCGAAGCCATCGCATCGGCGCGATCGGCGAGCCGCCCGACAACGGCGACTGGCCGCCGCACGTCCACTTCCAGATCATCACGGACCTGCTCGACCGGGACGGCGAGTTCCCGGGCGTGGCCCGCGCGAGCCAGCGCGCGGTCTGGAAGTCCCTGTCTCCGGACCCGAACCTCGTGCTGCGGCTGCCTCCGGCATCGGTCGCGACGCCCGCGGCGAATCCGGAGGCGCTGCGCACGGAGCGGCGCGAGCGGCTGGGTCCGTCCCTTTCGCTGGCCTACCGCTCGCCGCTCACGATCGTCCGCGGGGCCGGGCAGTACCTCTACGACCAGGACGGCGCGGCCTACCTCGACATGGTCAACAACGTGGCCCACGTCGGCCACGGCCATCCCCGCGTCGTCCGGGCGGGCGCGCGCCAGATGGCGGTGCTGAACACCAACACGCGGTACCTCCATCCCGCGATCGTCGAGTACGCGCGGCGGCTGACGGAGACGCTCCCGGAGCCGCTCTCGGTCTGCTTCTTCGTGTGCTCCGGCAGCGAGGCCAACGAGCTCGCGCTGCGAATGGCCCGCGCCCACACGCGCGGAGCCGACGTCATCGCCGTGCGGGGCGCGTACCACGGGAACACCCAGGGGTTGATCGACGTCAGCTCCTACAAGTTCGACGGGCCCGGCGGCTCGGGCGCGCCTCCCTGGGTCCAGGTCATTCCGATGCCCGACGACTACCGCGGAGCGTACCGGCGCGACGATCCCGCGCGCGGCGAGAAATACGCGGGCGCCGTCAGGGAGGCGGCCGCGAAGATCGCCGACCGCCGCGGCAGTCCCGCCGCCTTCCTCTGCGAGAGCATCCTGTCCTGCGGCGGCCAGATCGAGCTTCCGCCCGGCTTTCTGCAGGCGGCGTACCGGCACGCGCGCGAGGCCGGCGCGGTCTGCATCGCGGACGAGGTCCAGGTCGGACTCGGCCGCGTGGGCACGCACGTCTGGGCCTTCCAGACCCAGGGCGTCGTCCCCGACATCGTCACCATGGGAAAGCCCATCGGCAACGGACATCCGCTCGCTGCCGTCGTGACGACGCCCGCGATCGCCGCGTCGTTCGCGAACGGCATGGAGTACTTCAACACCTTCGGCGGCAACCCCGTCTCCTGCCGCATCGGCCTCGCGGTCCTGGACGTCATGCGCGACGAGGGCCTCCAGGAGCGCGCCCTCCAACTGGGCGGGCGGCTGGCGCTCGGCCTCGCGCGCCTCTCCGAGCGGCACCCGATCGTCGGCGACGTGCGCGGGCTCGGGCTCTTCCTGGGCCTCGAGCTCTCGCTCGATCGCGGGACCCGCGAGCCCGCCCCGCGCCAGGCCGCCTATGTCGTCGAGCGCATGAAGGACCACGGCATCCTGCTCTCGACCGACGGACCCGACCACAACGTCATCAAGATGAAGCCCCCGCTCTGTCTGACGGAGGCGGACGTGGATCGCGTCGTCGCGGCCTTCGACCGCGTGCTGGGCGAGGACTTCGTGAGGGTCTGGTGAGGAAGAGGCTCCTTCCCGTTCTTCTCCTGATCGGCGTCGCGGCCGCGCCCCTGTCCGCCGCGCCGCCCTACAAGACGCGCAACGTCGTCGTCATCGTCACGGACGGGCTGCGCTGGCAGGAGGTCTTCCGCGGAGCGGAGACGGCGCTCGTGTCGACCAAGGTCGGCGGCGTCGAGGACGAGCCGGCGACCAAGAAGGCGTTCTGGCGCGAGACCGCGGAGGAGAAGCGGCAGGCTCTCCTCCCCTTCTTCTGGACGGTGATCGCGAAGGAGGGCCAGCTCTACGGCAACCGCGACGCCGGCTCGGCCGCGCAGGTCACGAACGGCTACAAGTTCTCGTACCCCGGCTACAACGAGATCGTGACCGGCGCACCCGATCCGCGCATCGACAAGAACGAGTTCGGCAAGAACCCTAACGTCTCGGTCTTCGAGTGGCTGAACCGCACGCCCGAGCTCCGCGGACGGGTCGGCGTCGTCGGCGGCTGGGACGTCTTCAACGACATCTTCAACCGCGAGCGGAGCGGGCTCGACATGCGGGTCGCCTACGAGACGCCGTTCCCGGCGGCGACGGGACCGCGGGAGGAGCTCGTGAACAAGCTCTACCGGACGATCACGCGGGAGTTCTCCGACATGCCCTGGGACGGCCTCCTGCAGGAGACGCTGCTCGGTTACGTGTCGGCCAGGAAGCCCCGGCTCCTCTTCGTGGGCTACGGGGAGACCGACGAGTGGGCCCACAACGGACGCTACGACCTCGTGCTCCAGTCCGCCCACAACGTCGACGCGTACGTCCGCGAGCTCTGGACGGCGATGCAGGCCATGCCGGAGTACAAGGACCAGACGACGTTCCTGATCACGACCGACCACGGGCGCGGCGACGGGCCCGAGTTCTGGAAGCACCACGACTGGAACGTCGAGGGCGCCGAGAACATGTGGATCGCGGTCCTCGGTCCCGACACTCCGCCGCTCGGCGAGCGCCGGAACGCCGCGCGCGTGACGCAGGGACAGATCGCCGCGACGGCGGCGGCCCTGCTCGGAGCGGACTGGCGGGCGCAGAATCCGAAGGCCGCGCCGCCGCTCGCCGAGGCGATCGGGCCGACGAAGTAGAAAGCTAGAGCTCGATCTCCACGAGCGGCGGCCCCGGCCGCGTCGTGAAGAAGCGCGAGCGCTGGGTCGGATGCGGGAACTCCTGCGCGTAACGCTCCGCCCAGCGTTTCCGGAAGGACTCGGCATCGGCGGTGCGCACGAGGGCCCAGACGCTGCCGCCGAATCCGCCGCCGAACGCCGACGCGGCCGCCGCGCCGAGCTGGCGCGCGGATCGCACCAGCGTGACCGTCTCGGGGATCTGATTGTCGAGGAACTTTTCGGCGAGCTCCTGGGAGCGATCCACGAGCGGACCGGCCAGCACGATCTCGCCGCGCGCCAGGAGGTCCCCGACCTGCGGGATCAGCTCGAGCGATTCCTCCAGGAACTGCTCGAGGCGGCCTGCCAGGAAGTCCGGCGAGAAGCCGGGGACGGGCAGCACGCGCACGAGATTGTGGATCCGCTCGCGGGCATCCGGGACCTCCGTGGCCGCCGCGAAGAGGCTCTGGTCCGCGCGCTTCGCCGAGCGGTTCCAGAGCTCCAGGATCGCCGCCACGGCGAGCGGCAGGCGGTTGTACTTCTCCCGCGCATCACCGCTCTTGTCGGCCGGGATGCCACTCGCGCCGATGACGAAGCTCCAGTCCTCCTCGAGCGGGATCGTGCGCTCCCGGCGCGCGGGGTCGAACAGGAACTGCGCGATCTCGCCGCGCCGCGCGCAGAGGATCGCGACGTGGTCCTCGCTGCCGCCGAACGTCCCGACGCCCCCCTCCCCGTCGAGGCCCCGGAACCCCCGCCCGTTCTCGACGCCGCCCAGGTACGCGCCGAGGTCTTCCGGGCGCCGGATGTTCTCGGCGTACGCCGGGTGGCGGTCCAGGGCGTTAACCGCGGCGATCGCCGTGAAGAGCGACACCACGAGCGCGCTCGAGCTCGAGAGCCCGGACGCTCGCGGCAGGTCGCTCGCGAGCGCGATCTCGGCTCCTCGAAGGCCTCCGGGAAAGTTTCGCGCGACGCGCGCGGCGACCGCCTGGGCGTAGATCTCCCAGCCGGTCGCGGCCGGCGCGAGGTCCGCGTCCAGGGCGACCTCCGCGGTGAGCCCTCGGGCCACGTCGGTGATCCGGACGGTGCGGTCCGCGCGGGGGGAAGCCGCGACGCAGAAGCCGCGGCCCGCGGTGCAGAGGAGGCTGCGGCCGCCGGCGTAGTCCGTGTGCTTGCCCAGGACCTCGATGCGGCCCGGCACGAACCAGCGCCGCGCCGGCTCCCCCGACTCGGATGCGCCCGAGGCTTCTCCTGTCGCGGCGAGCGCCGCGTCGACCTGCTCGAAGAGCTCGCCCTTGCGCCGCGCCTCGGAGGCGCTCAGGCCCTCCTCCTGCAGGCGCTCCTCGAGCGCGCTCACGCTCACAGGCGAACCTCGATCCCGTCGAGCGCGCGGGCGACCGACGCGATGTCCGCGGGCGTCGAGAGGTCGAGCACTCCCTCCGCGCACGGCACCGCGCGAAACCGGAGGCCGAGCGCGTCGATGCCGAACTGCACCGCCTGCGGGAGCTCGCGCTCGCCGCGCTCGGAGACCGGGACCCGCCGGCACGCCTCGAAGATTCCGGAGGAGAAGCGCCAGAGGTTCATGCTGACGAGGACCGGACCCGGCGACGCGAGGGCGGCGGCGGCGAGCGCCTCGGGGCCCGGCTTCTCGTCGATGCGCGCGAGGTAGCCGTCCGAAGCGATTCGCAGCGTCGCGTACTGGGCGACGCGCTCCGACGGGACGTTGCCGCGCCGCTCCAGCGTGTCGCGCTCGAAGACGGGCAGCCCCGGCTCGGAGAGGGCCGTCAACGCGCGGTACGCCACGAGCGGATAATAGTTGTCGGCGTTGGCGAGGAGGAAATCCGCGCCGGCGGCGAACTCCTCGGCGGCGAGCGCGGCGTCGGCGGTCCCGCGGGGCGTTTCCTGAACCGCGAAGGAGACGGCGAGCCGCCGCATCGGCAGCGCGGCGTACCGTTCCCGGATCGGGTTCGCGGACGGACCGTCCGGCCCGACGATGAGGCAGACCTCCTCAATCCCGGCGTCGGCGAGGCCCGAGAGCACGTAGTCGAGGAACGGGCGCGGCACGGGGACGAGGCTCTTCAGGCCCGCGTCCGCCGCGGCGGCCTGTTCGGCGTCCAGGGCGGCGGGCGGACCGACACCGCCGGCCTCCCGTTGCCGCATTCGGCGCCCGAGCCCCGCAGCGAGGAGGATCGCCCGGCTTACGCCCACCCGAGCAACCCGCGGCCTCGGCGCCTCATGCGTACTTCGCCGCAAGCTTCGTGACGGTGTTCCGGTTGCGGAACGTGGCCCGGACGCCGAGCAGCCTCTCGAGCTTCGCGCCCGAGAGCTTCGAGTCGCTGAATCCCCCGTGGATGCGCCAGTAGACCTCGCGGTCGCGGACCCGGAAGTCGTCGGTGCCGGTCCGCAGGGATTCGAGCGCGCGGATCGCGGCCGACGCCGGCTTGCCGGAGAGGAACCCCAGGTGCACACTCGTCCCGGCGGGTTCGTCGGGGAAGGCGCGGTAGCCGCCGATCGCGGAAAGCTGTTCCGGCGAGCGGATGAAGGTGGCGACCGCGTAGCCGAGCGTCTTCTCGAGGTGGGCCTCGATCGCCCGCTCGAGCGTTCCTGCGCTCCTCGAGGCGGACGCGAAGATGACGTTGCCGCTCGCGATGAAGGTCTCAACCTCGGAGTGGCCCAGGCGCTCGAAGAGCCGGCGCAGCTCGTCCATCTTGACGACGTGCCCGCCCACGTTGATGGCGCGAAGGAACGCGATGTGCCGCGGCATGGTCTGGTTTGCGGGCGAAGTCTATTCGCCGGCGCTCAGAAGGCGTCCGAGCGGGGATCCCAGAACGGCCCCTCGAGGCCGAGGCCCGCGAAGATTTGCCTCATCTCCTCGGGCTTCGGCCGGCGCGAGTCCGGCTGGAGCCGCGTCGCGTACCAGGCGACCGCGAGGCCCCAGAGCTGATTGAGCCGCACGAGCGGGCGGACCGGGATCCCGAGCGTCCCGCACCACTCCCGCACCCGTTCTTCCGACCGGAAGAAGAGCATGCGGCTTCACGTCAGGACAATGTCGTCCCACCAGTGCGCGGCGGGGACGGCGCAGTGGAAGAGCCAGCTCGAGGCCTCGGGGCCGTTTGCGCCGATTTCCAGTCGCAGCGGCGCGAGCGTCTGCTCGCAGCGCGACTCGACGGCGCCGGGCCGCCGGAGGGCGCCGACCTCCGTTGCGCGCGGCGTCAACGCCGCGACGATCCCGAACACGTCCCACGCGCAGTTGGCGAAGTAGCGCTTCCCGCCGACGACGGCGACGTGCTGCGTCGGGACGCCCGAGAAGGGCGGCGCCATCCGAATCGAGACACCGTCCTCCTCGAGCACGAGCACACGCGCTGCGCGCAGGCGCGCGTAGGCCGCGGGGACGTCGGAGGCCGGCACGCCCGCGCGCACGGAAACCTCCTCGGGCGACGGACGCCGCGCCTCCTCCGCGAAGTGCCGGTACACGGCCAGCTTGACGTCGAGGTCCCGCTCGGAAGCTCCCGGCGAATCGGATGCGCTCACGCGCTCATTCGCTTCCCGCCCGCTCGAGCGCCCTGCGGTCCCAGGCGGCCGCGTTCGCCGCCGCCTCGTAGGTCGACTGCAGGAATTCGAGGAGCGCGTCGTCGGGCGATTCTGCCGTCCTCACGGCGTCATACGGCAGGAGGAATTCCTTCAGGTCCGTCGAATAGAACGCCGCCACCGGCCGCACCGGCGCCTGCGCGAATCCGGGCGGCTCGGGATACGCGTAGGAGTAGTACGCGGGGTACGTGATCGGCCCGCCTCCCGGCCAGAAACCTGCGCTGCTGACCTCGTGCGAGTAGGCGTCGCGGGTCACGCGGTCCGGCAGGCCGGGAACGCCGCCGGGATGGAGCGGCGCCGGCTTCCCCGAGAAGCGCGTCACGGCGAGATCCGGCGCGCCCCAGAAGAAGTGGATCGGGCTGCACTTGCCCTGGAAGCGCGCGCGGAAGCGCTGGAACACGCGGTCCGACTGCTGCAGGACGCCCGCAAAGCGCCGCGCCGCCCCGGGATCGTACGCGGCGTGCCGCTCGTCGCGGTCGAACGGAATCGGGTCCGCGACCTCGTTGGGTGTCTTGACGATGGTCACGGAAAGGCCGAGCCGCCCGAGCTCCGCGAAGAGCGCGCGATAGAACGTGGCGACCGACTGCGCCCGAAGAGGAATGCTTCCGGCCGCGCCGTTGCCGTCCGTGATGCGCAGTTGGTGGTCGAAGAAGTCGAAGTCGATCTGGAAGGTCCGCTCCCCGTACGGCATCGGCCCGGTCGTCAGCCCGCGCGCGGTCACGTACAGCGTCACGTTCCAGCAATGGTTGAGCGGCGGCGTCGTGACGAGCCGGATCTTCCCGACGATCTGCGTCCAGAGGTGCAGCGTCGCGTAGGTGTCGGCCCAACCCTCGAGGGGAAGGTTCGGCCAGGGGTTCGGCGTCATGCTCGTCATCGTATCCCTCGGGTCCACGCACCGCGAGGCACGGCCGTATACTCGGTGATGCGATGAAGACGCCTCGTCTTCTCTTCGCCCTCTGCCTGGCACTCGGCCTGCCTCGGGTGGCTCGCGCGGACGAAGGAGCGTGGAACAATCAGGGACTTCCAAATGGCATGGTTCGCGCCCTGGCCGCCGATCCGGTCGATCCTCTCTCGGTCTATGCCTCCGTGCTCTCAGAGATCGGGAACCCGGGCGGCACGTTCAAGAGCGTCGACGGCGCACAGAGCTGGACCCGAAGCGACGATTCCCAGCCGGCAGCCCTGCTCGTCGACCCGACGGACCCTTCGACGGTCTATGCCGGAGGAGATGGCATTCGCCGGAGCTTCGACGCGGGCATGACCTGGAATCCGGCCAACGAGGGGCTGTCCTGCCGCTTCGTCGGCGCCCTCGCGATCGACCCCGAGAGTCCCTCAACACTCCTCGCCGGAACCGCTTTCATCCTTCACAGCCCCGAGCAGTGTGGAGGGCTCTTCCGGAGCGTGGATGCTGGCTCGATCTGGAGCGAGGTCCTGGTCCGCCTCATCGGGGGAATCGCCGTAGACCCAAGAAACGACCAGAACATCGTCGCGATCCAGGACGGAGCCGGCGGCGGAGACTCGGAGATCACCCGGACCGTCGACGGCGGCGCGAGCTGGACGTTCGTCGTTGCTGGCCCGCCCGATCCGATTCTGGTCCTGGCGGACCCCGCCACCGCGAATCTGTTCTATGTGGGATCCGATGGAGTCTGGGTGAGTCGGGATGGCGGAGTGACTTTTCAAAACACGGGTCTCGCCGGGCACCTCGTCACGGCCCTCGCGATCGATCCGACCGATCCCGCGGTCCTGTACGCCGGGACTCAGCTGGACGGAGTCTGGAGGAGCCTCGACGGCGGTCAGTCCTGGAATGAGTTCGACGTGGGCCTCACGAACCGGTCCGTGACCGCGTTGGCCATCACCGCGACCGGCACGCGGATCTACGCAGGCACCAATGGCGGCGGCGTGTTCGAGTACGAGCATCCCACGCGTCGCGCGACGGTTGATCGTGGTCCGCGGCCGACCCGCGAGCTGCCGCCGAGGCCCTGACCCTCGTCACTCGCCTTCCCGTCGGTCGAATTCAGCCACGAGCCTCTTCGGCGCGAGCCGGTGCCAGGACTCGGTCACCACGTCGCGGAGCGTCGCCGGGTCGGCGGCCCCGAGGCGAACCAGCACCGCGCCGTATCCGACGTAGTGATCGGTCAGGAAGAAGGCCTTCGGATCCGCCTGCAACCACATCTCGACCGCCTCCTCGCCGCATTTGACGACGAGGGTCTCGCCGTCCTCGCGCAGGCGCGCCAGGAGCTTCCCGCGGACGCGATAGCCGGGGGTGCCGTAGCAGGGACCTTCCTCGACTCCGGGGAGGGAGAGGAGCAATTGACGGGAATAGGCTGCGGTCCCCGCCGGGCTTCGCGCCCGGGTGACTCCTGGGGTCCCGGGCGGGCGCCTACGGCGACGGCTCGAGCTCGAGCCGGCACGCTTTCGCGTCGAGGAGCGGCGCGAGCTCCCAGACGTTGCGGTAGCCATAGATGGTGAGCGTAACGTACGTCGACAGGTTGAGCGACGCGGCCGGCGCCTTGAGCGGGAACGCGGAGGCGGCGTTCACGAAGTTGTTGTTGCAGTAGATCAGGACGCGCGTCGACGGGCTCGGGATCGCCGCCGCGAGGCTCGCGGCCGTCATGTCCGGGAAGCTCAGGTTCACGGCGCCCCGGACGTGGAGCTCGTCGTACTTCTCCTTGCTCCGCGCGTCGAGGATCACCGTCCCGGGCTCGCGGCTCATGCGGAGGAACTCTTCCTCCGTCACGCGATGGGTCGCGCGGGCGCGGGCGGCCTCCTCGGAGAGACGCAGGTGAGCGTCCATGTCGATCACCGGGTTAGGAGGCGGAGGAGCCGCGCCGTTCTCGTCGATGGATGCGAGGAGCGGCGCGGCGGTCAGGACGAGGGCGAGGACGGCGATCGAAGGGCGCATCGGGCACCTCTCACGGAGGTGTACGGATTCCGGGGCTGCCTCATCGCGGCGCAGCCTCCTCCCGGTCCGATCCGAACCGCAGGACGTTGCCGTCCGGATCCTCGACCTGCATCTCGAGCGCCCAGGGGAGATTCGCCGGCTCCGACCGTATGACCGCGCCGCGCTCCCGGTAGACGGCATGCAGCGCCCGCACGTCGCTCACCCCGACCCAGACCCACGCGCCGCCCCGGCCCTGCCCTTCGCGGCAGAGGTAGATCCCCCGGCCATCGCGCCCGACGTGCGTGAACTCGTCGGTCCCCCACGGCGCGTTCGTGAATCCCAGCACGTCGACGTAATAGGCGACGCTTCGCGCCATGTCCGAGACCCGCAGGATGGGATCGACGCACTCGAAATGGATGGGCGCGGACTCCCGCATCAGAACATCGTGTTGTTGTTGGCCGACGTGGGCGGGATCGCCTGCAGCACGTCCCAGTGCTCGACGATCCGGCCCTCGGGATCCAGCCGGAAGATGTCGATGCCGGCCCAGTTGCTCTCGCCGGGCCACTCCTGGAAGCAGTGCAGCACGACGTAGTCCCCCTCCGCGATCGCTCGCTTGAAATGGACGCGCTTGCCCGGGTATTCCTCCGCCATCCGGACGAAGTAGTCGATGAACGCCTGCTTGCCGTCGGCGACATTCGGGTTGTGCTGCGTGTAGATCTTGCCCGCGTAGCGCTCGATCGCCTCGGCCGGCCTGGACTGGTTGAACATCAGGTCGTAGAACGCCATCACGGTCTTCTTGTTCTTCTCGGGGTCGCTCATCTCGGCCCCGTTGGCCTCGCGCCCGTGAAGAGCGTCTTCTCGTCGACGAAGCAGAGGCCGTTGCCGAACGGGTCCTCGGCGTAGAAGGAGCGCTCGCCCCAGGGCCGGGTCGCCAGGGCGCCCGCGCGATCGCCGTGAACGTCCTCCTTCGAGAGGCAGCGCAGAGCCTTCGCGCGGGCGTGGTACGCCTCGACGTCCGGAACCGCGAAGTAGACGTCCTGCGAGATGGGCTTCGGCTTCTTGCGCCCGGCCGCGACGTCGACGAGCGCGAGGATCACGGGACCGCAGTCGAAATAGACGCGCCCCCCGCCGACCAACCTCCCCTCGATCCCGAACAGCTTCGAATAGAACCGGTTGGCCCTCTTCGAATCCGCGACCTCGAGCGAGATTCGGAAGATCGTCGGCGCAGTCGGCGCAGTGGGCATAGTGGAAACCCTCCGGCGAGAAGTCTAACGTTTAGGCTCTCAGGAGTCTCCGCCGCAGCCCGGCGCCGGCCGCCGCGAGGAGGGCGCATGGCGTCCAGATCCACAGGAGCTCGGACCGCAGGATTCTCACGCCGCGCTCGGAGAAGAAGCGACCGACGCCAATCGGCGAGACCGCGATGACGTGCCATGGCAGGAAGTAGCGGGAGTTCGAGAACGGCGAAAAGAACGCGACGCCCATGCCGCCCGTCGTCAGCGCGTCGAGCACGCCGTGCGACGCCGCGGACAGCAGCACGACGGCGAACGCCGTCCCGCGCGACGCGCCCAGCCGACGCGCGAACGCCGCGCCGCACCCGGCCAGGACCGCGGCGAAGACGAGCGAGTGCGTGAACCCGCGGTGGCCGAGAGGCGCGTCGTAGGGGACGCCGGCCCAGTAGCCCAGGGCGTCGACGTCCGGCAGCACGCTCGCCGCACAAGCGAGGACCGCCAGCCGGGGCGGCACCGCGTCGCGGCCCGCGGCGACGGCGATCGCCAGGGGAACCGCGGGATGCGAGAAGGCGGATGCCATGCAGGCGCCGGTCGTCAGGCGCTCGTCAACAAGCGGACGCCCGCGATCAGGCGCCGGCCGAGCCGCCTCTCACTTGTGCAGCGTGACCTCGCCTCCGTACAGGAGGATCTTGTCGCCGAAGTCGGACGGCGACCAGAAGTCGCCGATGGACAGCGTGGCCGACGAGGCCGACGCGGTGCCAATCACCGCGCCACCCTTGCAGCCGCTCATCTCGATCTTCCCACTCACCGACTTGTCGGAGACCGTCGCGAAGAACGCGCCGCGAATCTTGCAACCGTCGGCGGCGAAGATCCCCTGGATGTCGGCGCCGTTCTGCTGGAGCGTGGCCGTGACCGGGGAGTTGCAGGCCACCGTGCGACCTTGAAACGTTCCCGTCCAGGATCCGGCGAGATCGACGGACGCAGGCGAGCTCATGGGGTTGGTCACCGAATCGGACTTGCTGCAAGAGAGCCCGAACAGCGAAAGGGCCAGGGCCGTACAGGCCGCCCACGCCCTTCGAGATGGGAAAAGCATTGGCGACTCCTTTCCGACTTCTGGTGTACCACAACCGCCGCCCACGGGCGCTGCCTTAACGTGCCGACGGGGCCGCCCGCTCCCGGGAGCCGGGCCGCGGCCGCCTACCGTAGACCAGCCCGACCACCAGGCCGACCGCGATCCACTGGAAGAACGCCGCCACGGCCAGCTCCGCGGCGAGCCGGCCCCCGATGTTGAGGGTCACGTAGTTGTCGACCACGTGGGTACAGGCGACGAAGATCCCGATCAGGGCGCCGAACCGGACCCCCTCGGCCGCCCCGCTCCCGCCCTCGTAGCCCTTGGCGTAGAGCATCGCCAGGGAGAGCATCGCGAGGAGCGTGCCGGCGAGCCCGAAGGGAGCGTAGCCGGCCAGGGCGTCGGCCGAGCGATAGACGGCGGAGTACGGCTGGTAGTGGTCCCGGATCAGCATCCCGTTGATCAGGAATCCATAGGCGAAGAAGACCACCAGGGCCGCGAGCGCGGCGGCCAGGAGTCGACCGACTTTCATGGGCTCCTCCTTCGACGTGAGTCGGTGAGACACACTGAATCGGAAGGCTACCCATACCCATACCCCGAAACGCTCCCCTTCGCACTTGACAACGCTTCTCTAATACACAACCATATGGTTGTGGATTCGCTGGACCTCGCCATGGCCGCCGCGGCCGATCCGACCCGCCGGGCGATCCTCGCGCGCCTGGCGGAGGGGCCGGCTTCCGTCACCGATCTCGCGCGGCCGTTTCGCATGACGCAGCAGGCCGTCTCGAAGCACGTCGCCTGCCTCGAGCGCGCCCGGCTCATTCAGAAGCGGCGCGCGGGACGGCATCAAATCTGCACGCTCAATCCGAAGCCCCTCGAGCAGATCGCGGGCTGGGCGGAGGGCTTCCGAGAGCTGTGGACCGCGAACTACCGGCGCCTCGATCTGCTGCTCGACGGCCTGGCCGACGAGGAGAAGAAGAGGCGCAGACCGTCCACGAAACCCGACAGAGGAGGTTCCCGATGACGACGAACGCCGAAGCCCTGATGATCATGCTTCCGAGCGAACGCGAGATCGTCGTGACCCGCGCCTTCCGCGCGCCTCGCCGGCTCGTCTGGGACGCGCAAACGAAGCCCGACCTCCTGAAGCGCTGGCTGCTCGGCCCCGAGGGCTGGTCGATGCCGGTCTGCGAGATGGACCTGCGCGTGGGGGGCCGCTACCGCTGGGTCTGGCGGCGCGACGACGACGGCACCGAGATGGCGTCGGGCGGAATCTTCAAGGAGATCGTCGCCCCCGAGCGCCTCGTCACGACCGAGCAGTTCGAGCAACCGTGGTACCCCGGCGAGGGGATCAACACGATCGTCCTGACCGAGTCCGGAGGACAGACCACGCTGAAGCAGACTCTGCTCTACGAGACCCGTGAGATCCGCGACGGCGTGCTCAAGTCGGGAATGGAGTCGGGCGTCGAGACGAGCTACCAGCGGCTCGAGAGGATCCTGGCGGACGGGGGCGCGTGACGCGCCCGGCTCGACTCAGGCGGAGCGGCCGAGAATCCAGGCACCTCCCGCCGCGAGAGCCGCAATGAGTGCGAGCTTCCCCGCAACGCTGGTGACTGGGATCTCGACCCTGAGCGCGACGACGTCGATCGGCGCCGTGCTCGTGAATCCGTTCACGGCGTCGGTCCCCGTGAGCGTCTGCGATCCGAGCGTCTGAAAGACAGCGCCTTCGGCCAAAGCCAGGAATCCCTGATCGGCCGCCGTGAACGTGTGACTCGCGGGGATCGTTGCCAGAGGATCGCTGCTCGAGAAGGCGACGGTGCCCCTGTAGCTCGGGTCGGGCTGCTCCAGAGCATCCAAGGCCACCACGAGGACCGGGGCGGCTTGGCCCCGCGCGACCCGGGTGATCGTGCAGCCCGGATCGGGGCATGGCACGACCGTGAACGAGACGCTCAGATGCGTGGCCGGTCCCGCGACCGCGATGCGCGAGGAGAGGACCATTCCGATGAAAACGACGAGGCGGACTGCCCTGCAGGAGCTGGACATGCTGCGCCCCCCTTTTGTCAGCGGACGGCTCAAGAGCCCGAGTCCCACCATTGTATGACCCGCAGCGCGCGGAGCGTGTTCCACCGGCTCGGCGCGCCGACGCGCTCGAGCTCGAACCAGGTCTTTCCGGGATAGCGGCCCTGGAGCCGCCACCGGCCGTCCTCGCCCCGCGCCCGCCGGACCAGCTCGATGGCATCCGCGAGTCGTGCGTCGCGCTTCGCGCCGGCTGCGCGGAAGTGGTCCAGCCCGCGCAGGACGTCGTAGTGCCAGCGCGGGGGGAAGACGAACCGGGTGAACGCGGGCTTGATGACCGCGCCGGTGCGATGCGAGCGGAAGAGCCGGTGCCGGAGGAGGAACTCGCGCCCCCGCCGTTCGGCCGCTCGCAGCTTCGGGGAGCGGCCTCCCCGCGGACGAAACCGCCCGTAGAGCCGCAGGGCCTCGAGCACGCTCATCGTGGTGTGCATCGAGCCGTGCGTGTCGCCCGACGAACGCCGGCAGTTCCATCCGCCGTCCCGCATCTGCTGCGCGAGCAGGGTGCGGACGACCGTGTCGAGCCGCGGATCGTCGTGCTCGAAGTGCGCCAGGATCGAGAGGACGATCCCCGTGACGCAGGTCTCTCCCTTCCGCGTCCACCGGGCCCAGTCGCCGAAGTCGATCTGGCCGTCCTCGCGGAGTCCCTGATCGAGCAGGAGCGCGCAGGCCCGGCGCGCCTTGCGGTTTCCGGCCGGCAGGCCGAGATCGCGCAGGAGGAGCATCGTGTACGTCGTCGAGATCCACTTCGGCCCGTAGAGGCCGGCGTGGGTGCGGGTGGAGCGTCCCGCGCCCCACCGGCCATCGGCGCGCTGCCGCGCGAGCAGTCGTGCGCCCCAGCCCTCCCGCGCGACGCGGCTGCGCTCGCGCGCGACCGCCCGCTCGCCGGCGCCCACGAGGTCCCGCAGTGTCTGCCAGCGGATCGACGGGTCGCCCTCGAGGAGCCAGCGGATCGCCGCGTCCCTCCGCTCAGGCACCCGCGTCACCGTCTCAGGGCCTCGCCTCGTAACGGAGGAACACCCTGCCGTTGGAGAATGACCGGGTCTGCGCGAGCCGGAGGGTGGGCCGCTTCGCGACTCCCTCGAACATCGTCCTCCCCTGGCCGAGCACGACCGGGCAGACGACCAGCTGGTACTCGTCGATCAGGTCCGCCCCGGCGAGCTGCGCGACGAGGCTTCCGCTTCCGAGGATCACGAGATCGTCGGGGCCATCCTTGAGATCACGGACCTCGCGCGCGAGGTCGCCCCGCATCACGGTCGTGTTCGCCCAGGACGCGTGCTCGAGAGAGCGGGAGAAGACGAATTTTCTCCGGCGGTTCATGCCCTCCGCCACCTGCGTGTCGTTCTTCGCCGCGGCCGGCGTGGGCCAGTAGGAGGCCATCATGTCGTAGGTTTTCCGGCCGAACAGGAGCGCCCCTTCCCCGCTCGCGTTTCCCGCGACGAAGGCGCGGAACTCGGGATCGTCGCTGCCCTCGTGCGCCCAGCTCAGGTCGCCGTCCTTGCCGGTGAAGTACCCGTCCAGCGTCACGCTCTCGAACACCGCCAGCCTCTTCATTGCGGGGTTCCTCTCACCGAACTTAGCAGCAAGAGACGAGCCAGCCCGAGCGCTCCGTGGCTCAGGATCCCCACGGCACGAGCGCGACCCCGGCCCCGCCCCGGAGCGTGTTCTGGACCTCCGTGACCGCGTCGGTCTCGCGAAGAAGGCGCGCGATCGTCTCCTCCGGCTCGGACGATGCGACGCGGGCGCGATACGTGACGTTCCTGGCGGCGACACCGACGCCATCGAACTCCGCCCGCGCCTCCACCTCCACCGCGTCGATCGGAATCCCAAGGCGTTCCGCCTCACGGTAGACGTCGTTGCAGAAGCAGGTCGCGAGCGCCAGCATCAGGAACTCCCCGCCGTTCACCGCGGAACCGCGGCCGGCACCCTTGGACGGGATCGCGAGGATCCGGGGCGATTCGCCCGTCCGCACCGAGACCTCGTGAGACCCGTTTCCATTCCGAACGAGCGCCGAGATTTGCACGACCGACCTCCGAGCGCTGTCTATCAGAGTCCGCGGCCGCGCCGCGTGCGAGCGAGGGCTCAGGGCTGGGGCGCCGTGAGCTGCGAGAAGAGCTGGCCCAGGTTCCACGAGTCCCAGCCCTTCACGATGCGTCCGTTGGCGAAGACGATCCAGCTCATCCCGCGAAACGACACGCGGCGCTTGCTCGGGGGGATCCCCAGTCCGGCGCCCTTGTGCGTGCCCGATGCGGACCAGCGCACGACCACGTTGTCGCCTTCCGAGACGACGTCGTCGACGGTCACCTGCAGGTCGGGAAACCCGTCGAGGAGTCCCGCGCGCGCCTTGAGGAAGTCCTCGGGCGAGCGCACGTCGACGCCCTCCATGTAGCCAACGATGTTCGGGTCGAGCAGTTCGATGACCGTCGCGTCGCGGCGCTCGTTCCACACTTCGTCGAACCAGCGGCGCGCCAGGAGAGAGTTGGCCGTGGTCATGCGCCACCTCGCTTTTGCGCCGATGCTACACCGGATGGCGGGCGAGACTCATTGGCCGGGCTCACGCGCGATGCGATCGCAGGTTGCATGAAGCATCGCGTCAATCGAGGGGTCCTCGACGGCCGTCTCGCAGCGGAGGAAAGCGACGACCTCGGCCGACCGAGCCAGGACCGGAGCGACGTCCGGCGAGCTCGGAAACGCACGGTCCACCTTGAGCAGCCCGGCCAGGCGGAAACCGCGCTCCTCGTCCACGCCGTCGATCAGCACGACGTTGGATTCCCCCAGGTCGATCTCGTGGGGTCCGACCCGAGCGTGCCGCCTCGCGACGTCGAGCTCCGCCTCGAGGACGACGCCGGCCATCTCGGCGCGCGCGGTGACGCGCTCCGGCCGGCCGTGGGACGAGCTCATCGAGCCCGTCTCCTTCTTTCCCCCGGTGTGCGGCTTCAGGAACCAACCCGGAGCGCCGCGCCACAGAATCAGGAGGTCGAGCTCCGGGGCCGCGTCACCCGCGTGGCTCGCAAACCAGGTCGCGACCACGCCGGCCGAGACCGGCGGACTCCCCGATTCCCCACCTCCGGACTCGGGGGCCGCCGCCGCGACTGCCCTCGACATCGCCATCACCGCGAGGAAGGCGGACATCGGACGCCAGGCTGGCGTAGGCGATGGCGCCGTCGTTCTCATCCCCGGAGAGCGTACCGCAGGCCCTCGCCGCGCTGCTGCGCCTCGAGGAAGCGCGGCAGGTCCGACAGCGTGCCGCTCTCCGCGATGAGCGGGCGCGGGTCGATCGCGCCCGACGCGAGCGCCTCGAGCGACGCACGCGCCTCCTCCGGGGTGTAGTGAAACGACCCGATGAGGGAGATCTCGGAGTAGTGCAG
Source organism: Thermoanaerobaculia bacterium (assembly GCA_036493875.1). GTDB lineage: Bacteria > Acidobacteriota > Thermoanaerobaculia > UBA5066 > Gp7-AA6 > DAHUXD01. Next base: position 20,339 of record DASXPB010000024.1, read on the forward strand.
CCGTGCGGCGTCGAAGGTCACGGTCGCGCCCGGCGCGCACCCGCCGAAGAGCAGGACGCGGCCGCCGGCACGAACGAGCGCGGGCAGCCGCTCCCACACCGCGCGGTCCCCCGTGCAGTCGACGGCGATGTCGGCCGGACGGGGAGAGCCCTCGGGGAATCCGCCCGTGACGTCGAGGAACCGCGCCCCGAACCGCTCGGCGAGCTTCGCGCGCTCCGGGGGGTTCGGGGGGCGCTGTGTGCCCCCCGCCTGAGGTGTTCGCCTTCCCGCGAGGACCACTTCGACTCCGCGCTTCGACGCGAGCCCCGCCCACAGGAACGCGAGCGCCCCGGCCCCGTAGATCAGCATCGACGAGCCGGGCCCGGGCGCGGGCGTCCCGAGACGGTTCCAGCCGTGGATCACCGAGGCGAGCGGGTCCAGGAACGCGGCGACCTCGTCGGACACGCCCTCGGGCACGCGGTGGAGGTTGACCGCGACGATGCCCGCCGGGATCCGCACGCGCTCGGCGAACGTGCCCCACATCCACGCCGGAGAACCCGAGCACAGGTTCGCGCGTCCGGCCGTACAGTCGGCGCACCGCCCGCAGGGGCCCGAGACGCCGGGCGCCGCGCGCTCGCCGATCTTCCAGCCCGAGACGCCTTCGCCGAGTTCCACGACCTCGCCGCAGATCTCGTGGCCCATCGTGACCGGCAGAGAAACTTTCGTGTGGCCGCGCCGCAGAATCTTGACGTCGGTGCCGCACGTCAGCGCCGCGCGCATCCGCAGCACGACCTCGCCGGGCGCGGCGGACGGGGGCGGCAGATCCTGTTCTTCGAAGCGCCCGATCGCGGTCTGGACGTAAGCCTTCATGCGGGAGCCTTCACGCGCTTCCGGTCCGGCGTCCCGCCGTCAGCTCTTCCGCGAGCCGACGAACCGCGCGAGCTCGGGAAGGACTCCGCCGCCGCCCCGCAGGGACGAAGCCGTCGAGACGGCCTCCTCGACGTTCTCCGCGAGGAGCTCGCGCGAGCGTTCGACGCCCCAGACCCCCGGGAACGTGGCCTTGCCGTGGGCCGAGTCCTTGCCCGCCGCCTTGCCGAGCGTCGCCGCGTCGGACTCGACGTCGAGCAGGTCGTCCTTGATCTGGAACGCGAGGCCGATCCGGCGGCCGTAGTGGTCGACGCGCGCGAGGGCGTCCTCGTCCGCGCCGGCGAGGATCGCCCCCGCCAGCAGCGACGCCCGGATGAGCCGGCCGGTCTTGTTCTCGTGGATCTTCGCGACGAGCTCGGCGGTCGGGTCCGTCTCCTTCTCCGCCTCGAGGTCCGCGGCCTGGCCGCCGATCATGCCCTGCGTCCCGATCGCCTCCACCACGGTCCGCAGCACGCGCACCTTCGCGCCCGCGAACGTCTCGCCGGGCGGGTACTGCGCGAAGAGGCCGAGGCCGTGCGTCAGGAGCGAGTCGCCCGCCAGGATCGCGGTGGCCTCGCCGAAGACCACGTGGCACGTCGGCACGCCGCGGCGCAGGTCGTCGTTGTCGAGCGCCGGCAGATCGTCGTGGATGAGGGAGTAGGTGTGGATCATCTCGAGTCCGCAGGCGGGCTCGATCACGAGGTCGCGGGGCGCCCCGAAGACCTCGGCCGCCGCCAGGCACAGAACGGGGCGCAGCCGCTTCCCGCCGGCGAAGACGGAGTGCCGGATCGCCCGGTGCAGCTGCGAGGGCCAGTCGTCCGGGCCGGGCAGGAGCCGCTCGAGCGCGGCGTCGACGTCCTGCCGCCCCGTCGCGAGGTAAGCGGCGACGCTCGACGCGCGCGGCGCCGCGTCAGTTCCGCTCGTCATCCTCGGCGCCGGAGGGCTCGTCGGGCTCGAAGGGCGCCGTCTTCCATTCCTCGGCCGACTCCTTCAGGACGATCTCGACCGACTTCTCGACCTCCGACAGCTTGCGGTCGCAGAAGCGGGCGAGATCCATGCCCTCCTGGAAGAGCGCGAACTGTTTCTCGAGACCCTCGTCCTCGCCCTCGAGCTCGGAGACGATGGCCTCGAGACGCGCCATCGCCTCCTCGAACGTACGGTCCTTCTTGACGCGGGCGGTCACGGCTTCTCCTCCTTGGCTTCCTCCACTCCGGCGGGGTCCGCGAAGAGCGGTCCCGGGTCGAGCCATTTCCCTCCGTCGCGGACGATCACGCCGAGCTCGCCCTGGTGGAGCCGGACCCGCAGCCGCTCGCCGACCGCCACGTCCTGCGCCGCCAGGATCGGCCTCTTCGCTCCCTCCCGGTACGCGACGGCGAACCCGCGCGCCAGCACGGCCAGCGGCGAGAGCGCGTCGAGCCGGCGCATGAGCTCCCGCAGCCGCGCCCGGCGCCGGTCGACGCGGCGACCGATGCGCTCCTGCAGCATCGAGCGGCAGCCCGCGACCGAGAGCCGCAGGCGCGGGATCTCGACGACGCGCGTGAAGGACTCGAGGACCCGCCGCGCCGCGAGAACGCGCGCCGCGTACTCCGCCGGCCGCCTCCGCAGCCGCGTCACGAGGGCCTCGCGGCTCTGCTCGACCGCGTCGCGGGCGGAACGGACGCGCCGCGGGAAGCCGGCGAGCGCGTCGCTGCGGGAGAGGCCGGTCAGCCGCGAGCGCTCGAACGCCAGGCGCTGGTGCATGCCGCGCAGCACCTGGGTCGACGCGTGCGTCAGCCGGCGCTGGATCTCCTCCCGGCTCGCGCAGACGAGCTCCGCCGCGGCGGAGGGCGTGGGCGCGCGCAGGTCCGCGACGAGGTCCGCGATCGTGACGTCGGTCTCGTGGCCGATGCCGCAGATCGTCGGGATGCGCGAGGCGGAGAGCGCCCGCGCGACGCCCTCGTCGTTGAATGGGGCGAGGTCCTCGGGAGAACCGCCGCCGCGCGCCAGAATCAGCACGTCGAAGCCGCCCCGCAGATTGAGGCTGCGGATCGCGACCACGATCTCCCGAGCCGCCTGATCTCCCTGCACGCGCACCGGGTAGATCGTCACCGCGAGCCCGTCGTAGCGTCGCTTGAGCACGTGCAGGATGTCGCGGACCACGGCGCCCGTCGGCGAGGTGACCACCGCGATCGAGCGGGGCAGCCTGGGGATCGCCCGCTTGTGCGCGGGGTTGAAGAGTCCCTCGGCCGCGAGCCGCGCCTTCAACTGCTCGAACGCGAGCTGCAGCGCACCGCGCCCGACCGGCTCGATCGCGTAGGCCTTGATCTGGAACTTGCCCTGCGGCGCGTAGAGATCGAGCGAACCGCGGATCACGACCTCCAGGCCGACCTCCGGCCGGAACGGGATGCGCTGGAGCTCGGAGGCGAAGATGATCGCGGAGAGCGTCGCGGTCTTGTCCTTGAGCATGAAGTAGCCGTGGCCGTTCTTCGTCTCGAAGCGCGCGATCTCCCCCACCACCGCCACGTTGCGCCAGGTCGTGCGGAGCACGCCCGTGACCTCCGCCATCAGCTCCGAGACGGTATAGGGACGCGGAGGCGCCGCGGCGGGGACCGGCTGCGGATACATCACGCCGATTCTCGCACGGGTGCGGGTCCGGCGAACCCCGCGAAGGGCACGGCGAAGATCAGGAGGGCCGTCATCTCGACCTCGGTGTCGCCGAAGTTGTACTCGAAGAGTCCGGCGACGGTCAGCGCCGTGCCCGCCAGCAGGACGGCGGACCAGATCGCGGCGCGCTCCGGCCGCCGCTCGCGACGCAGGAGCACCACGACGCGGGCCAGGAACAGGGCCACGAGCGCGACGTAGGACGCGGCCGCGAAGAGGCCGTTGGCGGCCGCGATCTGGATCACGTTGTTGTGCAGGTGCGGGACGCGCCAGTGCAGCGCGTCCTCGTCGCGGTAGAGCGGGTAGTACGGCGAGATCATGTCGGGCCCGATGCCGAAGATCGGGTACTGCGCGACGATGCGCGAGCCCGCGTGCGCCATCGCGATGCGGTCGCGGTTCGTCGAATCCGAGAGGTCGGCGATCGAGCGGATCCGCCCGCGGATCTCCGCGGGCGCGAGGAGGAATACCGCGAGGAGCGCGGGTGCGAGCAGGAGCAGGCCCCGGGGCCGCCGCACCACGAGGTAGACGAGCAGCGCGGCGACCAGCCCGACGTAGGCGTTGCGCGTGAAGGTCAGGAGGACCGCGGAGAGCGGCAGGGCGCCGAGCAGCCCGAGCAGCCGCCAGCGCCCGGGACCTTCGAGCGCGAACCCGAGGAGCAGGCAGGCGGAAGCCATCGCGATGCCGGAGAAGGTCATGTAGTGCGAGAGCGTGCCGCGAATCCGGTTGCCGAGGTCGTCGCCGCCGTGGAGGAACTGCCAGATCCCGACGACCGCGAGGATCACGCCGCCGGCGGAGAGGGTCAGGAGCAGCCCGCGGGCGCGCGCCTCGGAATCGACGAGGTCCATCGTAATCGGCAGGAGCAGGAAGAGCAGGACCCCCGTCACGTGCCGCGCGCTGACCGCGGGCTCTCGCGAGAAGACCGTGGAGAGAACCGTGAAGGCGGCGAGCAGCCCGGCGACGAGCGTCAGCGGGGACCGAAGGCTCGCCGGCAGCGCGCCGCGCCGTCGGACGGCCACGATCCAGGCGAGGAGAAGCAGGACGACGACGACGTAGGCCGCCGAGATGACCGGCGTCAGGAGGGCGAAGAGCAGGAGGAGGGCGAAAGACGGATCGGGAGAATGCGAGGCCGGGACGCCGCGCGCCGACACAGCGGTCGAGACGTTCAGCGCCCCGCCGCTTCCGAGCCGGGCAGGGCCTCGTCGATCAGCATCACCGGAATGTCCGAGACGATCGGGTAGACGAGGTCGGCCTGCTTCGAGTAGAGCCCCTGCGTCACGACCGGTTCCTCGTCGCGAAACTTCTCGCGATACTTCTCGACGAGCGCCGCGCGCGTCGACTCCTTCAGCTCGATCAGCTCGAGCGGGCCCTTGGTCTTGGGGCAGACGAGAATCGCGAGGAGCTCGGGATCGACCGCCATGCGTGCCTCCGCCGCAAGTGTATGACAGGACCACCCGCCCTCAGGGCGGCCACGGTGTCGCCCTCAGCGCGGCCACGCGTCGGCCCTCAGGGCGGCCCCCGACGTCGCCCTCAGAGGACCGCGAGGACCTCCTCGGGGTGCGTCTTCGGCGACACCTTCGGGTACGCGTGCGCGATCCGGCCGTCGGGGCCGATGACGTAGCTGATGCGCTTGGCGAACTCGCTCGACGGCGACTCCGCGGACCCGTAGGCGACGCCGATCTTCCGCTCCACGTCGCAGAGCAGCGGGAACGGAAATCCCTGCTTCTCCGCGAAGACGGCGTTCTCCTCGGGGGTGTCGAAGGAGGCGCCCAGGATCTCCGCGTTCCTGGCCTGGAACTCGGCGTAGTGGTCGCGGAACCCGCGACCCTCGAGCGTTCAACCGGGGGTATCGGCCTTCGGGTAGAACCAGAGGATCACGTTCTTGCCGCGGTAGTCGGAGAGCCGGCGCATCACGCCGTTCTGGTCCTGGACCGCGAACTCCGGAGCCTTGTCGCCGACGGACAGCATCTTGGGCCTCCATGCGAGACTCTTGAGAATGCCAACAAGAGTCATATTCGTGATTTCTGATTTGTGATTTGTGATCTGTTGTTTGTGATCGGGCCAAATCACAAATCACCAATCTCCAATCACAAATTCTCCCTCTTCCCCTCCCAGGTCTCCCGCGTCTCGTCGAACGCGGGCAGATTCACGGACAGGCCCCGCTTCTCGAGCATCTCCCACTCCCACACCCGCGCCCATTTCAGGAAGACGCCGTAGGCCTGGAGCGCGCAGAGTACCAGCCCGTGGCGGCCGTCCAGAAATCCCGCCTGGACTCCGTACATGCGAAAGAAGCGCCAGAACGGCCGGAAGACGAGCTCGACCGGTCCCGGCCTGCGGCCCGCCCGAAACGCGTCGGCCGCGGCCCAGACCGCGTAGCGGTGAAGCTTCTCGAGGGCCTGGTCGAGGGAGCGGTACGTCTCGTGAATCATGGGGTGCATCAGCGTCGGCGTGGGACCCTGCGTGGCGAAGTCCGCGTGCACGCGCCGGTTCGGGTAGCGCGCCGCCCCGCGCTCGAGGAGCCGGACGACCTTGTCGGTCGACCAGCCGCTGTGCCGGATGAGCTTGCCCAGGAAGAAATTCTCCCGGCGGATGAAGTAGTGCTTCGCGTCCGGCCCGGCCTCGAGGAGCCGCTGGATCTCGCGAGCGAGCGGCTCGGGGACGCGCTCGTCCGCGTCCACGATCAGGATCCAGGGCGTCGCGATCTGGTCCATGGCCCAGTTCTTCTGCGCCGCCGAGCCGAAGTACTCGCGCTGGACGACCTTGAGGCGCTGCGGGGACCGCCCGTCTGCAACCGCACGAGCGATCGCGACCGTCCGGTCCGTCGAGAAGGAGTCGACCAGCAGGATCTCGTCCGCGAAGTCGAGGCTCTCGAGGCAGGCCTGGATGTTGACCTCCTCGTTGAAGGTCGTGACGATCGCGGTGAGGCCGGGACGGGACATGGCGTCAGTCGACGCGGACCTGGACCCTTTCGATCTTGCGCGCCTTCCCCGTCGCCTCGTCGACGTCCACGACGGCTCCGGAGAGGCGGATGTCCTTCTTCGCCGTCTCGAACGATCGTGGCGTCTGGGACAGGAACTTCTCGATGATCCGGTCCTTCGTGAAGCCGATGATGCCCTCGTAGGCGCCGGTCATCCCCGCGTCCGACAGGAACGCGGTTCCGCCGGGCCGGATCGTCTCGTCCGCGGTGGGCACGTGCGTGTGCGTGCCGATGACCGCGGACACGCGCCCGTCCAGATACCAGCCCAGGGCCGCCTTCTCCGAGGTCGCCTCGGCGTGGATGTCGACGAGGATGACCTTGACGTCGCCGGCCCGCGAGAGCTCCTCGTCGGCCACGCGGAACGGCGAGTCCGCGTTGGCGGGCATGAACACCTGGCCCTGGAGGTTGAGCACGCCCACCGGGATCCCAGAGGAGGTCTGCTGGACCGTCCAGCCGCGTCCCGGATTGCCGGGCGGGTAATTCGCCGGACGCAGCAGCCGGTCCGACGCGTTCAGCGTGTCGTAGATCTCCTTCTTGTCCCAGATGTGGTTGCCCGAGGAGAACACGTCGATCGGCATCTTCGACAGGTCGTGGAAGAGCTCGACCGTCAGGCCGAATCCGCCCGCCGCGTTCTCGACGTTGACGATCGTGAAGTCGACCCGGTGCCGGTCGATGACCTTCTCGAGCGCCTCCACGAGCGCGCGCCGGCCCGGAGCACCCACGACGTCGCCGACGAAGAGCAACTTCACGAGCGGACCGGAGCTTTCGTTCTAGCGCGCGTATTCCACCGCGCGCGTCTCCCGGATCACCGTCACCTTGATCTGCCCCGGGTACTGCAGCTCGGCTTCGATCTTCTTCGCCACGTCGCGCGACAGCCACAGGGCCTCGTCGTCGGTCACGCGGTTGGCCTCCACGACGATGCGCAGCTCGCGCCCGGCCTGGATCGCGAAAGCCTTCTGCACGCCCTTGAAGCCGTCGGCGATGTGCTCGAGCTTCTCGAGCCGCTTGACGTAGGTCTCGAGGATCTCGCGCCGTGCCCCCGGCCGCGCGGCCGAGAGGGCATCCGCCCCGTTGACCAGCACCGCCTCGAGCGAGCGCGGCTCGTAGTCGCCGTGGTGGCACTCCATCGCGTGGATGACCTCGTTGGTCTCTCCGAACTTCTTCAGGACCTCGCGCCCGAGCTCGAGGTGCGTGCCCTCCATCTCACGGTCGATCGCCTTGCCGATGTCGTGCAGCAGCCCCGCGCGGCGGACCACCTCGACCTTCGCGCCGAGCTCCGCGGCCATGTTCATCGCGAGCCAGCCGACCTCCTTGGAGTGCTGCAGCACGTTCTGCCCGTAGGAGGTCCGGTACTTCAGGCGCCCGAGCATCTTGACCAGCTCCGGATGCAGGTCCGGGATGCCGAACTCGAGCGCCGTGGCCTCGCCCTCCTGGCGGATCTTCTCCCACAGCTCCGAGCGGACCTTCTCGACGATCTCCTCGATGCGGGCGGGGTGGATGCGGCCGTCCGCGATCAGCTTCTCAAGCGCGTGCCGCGCGACCTCGCGCCGCAGCGGCTCGAAGGCCGAGATCACGATGGCCTCCGGCGTGTCGTCGATGATGAGGTCGACGCCCGTGGCCGCCTCGAGGGCACGGATGTTCCGGCCCTCCCGTCCGATGATGCGGCCCTTCAGATCGTCCGACGGCAGCTCGACCACCGAGACGGTCGCCTCCACGACGGTGTCGGAGGCGAGCCGCTGGATGGCCATGCCGATGATCCGGCGGGCCTTCTGCGTGGCCTGCTCGTTGGCCTCCTCCTCGATGCGGCGGATCAGGCCGGCCGACTCGAGGCGCGCCTCGTTCTCGACGGACTTGACGAGGTCGCGCTTGGCGTCCACCGCGGTCAGCCCCGAGATCTGCTCGAGCCGCAGCCGCTGCTCGTCCACCACCTTCTGGACCTCGGCCTGCTTCTCCTCCAGCCGGCGTTGGGAGTCGGCGACGGCCCGCTCCTTGGCGCCGTACTCCTCCTCCCTTCGCTCCTGCTGATTGAGCTTGCGGTCCAGGTTCTCTTCCTTCTGCTGGACCCGCTTTTCCAGGGCCGCGATCTCCTGGCGCCGGGCCTGGACCGTCTTGTCGAACTCCGCCCGGGCGGCGAGGACCTTCTCCTTGGCCTCGATGTCGGCCTCGCGGACCTTGGTCTCCGCGAGCTTGCGGGCCTCGGCCAGGGCCTTATCGGCCTCCGAGCGGATGCCCGCGCGCTCCTGCTCGACCTTCTTGCGAAGGAAGGAATAGCCCAGGGCGAGCATCACGGCGGCCACGACGAGGCCCGCCGCGACCGCAATCGCGATGGATGTGTTCATTTCCGAGCCCCCTGCACATTTAGCCCTGGGGGCTCCCGGGCGTGGCTCGGCTACACGATGGGGCGGAAGCGACTCTTCCGACGAGGGTAGGGGAATGCGCAAACCGGGTTCAAAACGACCTCTCGTTTTTCCTCTTCGTGTGTACCCCGGCTCTTTCACGGCGCGGGGCGCCGACGCCTCGCCTAGAGCCCGAGAGCGTCGTCCAGTTTTCGAATCAGGCGCTCCGCACGGGCCTTAGAGTCCGTGGGATCGCCCTGCCTACGTTTTTCGACTTGGTAAAGATCATCCGAAATGTTCAGAGCGGCCAGTATGGCGATCTTCGTGGTGTCGACCGTCGCCGTCTTCTCCGCTACTTCTTTCATTCGCGAGTCTACGAAGCGGGCCAGGTCGTGAATGTAGCCGCTGTCCCCCTCGGCGCGGACGCTGTACGTCTGCCCGAAGATCTCGACCTGAGTCACGCTGCCCCGCCTGTCCATCGAGACAATGACTCCTTTCGCACGCGAGTCTAGTCTCGCTTGGCCAAAGGAGTCAATGGGTTACGCGAGGGTGCAGCGCGGCCAATCGGTCTCAAGGGCGTCTCGCAAGCACGTACATGTTATCGCCCAATCCCAGGGCGTCCCAGAGGCTCGCCCGGGCGGGCCGGCTCGACGAGTCCGACGAGGCCCGCGTATAGGTCTCGACCGCCAGGACCTCGAGGCCCGCGGAGGCGACCAGACGCGGAAGGTTGCGGCGGTCGAAGAGGACCAGGTGTTTGGGATAGTCGAGGTGGCGGAAGGGCCGCGCCTTCAGCGAGAGGCGCGAGAGGAGGGTCTTCCAGCGCATCGCCGCGCCCGCGAGGTTGGGAGTCGCGACCAGGACGTGCCCCCCCGGGCGCACGAGCGCTCGCAGCTGGAGGAGGAGACCCATCGGGTCGTAGGCGTGCTCGAGGACGTGGTTGGCCACGGCGATCGCGAAGCCGCCGGTCATGCCCCGGCGCTCGAGGAAGACCTCGACGGGCTCGTTGTAGATCGCGAGGCCGAGATCCCGCCGGCCGGTCGGGTTGCCGCCAGGCTCGACGCCGACGGTCTCCTCGAACCCCAGCGAGGCGAGGTGGAGCTGGAGGAGGCCGTTCCCGCAGCCCACGTCCACGAGGCGGCCCGACAGTCCCCGGGAGCGCAGCGCCTCGCCCACGATCCAGTACTTGAACTGGGAATGGGCGTCGGGCCGCGTCTGACCCCATGACGCGGGCGTCGCTTCCGCGGCCGCCTCCTCGTGCCCCGGCGCGAAGCCGTACCGCGCCTGAGTCACCGACTCGGGCGGCGGATCCACCTGGCGCACCAGCCCGCAGCGCCGGCAGCGAACCCATTCCCCCGGAGGCGTGCGGGCGAAAGGCGCGAAGTCCTCGGCGCCGCAGACGAGGCAGTGGGGGCCGAAGATGGCTTCCGTGCTCACTGCCGACTCACAAACTCTCCCTCTTCCCCGAGGGCGGAGTGGGTTCCCCTAGCCGGACCGACGGCGTTACGAGCGCTTCTCCTCTGCCGCCTCGAGCGATCCGATCAGCTTCTCGAGGCGCTCGCGCACCAGGCTCTGCTCGCGCTCCATCTTCTCGACGACGCCCTTCGAGTTGCCCGCTTCCTTCTCCGCCTTGCGCGACGCCGCGAGGTCGTTCTTGAGCTTCTCGTTCTCGGCCTCGACCGATTTGAGACGCTCCTTCGACCCGCCCGCCTCCTTCTCCGCCTTGCGGGCCGTGGCGACGTCGTTCTTGAGTCTCTCGTTCTCGGCCTCGAGCGTCTTGAGCCGATCGATCAGGCGCTCGATCTTGCGATCCAGGGAATCGAAGACCTTGACGGTATCCATAGTCACGCTTTCTCCCAACCGCTGATGGTGATGCCCGGGCGCGATCCTAGCGCTTCGGCAAGCCGCCGAACCTCCCGATTCACTTCCTCCTGCGAAAGGGTCCGCTCGGGCGAGCGGAACCGCAGCCGCAGCGTCGTCTTGACCTCGCCCTCCCGGACGCCCGGCCCCTCGTACCGGTCGTGGCACTCGAGCGACTCCAGGTTCGCGAGCCGGACGTCGCGCACCAGGGTCTCGACCGACTCCCAGCTCAGGTCCCCGGGATGCGCGAAGGACAGGTCCGCCGTGATCGCGGGCAGCGTCGAGAACTCGCGATACGGGAACAGGCGGCGCTCGGAGGGGATCCGCGCGATCAGAATCTCTCCCGCGAAGGCGGCGATCGGCAGGTCCCGCTTCTGGCGCTCGGCGATCGACACCGTTCCGACGATTCCCAGGAGCCGTCCGGCACGCGTCTCGACGGTGGCGGAGGCGCCCGCCGTCATGCCCTGGACCGCGACCGGCTTCCAGCGCAGGGCCGACGGAGGCAGCCACGGCGAGAGGATTCGCTCGACGAGGCCCTTGGCGTCGAAGAAGTCCGCGCCGCGGAGCTTCTCCGGAAGGCTCCAGTGCTCCCGGAACTCGCCGGCCAGGGCGAAGGCGAAGCGGCGCGACTCGAAGGACTCCGGCCGGTCCGGCTCCCCCTGCTCCCCGAACGCGCGGCCGATCTCGAACAGCGCGGCCCCCTCGGCGCCGCGCCGGACGTTGCGCGCGAGAGCGTCGAGCAGGCCGGGGAGCAGCGTCGCCCGCAGGTGCCGGCGCGTGCCGTCCAGGGGATTCAGGATCGCGAGCGGCTCGAGCGCGGTGTCGGTGATCCGCAGCCACTCTCCCCACGCCGCCTCGTCGGAGTCGCGATCCACGAACGGATACTGGATCGTCTCGAAGAATCCGGCGGCGGCGGCGCCGTCGGTCAACCGGTCCTCGACCGCGCGAAGCGGCTCGCGGAACTCACCGGGCGAGGTCGCCGCGGGAAGCCGCGTGGGCAGCCGGTTGTACCCGTAGACCCGCAGGACCTCCTCGACCAGGTCGTCCTCGCGCCGCACGTCGGCGCGGAAGTACGGGATCCGCACCATGACGCGCTTGCCGCGGCGCTCGGTCGTGAAGCCCAGGCGGGCCAGCGCCTCCTCGGCAAAGTCGAGGGAGAGCGACGGGTCGCCGGACAGGAGACGCAACCGGGCGAGCCGCAGGAAGGTGCGGCGCAGGCGGAAGGCGCTCCCGTGCGCGTCGAGCAGGCCGGGCGCGACGGCGCCGCCCGCGGCCTCCACCAGGAGCCGCGCGGCGAGGTTGAGCGCGTCGGGGATCGCGCCGTAGTCCGCGCCGCGCTCGAAGCGATGCGACGCATCCGTGTGCATGCCGAGCCGACGGGCGGTCTTGCGAATCGTGACGGGATCCCACCACGCGGCTTCCAGGAGCACGTTGCGCGTATCGGCCGTCACGGCGGTATCGAGGCCGCCCATGATGCCGGCGAGCGACACCGCGCGCTCGGCGTCCGCCACGACGACGTCGGAGGTCTCCAGAACGCGCTCGATCCCGTCGAGCGTGACCAGCCTCTCGCCGTGGGTCGCGCGGCGCACGATGAGAAGTCCCCCCGCGAGCTTGTCCAGGTCGAAGGCGTGGAGCGGCTGGCCCGTGTCCCACAGGACGTAGTTCGTCGCGTCGACCGCCGCGGAGATCGACTTGGCCCCGATCGCCGCGAGACTCCTCCGCACCGCCGCCGTGGCGAGCGCGGGGCCGATTCCCCGGACGATGCGGGCGCCGAATCGCCGGCAGTGCTTCGGCACGCGGATGACGATCGAGGCGAGGTGCTCCGCGGACTCGCCCTGCGACTCCTCGAGGGGGTCCGCGTAGCGCGACTCGAGCTCGCGCATCGGGATCCCCGCCATCGCGGCGACCTCCCGCGCGAGGCCGCGGTGGCCCATCGCGTCCGGCCGGTTGGGCGTGATCTCGACGTCGAGGACGGTATCGGATCCCGCGAGCTGCGTCGATTCGACGGGGAACCCGGCCTGGTCGAGGAGCGCGCGGACGCGGTCGGCGCCGCCGGCGTCGCCCGTCGCGCCGGCGTCGACGAACTCGGATAGCCAATCGAGCGAGAACTTCATAGTCGTCGGGGCGCCGCTAGGCCGGCCCCGCGAACTGCCGCAGGAACCTCTCGTCGCCCTCGAAGAGGAGCCGGAGGTCCGGGAATCCGTAGTGGAGAAGCGCGACCCGGTCGATGCCCAGGCCGAAGGCGAAGCCCGTGTACTCCTCGGGATCGATCGCCACCCCCTGGAGGACGCGCGGATGCACCATCCCCGCGCCCATGATCTCGATCCAGCCCGAGCCCTTGCACTTGGGACAGCCCGCTCCCTTGCAGAAGATGCAGCTCATCGCGACGTCGACGCCGGGCTCGACGAACGGGAAGAACGTCGGGATGAACCGCGCGTGCGTGCCCTTGCCGAAGAGCTCCTCGAGGAAGGTCGAGACCGTGCCCTTCAGGTCGGCCATCGAGATCCCGCGGTCGACCAGGAGGCCCTCGACCTGGTGGAAGACCGGCGAGTGCGTCGCGTCGACCTCGTCCTTGCGGTACACGCGGCCCGGGCAGAGGATGCGGAGGGGCGCGCCGTGCTTGCGCATCTCGCGGATCTGGACGGGCGACGTGTGCGTCCGCAGGAGGAGCGGCGAGCGCGCCGGCCGGTCGAGCAGGAGCGTGTCCTGTGTGTCGCGCGCCGGGTGCTCCGGCGGAAAGTTGAGCGCCTCGAAGTTGTGGAAGTCGCTCTCCACTTCGGGGCCGTCGGCGATCGAGTAGCCCATGCGGAGGAAGATCTCCTCGATCCGCCGGCGCACGATGGTCAAAGGATGGAGCCCTCCGGTTCGCCCGCGGCGGCCCGGGAGCGTCACGTCGACCGCGGCGGCGCGGTCTCGCGACGCGGCCTCCCGGCTCTGGATGTCGGCCGCGAGCTCGGCGAGGGCGGACTCGACCTCGGCCTTCGCGGCGTTGGCGCTTGCGCCGAAGGCGGCGCGTTCGGAGGCCGGCAACGTCTTGAGCGTCGTCAGGAGCTGAGGGATGAGCCCCTTCTCCCGCCCGAGGTACGCGCCCTTCAGCCGCTCGAACTCCGCGCGGCTCGACACACCCCGGCCGATCTCCTCGCGAAAGGAGCGCAGGACCTTCTCGACCGGGTCGCTCGGCACGGCTACTGCCTTGCCCTACGCCGCCGCGTACGGCCTCACGCGGTCTTCAGGGCCTGCTTCGCGACGCCCACGAGGTGCGTGAAGGCGGCCGGATCGGACACGGCCAGATCGGCCAGCATCTTCCGATTGATCTCGCTGCCCGCCTTCTTCAAGCCATCCATGAGCTTGCTGTAGGAAATCGCGTTCTCGCGCGCCGCGGCGTTGATGCGCACGATCCACAGCCCCCGAAAGTCGCGCTTGCGCGCCTTGCGGTCGCGGTACGCGTAGACGAGCGACTTCTCCACCTGGAGCTTCGCCATCCGGTAGGACTTGGACTTCGTCCCGTAGTAGCCCTTGGCGAGGGCCAGCGTCTTGGAGCGCTTATTCTTGCGCTTGGGTCCCCGTTTGACTCGAGGCATTTTCTATTTCTCCTTGTGGCCCGGAAGGCGGTTAGGCGTACGGCAACATCTCCCGGACGCGCCGGATGTCGGCCTTCGAGACCGTCGTGGACTGGGCGAGGCCGCGCTTACGGCCCGGCGCCTTCTTCGTCAGGATGTGACTCTTGAACGCCTTGGCTCTCTTGAACTTGCCCGAGGCGGTCTTCTTGAAGCGCTTCGCCGCGCCCCGATGCGTTTTCAGTTTCGGCATTTGCTCTCCTCGTGAAACGCAAAAGGTGAAGCGTGAAATGGAGCACGCGTTCCCCACGAATTCGTTTTACGTTCGACGTTTGACGTTTGAGGTTCTTTGCGTCCTAGGCCTTCGCGGGCGCCGCCGTCTTCTCGTGTTTCACCGGCGAGAGGATCTGGTACAGCCGGTTGCCCAGCATCTCGGAGCGCGACTCGGCGACCGCCTTCCCGGAGAGATCCTTCAGCAGCCGGTCGAGGACCTTCTGGCCGTTCTCGCGGCGCGCCATCTCCCGTCCACGGAACTGCACGGTCGCCTTGACCTTGTCGCCGTGGGACAGGAACTTGAGGATGTTCTTCATCTTGAAGTCGTAGTCGTGATCGTCGATGTTGGGACGGAACTTCACTTCCTTGACCTGCGTCGTCTTCTGCTTCTTCTTCGAGTCCTGCTGCTTCTTCTTCTGCTGGTAGATGAACTTTCCGAAGTTCATGATCCGGCAGACCGGTGGGTTCGCCGTCGGGGCGATCTCGACCAGGTCGAGCGTCGCCTCGCGCGCCTTCTGGAGCGCCTCGGACATCGAAACCACGCCGAGCGCCTCGCCCGACTCCCCGATCAGCCGGACTTCCTTCCAGCGGATCTGTTCGTTGACACGGATACTCTTCTTATCGATCTTTCACCTCCGCGAGATCTCTCACACCAGCTCCTTCCTCTTCTCGGCGACCGCCTGGTTCGCGGTGCCGACGAACTCCACGAGGCTCATGGTTCCCGCGTCTCCGCCGTGGCGCAGACGAACGGCGACCGAGTCGGTGGCCGCCTCCTTCTCGCCCACGACCAGCATGCAGGGAGACTTCTGCAGCTCCGCCCGGCGGATGCGCGCGCCGAGCTTCTCGTTCTTGTCGTCGACCTCGACGCGCAGGCCGTCCTCCGCGAGCCGGGCCTCGATCTGCCGCGCCTTCTCCACGAAGCGGTCCGAAACGGGCAGCACCACCGCCTGGACCGGCGAGATCCAGAAGGGGAAATTGCCGCCCGTGTGCTCGACCAGGATCCCGAGGAAGCGCTCGAGCGACCCCAGGATCGCGCGGTGCAGGACCGCGGGCCGGTGCGCCTTGCCGTCCTCGCCGATGTAGGAGAGGTCGAACAGCTCGGGCTGCGTCAGGTCGCACTGGATCGTGCCAAGCTGCCACGGCCGGCCGATCGCGTCCTTGACGCGGAAGTCGATCTTGGAGCCGTAGAAGGCGCCGTCGCCCGGCGATACGACGAACGGCCGGCCGGCCTTCTTCAGCGCCGCCTCGAGCGCGGCCTCGCCGCGGTCCCACTGCTCGTCGGTGCCCGCGCGCTGCTCCGGCCGCAGCCCGAGTGAGATCTCGACGTCGCTGAACCCGAAAGCTCCGTACACGGCGTCCAGGAAGTCGAGGAACGCGAAGATCTCGCTCTCGACCTTCTCCATCGGGGTGTAGATGTGCCCATCGTCCTGAGAGAACGTGCGGACGCGCGTCAGCCCGGCCGTCACGCCCGAGCGCTCGTAACGGTGGAGCCGCGCGAAGTCGGCGTACCGCACCGGGAGCTCGCGGTAGGACCACAGCCGCTCGCGGAAGAGCAGGTGATGCCCCGGGCAGTTCATCGGCTTGACGCCGAACTCCCGCTCGTCGATCTCGGTCCAGTACATGTTCTCTTTGTAGTTCGCGTAGTGGCCCGAGATCTTGAAGAGCTCCGCGTCGAAGATCTGCGGCGTGATGACCTCGTCGTAGCCGCGCTTGCGGTACTCATCGCGCAGGTAGGCCATCAGCTGGTTGTAGAGGATCGCGCCCTTCGGGTGGAAGAACGGCGACGCGGGGGCTAGCGGATTGAACGAGAAGAGGTCCAGCTCCTTGCCGAGCTTGCGGTGGTCGCGCTGGCGCGCCTCCTCCAGGCGCTGCAGGTGCTCGTCGAGCTCCTTCTGCGTCAGGAAGCACGCGCCGTAGATGCGCTGCAGCATCGGGTTCTTCTCGTCGCCCTTCCAGTACGCGCCGGCCGTGTGCGTCAGCTTGAAGACTCCGAGACGGCCCGTCGAAGGCACGTGCGGCCCGCGGCAGAGGTCGATGAATTCCTTCTGACGGTAGGCGGAGACGTTCGGGTCCGGGATCCCGCGGATGATCTCGACCTTCAGCGGGTCCCTCTGGCTCTCGAAGATCCGGATCGCCTCGTCCTTCGGCATCTCGAGCCGCTCGACCGGGTTGTCCTCGGCCACGATCTTGCGCATCTCCGTCTCGATCGCGGAGAGATCCTCGGGCGTGAACGGGCGCTCGGGGAGGAAGTCGTAGTAGTAGCCGTTCTCGATCGCGGGACCGATCCCGATCTGGACCGTCGGGAAGAGCCGCTTGACCGCGTTGGCCGTCAGGTGCGCCGTCGAGTGGCGGTAGAGGTCCAGCGCCTCCGGCGAGCGGGGCGTCACGATCTCTATGGCGGCGTCCTTCGTGACGCGCGCGGCGAGGTCGACGAGCCTCCCGTCGACCTTCGCGGCGAGGGCGTCCTTGGCCAGGCGCGGCCCGATCCCCTGCGCGATTTCGCGGAGGGTCGTCCCGGCCGGCACCTTGCGGGCCGAGCCGTCGGGCAGCGTGACTGTCACCGTTTCCGCCAGAGCTTCCATTCTGTCCTGTTCCCCAAAAACAAAAAAACGCGGGCTACCCCGCGTTCGGTTCTTTGGTAGGCGCTAACGGGATCGAACCGTTGACCTCATCCGTGTGAAGGATGCGCTCTCCCAGCTGAGCTAAGCGCCTGAAATTCGAAGAGGCTGGTAGGCTCGAGCGGATTTGAACCGCTGACCCCTTCCGTGTCAAGGAAGTGCTCTCCCCCTGAGCTACGAGCCTGCTCTTCGATCCCGGGTATCCCCGGGGGGCTAATGACCGGAAGCCCGCGGGGGCATTTTCATCCCGGCCTTCGACCCTGGTTGGAAAAGATCCGATCCCGGAGTTCTCCGGGACCGCGCAGGGTATCAGAGGAGCCGTCCGGGTCGCAAACGCGAGCGGTACCGGGCTCGGTTTTCGGGTTTCGGTTTCCGGGTTCGGGTTCACACGGCGTGTCGCATAATGTGAGCTCCGACTGATGGCATCCGCGATCCGCGCCTCGCTGACCTCACTCGCCCGGCGCTGGAGTTCTCTGCGCGCCGCCCGCGCCGAGGCGGCCGCCGCCCGGGAGTTCTGGGACGCCGGCGCACCGGGTGAGCCCGAGGATCGGTACTGGGGATCGCAGCCGCTCGTGCGCCGCGCGATCAACCGCCGCGTCACCGGAGATCCCAACCGCTGGCCGATGGAATGGTTCGCCCAGAGGTACGTGCCCGCGGCGCTCCCGCTCGGCCTGTCCGTCGGATGCGGCACGGGTCTGCTCGAGCGCGACGTCTTCCTCAAGGGCGTCTGCGAGCGCATCGAGGGCGTCGACTTCTCGCCCGAGGCGATCGCCGAGGCCCGGCGCGGCGCGGAGGAGGCGGGCCTGGCGCGCCGCCTGGACTATCGGGTCGAGGACATCAACGCGATCCGGCTGCCGCGCGCGCGCTACGACATCGTGTTCTTCCATGGATCGCTCCATCACATCCGCAACGTCGAGGGCGTGATGGAGGAGGTCCGCGCCGCCCTGAAGCCGGGAGGCCTGATCTTCCTGGACGAGTACATGGGCCCCTCGCGCTCGGAGTGGAGCGACGAGCAGTGGGGCTTCGCGCGCAGCGCCTTCGACGCGCTCCCCGAGGAGCTCAAGAACCGCAAGGAGCTCGCGATCCCGCTGCCGATGGACGATCCGTCCGAGTCGATCCGCTCGAGTGCGATTCTGCCGGCCGCGAAGCGCCTCTTCGACGTCCTGGAGGACCGGCCCTACGGCGGGAACATCCTCTGGTTCGTCTTCCCGTGCATGGACATCGCCCGCCTGCGGGAGGACGAGACCGGCGCGCTCTCGCGACTGATCTCCCTCGAGGACCACCTCCTCGAGCGCGGCTGGGTCGAGTCGTACTTCCGGGTGCTGGTCGGCCGCGTGGGCCCCCGAGCTTCTTGAAGCGCTTCGGGCTCGCGACCCTTCTCGTCTTCGACCTCGTCCTCTTCGCTCCCCTGCTCTGGAACGGGAGCGTCTTCTCCTCTCACGATTTCATCCGCGCCCATCATCCCTGGCGGATGGGGCCGGACGGAGTGCTCGAGTCCGAGAACCGGCTGCTCTCGGACCCGGCCGCGTCCGGCGAGACGACCCTCGTGCGCTACCGGAATTTCCCGGAGGGCTTCTTCTGGAACCCGTGGGTGGCCTCCGGCGGGATCGGGCCGTTCCACCTGGCGCAGGGATTTCTGTCCCCGTTCGTCGCGCTGCCGGCGTTCCTCCTGCCGGAGGCCGGCATCGAGACGGGAATCCTCTTCCTCAAGTTCAACTTCGCCTTCCTCGCCGCGTACGCATTCCTGCGAAGCCGGCGCTTCTCGGACGTCGCCGCCTCGGCCGGCGCGGCGGCGTGGGCGTTCTCCACGGGCCAGACCGCGTGGGGCCTCTGGATGCAGACCTCCGTGTCGGTCACGTATCCGCTGCTCCTGATGGGGGTGGACCGCGCGCTGGAAGAAGAAAGCGACTTGCGTGCGATCCGCTTCGGCGCGCTGTCGCTCCTGTTGTGCCTCGCGGGCGGATTCCCGCACTGGATTCTGTACGGCGTGGCCGCCGCGGCGATGTATCTCCTACTGCGCGCGCTCGAGACGCGGGGGCGCGGGATCTCGCGCGCGCTCCTCCGCCTCGCGGCGACGGGTGCGATCGCCGCCGCGATCCTCACGCCGTCGATCCTCGCCACGGCCCGCTTCCTGCGCGCCTCCGGATATCAGGAGCTGCGCCGGGGCATGGGCGGCTCCTTCGCGATGCCTCTCCGTCACCTGATCCTCTACCCGTTGCCCGGCTACGTCGGCACGCCCCGCCGCGACGACTACAGCGGCGTCGGCTGGATCGTGGGAGACAACTACGTCGAGACCTCCGCGGGAATCGGAGTCGCGGCGGTGGGCCTCGCGACGATCGGCCTGGCGTCGCTGCGGCGGCGTCTCGACGCGAGGTTCGCCGCGATCCTCGGAGCGGCGATCGCCCTTCCTCTCTATGTCGGTGGACCGTTGCTGTCCGTCGTCGGCAGACTGCCGCTCCTGAACATCAGCCTCTTCGCCCGAGCGAAGATCCTCATCGACTTCGCCATCGCGATTCTCGCGGCCTGCGGCGTCGAGGTCCTGGAGCGACTCGCGGAGCGGAGCCTCCTGCGCCGGGTGGTCGTCCAATCGACGCCCTTCCTCATCGCGATTCCGCTGGCGCTCCTCGCGTTCGACTTCTATCCCGAGTGCCGGCCCGCCGACGCCGTCTTCGTGGACACCCCGGGCATCCAGCGATTGCGCGAGGCGTCGCGCAGGGGCGAGAGGTTCGCGGCCGCCGGCTGGACGCTGATCCCCAACGTCTCCGAGGCCCTCGGCCTCGACGACGTTCGCGGCCACTTCCTGCTCGGCGCGGGTTACCGCCGCCTGCTCACGGCGGCCGATCCCAACGCCTACGGAACCCATGGCACCTACCTCGTCTTCGATCCCGAGTCGCTCGATCCCGCCTCGCCCGTGCTCGATCTCCTGGGCGTGCGCTGGCTCGCGGCGCCGCCCGGGTCCGCGAGCCCGATCGGTCCCGAAGTCGAGAACCGGGACGCGGCGCCATTCGCGGCGCCCGGAGAGGGCGGTCCGCGTCCGGGCCCCCGTCCGGCTCCGTCTCTGCGGCGCGTCTATGACGGACCGGACCTGACGCTGTTCGAGCGCCCGACCGCCCTCCCGCGCTTCTTCAGCGTCGCCGAGACGCGGTTCGGCGGAGTCGAGGAGGTCCGCAGGGCCGACCTCGACACGCTCGGGCGCGTGGTCTACGTCGACTCCGCCGACCGGGCTCGTCTGGACGCCGTCAGTGCCGGCGAGCCGCGCGGCATCGCACCGCGCGGCATCGCAAGAGTCGCGATCGCCGCGCTCGCGCCCGAGTACTTCCGCGTCGAGGTGGAAGGCGGCGCGCCCACCCTGCTGGTCTCCACGCAGAAGCGCTTCCCGCCCTACTGGCGTTCCTCTCTGGACGGGCGCGAGGTGCCGAGCTTCACCGCCGACGGGCTCTTCCTGGGCGTCGACGTGCCGGCCGGACGCCACACCGTGGAGGGACGGTTCGTCGTCCCGCGGGCCGAGGTGGCGGTCTCCGTGCTCGGCATTCTCGCGCTCGCGACGGTTATGATCGCCGCGGCGAAGGCGCCGCGGATCCTCACGGCCGAGCGCCGACCATGAAGCGATGAAGCTCGTCATCCAGATCCCGGCCTACAACGAAGAGGCCACGATCGCGAGGGCACTCTCGGCACTGCCCCGCACCGTGCCCGGATTCTCCTCGGTCGAGACGCTCGTGATCGATGACGGATCGACCGACGCGACCTCGGAACGGGCGCGGGAGGCCGGCGCGGGACGCGTCGTGCGCCTGACGACGAATCGGGGGCTCGCAGAGGCTTTTTCCGTCGGGCTCTCCGAGGCGCTCGCGGACGGCGCGGACGTGATCGTGAACTTCGATGCGGACCTCCAGTACGACCCGGCCGACATCGCGGCGCTGACCGCGCCGGTCCTCGAGGGCCGCGCCGACTTCACGATCGGCGACCGCGGCCCCGGGCAGCTCGCGCACTTCTCACCGTCGAAGCGCCTCCTGCAGCGCGCGGGAAGCTGGGTCGTGCGCCAGGCCTCCGGCATCCAGGTCACCGACGCGGTCTCCGGCTTCCGCGCGGTCTCCGCCGACGCCGCGCGGAAGCTGAACGTCTTCTCGAAGCTGACCTACACGCTCGAGACGCTCATCCAGGCCGGGTACAAGGGACTGCGCGTCGTGTCCGTGCCGGTGCGCGCGCATCCCCCCGTGCGCCCGTCGCGGCTCTTCACGTCGACGTTCAAGTACGTGCTGCTGCAGGGCAGCAACGTCCTGCGCATCACCGCGCTCTACAAGCCGCTCAAGATCTTCTCGATCGTGGGGGCGCTCTTCCTCCTGGTCGGCGCCGCCCTCGGCCTTCGATTCCTCGGCTTCTACTTCTTCGGCGCGAACCCCGGCGGGCACGTGCAGAGCCTCATCCTCGCGGCGGTGCTGATCGTCGTCGGGTTCCAGACGCTCCTGATCGCTCTGCTCGCGGACCTCGTCGCGATCAACCGGCGGCTGCTGGAAGAGATGAAGCTGAGGCAGCGGTAGGAGATCGCTTTCTCCAGATCGACAGGTCCATGTAGTCGGCGAGGCCGAACGGTCGCGACCACTCCAGCGCGAAGAGCGTCCCCCACCGGCTTCGCTGGCTCTCGATCGTCTGGAACGCCGCGTTGTCGTTGAAGCGGTCGCTCGCCGGTGCGTAGAGGAAGCCCGTATCGCGAAGCACGACGTGCTGCGCCTCGGTCAGGTCGGGCCGGGTCCACGTGAGCTCGGGAGAGAGGGTGGTCGCGATCAGTATCCCGCCGTCCCGGAGAACCCGACAAAGCTCCGCGACCCAGGCATCCTGCTCGGACTCGCGCATGTGCGAGAAGACCGAGACCGCGCAGACGACGTCGAACGCTCCGCCGTCGAAGTCGAGCGGCGGCCGGGGCCGCGACACGCCGAAGTCTCCCAGGAGATGCCGACGGCACCACGAGACCGCCGGCCGATCGATATCGACGCCCGACATCCCGCGAATGCGGCTCGAGTCGATCAGGTAGCGCGCGACGCGGCCGCAGCCGCAGCCGAAATCGAGCCACCGGCCATAATCCCCCGTGGGCCGGGTCGCCTCTTCGAAGGCGCCCAGGATCGACGCCGCGGCCCGGCGTCCGACCTCGATGAACTCCGTCCTCGAGCTTCCGAGACCGACCCGCGCGCGCAGCGCGGGAGGGGGAAGCGGCGTCAGACTCAGCCGGTCCACGAGATCGGGGATGAGATCGCGCGCCCGGTTGGGCAGATCGTGAACGGCTCTGCGGATCGCTCGTCTTCCGGGCCCGGGGACCAGGCGGCGCCAGAGCCATCGCGCCGGCGCGGCCGACGTCGCGCGACCCTCCGGGGGAGGTCCGGCGTCTAGGCCCAGTCCCCCGCCTTCCGCGACAGCACCGGCGCGCCCTCGAGGAACGTCAGGATCGCCTTCGTCGTGTCCGCCACGGCGAAGAGGATGCGGTCTTCCTTGCGCGCGTACCCCTTCTGGACCGCGACCTCGAACTGTTGCAGGAGCGGCTGGAAGTAGCCGCCGATGTTGCCGATGACGATGGGCTTTCCGTGGATGCCCATCTGCTTCCACGAGATCATCTCGACGATCTCCTCCATGGTGCCGTACCCGCCCGGGAACGCCACGAACGCGTCGGAGAGGTCGAACATGATCTGCTCGCGGGCGTGGAGCGAGTCCACGACCCGCAGCTCGGTCAGACCGCGATGCGCCGACTCGCGCCCCTCGAGCGCCTTGGGGATGACGCCGGTGACCTTGCCGCCCGCCTTGAGGACCTCGTCGGCGAGCGCGCCCATGTGGCCGCGCGAGGCCCCGCCGTAGATCAGCCGGATCCCGCGCTTCGCGATCTCGCGGCCGAACTCGCGGATCTGCTCCTCGACCTGCTTCTCCTTTGTCTCGGCCGACCCGCAGTAGACGCAGATGCTCTTGAGCTCCATGTTCGGGCATCTTACAGGTGCCCGCCGCATTGCGTAAAATCGCGGCTTCGAGGAGGGGGCATGATCACGAACGCGGAGTCGGGAACCAACGTCGCGGAGATCGCCGAGGGCATCTACCGGATCAATACGCCGCTGTCGGTCGTTCCCGGCGGCTTCTCGTTCAACCAGTACCTCGTGGTCGACGAGGAGCCCCTGCTCTTCCACACGGGAATGCGCCGCACCTTCCCGCACGTGCGGGAAGCGATCGCGAGCGTGATGCCGGTCGAGCGGCTCCGCTGGGTGGCGTTCTCGCACTTCGAGTCCGACGAGTGCGGTGCGCTCAATTCGCTGCTCGCCGTCGCGCCCGGCGCGACGCCCGTCTGCAGCCGGGTCGCGGCGCTCGTCTCGGTGGAAGACTTCGCCGACCGACCGCCCAGGGCCCTCGCCGACGGCGAGATCCTGTCGACCGGACGCCGGCGATTCCGCTGGTTCGATGCGCCGCACGTGCCGCACGGGTGGGAGACCGGCTTCCTCGGCGAGGAGACGACGCGGACACTGCTCTGCGGAGACCTCTTCACGCAGGGCGGAACCGGCGACGTAGCGCTCACGGAATCCGACATACTCGGCCCGAGCGAGGCCTTCCGCCAGCCGATGGACTACTTCTCCCACTCGCGCAACGCCGGCCCGATCCTCGAGAAGCTCGCGTCGACCGAACCGCGCACGCTCGCCTGCATGCACGGCAGCGCCTGGAGCGGAGACGGGGGGGAGCTCTTGCGGCAGCTCTCGAAGTCGCTCCTGTCCTGAGGAGTCAGGACGCGAAGCGGCTGCCGGGCGAGTCGATCGCGACGCCCTTCGCGCAGAGGGGGCACTCCGCCTCGGGCCAGGAGGGAACGGACAGCGAGAGCAGCGAGCGCGCCGGAACCGTGAAGGCCCCGGCCGCCACGCCGCGGTCGACGATCGAGCCGACCGCGACCACGCGGCCCCCCGCCGATTCGACCGCGGCCGCGGCCTCCCGCGTCGACTTGCCCGTCGTGAAGACGTCCTCGACCACGACGACGGACTCTCCCGGCGCCAGCCCGAAGCCGCGCCGCAGCGCGAAGGCGCCGTCCTTGCGCTCGACGAACATGGCCGGAACGCGCAGCGCGCGCCCCGTCTCATGTCCGATGATGACGCCCCCGAGCGCGGGCGAGATGACCGCGCGCGGCGCGAACTCGGACAACGCCTGCGCCAGCGCGCTCCCGGCCTTCTCCGCGCGCTCCGGCCACATGAGCAGCCGCGCGCACTGAAGGTAGCGGTCGGAGTGGAGGCCGCTCGAGAGGCGGAAGTGGCCGGTCAGGAGCGCGCCCGTCTCTTCGAAGTCTCTGAGCGAAAGCAACGGGCGGATTCTACGCGATCGCGCTAGGCGTCCGACTCCCTCGAGATCTTGTGGTGATCGATCTTCTTGTAGAGGTTGGACCGCGGCGTCTGGATCACCTCCGCCGTGCGGCTGATGTTCCAGCCGTTCTCGCGCAGCTTGGTCACCAGGAACTCGCGCTCGGCGTACTCCTTGAACGCCGACAGCGTGGGTAGATCCAGCGCCCGGTTTGCGATCTCGCTCGGAGCGACCCTCGCCTCCGGCGGCAGGTCGCGCGCCTCGACGGGGTCCGCATCGGTCATGATGAGGACCCGCTCGATCAGGTTGCGCAGCTCGCGCACGTTGCCCGGCCAGTTGCGCGCGGCGAGCATCGCGAGCGCGCCCGTGGCGAACTTCCGGGGCTTCCGATGGTCGCGCTCGGACAGCAGCTTCGTGAAGTGCTCGGTGAGGAGCGGGATGTCCTGCGGGCGCTCGCGCAGAGGAGGCGTCCGCAGCGGAACCACGTTCAGGCGGAAGTAGAGGTCCTCGCGGAACCGTCCCCCCTGGATCGATTCGGTCAGGTCGCGATTGGTCGCGGCGATGACGCGCACGTCGACGCGGCCCACCCGCGCCGCGCCGACCGGCTCGACCTCTCCGGCCTCGAGCACCCGAAGCACCTTGGCCTGGGCGCGGGCGGACATGTCTCCGACCTCGTCGAGGAAGATCGTGCCGCCGTCCGCCTCGACGAACTTGCCGATCTGCTTGCGCACGGCGCCCGTGAAGGAACCCTTCTCGTGGCCGAACAGCTCGGACTCGATCAGCTCCTCCGGAATGGCCGCGCAGTTGACTTGGATGAACGGGCCCGACGCGACCCTCGAGTTGCGGTGGATCTCCCGCGCCACGAGCTCCTTGCCGGTGCCGCTCTCGCCGAGGATGAGCACCGTCGCGGTCGTCGGCGCGGCCCGGGCGACCTCGGCGCGCAGCCGATGCATCGACTCGCTCTCCCCGACGAGCATCGTCTCTTCCTCGACGCGGCGGCGCAGACGCTCGTTCTCGGCCTTGAGCCGGTTTCCGGAGAGCGCGTTCTTGACCGAGACGAGCACGCGCTCGCGCTGGAGAGGCTTCTCCAGGAAGTCCGCCGCGCCCCGCCGCGTGCACTCGACCGCGGTGGCGATGTCGCCGTGCCCGGAGATCATCAGGACGGGCGGGGCCGACGAGCCGCGAGCCACGATGCGGTCCAGCGTCTCGAGGCCGTCCATGCCCGGCATCTTGATGTCCAGCAGCACGGCGTCGGGCGGCGACACGTCGAGCTCGGAGAGCGCCGCGCGCCCGTCCCCCACGGTCGAGACCTCGTAGCCTTCGTACTCGAGGACCATCCGAAGCGTGTCGCGGATGGCCGTCTCGTCGTCGACGATGAGCACCTTCTGTCCCACGTTCACACCTACAGCCAGTTCCACGTGCTTATTCCCCTAAAGAGGACAAAATGAGCGCGCCCGCCGGAAGGGCGGGCGCACGTTCCGGAAAATGTTACGCAGGCACCTCAGTCGATGTGCACGAGGGCGAAACGGGAGATGTTGGCGCGCGGGCTGAACACGTAGAGCTTCAGGTAGTCGCCCTTCTTCGCGCTGGCCACAAGCTTGCCGAACTGGTCGGCCGTCGACACCTTCTGGCCGTTGACCGCCGTGATGATGTCGCCCTCCTGAATGGCCGCGTCGGCCGCCGGAGAGACTTCCTTGACGCGGACGACGAGCAGGCCGTCGACGCCATCCTTGATCCGCTGCATCTGCCGCACCTGCGGCGTCAGCTCCATGACCGAGACACCGATCTTGCCGATCTTGTCGTGCGAGTCGTCGGAGGCGACCTTCTCGG
This sequence comes from Thermoanaerobaculia bacterium, assembly GCA_036493875.1. Classification (GTDB taxonomy): domain Bacteria; phylum Acidobacteriota; class Thermoanaerobaculia; order UBA5066; family Gp7-AA6; genus DAHUXD01. Next base: position 46,614 of record DASXPB010000024.1, read on the forward strand.
GGTTCTCGCCGTCTCCGCCCTCGCCCTCGCGCTCGGAAAGCGTCGCGGTGAGCGTCTGCTCCTTGCCCTCGCGGACCACTCCCAGCTGCACCTTGCTGCCGGGAGCCTTGCCCGAGACGTAGCCGATCAGGTCGCGCGTGTCCTTGACGGGGACGCTGTCGACCTTGACGATCGTGTCGCCCGGCTTCACGCCGGCCTTCTCGGCGGGCTTGCCTGTCTCGACGGACTCGATGAACGCGCCGTCTTCGGACTTGAGCCCGAAGGCCGCCGCGCGGTCGGCGTCCACGTTCACGATGTTGATGCCGAGGAAGCCGCGGGTGACCTTGCCCTTCTCACGCAGCTGCGGCAAGACCTGCTTGAGCGTGTTGACGGGAATCGCGAACCCGATGTTCTGGGCGGGCCGGAACATCGCCGTGTTGATGCCGATGACCTCGCCGTTGACGTTGATCAACGGGCCGCCCGAGTTTCCGAAGTTGATGGCCGCGTCGGTCTGGATGTAGTTCTCGAAGCTGCGCGTCGCGGCATCGGCGGTCAGGCCGGATCGGTCCTTCGCCGAGACCACGCCGACCGTGACGGTCTTGTCGAAGTTGAGCGGATCGCCGATCGCCATGACCCACTCGCCGACGCGGAGCTTGTCGGAGTCGCCCAGTGAGAGCGGCGTCAGGCGCTGCTTGGTCTCGATCTTCAGCAGGGCGAGATCCGTCGCCGGATCCTTGCCGATCAGCTTCGCGGTGTACTTCTCCTTGTTGTTGACCCGGACCTCGATCTTGTCGGCGCCGTCGATGACGTGGTTGTTCGTCACGATGTAGCCGTCATCCGAGATGATGAAGCCGGTACCGCCCTGGACTTCCTTGTGCTCCTCGTCGTCGCCTCGCGGGCCGTTGCGGCGGCCGCCCCCCGGGGGGCCGAAGAAGAATTCGAACGGATCGCCGTCGCCGCCGAAGGGGTTCATCTGGCCGTGGCGGCCCTGGGAGCCCTTGACGATGTCGGTCGAGGTGATCGACACGAGCGAGGGCATGGTTTCCTGGGCCACGTCCGCGAAAGACGGCAGCGCGACGCCGCCGGTGTGCAGCGGGCGGGTCGCCGCGGGGGTCGTGCGCTGGGCCTCGGACTTGGGGGTGACGTTGATCGAGCTGGCCACCACCATGCCGAATACGACGGCGGCGGCGATCAGCGCCGAAAAGGACAATGCGCGTTTGGTCGTTCTCTCCATATCGTCGTCTCTCTCTCCTAAAGCTGGATCCCGAATTCGGGACCATCAGGGGAACGTGGGTACATCAGTTTGAATTCCTCGATTTGGGGGCGATGCCGAGCCTCTCGTGCTCGACCAGGATGCAGCGGTCCATCGCCACGCCGATCCCGGCCGATTCGAGGCGCGCCGCGGAGGCGGGGTCGACGACGCCCTGCTGCATGAAGAAGAAGGGCACCCTGCGCGCGATCGCCTCCTCCGCGACCGGGGCCACGGCGTCCGACCGGCGGAAGACGTCCACGATGTCCAGGCGAATGTCCGCCGGGACCTCGGAGACCGAGGGGTAACTGGTCATCCCGAGGATGCTGGAGTGATGAGGGTTCACTGGAACGACCCAATAGCCTTGCTCCATCAGGAACCGCGAGATCGCGTGCGATGCCCGGGACGGATTGGGCGAGCAGCCCACCACCGCCACGGTCTCGGCCGATTCCAAGGCGCGTCGGATCCGGTCCGGCTCGTTCATCGGGCCGTACCCTCCGCCTTCTCCATCTCAGGACGCATGTTGTAGAAAAAGGTTACGGTGACTCCCTCCCGGGTCGAGTGGAGGTCCGTCGGCAGTGGGCGGAAGGGCGACGACTTCACGATCGACTGGAAGGCGGCGAAGTCGAACGGGGGGACGCCGGAGCCCCGCAGGATCTTCGCGTCCGCCACCGTGCCGTCGGCCAGGATGAAAAAGCGGACCGTGAGGCTGCCTTTCCAGCCCAGGCGGGCGAGCTCCGGGACGTCCCAGTGCAGCTTGATGCGGCGGACCATCTCCGCCGCGTAGGGACCCCAGTCGTACCAGCTCGTGTCGAAGGAGACGGGTCCGGAGTCCACGAATCCGCCCTCGGGATCGCCGCCGGCCGAGCCGCCCTCGCCGCCGATGGCGCCACGAGCGGCCTCCCGGATGGCGGTGTCCAGCCCGGCGAGACGCGTGGTCTCCTGAGGGCCCGTCTTCATGGGCGCCATGGGTTTGGACATGTTCGGAAACTCGGAGGGCTTCGCCTCGGCGCTCTGCGTCGTCGGCGCCTGGGCCTGTGCGGGGCGGGCCTCGCCCGGCGCGGCGCTTCGGGCCTGAGCCCGGGCGGAGGCCTTCGCGCCGGGGGCGGTCTTCGAGGCCTGCGCGGGCTGCGGGCTGCCCGGTACGCGTGGACCTCGCGGGCCCGGGGCGAGTCCGGCGACCCCGGTCGGAGGCGAGTACGGCGTCGCCGCCTTCGGCTTGGACGGATCGCCGCCGCCGGCGCGCCGGTCGGCGTCCGAGAGCGGAGACTTCTTGGGGTTCTCTCGCGGCTGACCGGTCGCGTCGGTGAAGACGACCGGGATCGGACTGTCGTCCTTGGGCGGCGGCTGAAAGGCCGCGAAGAAGTCCTTGCCCGCCGGAATCTTGGCGGGGCCCAGGATCAGGAGAATGACCAGCACGAGGTGCGCCACGAGCGAGAAAAGAATGAAGCGCTCGATCGGGAACGGGGTTCCGGTGTGCTCCTCGAGGCCCGCCAGCTCGCCGACCGTGCTGTGCAGTCCGGCATGGCCGAAGACCAGCGGTTCCGCGGGCTTGCCCGGCGCCTTCCTCTCCTCCGTGTGAAGGAGCTCCGCCTCCGTCTCGATTCGCTCGAGAGCGAGCATCGAGTGGGTCTCGGGATCGGGCTGGGTCTCCTCCCCCGAGAAGATGAGGGCCGGAGCGTGGCTCGCCAGATCGCCCAGCATGGTGCGGGCGACGAACGGCTTTTCGGCCTCGGGGTCGAGCTCGAGCTGGACCGCCACCCGTGCCGGGGCGCGCCTCGCGAGGTCGCCCAGCATGCTGTGAGCGAGGTAAGGCTGATCGGACGCGGAGTCGTGCCCGACGTCGAGGTGCTCGCTCGTCCCATTCCTGCCGCCGAAGAGGCCGAAGAGGCTACGGCGCCGAGAGCCCATCGAGGCGAGCATGCTGCCTCGCTCGGAGGAAAAAAGGCCGGGCTCTTCGGGCTCAGACACGCAAACTTCTCCCTCGTCGGTTGAACCGCTCAAACAGTGCTAACAGCGTCCGCGGGATAGGGATTCTCGGGAATGGGACCCTCGGCGAAGGCCCCACGGGAGAGGCGGCCGCCGGGGACATTCTACGGGCAGGCCGCCTTTCAGCCCGCGAAGCCGCGGGAACCGGCTTCGCGCCATCGGGCGCACGTCGCTCTTCTCGAGCTCCCGCGAACCTTTCGACCGCTCGACTCGTCCGCCCACCCGCTCTTTCGGCCCCCGCCAGAGCACGCACGGAAAGCCCAACTCTTCGCCGCTGAGTAGTTAACGGCGGGACCGGGGTCGCGGTTTCGCGGCGCTCTCCTGGCGGCCCTCTTGCCCCATCTGATATAAAGTCGCCGGTTCGGGTATCCGGTTCGGGAATTGCGGGCTTGGCCCGCTTTTTTGTTCGATGAAAACACCTCTGAGCGACAAGACGAGGCACGAGATCGAGATCATCGCGGAGGAGAAGGGGTGCCGGCTGCTGGCGGTCGAGACCGCGGGAGCCGGCCGCTTCACCGTCCTCCGCCTGGTCCTGGAGCGCGCCGGCGGAGAGCCGGTGACGGTCGAGGACTGCGAGCTCGTCTCGCGGGATGCCTCCGCCGTGCTCGATGCCTCCGACGAGATCGCGCATCGCTACACGCTCGAGGTCTCCTCCGCGGGACTCGACCGAAAGCTCTACTCGCTCGAGGACGCGGCGCGCTTCGTTGGCCGGAGAGTGCGCGTCAAGACGGAGTCTCCCGTGACGCCGGACGTGCTGCCCGCGGCGAACGGACGGGGCCGGGCTCCGGCGATCTCGCCGGCGCGCAATTTCGGCGGCGTGCTCTCTCAGATCGAAGGCGATCGCCTCACGGTCGTTGATGAGGCGGAGCGCAAAATCTATAATGTCCGTTTCGGCGATATTCGACTCGCCCGGCTGGACTTCGAGTGGCCGCGGCGGGAAGGACATGGGCGATAGGGAGCGGGTGGGCATGATTATCGATCCGTCGGTGATCCGACAGGTTTCGCGCGAGAAAGACATCGACGCCGAAAAGATGTTCGGCGCCCTCGAGGAGGCGATGTCCTCGGCCGCGCGGAAGTACTACCACGACCGGGCCATGGTCACCGTGATCGACCGCCAGTCGGGTGAGATGACGGTCTACTCGCCGCGCACCGTCGTCGCGGAGCTCGACACCGAGTCCGAGGAGCCGCCGCCTCAAATCCTGCTGGACGAGGCGACGACGCTGGTCGCCCAGAAGGGAAGCCGGGCAGAGGTGCGGGTCCTGCGGCCGTCGGGCACGGAGGGGGAGCCGGCGGCGGAAGTGCACGAAGTCGCTCTCGGCGACGAGGTCCGCGTCTACCGCGAGACCATCGGCCTGGGACGCATCGCGGCGCAGACCGCGAAGCAGGTGCTCTACCAGAAGGTCCGGGAGGCCGAGCGGGACAACGTCTACAACGAGTACTTCCCCAAGGTCGGCGAGCTGATGAACGGCACCGTCAAGCGCTTCGAGCGCGGCGACATGATCGTGGACCTCGGCCGCTCCGAGGCGATCATCCCGCGCGACCAGCAGTCGCGCGCCGAACGCTACGGCCAGGGAGAGCGCATCCGCGCGATCCTCTTCGACGTGCACAAGAACCCGAAGGGGCCGCAGCTCGTGCTCTCGCGGACGGATCCGCGCCTGCTGATCCGGCTCTTCGAGATGGAAGTGCCCGAGATCTACGACGGCACCGTCGTGATCAAGGGAGCCGTCCGCCAGCCGGGCGAGCGAGCCAAGGTCGCCGTGCGCTCGCGCGAGCGAGACGTCGATCCCGTCGGCGCGTGCGTCGGCATGCGCGGCAGCCGCGTCCAGTCGATCATGCGCGAGCTCCACGGCGAGAAGATTGACGTCATCCTCTATTCGGACGACCTGATCACCTTCGCCCAGAACGCGCTCGCGCCGGCCAAGATCACGCGCGTGTCGCCGATCCACCACGAGGACGGCGGCATGAGCCTCGACTGCGTCGTCGAGGACGATCAGCTCTCGCTCGCGATCGGGAAGAAGGGGCAGAACGTCCGGCTCGCCTCGGCCCTGATCGGCCTGAAGATCGAGATCAAGGGCGAGAGCGAGGTCAAGGGAGAGGTCGCGCAGGCGCTGTCGCGCATGCTGCAGGCCTCGAGGCGCCGGCAGACGGCAGTCGCCGAGATTCCGGGCGTCGGCGAGAAGACCGCCGAGCGCCTGGCCGAGGCAGGCCTCGGAACGCTCGGCGACCTGCTCCAGAAATCCGCCGCCGAGCTTGCCGAGATCCCCGGAATCGGCGAGAAGTCGGCCGAGAAGATCCTGGAGGCGGCACGGACTCTCGAAGAGGCCCCCTCCCCCGACGAAGACGAAGACGAGAATCCAGAAGAGGAAACCCAGACCGAGGCCCCCGAAGAGACGGGCGTGAGGGAGTAGACCGAGCACGATGGGAAAGATTCGAGTTGAAGAGCTTGCCGCCCAGATGGGCATCGGGAGCAAGGAAGTCCTCTTCCTGCTGCAGTCGATCGGCGTCGACGTCAAATCGCCTCAGGCCGCGCTGGACGAGTCGACCGTCCTCGCCATCCTCCAGGGGAAGACCCACGCGCCGAAGCAGCTGATCGTCCGCGACAGCGAGGCGCGCGCCGTCCGGCCGCAGAAGAGCGCGCTCAACCGCATCAAGATCATCGACCGGCCGACGTCCAAGGGCGAGCCAGAAGAGGCGTCCGCCCCGGCCGAGCTCGAGAAGGAGACTCCCCCGGTCCCGGCGCGCCGCCCGGCCGCGGCGGAGAAGGCCGCCGCCAAGGCGGCGGAGCCCGCGCGCACGGCGGTCGTTCCGGTGGAGCCGGAGACCCAGGCCCCTCGGCCGGCCGCCCCGCCCGTTCCGAGAAAGATCGTCCTGCCCCCGCGGCCGGCTCCCCGCCCGCCTATGGGAGCCGGTCCTGGCGTGATCGCCCGGCCTGCGGCGGGCTCCGGCGTGATCGCCCGGCCCGCGGCGGGTCCCACCGGCGGCCTCCGTCCGACGGGCCCGGCCCGTCCCATGGGGCCTCTGGGGCCTCGCGCCGGCGGACCCACCGGCGGACTTCGCCCGACCGGACCTTCCGTCTACCGGCCGACGCCGGGAGGCCCCGGCGCGCGTCCGCAGGGAGGGCCCCCACGGCCCGGCGCTCCGCTCAGCCGGCCGGCAGGACCGGCCGTCCCGGAGCGCGCCGGACCCGCGAAGCGCAAGAAGGACGACAAGGAGGACGCCAAGAAGCAGGCCGCCGGCAAGCGCGGCGCGCGTCCGAAGATCACCGTCGCGGACGAGGTCGATCTGCGCGAGTTCGTCGGAACCTACAAGGAAGACACCTACTCCGACATCTCGCTGCCCCTGATCGAGAAGACCGCGTCCGACGAGACCGACCCGGCCGCCGCCGCGGCGCGCCCGGTCTCCAAGTCGGCAATTCGACGGGCTGCAAAGGAGACCCGGGCGCACGACTCGGGCAAGCTGCTCGAGTTCAAGAAGCCCGCGCCGACCGGCCCGGTCTTCTTCACGGAGGGCGTCTCGGTCAAGGAGCTCTCCGAGAAGCTGGGCGTGCTGAGCCGCGACATCCAGCGGCTGCTGATGCAGCGCGGCGTGCTCGCGACGGTCAACCAGACCCTGGACGCCGCCACGGCGGTCCAGCTCGCCCGCGAGATCGGCGTCGAGGCCGCGGTCGTCTCCTTCGAGGAGGAGATGGAGCTCACGCGCTCCCAGGACGCCGGCGAGACCGACGCCCCGAAGGTTCCGCGCGCGCCGGTCGTGACGGTCATGGGCCACGTCGACCACGGCAAGACCTCGCTCCTCGACGCGATCCGGCAGACCAACGTCGCGGCGGGCGAGGCGGGCGGCATCACGCAGCACATCGGCGCCTACCGCGTCGAGACCCACGGCAAGCCGATCGTGTTCCTGGATACGCCGGGCCACGAGGCGTTCACCTCGATGCGCGCGCGCGGCGCCAAGGCCACCGACATCGTCGTGCTGGTCGTGGCCGCCGACGACGGCGTCATGCCCCAGACGATCGAGGCGATCGATCACGCCCGCGCCGCGAAGGTTCCGATCGTGGTGGCGATCAACAAGATCGACAAGGCCAACGCGAACCTCGACCGCGTCAAGAAGGAGCTGGCCGACCGCAACGTGCTCCTCGAGTCCTGGGGCGGCGACGTGCCCTCCGCCGAGATCTCGGCGACGAAGAAGCAGGGCATCGACCACCTCCTCGAGCTCATCCTCCTGGTCGCGGACCTGCAGGAGCTCTCGGCGGCCGCCGCGGCGGAGGCCCGGGGCGTCGTGCTCGAGGCGCGGCGCGAAGCGGGGCGCGGAAACATCGCGACGGTCCTCGTCCAGTCCGGCACCCTGCACGTTGGCGACGTCTTCTTCGCCGGCTCGGTATTCGGCCGCGTCCGCTCGATGCAGGACGACCACGGCGCGCGGGTCCAGGAGGCGGGCCCGGCGACGCCCGTCGAGGTCACGGGCTTCGAGGACCTGCCGCAAGCCGGGGATCCCTTCCAGGTCGTCGAGGACGAGACGCGTGCCCGCTCGATCGTGAGCTTCCGCCAGCAGAAGGACCGGGAGAAGGCGATGGCCTCCTCCTCGCGGCTCTCGCTCGAGCAGCTCTTCAACAAGATCCAGGAAGGCAAGATCAAGGATCTGCCGATCATCCTCAAGGCCGACGTCGCGGGCTCGGTCGAGGTCCTGTCGCAATCGCTCAAGGGCCTGACCGGCGAAAAGGTCAAGATCTCGCTGCTCCACTCGGGCGTGGGCGCGATCAACATCAACGACGTTCTGCTGGCATCGGCCTCCGGCGCGATCATCGTGGGCTTCAACGTGCGGCCCGAGAAGAAGGCCGCGGAAGAGGCCGAGAAGGTCGGCGTCGACATCCGCCTCCACACGGTCATCTACAACGTGACCGATGAGATCAAGAAGGCGATGGAGGGCCTGCTGGACCCGACCCTCAAGGAAGTCGCCCGGGGACGCGCCGAGGTGCGCAACACCTTCAAGGTTCCCAAGTTCGGCGTCGTCGCCGGCTGCTACGTCACCGAGGGCACGATCCAGCGCTCCTCGCAGCTGCGCCTGTTGCGCGACAACCGCGTCATCTACGAGGGCAAGGTCGGATCGCTCCGCCGGTTCAAGGATGACGTCTCGGAGGTCAAACAGGGCTTCGAATGCGGCATCGGCCTCGACCGGTATCAGGACGTCAAGGTCGGCGACATCATCGAGGCGTTCCAGATCGAGAAGGTGGCGGGAGTGCTCAATGCGTAAAGCGTCAAACGTTAAGCGTTAAACGGAGCCCGGCCTTCGGATCACGTTTTACGTTTCACGTTTTGCGTTTCACGCCCAACCGATGGTCCTCGCCTACGCCGTCTTCGACATTCACCTTCCCGGGTGCCGCGGGCTCAAGGAAAAGCGCATGGTCGTCAAGAGCCTCAAGAGCCGGATCCGCAACCAGTTCGAGGTCTCCGCGGCCGAGGTGGGCGACCAGGATCTCCTGCAGCGGGCGAAGCTCGGGGTGGCGGCCGTCGGCCCCGACCAGGAGCCTCTCGACGCGCTCCTCCAGCACATCCTGCGATTCGTGGAGGAGAATCTCGATGGCGAGCTGCTCGCCTACCAGAACGAGTTCATCCATGTCGGAGACTGACACCGAGTCCTCATGAAGAAAGAGACCCGCCGCAGCCAGCGCGTCGCCGACATCGTGCGCGCGGAGCTCGCCCGCATCGTCCTGACGGAGGCCCACGACCCGGACCTGCGCGGCGTGACGATCACCGACGTCGAGATGCCGTCGGATCTGAAGTCCGCGCGCGTCTACTTCTCGTGCCTCGGGGCCGAGGAGGCCCGCGACCGCGCGGCCGAGGCGCTCCGGCGCGCCGCCGGATACCTGCGGCGCGAGGTCGGGCAGCGATGCCAGCTTCGTTACGCGCCGGAGCTCTTCTTCGTCTCGGACCGTTCCCTCGAGCGCGGAGCGCGCATCGAGGAGCTCCTCCATCAGGTGTTACCTGCCTCGCCCTCCGATGGGGAGGAGGAGCCTTGAAATCTGATGCCCTCAGCCGGGGCTACCTCTTCCTGATCGACAAGCCGGAGGGACTGACCTCGCACGACGTGGTCGAGCGAGCCCGCAAGGCCACGGCGCTCGCGAGGATCGGGCACAGCGGCACGCTCGATCCGATGGCGACCGGGCTCCTGTTGCTCTGCGCGGGCGGCGCGGCGAGGCTGCAGGGCTTCTTCACCCGGATGGACAAGACCTACGAGGGAACGATCCGCCTGGGGCGCGCCACCGCGACTTACGACCGCGAGGGCGAGCCGGTCGGCGAGGACCGAGACTACGGCCACGTGACGGCCGAGGCCGTCGAGAAGGCGGCGGACGAGTTCCGGGGCGAGTTCCTCCAGTCCCCGCCTCCGTACTCCGCCAAGAAGGTCGGCGGCCGCAAGTTCTACGAGATGGCCCGCAAGGGCGAGGCCGTGCCTTCACTGCCCAAGACCGTGAGAGTCTCGCGGCTGCAGTTTGGGCCCCTCGCCGAGGGCCGGCTCGAGTTCGCGATCGCGTGCTCGTCGGGGACCTACATCCGCTCGATCGCGCAGGACCTGGGCTCGCGGCTGGGTTGCGGCGCGCACCTCGCGTCGCTTCGCCGCACGCGCATCGGCGACTTCTCGGTCTCGGACGCCGCCCCCCTCGATCGCTTCGAGGCCTTCACGCCGGCGGAGCGTCTGGCGGCGCCGCACGCGATGCCCCTCTCCCGGGTGCCCTTCCCGTTCCCGCGCCTCCAGCTCGCCTCGCTCGAGGCCTGGAAGATCCGCCGCGGCCAGGCGGTCCCGGCCCGCGGCGTCGAGGCGCGGGAGGGCGACTGGATCACGCTCCTGTCCCCTTCCAACGACATGCTGGCGCTCGGCCAGGTGAGCCCGATCGGCGATCGAGGAGTGTCTCTCATAAGGCCGAGAATCGTGCTCGAGCCGTAGCTGGAAGGTGTTAGGTGACCGGTGTTAGGTGATGGGGCTGACCCCCTTTCACCCGTCACCTACCGCCTATCACCTTCTTGTGGTAGTCTCCCCCGCTTATAGAAAAAGAGTGAGTGTTTTGAGTCGTTTGGAGGCTGAGTGAACGTCACCGAGTACGAGTCCGGCAAGGCGGACATCGTCAAACAGTACCGGACCCACGAGAGCGACACGGGATCGCCCGAGGTTCAGGTCGCGCTGCTGACCAACCGCATCGCGTACCTGACCGAGCACTTCCAGTCGAACGCCAAGGACCACCATTCGCGGCGCGGTCTGCTGCAAATGGTGGGACGCCGGCGCCGGCTGCTGGAGTACCTGCGGAGCGAGAGCCCGGAGCGCTACCACAAGCTCATCGAGCGTCTCGGCCTCCGGAAGTAGTTCGTCCGGCGTCGGAGCCGGACGGCCGCGGTTCGTGCCTGTCGCGCGCCGCGCTCCACCGCGAAGGCGTTCTGCCATTCCGGATCCTCCGACGCCATTTCACATGAGGATTCGACCATGATCGATCAGATCTCCATTCCCGTCGGAGACAAGACCCTCGACATCCAGATCGGCAAGCTGGCCAAGCAGGCGGACGGCGCCGCGGTCGTGCGCCTCGGCGACACCGTCGTGCTCGCGACCGCCGTCTTCAACAAGGAGCCCAAGGAGAACGCCGAGTTCTTCCCCCTGACGGTCGACTACCGCGAGCCGACGTACGCCGCGGGACGGATTCCCGGCGGCTGGTTCAAGCGGGAAGGCCGGCCTACCGAGAAGGAGATCCTGACCTCGCGTCTCATCGACCGGCCGATGCGGCCGCTCTTCCCCAAGGGCTTCAACCACGAGACCCAGATCGTGGCCTTCGTCCTCTCCGCCGACGGGCAGAACGACGCCGACATCCTGGCCATCAATGGGGCCTCCGTCGCCCTGACCTGCTCGAGCGTTCCGTTCCACACGCCCGTCGGCGCGGTCCGCGTGGGGCGGCTCGACGGGAAGCTCATCCTGAACCCGACCAACGCCGAGCGCGACAAGTCGGACCTCGACCTGATCGTGTGCGGCTCCGACGACGCCGTCGTCATGGTCGAAGGGGGTGCCCGCGAGGTCTCCGAGCAGACCTTGATCGATGCGATCCTGTTCGGCCACCAGGCCGTGCGCCAGATCGTCGCCGCCCAGGTCACGCTCCAACAGCGTGGCGGATTCCAGAAGCCCTTCTGGCAGGCGCCCGAGGCGTATCCGGCGAGCATCTTCGGAGAGGTCCGCACGGCGTGGGAGACGCCCATGCGCGCGGCGATGACCCTCCCGAACAAGATCCAGTCCTACTCCGAGATCAAGGCCGTCAAGAAGGCCGCCGTCTCGATGGTTCCGGAGACCGAGGCCGAGAAGAGAAAGCAGGTGGCCAAGGCCGCCGATGACCTCGTCAAGGTCCTGACCCGCGAGACGATCCTCTCGGGCAAGCGCCTGGACGGCCGCGAGTTCGCGCAGATCCGGCCGATCACCTCCGAGGTCGGGGTCCTCCCCCGCACCCACGGCTCCGCGCTGTTCACGCGCGGCGAGACTCAGGCGCTCGTCACGGCGACGCTCGGCACGTCCGACGACGCGCAGATCATCGAGGAGTACGAGGGCGAGAGCGAGCACACCTTTCTCCTGCACTACAACTTCCCGCCCTTCTCCGTGGGCGAGACGAAGTTCATGAGAGGCCCCTCGCGCCGCGACATCGGCCACGGGAATCTGGCGCGCCGGGCGCTGTCGCCGATGCTGCCCTCCGAGGAGGCCTTCCCCTACACGGTTCGCATCGTGTCGGACATTCTCGAATCCAACGGCTCCTCCTCGATGGCCACGGTGTGCGGCGGCACGCTCGCGCTGATGGACGCCGGCGTGCCGATCAAGGCGCCCGTCGCGGGCGTCGCGATGGGTCTCGTCTCCGACGGGGAGCGCTTCGCGGTGCTGACCGACATCGCGGGTCAAGAGGACCACTACGGCGACATGGACTTCAAGGTCGCCGGCTCGCGCGAGGGCATCACCGCGCTGCAGATGGACATCAAGATCAAGGGCCTGCGCCGCGAGATCCTGGAGCAGGCGCTCGAGCAGGCTCGCGTCGGACGGCTCTACATCCTCGAGACGATGGCGACGGCGCTCCAGGCCCCGCGCCCCAACATCTCCCGCTACGCGCCGCGGATCTTCACAATCCAGATCCCCAAGGACCGCATCCGCGACGTGATCGGCTCGGGCGGCAAGACGATCCGCTCGATCATCGAGGAGACCGGCTGCAAGATCGACGTCGAGGACTCGGGCCGGGTCTCCATCGCGAGCGCCGACGAGGCGGCCGCGATGAAGGCGATCTCGATCATCGAGGCCCTCACACAGGAGCCCGAGATCGGGAAGGTGTACACGGGCAAGGTCCGGCGCGTCGAGGCGTACGGCGCCTTCGTCGAGATCCTGCCAGGCCAGGACGGCCTCGTGCACATCTCGGAGCTCGCCCCCTACCGCGTCCGCCAGACGACCGACGTGGTCAAGGAGGGCGACGAGGTCACGGTCAAGATCATCGCGGTCGACCCGATGGGCAAGATCAAGCTCTCCCGCAAGCAGGCGCTCTCCAAGGAGCAGCTCGACGCGGAGATGGCGCTGGCGCCCGTGGGCGCTCCCGGCGAGGACGAGGGCCGCGACGAGTTCCCGCGCGGCGGCCAGGGCCGCGGCGAGCACCGCGGACACTTCAACCGCGACCACCGCGGACCGCGGGGCCCGCGCAAGTAGCCGTCGATTCGCTTTGACTTCGCGACTGGGTGGGCCGCCTTCGGGCGGCCTTCTTCTTTTGGACTAATTGCGCTCCGGCACCGGCGTCGCCGTGCGCTTGCGGAGAATCCAGAGCGACACAACGAGCGCCAGGACCATCACGGTCAGGATTCCGAGCTCGAGCATCGCGCTGCGGAAGACCATCTCGTTCGGCTTCTCGAGGAGGACCGCGAGCTGGGCGGTGACGACCAGGATGCGCCGCGTCACGGCGATCAGCCCCACGATGAGGAACGGCTCCGGCACGAGCGCATGCTCGCGGAAGGAGACCTTCACGGTGTAGAGCAGCTCGACGATCATCAGCACGAGCAGGATCCGATCGAGCAGGTTCACGATGTCCTGCATCGGCGCATCGCTCCGGATCGCCGCCCAGAACGCGCCGGCCCCGTTGGCGAGCGAGACGCCCGCGCTCGCGGCGAGCAGGATCCCGAGCGCGATGTAGACCACGTCCTCGACGCCGGTGAAGACGTGGGAGATCTTCAAGCGCGCGCCGCTGATGGGCTTGCGAGGCGCCGTCTCCCCGGTCTCGACGTCCTTCACGTGCCGGGTCGCCATGTCGGGGAGAGGGGTGCAAGCGGCGTGCCCCGGCGCGCCTCAGGAGCGAGCTACTTGGGCCGGACCTCGATCTTGATCCACCAGTCGGGCTTCGGCGGCCGCGGATAGTCCGCGTCGCGGAAGTCCGGCGCGACGCACCGGGCGAGCGCCGTCTCGGGCCCGAAGACGACCTCCGCGGGCTTCCCCTCGGCCCCCACCCTGACCAGGCCGTCGAAGGACACAAGCTCCTCCTTGGGAAGATCCTTGAGACAGCGTCGGAGCGCGGGCCGAAGCCACTCGTCGACGCGGCCGATGACGACGCCTTCGTAGCGCAGTCCCGCCGGCGACTTGACGTTCTCCTCGGCCTCGGCGCGGGCCACTTCGACGGGAGTCGCGGTGGAAGCCAGCAACGCGCTGAGAAGCAGGGCGGCGATCAGCATCGACGCATCAGTAGGGCATCTCCTCGTCGTTGAGGCCGAGCATGTGTCCGACCTCGTGGACCACGGTATCCCGGATCGCGCGCACGGCCTCGCCGCGCGTCGCGAAGCTGCGCAGGATCGGGCCCCGGAAGATTGCGATCTGCGCCGGAAGGTTCGACACCATCGACCCGCGCTCGAAGAACGGCACCCCGCGAAAGATTCCGAAGAGGTCCATGTCGTCGGGCGTATCCGTCTCCTCGTAGTCCTCGTCGGAAGGCTCCTCCTCGACGGCCACGACGATGTTCTCGAGGTACCTGCGAAACGGAGCGGGTACGGAGTCCAGCGCCTCGGCGACGTAGGCCTCGAACTCCTCCGGCGAGATGCGGTGGGAGCTCATGAGGAATTCGTGATTCGTGATTCGCGATTCGTGATTGACCTCAAGCTCGGAGAAATAGGCGCTCGAAGTTCGCGGTCGTCATTCGCGCTACGGCGTCGAGGTCGGTTCGCTGGACCTCGGCCAACTTCTTCGCCGTCTCGACCACGAAGGCCGGCTCGCAGGGCTTGCCGCGGTGGGGCACGGGCGCCAGGAACGGCGTGTCGGTCTCGACCATCATCGCCTCGAGCGGCAGACCCGCCGCCGCCGCGCGGATGTTCTCGGCCGCTCGAAACGTGAGCATTCCCGAGAAGGACACCAGATATCCGAGCGCGATCGCCTTCTTCCCGTAGTCCGCGTCCTCGGTGAAGGAGTGGAAGACTCCGGGCCGCTCGGCCGCGCCCTTCCGCGCGAGCAGAGCGAGCATCTCGGAGCCGCTTTCGCGGTTGTGGAGTATGACCGGGAGCGAGAGCCGCCGCGCGCAGTCCAGCATCCACTCCAGCACCTCGAGCTGCTTCGGACGAGGCGAGTGGTCGTAGTGGAAGTCGAGGCCGACCTCGCCGATGGCGGCGACCCGCGGCCTCCGCGCGAGCGCTTCGAACGCGGCTCCGTCCCGGCCGGGATCGAAGTCCTTCGCCTCGTGGGGATGGATGCCCACCGCCGCGTAGACGCCGTCGTGCGCCTGCGCGAGCGCCACGGCCTCTTCGGAGTCGGCGAGCGTCGTGCCGGGGACCAGAAACTTCGCGACTCCCGCCGCGCGCGCTCGCTCGAGGAGGGCCTCGGGCCGCGCGCCTCCCTCGCCCATCTGGAGGTGGCAGTGGGAATCGGCCAGCAAGCTACTTCACCTTGCTGCCCGGCGGGACGTGCGCCGGCACGTCCAGCAGCACCGGCTCGCCCGCCTCTCCGACCGAGGCCGCGAGCACCATGCCGTTGGACTCGACCCCCATGAGCTTCGCCGGCTTCAGGTTCGCGACCACGACGACGTTGCGGCCGACGAGCGTTTCGGGCTCGTACTGCGCCGAGATCCCGGCCACGATCTGCCGCTGCTCGCCGCCCAGGTCGACCATGAGCCGCATCAGCTTGTTCGACTTCGGGACGCGCTCGGCCGACACGATCTTCGCCGTCTTCAGCCGCACCTTCTGGAAGTCCTCGATGCCGATGCGGTCGTCTATGGACGCCGCGGGAGCGGCCCCATCCGCCTGGGAGACTGGTCTCGCCGGGGGGGCACCAGCCGCCGGCAAGGCAGGCGTCGCAGGCTCGGAAGGAGCTGCGCTTCCCGCCGCGGTCTGGGGTGTTTGCGTTGAGCCTGAGGTCGGTTCGGTCATGGCTGCGTCCTTTCCTCGTTCGAAGTATTGGGCGACGTCGACGCGCGGGAAGAGGGCGGGGGCGTCCGTCATGGGCCGCGAGACGGGGAGCCCGCCCCACTCGAGGTCCCGCGGAGTCGGGTCCCTCGCCTCCATCGCGAAGGTCGCGAAGATCTTCCGGCTGATCCCGGGGGTGAACGGCGACAGCATCACCGCGGAGAGCCGGATGCCCTCCGCCGCGGCCGACAGGATGCGATGCAGGCGGCTCGAGGACGCGCCCTCCTCCTTGCGGATCTTCCACGGCTCCTTCGCGACGATGAAGCCGTTGATCACCGAGAGGAACTTCCAGACGGCCTCGAGCGCCCGATTGAACTGGGACTCGCCGAGCGCGCCCTGCCACTCCGCGCGCGCGTCGCCCCAGGAGGCGAGGATCTCGTTGTCGTCGCAGACCTCGTTGGGCGTGCCGCCGAAGGACTGCCGCAGGAGCGCGGCGACGCGGGACACGGTGTTGCCCAGGTCGTTCGCGAGATCCGCGTTGTAGCGCGTCAGGAACGCCTCGTCCGAGAAGTTCGCGTCCTGGCCAAACGCCATCTCGCGCAGGAGGAAGTAGCGCAGGGCGTCGGGGCCGAAGTCCGCGACGAGCTGGTCCGGCCGGACGATGTTGCCGACGGACTTGGAGACCTTCTTCGCGTCCCGCAGCCACCAGCCGTGCGCCCAGACGCGCGTCGGGAGCGGCAGGCCGGCCGAGAGGAGGAACGCGGGCCAGTAGACCGCGTGGAACCGCAGGATGTCCTTGCCGATGACGTGGACGCGCTCCGCGTCCGGATGGTCCCAGAACTCTCGGTACAGCGCGTCGCGATCGTCGCCCTGGCCGAATCCGAGAGCCGTGATGTAGTTCGCGAGCGCGTCCAGCCACACGTACACCACGTGTCCCGGGTGCCCCGGGAACGGGATCCCCCACTTGACCTTGGTCCGCGAGACCGAGAGGTCGGCGAGTCCCGATTTCACGAACGAGACGACCTCCGCGAGCCGGCTCTCGGGCCGCACGAAGCCCGGATGCGTCTCGTAGTGCCGGAGCAGCGGCCCCTCGTACTTCGAAAGCCGGAAGAAGACGTTCTCCTCCGACTCCCAGGCCGTTGGAATGCCGTGGACCGGACACTTCTTCTCCGCGTCGAGCTCCTTCTCCGTGTAGAAAGCCTCGCAGCTCGCGCAGTACCAGCCCTCGTGCTTCGCCGTGTAGAAGTCGCCCGCCGCGTCGATCCGCCCGATCAAGGCCTCCACGCCCCGTCTGTGCCGGTCCTGAGTTGTCCGGATGAAGTCATCATTCTCGATCTCGAAGGTCCGGTAGAGCTGTTCGTAGCGGGCGACCACGCGGTCGGCCAGCGCGAGCGGCGTGATGCCCTGCGCCACCGCCGCCTTCTCGATGTTCTGGCCGTGCTCGTCGGTGCCCGTCAGGAAGCGCGTCTTCTCGCCGATCAGCCGGCGGTACCGCGTCATCGCGTCGGTGACCACCGTCGAGTAGATGTGCCCGATGTGGGGCAGGTCGTTCACGTAGTAGATCGGCGTGGTCGCGTAGAAGGTCTTCATCGGGGAAGCGAGAAGATACATCAGAGCAGTCCCGCCTCGCGAAACGAGACGCAGCCTTCCCGTCCCACGACGATGTGATCGAGCAAGCGGACGCCGACGGACTCGGAGGCCGCGGCCAGACGCCGCGTGAACTCGCGATCCTCCCGCGAGGGAGACGGATCGCCGGAGGGATGGTTGTGGTACAGGATCACGCCGGCCGCCTTGGTCAGCAGCGCGCGGCGGAGGATCTCCCGCGGCTCGACCATGGCGCGGTCCAGCGTTCCCCGATAGATCTCGGCATCGTTGCGCAGGAGCCTGTTGCGCGCGTTCAGAAAGAGCGCTCCCGTCCGCTCCTGTGCGTCATCGGCCTGGGCACGGCGCAGGAACTCCTTGACGAGATCCGGCGAGTGCAGGAGGTCGCGGCTGCCCAGCGCCTCCGCGGGCAGGCGCCGCGCGATCTCGACCGCCGCGGCGATCGCGCTGGCGCGGGTGGGTCCGACGCCGCGCTCTTGCAGCAACTCCGCGGGTCCGAGGAGGGACAGGCCGGCGAGGCCGCCGTGCGCGGCGAGCAGACCGCGGGCGCGGTCGAGCGCGCTCTCGCCGGGGATCCCGGTGCGCAGCAGGAGCGAGACGAGCTCCTCGTTGGACAGGGCGGCCGAGCCGAGGCGTAGCAGGCGCTCGCGGGGCCGCTCCTCGGACGGCAGGTCGTGGATGCGAAAGGCGCGACGCGGGTGGGATTCGGTCATGGCGGTGATTCGCCGGGAGACGATTGCCCCGCGGCTCGAGGAGGACGGACGGCTATATTCTCACAAAGATGCCGGCTCCGTACCAGGGCGGAGCGCGACCGATCCTGATCGCGCTCGGGATCGTGTTCCTGGCCGCAGGACTGCTGTGGCCCGTCGTGTCGCGCTACTTCGGCCGACTCCCGGGCGACGTCGTCGTGAGACGGCCCGGTTTCACATTCGCCTTCCCGATCGTGACCTGCCTGCTCCTGTCGCTCTTGCTGTCCCTGCTGCTCTGGCTGTTTCGACGCTAGAGAGGCTTCTTCTCAATCGCCGTCCGGCCAGTCCCTCTCCGCCCCTTCGGGTACCAGCACGATCTTGCCGTTCTGCCGTCCCTCTTCCATGTAGGCGAACGCCTCGCGCGCCTGCGGAAGCGCGAAGACGCGATCCACGCGGGGCTTCAACCGGCCGGAGGCCACCGCGGAATACAGCGCCCGGAACTCCCGGTCGTTCGCCATGGTGGATCCCAGGATCGAGAGGTGCTTCCAGAAGATCTGACGGATCTCCTCCTTGGGATTGGGGCCGCTCGTCGCGCCGCAGGTGACGATGCGTCCTCCCCGGGCGGCCGCCTTGAGGGACGTCATCCAGGTCGCCTCGCCCACGGTGTCCACGATGACGTCGGCGCCTCTCTTCGCGGTGTGCGCACGCACGGCCGCCAGGACGTCTTCCTTCTTGTAGTCGATCGCGAGCTCGACGCCGGACTCGCGCAGCCGCTTCAGCTTCTCCTCGCCCGACGTCGTGGCCAGGACTCGCGCCCCAACGAGCAGCGCGATCTCGATCGCGGCACCCGCCACTCCCCCTCCGGCGCCGTGGACCAGCACGGTCTCTCCGGGCCGGGTGGCGGCGCGGCCGACGACCAGCCTCCACGCGGTCTGGTACGCCAGCGGAAACGCCGCGGCCCGCACGAACGACATCCCCAAGGGGATCGGAAAGAGGTTGCGCGCCGGCACGGCGACGGACTCCGCGAGGGTCCCCGGGACGTGCTCGCCCAGGATGCGGTAGCTCACGCAGAGGCTCTGCTCGCCCGCGCGGCAGAACTCGCAGGTGTTGTCGTAGAGGCCGGGCTGGATGAGGACGCGGTCGCCCGGCACGAGCCCGCGCACGCCCTCGCCGAGCGCGTCGACGACTCCCGCGCCATCGCCGCCCGGGATCTGCGGAAGGGGCACGCCCGGGATCCCGCCGCGCACGAAGAGATCGAGGTGGTTGAGCGCCGCGGCGCGAATCGCCACGCGCACCTCTCCGGGGGCCGGCACCGGTGTGGGCCGGTCGCCGTATTGCAGGACGGAGTTGTCTCCGTGCTCGGTGAAGAAAACGGCCTTCATTTCAGATACCCGAGCGATCTTAGCTTCTCCAGGTACTCCCGATCCGACTCCGGCGCGGCCGCCGCCGGCGGCACGATCCGGGGCCCGTAGGTCGCGACCGTCGCGGTCTCGAGCGTGCCGGCGGCGAACAGGCCCGCGGCCGGCCGGCCCGGCAGATCGCGGGCGACGGGCACGCCCGAGCGCGCCAGGATGGACGGCGCCACGTCCCCGGCACTCACGCGGACCGTGCGCGCCGCGCGCGAATCCGCCGCCGCCGGGGCGTCGAACACGACCATGCGTCCGAGCGCCGCGGCGGAGCCCGGATGGCTGTCGGCCGCCAGCACGATCAGGACGACCTCGCCCCTCTCCGCACGGGCGACGGAGTCCTCGAGGAGCCTCTCGACCTGCGCGACGGCGCTTGGCCTCGTGGCGGGATTCTCGCGCTCGATGTCGCATCCCGGCAGGTAGAGCGTCGCGACGCCGTCGCCATGGCGCTCGCGAAGCTCCTGCTCGAAGATCTCCGTGGCAACGTGGTCCGCGTCCACGCCGTTGCTCGAGCGGGACAGCACGGCGCGGTTGTCGACGACGGTCGCTCCCGGCCAGGGCGCGGAGGCCCACCAGCCGACGGCGAGGCTCGGGATCCCGGCCGAGGCCGCCACCTCCCAGAAGTCGAGGCGGCGGCGGTCGGCCCCGGAGACCGGAGCGCTCGCGACGGTCCGAAGGAGCGGCCCCAGGCGCCGGAAATACCAGGACGTCCCGAGGGGCGGACGCAGGGACTCCCCGGCGCCGAGCGCCCGCACGCGCGTCAGCGCCCGCACGCCGTGACGGCGCGCCGGCTCGCCGCTCGCGAGGTCCGTCCAAAGCTCGGGCGGGGTCAGCCGCTCCAACGGCCACCAGCCGGTCGCGCCGCGAGACAGGAGCGCCGCCGCCGCCGCCGGCTTGCCGGGACCGTCCAGGTCGAGGCCGTCGATCGCCAGCACCACCGTCGGCGACGTCCGCGGCGACGGCTGGGGCGGCGCCGGCTCGCGCCGAGAGTCGCCCCGGGAAGAGAAGAGCAGCGCCGCGACCAGCAGCCCCGCCGCCGCCGCGGCGGCGAACAGCCGGCGAGTGGCCTTCCCCGGCAGCGCACCCGAGCGCGCGAACGCGCGGGCGAGAAAGGCGAGCCGCACCGCCGCGGCGAGAAAGAGGGAGGCCGCTGCGACGGGGATGCCCCAGAGCAGCGCGCGCAGTGAGATCTCGCGCTCGAGCCCCCGGGTGCCGAGGACCCAGAGCGCGAAGACGGCGGCCGCCGCCCCGAACCCGGCGGCCGTGGCGGCTGGGCCCGGCGCGCGCGAGCGGTCGGCGAGCGGGGTGAGAAGGGCCGCCAGGAGAGCGGCGGGCAGCAGATCCGCGAGGAAGAGGTGCAGGAAGACCACGGCCGCCGACAGAAGCGACGCGAACCCCTCCGCGCCCTCGATGGCCGCGACCGAGGCGAGCGCCGCGCCGAACGCGCCGAGGCCGATCGCCGGCAGCCACGCTCCCCCGAGGCCCCGCCCCTCGAAGACGGGGCGGAACAGCATCCGCTCGACGCCGGCGTCGAGATAGCCGAGCGCGCGCAGCCGAGCCCGCGCCTCGTCCAGCGTGGGGCGATTCGAGGAGTTCAAGGTGTCACGAGCGGCGATCGCGCACCACGCGCGTCAGGTCGGCGAGGACCGAGGACCGCGACGGCAGCGGCAGGGCCGCGAGGGCCGCGTCGAGAAGCTCATCCACGAGGCGGTGGGACGAGTCGGCCCCCAGGATCGTGGCGAAGTTGGCCCGGTGCGCGTCGCGGTGAGCGTCCTTGCCCATCGCCTCGGGGTCGCCCTCGAGGTCGAGCAGGTCGTCGGTGATCTGGAACGCGAGCCCGAGGTTGCGCGCGTAGCGGGACAGGCCCTCGAGCGTGCGCTCCCCCGCCGAGCCGGCCAGCGCGCCGCCGCGGACCGCCGCGACGAAAAGCGCGCCGGTCTTCTGGGCATGGATCGCCTCGAGGTCGTCGAGCCCGACGGTCGAGGGTTCCGCCGCGAGGTCGGCCGACTGCCCCGCGCAGCAGCCCGAGGCTCCGACGGCCGCCGCCAGCTCGCCGACCACGCGTGCTCGAGCCGCCGCCGAGAAGCCCTTCGCGCCCGCCAGCACCTCGAAGGCGCGGGAGAGCAGCGCCACGGCCGCGAGCTCCGCCGTGGCGACCCCGTAGACGCGGTGCAGGGCGGGCCTGCCGCGGCGGCGCCGCGCGTCGTCCATCGAGGGGAGATCGTCCAGGACCAGGGAGGCCGCGTGCACGTACTCGACCGCAACCGCGACGGCCTTCGCGGCTCCGCGCGGCGCGCGGCAGATTTCCCCCGACGCCAGCGCGGCGAGCGGCCGGAGCCGCTTGCCCGGAGGCAGGATCGCGTCGTGGATCGCGAGCGTCAGCGGCCCGGCGCGAGCCGCCGGCGGCGGCAGGGAGCGCTCGAGCGCCTCCTCGAGCGCGGCGCGATTCGCCGCCGCGAAACGATCAAAGGCGAAGTCCAAGGCGGAGGCGCCGCCCCCGGCGGCGGGCCCCTTCAGGGGTACGCCGCCTTACCCGCGAAAGCTCGTCAGCGCCTCCGACTCCGATTCGTAGACGTCGAAGACGGTGATGAGCTGCGTCACGGTCAACACGTCGTTGATCTTCGGCGGCAGGTGGAGGAGCTTGAGCTTGCCACCCTTGTTCGTCACCGAGGTGTAGCAACCGACGAGCTCGCCGATGCCCGACGAGTCGATCGTCGTCACGTCGTGCATGTCGACCAGGATGTTCTTCTTTCCGGAGTCGACGAGCTTGTTGATCGTCTCGCGGAGTTGGACGTCTCCGGACCCGATCGTGATCTTGCCCTTGAGGTCGACGACCGCCACCCCGCCGACATCTCGCACGTTCGTTTTCATGCTGGGTCTCCCTCCTTCTCGTTTGACTCGCCCAATCGTTTCTTCAAGAGGATTTCCATTCCACCACCCGCCACACGCTCGAAGCGAACGTCATCCATGAACGTCTTCATGTAGAAGATGCCACGGCCCGACGTCTTCAGCCGGTTCTCGGCCGCCAGCGGGTCTCCGACCGCCCCGGGATCGAAGCCCGACCCCTCGTCCCGGATGGCAATGACCAGCGTGTCCGCGACGATGTCCATCTCGAGGTGCACGTGCTTGGAGGCGTCCTGCCGGTTGCCGTGCTTGATCGCGTTGGCGAGACCCTCGCGGAGCGCCATGAGGATCCAGTGCCGCGTCTCCTCCGGAACGTCCCGGCCCTCCAGGAGCTGGGAACACAGATGCTGCGCCATCTCGATGTTCTCGAAACGGCTGGAAAGAGACATCCGGATCGGGCCGGCTTTGTCGGACGGTCTCGGTACGCTCATTCACGGACTTCGCGAAGTCCGGCGGATCTTAGTCCAAAGGCGCGACGGAAAGATAGGCGGATCCCCGCGTGTTACCCTCGACCATGCGGAGAAAAACACGCCTCGGCGCGGCCGGAACGGCCGTTTCGGCGCTCCTCCTGCTGGGCTTCACCGACTACCTTCCGGACCGCATCGCCGAATACTCCCGGAAGGTGGAGCAGGTTCGCGGCCGCAAGTTCACCCGGGCGGTCCCCGCCTCCGAGCTCGACAAGGCGGAGCTGCGCAAGGTCCTGCGGTCCAAGCTCTCCGAGCAACTTCCGGTCCCCGCCGACGACTACTTCAAGACGCTCTCCAGCCTCGGGCTGATCGCCGACCAGCCCGGCCTGCTCGACACCCTGGTCGACTTCTACTCCTCGCAGGTCATCGCCTTCTACGACCCGCAGCCCCGCCGTTTCTTCGTGATCCGCGGAGCGGAGTCCGCGGCCGCCGACGGCGGCGCGGGTGGGGCCGACGGGCTGGACGGCACGGATCTCTCGGGGGGGATGGCCCAGGGGCTGATCTTCTCGCACGAGCTGACCCACGCACTCCAGGACGAGTCGCTCCGTCTCGACGACCGGATGCAGAAGCTCAAGGACGACAGCGATCGGGCCCTCGCGCTGCAGAGCCTGCTCGAGGGAGAGGCAACCCTCGTGATGATCCGCGTCGCGCTCCAGCAGATCCCGGGCGCGAACGAGCAGACCGAGGAACAGATCGGACCGCTGCTCTCCGCCGGCGCCCTCGAGAAGGCCAACGTGCCCGCCGACGTCCCGGAGTACTTCGTCGACCAGCTGTTCTTCCCCTACGTGGACGGCCTCGAGTTCGTCCGGGCCGCGGTCAAGCGCGGCGGCTGGGCGGAGGTCGACAAGTTGTGGAAGACGCCGCCCGAGTCGAGCGCGGAGATCCTCCACGGCGTCGCGCTGCCGCCGCCCGCGACGGGCCTCCTGCCGGACAACCTGGCAACGATCGCCCCCGGCCAGCGCCTCCTCTACTTCGACACGCTCGGCGAGTGGACGCTGCGGTTCCTGCTCGAGCGCGGGCTGCCCGAGAAGGAGGCGGCGACGGCATCGGAGGGATGGCGCGGGGACCGGATCGCATTCTTCTCCTCGGGAGGCGTGACGGGCTACCTCTGGCGCATCCGCTTCGACGAGCCGGCCTCTGCGTCCCGGTTCGAGGCGGCGTTTCGGAAGGCGCGCGCCAAGAGGCCGTCGCCGGCCTCGGCGACGGAGACGATCCGGGCCTCGGGCAAGGACGTCGTGCTGTTCGCCGGCCTCGCGAAGCCGCCCGAGCTGCCGGGCTGGAAGAACTAGCTCAGAGTCGCGGCCGGCGGACGCGCCGGTGGACTCGAAGCCGCCGGCGTTCTCCCGACGGCGGAAGACATTCGGCCCCCCGGCACACCGTCAGCGAACCGCCTGCAGGGGCGCGTTCGCGGTCTCGACCCGGTTGCGGCCGGAACGCTTGGCGGCGTAGAGGGCGCCGTCGGCCGCGGCGACCAGGGTCTCCTTGGCGAACGACTCCCCCGGCGTCATCGAGGCCACGCCCACGCTGATGGTCACGACCCCGAGGGGCGCGTTCTGGTGGCGGGTCGCGATGCGCTCCACGCGCAGCCGCAGGAGCTCGGCCACGGCGATGGCGCCCTTGGCGGGCGTCGAGGGCAGGATCGCGGCGAACTCCTCGCCGCCGTAGCGGGCGACCAGGTCGCCCGGACGAGTGATCGCCTCGCGGATCTCCGTCGCGACGCGGCGCAGGCACTCGTCGCCGAGCTGGTGCCCGTAGGTGTCGTTGTAGCTCTTGAAGTAGTCGATGTCGATCATGACGAGCGAGAGCGGCAGCTGGTCGCGCGTCGCGCGGCGCCACTCGCGCTGGAGCGTGTCCTCGAACCGGCGGCGGTTCGCGATTCCCGTCAGCGCGTCGATCTCCGAGAGCTGCTGGAGCTTGGTATTGGCCTCCTCGAGCTGGACGGTGCGCTCCGCCACCTGCTGCTCGAGCTCTCGCTGGCGGGACCGCGCTCGCGCGACACGGACGCGCGCCGCGCCGAACCCGACGAGGACGAGCCCGAGGCCGCACAGCCCGTAGAAGACGCCGGTCTGCCGGAACCGGGGCCTCAGCGAGAAGCGCAGCGAGTCGCCCTCCTCGTTCCAGATCCCGTCGTTGTTGCAGGCCCGGACGCGGAAGGTGTACTTCCCCGGTGGAATGTTCGTGTAGAAGGCCACGCGGCGGGTCCCGGCCTCGATCCAGTCCGGGTCGAAGCCCTCGAGCTTGTAGCGGAAGCGGACGCGCTCGGGGTCGACGAAGGACAGCGCCGTGTAGTGGAACTCGAGCTCTCCCCGCTCGAGCGCGAGGTCGAGGCGCGCGAGGCGCGGCAGCTCCCGGTGGTCGGCCACCGCCCGCTCGATGACGACGGGGGGCGCGTTCATGTTCGTCTTGATGTGATCGGGGTCGATGACGACCGCGCCCTCGATCGTCGGGAACCAGAGCCTCCCGTCGTGCGTCTTCCAGGCGGCCGGCTGCGTGAAGCCGCTGCACTCCGCCGAGCGCATGCCGTCGGCGCGGCCGAAGGAGACGGAGGCGAACTCCGAGGTCTTCTTCTCGGCGAAGTCCTCGAGATCCTGCCTCCGCACCGAGAAGATTCCCCGGCTGCTGCTCATCCACAGGTTCCCGCGCCCGTCCTCCAGGATCGCGTACTGCGCGTCGTCGAACAGCCCGTCCTTGCGCGCGAAGCGCGTGAACTTGCCGTCCTTCAGCCGGCCGAGGCCGCCGCCGTCGGTCCCGATCCAGAGGCAGCCGTCGGAGTCCTCGTAGAGCGCGAGCACCGTGTCGTCCGAGAGGCCATCCTTCGTCGTGAAGGCGGTGAACTTGCCGTGGAAGTAACGGTCGAGGCCGCCGCCCTCGGTCCCGATCCAGAGGGCGCCTTCGCGGTCCTCGAGGATCGCGAGGACCGTTCTCGAGGAGAGCCCCTCGTCCGCGCCGTGCACGCGGAAGCGTCCGTCCCGGACCTCCACGAGCCCGCCCGCGTCGGTTCCGACCCAGAGCGTCCCCGCGTGGTCGCGGTAGAGGCATCGCACGATCTCGCTCGGCAGGCCGTCCTTCTCGTGGAAGGCCTGGAACGCGCCGGCCTGCAGCCGGTCGAGGCCGTCCCCCCACGTTCCCACCCAGAGCCGGCCCTGGCCGTCCTCGTAGACGGAGCGCACGAAGTCGCCCGAGAGGCCGTTCTTCGAGGAGAACGTGGTGAAGGCGCCGTTGTGGAAGCGCGTGACGCCGGAGCCGCGCGTGCCCAGCCAGACGGCTCCCTCCCGGTCCTCGTAGATCGTGCGGACGCGGTCGTTGGAGAGGCCCTCCTTCGAGGTGTACGCGGTGAACTTCCCATCCTTGAACCGGTCGAGGCCGCCGGTGACCGTGCCGAGCCAGAGGCTGCCCTCGCGGTCCTCGCAGATCGACAGCACCGTGTCGTCGGAGAGGCCCTCCGCCGGCGAGAACCTCGAGAAGACACCCTCGGTCAGCCGCACGATGCCGCCGCCCTGGGTACCGAACCAGAGGTTGCCGTCGCGGTCCTCCTGGATCGACGAGATCGTGTCGCTCCCCAGTCCGTCCTTCGCGCGGAACGTCGTGAACCGGCCGTCGCGGTAGCGCGCGAGCCCGCCTCCGTCGGTGCCGATCCAGACGTCGTTGCGGCTGTCCACGAAGACCGACTGGACGCTCTCGCTCGGGACCCCGTCCTTGCGGTTGAAGACCGTGACCCGCCCGTCCCGCAGGCGGTTCAGTCCTCCGCCGTCGGTTCCGATCCACAGGTTCCCGGCGCGGTCCTCGGCGATCTGCCAGATCCGGTCGCTCGAGAGCCCGTCCTTCGTGCCGAGCGTCGTAAGGCGCCCGTTCTTCTCGAGCCGCGAGAGACCCCCGCCGCCGGTCCCGACCCAGAGCACTCCGTCGCGGTCCTCGCAGATGGAGAGGACCCGGTTGTTGCCGAGTCCCTCGCGCGTCGTGAAGGCCGTGAACTGCCCGTCCTTGTAGCGGTGGAGGCCTCCCCACGTCCCCACCCACAGGGCGCCGTCGCGGTCCTGGAACAGGGCCTGCGCGTTGCTGTTCAGGAGGCCCGGCGAGTTGCCCTTGTCGAAGACCGTGAACTGCACGCCGTCGAACCGGACCAGCCCGCGCTCGGTTCCCAGCCAGATGTAGCCGTCGCGGGTCTGCAGGATGGCCTGGATCGAATTCTGGGGCAGACCCTGGTCCGTCTTCCAGACCTGGTGCGCGTACTGCGTGATCGCCTTGCGCGGATCGAGCGCGCGCGCGGGTAAGGATCCGAGGAGGGCCGCGGCGGCGAGAAGGCCGGCGCGCAGACGCCGACCCGAGGAACCGGACCACCGCGGTGAATGCATGCAGGATTTTAACAGCCCGGCGAGCCCGCCGGAGGCGCCGCCTAGAGGTTCGGGATCTGCTTGATGAGCAGTGGGATGACGATGAACATCTGGATCGAGTCGAAGACGCCGTGCGCCACGATGCAGGGCAGGACGTTGCGGTAGCGCGCGAAGGTCAGCGAGAGGACCGTCGAGATGACCAGGATCCCGACCAGCATGAGCGGCTGGCCGTACACGCCGTGCGCGGCCGTGAACATGAGGGTCGCGGCCACCGGACCGACGCGCGGCTGCAGGAAGGAGCGGAAGAAGAGCTCCTCGACCACCATCGCCGAGACGACGATCGCGATGCGAAACCAGAGCGGGCGCGAGACGAGCCAGACGATCATCGGCGAGATCGCCGGTCCGCTGGCTTCCGCGGGCGTGTGGCGCGAGAGCAGGTACCAGAAGAGGACGATCGCCGTCGCGGTCAGGATCGTCAGGACCCACCCGAACACGCCGATGACCACGCCCACCGAGAGGTCGGCCGCGGGGCGCTCGCTCCGGAGCTTCAGGAACTCGGCGAGTGAGCGGCGTCCGGAGAGCGCGAAGTAGCACGCCAGGAAGAAGAGCAGCATCGCGTGCACGGCGAACACGGAGACGAGCGAGAGCTGCTGCACCTCCGGCTTCGTTCCCGCGGTGCCGGCCGCGAAGGGAATCGCGACCGTCAGGATCAGGACGGCCGCGAGCAGCACGTACGCGGTCGTCCGCCGGCCCGGATCGGTGAATCCGTCCTCGACGAAGACGGCGCGCGAGCGCGCCTGTGCGAACGACAGGAACATCCCCAGCCCTCCGGCGAGGACCAGGAGCACGAACGTCGCGAAATTCATCGGAGCATCGGCGGAAGCGGCGCAGATTAACCCAGTTTCCGCCGGACGGCCAAGCGATTTCCTCCGCGCGCTGGACTTTCGGCGGGCTCCCGGGAGACGATGCCGCCCGATCCATGTCGGCGACGGCGCTCCCTCTCGCGATTCGCGACCTCTCCAAGAGCTTTGGCGGCCGGAAGGCTCTGGACGGCGTCACCCTGGACCTCGCTCCCGGCGAGACGCTCGGGCTGCTCGGGCCCAACGGCGCCGGCAAGACGACGCTCGTCCGAAGCGTCGCCGGCCGCGTCGTCCCGGACGGCGGGTCGCTGTCCATCCTCGGGCTCTCTCCCGCCGAGGACGCCGCGCGGGCGGTCCGCGGCTGGGTCCCGCAGGAGATTGCGCTGTATCCCCTGCTCTCCGCGAAGGAGAACCTCTGGACCTTCGGCCGCTACCAGGGGCTCGCGGGCGAGGCGCTCGAGGCCGGCATCCGCAAGAGTCTCGACTGGATCGGCCTCTCGGACCGCGCCGAGGACAAGACCGACAAGCTCTCGGGCGGCATGAAGCGCCGCCTCAACATCGCGGCCGGGACGATCCACGCGCCGCGCGTCCTCCTGCTCGACGAGCCCACCGTCGGCGTGGACCCGCAATCGCGCGAGCGCATCTACGCCATGATCGGCGAGCTCAAGGGGGGCGGGGTCTCGCTCCTCTACACCACCCACTACATGGAGGAGGCGGAGCGGCTCTGCGACCGCATTGCGATCATCGACAACGGCCGGATCATCGCGCTCGGGACGACGGAGGAGCTGATCCGCCGGACGGTCGGCGCGAAGCAGGCCCTGACGATCGACACCGCCTCCCCGATCCCCGCGGAGTTCAAGGAGAGGCTCGCGAGCGCGGGCGCCTCGGTCGACGGAGACCGCATCCAGGCCTCGGTCGAGGATCCGGCGGCGCAGATCCGCCAGCTCCTCGGGATGCTCCATGACGAGCACGTCGGGGTCCGGGACTTGACGCTCAAGAGCGCGACGCTCGAGCAGGTCTTCCTCCAGCTGACGGGCCGGGAGCTGCGCGAATGATCCTCGCCGTCGCCTGGAGCCGGCTCATGAACCTGCGCCGCGACCGCGCGGCGTTCGTGCTGGCGTTCGTCCTGCCCGTCGCCTTCTTCTCGATCTTCGCGGGCATCTTCGCGGGCAGCGGCCGCTCGACGACGCGAAAGGTCGATCTCGTCGTGGTGGACGAGGACCAGAGTCCCGGATCGCAGCGGTTCGTCGCCGGTCTGCAGGCCGAGGCCGGCCTCTCGGTCGCGCTGAAGCCGAGCGACAAGAATGCCGAGGAACACCCGGCGGGCCCGCTCTACACCGCGGCCACGGCGGAGCAGGCGGTGCGCAGAGGCGACGTGGCGGTCGCGCTCGTCATCCCGAAGGGGTTCGGCGAGCGCCCGCTGGCGTTCGGGCCCGGGAAGGAGCGCATCGCTCTGCGACTCCTGTCCGACAGCTCCGACCCCATCGCCCCGCAGATCGTCTTCGGCCTCGTCCAGAAGGTCGCGATGACGGCGATGCCCGCCTCGCTCGCCCGCACCGGCATGGACGAGGTCGACCGCTGGAGCGGCGGTCTCACTCCCGAGCAGAAGGAGCGCATGGAGACGATGCTCGGCGCGCTCGACCGCGAGAGCGCGCCGACGCGGGCGAACCCGGCGGCGACTCCCTCCGGCGAGAAGAGCGGCGGCCTCGGCGGGGGCATCGTCGCGGTCGACGTCCGCGACATCGTGGGCGAGAAGAAGCGCAACCCGACGGTGACCTTCTACGCCGCCGGGCTCGGCGTGATGTTCCTCCTGTTCTCCGCGACCGGCGCGGGCGGCGCGCTCATCGAGGAGGCCGAGAGCGGCACGCTCGACCGCATCCTGGCGACGCGCGTCTCGATGACGAGGCTCCTTCTCGGCAAGCTCGTCTACCTGGCCGGCGTCGGGATCGTCCAGCTCCTGCTCATGTTCACGTGGGGCGCTCTCCTGTTCGGCATCGAGCTCTTCACCCCGCAGCACTTTCCCGGCTTCCTGATCATGACGGTCGCGACGGCGATCGCCGCCTCGACCTTCGGCCTCATGCTCGCGTCCGTCTGCCGCTCCCGGATGCAGCTCGTCGCGGTGGCGAACCTGTCGATCCTCGTGATGTCCGCGCTCGGCGGGAGCCTCTACCCGAGGTTCCTGATGCCGGCGGGGATGCAGAAGTTCGGGCTCGTGACGATCAACGCCTGGGCCCTGGACGGCTTCCAGAAGATCTTCTGGCGTGACGAGCCTCTCTGGACCCTCTGGCCGCAAGTGCTTGTCCTGACGGGGCTGGGAGTCCTCTTCTTCCTGATCGCACGCCGGGTCGCCCGGCGCTGGGAGTTCGCCTGAAGTTTTCTTTTTCTTGACACTCTCTATGCTGTATTGACATATGCTCCTCCCAACTTCTCGGGAGGACGCGAATGAGGATCTCCCGCTCGGGTCGACCTCTCCTTCTCGGCACGCTGGCCCTCTGCGCGGTTCTCGCCGGAGGCGCGACACGCGTCGTTCAGGACCAGTGCGGACCGTTCACCGACGTGACACCCGCGTTCTGTCCGTACATCCTCGAGCTCTACTACCTCGGCGTCACCGCCGGCACCTCCGCGACGACGTTCTCGCCCGACGACCCGCTGACGCGCGGACAGGGCGCCGTCTTCGTCGCGAAGGGGCTCAACCAGGCGCTCGCGCGCTCATCGCACCGCGCAGCGCTGGCACAGTGGTGGACGACCACTCCGCACGACGACCTGGGTCTGGGCGTGACGACGGTGGGAGACTTCCCAGCCTTCGCCGCCTCGGACGGTCAGGACATTTGGGTGACCAACGAGGGATCCGGGACCATCTCCCGCGTTCGGGCGAGCGATGGAAAGCTGGTCGAGACCTGGACGGGCGCGGACACCGCGTACGGCATCCTGGTCGCGATGGGAAGGGTATTCGTGGGGAGCGCCAAGCAATCGGGAGCTCTCTACATGATCGACCCGTCACAACCGCCCGGACCCGTTACCACGATCGTGCCGAACGTGGGCGACCTGCCCGGTGGTCTCGCGTTTGACGGAAGCCGGCTCTGGGTTGCGAATTTCTCGCCCAATACGGGCTCCGTTGCCATCGTCACCCCCGCGGCCACTCCACCGTGGAGCGTCATCAACGTCACGACGGGCTTCCTGAATCCGAGCGGAATGGTTTTCGACGGATCCAATATCTGGGTTACAGACGTTGGACATGCTTCGATCGACCGACTCGACTCGGCCGGCGGGATTCTTCAGCAAGTCACCCTCGGCGGCTGGCCTACCCAGCCGGTGTTCGACGGAGCCAACATCTGGGTTCCCAACTACGCCGACAGCAAGGTCTCCGTGGTGCGTGCCGCTACCGGAGAAATCGTCGCGACGCTCGTCGGGAACGGGGTCTCCTTCCCTTGGACCGCGGCCTTCGACGGTCAACGGGTCCTGGTTACCAACAAGGCCGGGAGCAGCGTTTCGCTCTGGAACGCGGCCGACCTGACGCCCCTCGGTAGCTTTTCGACAAGCCAAGAGCCACTCGGAGCTTGCAGCGACGGAGTGAACTTTTGGATCGTTCTGCAGGCCTCGGATCAGCTGGTGCGGTTTTGAAGGCGAAGCGATTCTTGGCCGCTTTCCTCGCCCTCGCCGCAGTCTTCGCCGGCGGCGCGACACGGATCGTTCAGGATCAGTGCGGCCCGTTCACCGACGTGACACCGGCGTTCTGTCCGTACATCCTCGAGCTCTACTACCTCGGCGTCACCGCCGGCACCTCCGCGACGACGTTCTCGCCGGACGATCCGCTGACGCGCGGTCAGGGAAGCGTCTTCGTCGCGAAGGGGCTGAACCAGGCGCTTGCGCGCTCCTCCCGCCCCGCTGCGCTCGGGCAGTGGTGGACAACGACGCCGCACTGGGACCTCGGACTGGGCGTGACATCCCTCGACGAGGGGATCCGCCAGGTCGTCAGCGACGGGACCGATCTCTGGGTGATCCGGGCGGGCACCGTCTACCGGGTCCGCGCGAGCGACGGCCGCTTGCTCGAGACCTGGACGGGTGCCGCCGGCGGCTACGGACTCCTTGCCGCGATGGGACGCATCTTCGTGGCCGGCACGAACGGGGGCGCGGTCACCGAGGGCACGCCCGGCGTCCTCTACATGATCGATCCCGGCCAACCCGCGGGCCCGGTGACGACGGTCGCGACGGGCATCGGCAACAACCCGATCGATCTCGCCTTCGACGGCTCGCGGATCTGGGTCACGAACCCGGTCGTGCCGGGCGGCTCGTCCGTCGCCATCGTGACGCCGGCGTCTTCCGCGCCGTGGCCGGTCACGACCGTCACGGCGGGATTCTCGCTGCCCATGGGGATCACGTTCGACGGCACGAACGTCTGGGTCGCGGATCCCGCGCTCGGCGATCTCCTCCGGCTCGACGCCGACGGCGCGGTGACCCAGAGCGTACACACCACGACGAACCAGTTCATCGCCTTCGACGGGGCGAATCTCTGGGTTCCCAATCCCAACTCCGTCACCGTCGTCCGCGCCCTCGACGGGGCGATCGTCGCGACGCTGTCCGGCAACGGCGTCTCGGGAGGCAATGCGGTGGCATTCGACGGCCAGCGCGTGCTCGTCACGAGCCCGAATGCGGACACGATCTCGTTCTGGAACGCCGCCGACCTCCAGCCGCTCGGCTTCGTATCCACCGGAACGGCCTCGCTCCCCTACTTCGTCTGCAGCGACGGGCTCAACTTCTGGATCTCGCTCGGAGGTTTCGGGCAGCTCGTGAGGTTCTGATGAAGACCATCCGAATTCTTCCTCTCGCCGTCGGCGCCCTGCTGGTTGGCGCGACACTCGCTCTCGCGGCGCCTCCGGCCGTCCGGACCATCGCCGGCGGGCGCCTGACGATCAACGTCGGCGACGACACGTCCTTCCAGGTGTTCGACAGCGACGTACCTCCCGATGCACAGAACAACGCCCTCTTCAGTCCGGTTTGCGGGTCGGGCGACACCGCCGACACCGGCGTTCTCCTCTCGGTCGGCGGAATCGTGTACGGGCCCAACTTCGCCACACATCCGTGCGGCACGTTCGCGCCCGCCTTCACGCCGTGGACCCCGATCTCCCTCTCGCCCGTCACGGGCTCGGGCTCGTCCGCCGATCCCTACAAGGTCGTCCTCGTCGCCGACGCGGGCGCGACGGGGTTGCGCCTCACCGAAACGATCACGCACGTCGCCGGGTCGGGCGCGTTTCGGCCCACGCTCTCGATCACGAACACCGGCGCCGCGGCCAGCGTCGACGTCTATCTCGCGACCCACATGTTCCTCGCGATCCAGTACGTCTACCCGATCCTGCTGCATGGAGCGCCGGGTGGCTGGGCCGCCATCAAGGTGGGCGCTCCCACGCCCGCCTGCGCACCCGAGGGCTACTACGCACTTCTTCCAGCGGCGGACCGATACACGGGCCAGAGTTATGGCGACATGTGGAACGAGATCATGACGGGCGGACTCTCGAACACGATGCAGGGCGGCTGCTCGTTCGAGGGGATCGCGACGCAGTGGGCCGCCCGCACGGTGGCCTCGGGCGTGACTCTTACCCTCTCGCCTTCCGGGCCGGTGGAGTTCATCCGGGCCGATCCCTTCCAGGTGGCCGCGGTTCCGGTGCTCTCCGCGAAGGGCCTGGCCGCGATGGTCGCCGGGATCGCCATCGCCGCGCTCCTCACGATTCGCGCCGCGAGGTCATGATGCGCAGAAGGCCCTTCCTGCTCCTGATCGTCCTGCCCGCGACATTGCTCGCCGGAGGCGCCGCACGGATCGTCCAGGACCAGTGCGGACCCTTCACCGACGTGACGCCGGCGTTCTGCCCGTACGTCCTCGAGCTCTACTACCTCGGCGTCACCGCGGGCACCTCAGCGACGACGTTCTCGCCCGACGACCCGCTGACGCGCGGACAGGGCGCGGTCTTCGTCGCGAAGGGGGTGAACCAGGCGCTCGCGCGCTCCTCACGCCGCGCAGCGCTCGGGCAGTGGTGGACGACGACTCCGCATTGGGACTTGGGACTCGGCGTCACTCAGGTTCAGAACGATCCCGAGGGCGTCGCCTCCGACGGCCAGGACATCTGGGTCGCCAACGAAGGCGACGGAACCGTCTCGCGCGTGCGCGCGAGTGACGGGCGGCTGCTCGACACGTGGACGAATGCGCACGGCGCCGACAACGTCCTCGCGGCGATGGGTCGAATTTTCGTGAGTGGCATCGATACCCCGAATGGCAGGCTCTACATGATCGATCCCTCCCAGGCGAGCGGAGGCGCGACGATCGTGGCGGCCGATTTGCCGGCATCGCCGTTCGGCCTGACTTTCGATGGCTCTCGCATCTGGACGGCGAATGTGGACGGCTCGGTATCGATCATCACCCCCTCGTCGAGTCCTCCCTGGCCTGTCACGTCGGTCTCCACGGGCTTCGTCGAGCCGGTCGGAGCGTTGTTCGACGGACAGAGTGTCTGGGTCACGGACTTCGCAGCGAATTCGCTCTTGAGACTCGATTCCGCGGGCGCCGTCCTTCAGACCGTCGCAACCGGCGCAGGACCATCCTTACCCACGTTCGACGGCGCCAACATCTGGGTTCCGAACGACACCGACGCATCCGTGACCGTCGTTCGGGTCGCGGATGGAGCCATCATCACGACGCTCACCGGAAACGGACTTCAGGCGCCGTTCGCGGCGGCCTTCGACGGCGAGCGGATTCTGGTCGTGAACGGACCGATCTCGAGGCCGGGACACGGCGCCCTCTCGCTCTTTCGGGCGGCGGACCTCGCCCCTCTGGGCAATTTCGTCGCGGACGGTTTCGCCGCTTGCAGCGACGGCACCAACTTCTGGGTCAGTCTGCAGGGGACCGGCCAACTCGCGCGCTTCTAGCGAGAGGTTTGATGAAGAGACTGTTGTTCCTCCCATTTTTCTTTGCCGCCCTCCTCGCCGGCGGCGCGACGCGGATCGTTCAGGACCAGTGCGGCCCATTCACCGACGTGACGCCCGCGTTCTGTCCGTACATCCTGGAGCTCTACTTCCTCGGCGTCACGGCGGGGACCTCCGCGACGACGTTCTCGCCGGACGACTCGCTCACCCGAGGCCAGGGCGCGGTCTTCGTCGCGAAGGGACTTAACCAGGCGCTCGCGCGCTCCTCACGCCGCGCCGCGCTCGGGCAGTGGTGGACAACACAGAATTCGAACGCGGTTGGCGTCACCAACCTCGGGGGACTGATCGTCGGGGTTGCCTCCGACGGAACGGACATCTGGGTCGGTAACGGAAATGACGGCGTCATTCACCGGGTGCGAGCCAGCGACGGAAAGCTTCTCGGGACATGGACGGGCGCCCTTGGCGCAGCAATCCCGGTGGTAGCGGCGGGCTCAGTCTTTTTTCCGGGAGATACCACTCCCGGCAGGCTCTACCGGATCGACCCCACCCAGCCGCCGGGAGTCGTCGAGACTGTGGCGACCGGGCTGGGACCGTTTCCCTTCGGTTCGACGTTCGACGGCAGCCGGATCTGGACGGCCAACACCAACGGCGTCGCCGATGGTTCCATCTCGATCATCACGCCCTCCTCAACCACGCCGTGGCCGGTCACCACGGTGTCTACCGGGTTCGTTTCGCCGTACGGCGTGGTGTTCGACGGGCAGAACGTGTGGGTGGCCGACGCGCACGCCGGGTCCTTCCTCAAGCTCGACTCGGCCGGGAACATCGTACAGACCGTCGCGGTGGGAGGAACTCCGCTCTTGCCGATCTTCGATGGTAGCAATTTCTGGGTCCCCAACGCGGCCGCCTACGTCTCCGTCGTGAGCTCCTCCGGAACGATCGTCGCCGAGCTCACGGGGAACAACCTCGTGTTCCCCGCCGCCGCCGCCTTCGACGGCGAGCGCGTTCTCGTCACGACAGAGACCGGCGTCTCCGTCTGGAGGGCCGCAGACCTGAAACCGCTCGGATCGTTCCTGACCGATCTCGAGGTCAGCAGCGCCTGCAGCGATGGGTTGAATTTCTGGCTCACCGTTCCGTCTCCCGGGCACCTCCTGCGCTTCTGAGCCCACCTACTCGTACACCCTCCGGTTGATCGTCAGCCGCTCGAGGTACACCGTCTCGCAGGAGTTCGGGCCCTCGTCTTCGCGCGTGGTGCTCGTGCCCCAGCGGAAGCCCGGGTCGTCGATGCCCTCGACGTCGACAAGCCAGCCCTCGAGCCGCACGTCGTCGCCCTTCGCGACGCAGGCGATCGCGGTCGAGAGGCGTCCGGTCGCCGGGATCAGGTGAGTATTCGCGGAGTGCGACACGATGGTGCCGCGGTCGAGCGCGCCGTCGCGCGTCCTCCAGAAGTAGTACCGCTGGAACTGGCTGTAGGAAATCTTGCCGGCGTAGGGCGGCACGAGGAGCGGGCCCCAGGCGAGCGCCAGGTCCACGGGGAGGAGCGACGCCGCTGCGCCAAAATGATGCGATTCCGCTGCGACGACCCGCGCCGATTCGTCCCACCGGAATCGCGGGATGATCCGGTAGCGGTGCCCTCCCGCGGAGTGTGGAAACGGCGGCCGCGTCTCGGCAACCTGATTCGGCTCAGCGGATGAGTTCGGGAGCGGCGCCGCGCGATGCCGGAGCAGGCGCAGCTCGAGCGGGTGGCGAAGCACGACGAGGAACAAAGCCGCCCCCGCCAGGAGGGGCCCGAATCGGGAACGCATGCTCCGATTGTCGCCGATCGGTGATGGCTTCCCAAGAATTCGTCTGTTGACAAGCCGAAGGGGCGAAAGCAGATAATCCGCTCCTTCTACCGTTACCGTTCGATCGCTTCACCGCCCGGCTCGACGATTCGCACGTTTTTCGTCCGCTCACGATGGAGGTCCCGATGCGCAAGCGGCTGCCCACGTTCGCGACGCTCCTCTTGTCGATCACCCTCCTCTCCGCCCCGGCCGCCCGCGCGGCCGACCCGCCGAAGGACGAAGGCAAGGACAAGAAGCCGGACGTCGCCGCGGACATCAACAAGCCGCGCGCCGATGCCCGCACGATTCGCTTCGAGACGAGCGAGGGGACGTGGATGTCGGTCGACGTCTCCCCCGACGGCCAGACGCTCGTCTTCGACCTGCTCGGCGACCTCTACGCGCTCCCGATCGCGGGCGGAACGGCGAAGGCGCTGACGTCGGGGCCGGCCTGGGACGCGCACCCGCGCTACTCGCCCGACGGGAAGACCATCGCGTTCACGAGCGACCGCAGCGGCATCGAGAACGTCTGGACCATGGACGCCGACGGCGCGAACCCGCGCCCCGTGAGCGCCGAGAAGGACGCCTACGTGCGGAGCGCCGCCTGGACTCCCGACGGCAACTACCTCATCGCGCGCAAGGAGGACGGCAAGCGCGCCGGCATCCCGCCGGTCGAGCTCTGGATCTACCACCGCGAGGGCGGCGGCGGGATCAAGCTGACCTCCTCCGACGACGTGAACAACGCGGGCGGCGCGGTCGTGTCGCGGGACGGGCGCTCCATCTACTTCTCCGCGCGGCAGCGCAAGTTCAGCTACACGCCGGAGCTGAACGACGGCCTCTGGCAGATCTGGCGCTACGACCGCGAGCTCGCGGAGACCTTCCCGGTCGCCGAGGGCTTCGGCGGCGCGGTCCGACCCGCCCTGTCGCCGGACGGCAAAACGCTGACCTACCTATCGCGGCGGGACGGCGACACCGTGCTGGTCGCGCGCGACCTGCCCACGGGCTCCGAGCGCATTCTCGCGCGCGGCGTGACCCGCGACGAGGAGGAGGGCTTCGCGCAGTCGGACCTCTGGCCGAACTACGCTTTCATGCCCGACGGCAAGTCGCTCGTCTTCTCGAACCACGGAAAGATCGTCCGCCTCGACCTCGCGGGCGGAGCCATCCACGACATCCCGTTCACCGCGGCGGTCGAGCTCTCGATCGCGCCGCGCGTGGCGTTTGAAGAGAAGGTCGAGTCGGGCCCGGTCCAGGCGAAGATCCTCCGCTGGCCCAGCCAGTCGCCCGACGGGAAGACGATCGCCTTCGAGGCGTTCGGACGCGTCTGGCTGCAGTCGCTCGATGCCGGCAAGGCCTCGGGCGCGCCGACTCGCCTGACGAAGGACGATCCCTCGCTCCCGAAGCGCGAGTACGCGCCGACCTGGTCGCCGGACGGCAAGTGGGTCGGCTACGTCTCCTGGAGCGACGCGGAGGGCGGCCACGTCTGGAAGGCGGCGGCCGCACCGGGCTCCGCGCCGGTCAGGCTGACGAGGGTGGCGGGGCACTACGCGAATCCGGCCTGGTCCCCGAAGGGCGACAAGATCGCGCTCCTGCGCGGATCCGGTCTCGAGTTCCGCGGCCATCAGCCCGAGGAGGAGGAGTACTTCGAGGCCGACCTCATCGACGCCGCCGGGGGCGACCTCAAGCCCGTCCTCTCGATCAAGCTCGGCAACGCGATGAAGTTCCATCCCCAGGTCTTCTGGAACGGAGACGCGACGCGGCTCTACTACCGCGAGCCGATCGAGCCCAAGAAGCCGACCGACGACCCCAAGAACGACCTGGTCTCGGTGCGGCTCGACGGGACCGATCGCCGCCACCTGATGCGCTTCCCGGCCGTCGACGACATCGTGCCGTCGCCGGACGGTCAGTGGGTCGTCTTCACGTCGCGGGACAACGTCTACGTGACCGCGCTGCCCGGGATCCTGATGAAGGAGCCGCCGGAGGTCAGCCTCAAGGAAGGCGCGGTGCCCGTCTACCGACTCTCGGACGACGCCGGCGGGTACGTCCGATGGGCCGACGGCGGCAAGGCGATTACGTGGGCCCTCGGGAACACGTTCTACCGCCTGCCGCTCGCCGGCGCGATCGACTTCGCGCGCGAGCAGCGCCGCAAGGCCGAGGAGAAGGAGAAGAAGGAGGCCGCCGAGAAGGGCGCCTCCGGCCCCGAGAAGGACAAGGACAAGGAACAGAAGGAGAAGGAGAAGGTCCAGGAGGCGCGGGTTCCCACCGCCCAGACGATCGCGATCGCCGTGAGCATGCCGCGCGCGAAGCCGGAGGGGTCCTACGTGCTGCGCGGCGCGCGCGTCGTGACCATGAAGGGCGACGAGATCCTCCAGAATGCCGACATCGTCGTGACCGGCAACCGCATCGCGGCGATTGGTCCTTCGGGCGGTGTAACCGTCCCGGCCGGCGCGAGGAGCTTCGACGGCGCCGGCAAGACGGTCATCCCCGGCTTCATCGACACGCATGCGCACCTGCACTACTCGGGCTTCGAGCTCTTCCCGGAGACGAAGTGGGAGTACGTGGCCAACCTCGCCTACGGCGTGACCACGGTCTACGACCCCTCGGCGCCGTCGCTCGACGTGTTCGCGCAGGGCGAGGAGGTCGAGGCGGGGCTGATGGTCGGACCGCGCATCTACTCCTCCGGCGACGTCCTCTACGGCGGCCAGCAGACCGACGTCTTCGCCGAGGTCAACAGCCTCGAGGACGCGAAGCACCAGGTCAAGCGCATGAAGGCCTACGGCGCGCGGATGATCAAGGTCTACCAGCAGCCGCGCCGCTCCCAGCGCATGTACTTCGCGGAGGCCTGCCGCGACGAGCACATGCTCCTGACGGCCGAGGGCGCGGGCGAGCTCGAGACCGACATGACGATGGCGATGGACGGCTTCACGGCGTGGGAGCACGCGCTGCCGGTCCGGCTGCAGAACGACATCATCCAGTTCGTCGCGAAGTCGACCACGTTCTACACGCCGACTCTCCTCGTCGCCTACGGAGGCCCGTGGGGCGAGGAGTACTTCTGGCAGACGCGCAACGCGCACGACGACGCGAAGCTCAATCGCTTCACGCCGCACGACATCATCGACGCGAAGTCCCGCCGCCTCCCGTGGATCTGGCCCTCCGAGTACAACTTCACGACCGTCGCGACCGGGGCCGCGCAGGTCCTGCGCGCGGGCGGCAACGTCTCGCTCGGCGCGCATGGGCAGGTGCAGGGCCTGGGTCCTCACTGGGAGATCTGGGCGATGGCCGGCGAGGGCGGGCCGACCAAGGACTCCGCCATGACGCCGATGGAGGCGATGCGCGCGTCGACGATCCTCGCGGCAGACAAGATCGGCTTCGCGCCGGATCTCGGCTCGATCGAGGCCGGCAAGCTCGCCGACTTCATCGTCCTCGACGCGGACCCGCTCGTGGACATCCACAACACCCTGAAGATCCGGTGGGTCGTCAAGAACGGCGAGGTCTGGGAGGCGGAGACCCTCAAGAAGGTCTGGCCGCGCGAGGAGGCCCCGCCGACGTTCTTCTGGAGGCGCGCGGCGAAGTAGGGCCGGGAGCGATATAGGCTCATCCGATCGACGACACCTCTACGAGAGTGTCGAGGACCGGAGGAAGATGCCCTTCGAGCTTCGCGTGACGCCCGGCGAGTCTCTGGCCCGCGTGCGCGGCTGGGGACGGGACGACTTCGCGTCGACGACCGAAGCCATACAGCGAATCGGGGAGGACCCGCGCCTCTCGCCGGGCATGCCGGTGCTGATGGACGTCCGCGAGCTCGACTACCTCGCGACGCCGCCGGAGGTCACGCAGTTCGCCTCGGGCCCGCGCTTCCTGGCCGGGCACCGCATTGCGTTGCTCGTCCGCCGCGGCGCCCAGCTCGGCATCGCGAAGTCGTTCGTCGAGAAATCCGAGGGCGCCTCCGAGCGGATCGAGGTCTTCGCCGAGGAGGCGCTCGCGCTCGAATGGCTCCGGCGACGCTGAGACGGGAGCGAGCGAGTACCGTGAGGAGACTCGCCAAATGGGTGCTGGGCCTGGCGGCGGCCCTCGTCCTCGTCGTCGTCACGATCATCCTGCTGCGCGCGTTCGACGCGCGCAACAAGCCGCCCCTGAAGCCGTGGCACCACGCCCTCCGAACGGAGATCCGCGCGTCGGATCTCTCCGAGCGATCGACGCTCGAGGACTACACGCGCCTCGAGGACCGCGTCTTCGACGAGGTCAAGACGCGCGTGATCCCGGCGACCCCTCCGGAGGACCGCCTGCGGCTCGACCGCTACTGGAGCGAGAGCCCGGTCAATCCGGTCGGCTTCGCGAAGAACTGGAACCGCACCTACGCGCTCGAGCCGCAGGGCTCCCTGCGCGGCGGCGTCCTGCTGCTCCACGGCCTCACCGACTCGCCCTACAGCGTCAAGGCCGAGGCCGAGATCTACGCCCGCGCCGGCTTCTATGCGCTCGCGCTGCGCATGCCCGGCCACGGGACGGTGCCCGGCGGCCTGACCCGGGCCAACTGGGAAGACTGGAGAGCGGCCACGCGCCTCGGCGCGCGCCACGTCCGAGGCCGCATCGGTCCGGCGCTCCCCTTTCACATCGTGGGCTACTCGAACGGAGGGGCGCTCGCGGTCCAGTACGCGCTCGACGTGCTCGGCGACGAGTCGCTGCCGAAGCCCGACCGCCTCGTGCTCTTCTCCCCGATGATCGGCGTGACCCGGTTCGCGGGCCTCGCGGCGGCCATGGCGAAGCTGGTCACGGCGGTCGGCGGCATTCCCTACTTCGCCCAGTCCCGGTGGCTCGACATCCAGCCCGAGTTCAATCCGTTCAAGTACAACTCGTTCCCCGCGTATGCCGGACAGCAGACAGCGGAGCTCACCCGGGAGATCCAGGCGTCGATCGACCGGGAGGCGAAGAGCGGCCGGATCCGCAAGCTCGCGCCGATCCTCGCGTTCGTCTCGGTGGTCGACTCGACCGTCCAGACCTGGGCCACCATCGACGCACTCTTCGGGAGGCTGGAGGACAACGGCAGCGCGCTCGTGCTGTTCGACGTGAACCGCTCGGCCGTGCTCCTGGGACTCGTCGAGC
Organism: Thermoanaerobaculia bacterium; assembly: GCA_036493875.1. Classification (GTDB taxonomy): domain Bacteria; phylum Acidobacteriota; class Thermoanaerobaculia; order UBA5066; family Gp7-AA6; genus DAHUXD01. The sequence continues at coordinate 88,269 of DASXPB010000024.1, forward strand.
CCTCGGATGAAGCCCGGCTCGCCGGCCTCTTCACAAATTCCGCGCGCCGCTACCGCCTCTCTCTCGTGACCAACGCGCGCGCGGGAGCTCCGGAGGCGATCGTTCGCAACGCCGCCGTGGGATCCAACACGGCCCAGGAGACTCCGCTCAACCTCTCCTGGCCGCCCCAGGTCTACTCGCTCTCGCACCTCGCGGTGCCGTTTCGCATGGACGACCCGCTCTTCGGACTGACGCCCGACACCGCCGTGAGCTACGGTGTGCGGCTGGGTCTCCTCGCGCCGCGCGGCGAGAAGGGCGAGCTGACGCTGTCGCTCGACCAGCTCATGCGTCTCAACTGCAACCCGTTCTTCCCGTACGTCGAGGAGCGGATCGGGGAGGTCCTGCCGAAGTAGCTCCGCCCCTCGTCAATCCCGAATCCAAATCCAAGATCGAACTCACTTCCCCTTGTGCTCGTAGTACTCGTACGCTGACATCGGCTTCGTGTAGTCGATCGTCCACGGACGGTCGTCCTTCGTCACCTTGCCCAGCGCGCGGGCCATCTCCCGCACGTGCGTCGCCACCGAGCCGCAGCAGGAGCCGATGTAGTTCACCCCGAGGTCGCGGGCCTGCTCCGCCCAGCGCGCCATCTCGCGACGGGTCAGCTGGAGCGGGTCGAGCTCGAACGGAAACGCCTCGAGGCTCGTGAAGTCCGGCTTGTCGGCCGGCGTGCGATACCCCACCGGCTGGCAGGCGATGAAGCCGTCGACGGCCCCGCGCATCTCCTCGATCAGCGCGAGCGTGTGCTCGGGCCCCCGCAGGCAGTTGATACCGACGATGTCCGCCCCGGCGTCGCGCAGCGCCTTCGCACAGTCCGCGGGCGACTGACCGTCGGAGGTCACGGGCTTGTTCTCGAAGCAGACCGTGACCATCGTCGGCAGGCCGGTCTTCTTCCCGCGCTCGACCGCGAGGAGCGCCTCCCCTAGCCAGGAGAACGTCTCGCCGATCACGAAGTCGATCCCCTCCTCGACCTGGACCGCGAGCTGCTCGTCGAAGGTCTGACGCACGCGGTCGTACGAGGACGGGCTGCCGTGCTCGTACATCCACGTGAGCGACAGGTTCCCGGCAACGAGGCAGCGGTCCCCGGCCACCTCGCGCGCGATGCGCACGGCGGCGCGGTTCAGGTCTTCCAGCCGGTTCTCGAGGCCCACGGTCGCCAGCTTGTCGCGGCTGGCGTAGAACGTCAGTGCCTGGAGCACCTCCGCGCCCGCCTCGCGGAACTCGATGTGCAGATCGCGCAGCGCCTCCGGACGCGTCAGCGCCACCTCGGGCGTGAACGGGCCGGCCCGCACCCATCCGCGCTTCTCGAGCTCGAGCAGGTAGCCGCCGTCGCCCAACACGGGCCCCTCGGCGAGTCTCTCCAGAATGCCTTTCTTCTTGATCAAAGTCGTCCCCCCGAAATTGAAAATCTCAAATCGAGAATCACGTGTACGCACTCGGCTCTTCGTCCCCGTATTCGAACTCCGCCTTGATCGGCCTCCCCTTCGCGAACCGGTCGGGCGCGAGCTCGCGGATGTCGACCGTCGTCGCCTTCCCGTCGAGCAGCAGCTCCGAGACCACGAGGCCCACGGCGGGCGAGATCTTGAACCCCATCCCCGAGAAGCCGGCGGCGACGTAGAGGCCCGACACGCCGGGAATCTCGCCGATCAGCGGCCGCCAGTCCGGGCTGATGTCGTAGACGCCCGTGACGCCGCGGCGGATCCCCGCGTCGGCCAGGGCGGGTACCCGGTCCGTGACGCGCTGGACCAGGCTCGCCAGCGACTCGGAGGAGGCCGACTGCGGAAAGTCGTCGGGATCCGCCCCGCGCTTGCCCCAGAAGTCGCCGACCAGCGTCAGCCCGCCGACCTCGGAGCGAAAGTACGTCTCCGTGATCCCGTCGATGCACGCGGGCGCCGGCTCGCGCAGGCCGGGCGGGTTCTGCAGGATCGCCACCTGGTGGTACTCGCCCTCGACGGGAAGGTCGAAACCGACGCACGCGAAGAGCGGCCGGCTCCACGGACCCGTTGCGGCGACGACGACCGGCGCCGAACAGTCGCCGCGATCCGTCGCCACGCCCTCGACCCGCCCGTTCGCGACGCGGAAGCCCGTGACGCGCGTCTGCGAGCGGTAGAGGACTCCCATCTCGCGGGCGCGCTCGAGAAAGTCGCCGGCGACGCCCGCGCCGTCGCCGTAGCCCGACCCGGGCTCCCACGCGGCCTCGGGGACGTCGTCGATCCTCCAGTCGGGCACGATCTCCGCGAGCTCCGTCCGCGTCACGACCGCCGCGTCCACGCCGTGCGCCCGCTGCATGGCGACGTTCTTCTCGAGCTTGTCGAGCTCCCCCTCCGGAACGATCCGCACGAAACCGGTCCGCCGGAAGTCGCCGGGCCGGCCGACGTAGTCCCTCCAGGTCCGGAAGATCTCGAGGCTTTTGACCGCGAGATCCACCTCGATCGGGTAGCTGTAGTGCATGCGCACGAGCGCCGACGATCGGCCGCTGCCGCCGCCAGCGACGTCGCCTTTGTCGACGACCAGGATCCGTCCGGCGGCCCGCCGCGCCAGATGGAAAGCGATCGACGCGCCCATCACCCCGGCGCCGAGGATGATGAAGTCGGCGGTGGGCTCGAGGGAGGTGCTCACGCGACGCTCTCTCGCCCCAGGCGCTTCCAGTCTTTCAGGACCTGGTGGGCCGCGTTGTGGCCCGGCGCGCCGGTGACGCCTCCGCCGGGATGCGCGCCGGCGCCGCAGAGGTAGAGGCCCTCGACGGGCGTCCGGTACCGCGCGTAGCCCGCCACGGGACGAAGGAAGAAGAGCTGCTCGAGGGAGAGATCGCCGTGGAAGATGTTCCCCTCGGTCAACCCGTAGACCCGTTCGAGATCGAGCGGCGTCAACACCTGGCGCGCGACCACGGAGCCCGGAACGTTCGGAGCATACTCGCCGATCTTCCGGAGCACGCGGTCTCCCAGCGTCTCCCGCATCGCGTCCCAGTCTCCCTGTTTCAGCCGGTAGGGGACGTACTGCACGAAGCAGGTCATGACGTGGCGGCCCGGCGGCGCGAGGCTCTCGTCCACGTTGGACGCGACGACGCAGTCCACCCAGAGCTCCTCCGGAACCACGCCCGTCCGCGCCTCCGCGTAGCAGCGCTCGGCGAACTCGAGGGAGGGCACCAGCGTGAAGAGCGCCCGTTGCGACTTCGAGAACTCCGCCGGCATGCCGTGGACCCGGGGCTCCTCGGAGAGCACCAGGTTCACCTTCGCGCAGGGGCCGTCCATCTTGATTCCCTCGACGGCCTCCCGGAACTCCGGCGGCAGCGCGTCCTCGTCGACGAGCGAGAGGAAGGTGCGCTTGGGGTCGGCATTCGACACGACGATGCGCGCGTCGAGCCGAGTTCCGTCCTCGAGCTCCACGCCGCGGGCCCTTCCGTCCCGGACCGCGATCCGCGCGACGGGGGACGACGTCCGGATCACGGCGCCGAACTCTTGCGCCGCCGCCGCCATCGCCTGCGTGATCGCGCCCATGCCGCCGAGCACGTGCCCGTAGAACCCCTGCAGCTCGTGCTCGCCGCCGGAGAGCAGGTGGAAGAGGAGACCGAGAGCGGTGCCGGGCGAATACGGGCCGCCGTGCTTGCCGTAGACGTTGTTGGCCAGGAAGAGCGTCTTCACCTTCTCGGATTCGTAGTTGCGGTCGAGGAAGTCGCCCAGGCTCCCGGTCAAAAACGCGATCATCCGGCCGATCTCGTCCCCGGAGATCCCCCGAAACCGCCGGCCCACGCGCAGGGCCTCAAGGACTCCCGCGAGCCCGCGCGTGTGGACGTCGGGCGGCGGCTCGAGGAAGAACGGCTGCAGGTAGCGCGCGAGCTTCTTGAGTTCGTCGTCCACGCGCACGAAGGTGCGGGCGTCGGCGGCAGAGAGCTTCGCGATCTCGCGCACCGTCCGGTCGCGATCGGCCCACCACGGCACGACGGTGCGATCCGGAAACGGAACGAGGAGGGCCGGGTCGCAGGGCACCATCCGGAGCCCGTGGCGCGCGAGCGAGAGGTCGCGGATGACCTCCGGCCTCAGCATGCTCGCGATGTAGGACGTCGTCGAGGCGCGGCACCCGGGAGCGATCTCCTCGGTGACGCATGCGCCTCCGACCACCGCCCGCCGTTCGAGCACCAGCGTCGAGAGACCCGCCCGCGCCAGGTAGGCCGCCGCGGTCAGACCGTTGTGTCCGCCGCCGACCACGATGGCGTCGAATCGCCGCTCGTTATGACTGTGAGTCATTACTGGAGAGCAATCTTTCGGAAAATAGCACGGGTTGCAATTTGACTGCCGTCTCAAATAGGATGACCAGAAGTCATGAAAAATCTCGAACCCCGTCCCGTCACCCCCGTTCCGACTCTGCCGGCCGGACCCCGCTCGGAGGCCAAGCGGGCGCGCATTCTCGAGACCGCGATGCGCCATTTCGCCGAGCGGGGCTACCACTCGGCCCGCATCGAGGACATCGCCACGGAGCTCTCCATCGCGAAGGGGTCCGTCTTCCAGCACTTCGGCAGCAAGGAGGGGCTCTTCCTCGTGGCCTACCAGAAGGCGGTGTCCGCCTTTTCGGCCTACCTGGACGCTCCGGCCCCGGTCCTCGCCGGAGGGTTCTTCGAGACCCTCCGCTACTGGCTGGAGCGGACTGACCGCCTGCTCCGCGAGAACTGGGTGCCCTATCGCGTCTCGCTGCTCGGCAACTACGGAACCGACCTCCGGCTGCGGCAGGAGATCAACCGTTTCCTGCGCGAGCGCGACCCCTACGGCACGACCGCGTTCGTCCGCATGGGGATCGAACGAGGCGAGGTCCGCGCCGACATCGACGAGGAGATGATCGTCTCGCTCCTCGACTGGACCGTGGAGCGCTTCCAGGACGCGCTGCTCACCGAGGAGCTCGACCCGGGCCTCTTCTCGCGCCAGGGGAAGACGCCGGAGAAGACGGCGGCCCGCATCGAGCAGTTCCTGACGCTTCTCAGGGGAGCCGTCGCAACGCCGGCGCCGACGCCGGCGCCTTCAAAGAAGTCCCGCGAGGTGCGCGCCTCGCGCCCCACCGACGGGCAATGACCGCCGAGTTCGTGTTCGAGGCCGACCTCTCGTCGGCCCACACGCTGCCGTCCACCTGGTACCGCGATCCCCGGGTGCTCGACCTGGAGGAGAACCGGATCTTCGCGCGCACCTGGCAGCTCGTGGGGCACTCCGAGCAGGTGCGCCTGCCCGGCGACTACTTCACCTGCTCGGTCGCCGGCGAGCCCCTGGTCGTCACCCGCGGCGAGGACGGCGCGATTCACGCGTTCTCCAACGTCTGCCGGCACCGCGCGGGTCCCGTGGCCCGCGGCGCCGGGCACCGCAAGGCGCTGATGTGCGGCTACCACGGCTGGACGTACTCGCTCGACGGCCGGCTGCTCACGACTCCGGAGTGGGACGGAGTCCGGTGCTTCGAGAAATCGGAGCAGAACCTGCCCGCCGTCCGCGTCGAGACCTGGGGCCCGTTCCTCTTCGTCTGCCTGGACCCGGCGATCCCGGCGCTCGCGGACGTCCTGGGCTCGATCCCGCAGGAGACGGAGCACCTCCCGCTCGAGCACATGACGCTCTTCAAGAAGCACGACTACGAGGTCGCCTGCAACTGGAAGGTCTACGTCGACAACTACCTCGAGGGGTACCACATCCCCGTCGTCCACCCCGAGCTCTTCCAGGAGCTGGACTACCGCGCCTACAAGGTCGAGACCGCCGCGTACCATTCCAAGCAGCACGCCCCGATCCGCTCGAAGAAGGAGGACTCGCTCTACCGGCGCGGCCTCCCCGAGGGCACGGCGCCGGAGGCCCTCTACTACTGGGTGTTCCCGAACCTGATGCTCAACCTCTACCCCGACAACCTGCAGACCAACATCATCCTGCCGCTCTCGGCCGAGCGCACGCTGACGCGCTTCGAGTGGTACGTGCTCGAGCCCAACAGCCCGGGCGTCGCGGAGGAGTTCGCGCGCTCGTTCGCCTTCAGCGACCAGGTCCAGCAGGAGGACATCGGGATCTGCGAGGCCGTGCAGAAGGGATTGCGGTCCCGCTCGTATCACCAGGGCCGTTACTCGGTGCTCCGCGAGAACGGCGTGCACCACTTCCACGAGCTGCTGACGAAGGCGTTGCGCTAGTCGCTAGTCGCTAGTCGCTAGTCGGCAGCCGGTGGTCCGTGACCGGTGCGGAGATCGAACAACCACCGACCACGAACCACCGACTACGACTCTCTATGGCCCGTACAGCTTGAGTCCGAACGTCAGGTCCAGAAACACCGCCATCTGCCCGCGTGTGTTGGGATCGTTCGGGCAGTAGTCGTTGCCTCCGCACCCGGCCGTGATTCCCGAGCGGAAGAGCTCCTCGATCCAGGGTGCGTACGGATCGTCCGAGGGGACGTCGTCGAACACGCCGGTCGCGTCCGGCGGGACGTAGTCGCTTCCCCGGCTCGCCTTCAGGAGGAAAACCGCCATCTGCTTCCGCGTCACGATCTCGTCCGGGCAGTAGTCGCCGTTGCCGCAGCCCGCGGAGATGCCGGACGCGAAGAGGTCCTCGATCCAGCTCTGGCCGAAGGCGCCCGGCGGAACGTCCCCGAAGACGGTGCCGGATCCGGGCGGCGGCGCGTAGTCGGGGCCGAGCTTCGCCTTCAGGAGGAAGATCGCCATCTCGGCGCGCGTGACGCCGGCGTCGGGGCAGTCGATCGCGGGGCCGCAGCCGGCGGTCACGCCGCTGTGGAAGAGGGTCTCGATCGCGGCGTAGAAGGGATGATCGGTCGGCACGTCGGTGAAGCTCTTCCCGACGTGGAGCGTCCAGGTTCTCGCCGCCGTCCCGTTGACGGTCTCGCGGAAGCTCGCGTCCCAATGCGCCACGGGCCGCGACGCGGGGTTCGAGACCGCGAAGGCGTAGCAGTTCCCGGTGGCGTCCGCGCAGCTCGCCGGCGTGCCGGCTCCGGGCGACCCGTATGCCGCGGAGGCGTCGTCGATCGAGTACGCGGCGCCGCCCGGCCCCCCCGCCGCCGAGGCGACGCCCGAGAGGGCGACCGGGGCGTCCGTGGAAGAGCCCTGCCAGCTTGGCGCGACGCTGACCGACTCCCCCGGCTCGAGCACACCGTTGCCGTTGGAGAAGCCGCTCGGCTGACCGTCGACGGAGAGCGCGGCCGCGAGCGGCGGCGACCAGCCGAGCTGCACGAGCTCGAAGTCGGACGCGGTCAGCATGTTGAACGCCGGGTTCAGGATGTCGTTGTCCCAGCGGTCGTCCCAGGTACCCCCGATGTACATGTCGGTCCCGTTGTCGGCGACGATCAGTCCGTAGGTCTTCATCGCGCGGAAGATCTTCTGCACCGCGGGATCGAAGCCCGAGAGGTCCTTGGACGCCTCGAGGCGCAGCCGCGCACCCATTGGCAGGGCGCCGCTCGTCGAGCCCGCCACGTGGCTCGCGGGATAGACGTATCCGTCGGTGTCCCGCACGGTGAAACGCAGCGCGTGGCGGATCTCGCCCGGGCCGTAGACCTCCTCATAGCGAAGCAGCCCCGGCAGGATCGCGAGTCCGGCCGCGTCCGCCGACGTCCAGCCCTCCGGACGGCGGTCGTCGCGCGTCAGGTCGAAGAACGCTCCGGAGCCCGCCTGCCACTGCTGAAGGTCCGGGTCGTAGTAAACGTTGTAGAGCTCGTAGAGGGAACGGTGGTCGCGGTCCACGATCAGCATGTGGCGATCCTCGGACCCGCGGTCGTCGACGTCGCCGGGATCGCCTCCCTCGATCCAGTGCGCCTGCGTGATGGCCTCGTCGGGGATCGGGTAGAACGGATAGGGATTGTTCCCCGGGTGATTCACGCCGTCGCTCTGGTCGTAGTAGTGGAAGTTCACGGTCTTCTTCGACTGCGCGGCGTCGACCACGATGTAGGGCATCCCGTAGATGTGAACGCCGTCGTCGAGCGTCCCGCCCAGGTCCGGGTGGAGGTGCTTGACGCCGCCCTGGTTGATGTGGCCGATGTAGGCGGCCGACGCGCCGTCGAGCGGCGCGCTCGAGACGTCGGTGTTCCACCAGTTGGTGGGCGGGAAGAGCGGCCAAGGCCCCGGGAGACTCGACTCGAGGCGCGCCGCGAGAGTCTCGGGAGCGGCGGAGGAATCCGGCGAATCCGAATCCGTCGCGCCGGCGCACTCTCCACGCGAGGCGGCGATCGAGAGCCCGGGCAGGGCGAGGGAGATCGTCAGCGCGAGCGCGCCGCCTCGAGTGAGCCGCATGAGGGCCGCCGGATGAAGGGGCATGTTGTCGGTCTTTGGACGATTATCGAGCGCCTGCGCAGGGAATGACACCTGCCCGAAAGGCCAGACACGGAAGGGTCGCTCGGCCAGTGTCCTTCTTTCGCCCCCACGGGCAGTCGATCCGGCGGCCCTAACCGCCTACCCTACGAGGATCTTGCCTCGATTCGTCCAAAGTCACGCGTTACTCCCGGCTGGCGCGCTGCTCTCGCACGCCTCGCCGAAAAAGCCTTGACCCGCCGGGCCTGTGATATAGTGCACAGCACTCCCACAAGCCGGCCTTTTGGCGCCCATGACGGACGCCAGGAAGGAATGTCTCTATGAGAGAACGGTTGACCGGCTCTCGCGGGAAGGTTCTCGCAAGTCGAGCGAGCGTGGCGGCGCTCGCATTGGTCCTCGGATCCGCCGCTCTCCTCCACGGGGCCACGACGTTTCAGGCTTCGTACCTCTACACGACGTCGGGCGCCGCGTCGGGAGGAACGGTTGTCCCGATCGTGGGCAACCAGTTTCAGAACGGCGCGACCGTGACGGTGGGCGGAGTGCCCGTCTCGGTCACCTTCCACAACTCCACCCGCATCGGCGCGACGATGCCGGCGCTCGCCGCGGGCGCCCTCTACGACGTCGTCGTCACCAATCCGGGCGGACCCGGACCCACCTCGGCGATTCCCTTCGGTTGGTTCGCCGACTTCAACGACGTCTCGTCGGCGAGCCCTTTCCACGCTCCGGTCGAGCGGATCCTGCGCGACGGGATCACGGCGGGATGCCTCAACGGCAACTACTGCCCCAACGATCCGGTCACGCGGGCGCAGATGGCCGTGTTCCTGCTGCGCGCCGAGCACGGCGGAGGCTACGTGCCGAACCCGGCGACCGGCACGGTCTTCTGGGACGTCGGGGCGACCGACTTCGCGGCGGACTGGATCGAGCAGCTCCACGCCGAGGGAATCACCGGCGGGTGCACGGGCCCCGACCCTGGCCACGGCGGCCTGCCGGCCTATTGCCCGAACAACTCGGTGACCCGCGCCCAGATGGCCGTGTTCCTTCTGAAGGTCTACGAGGGCGTCTCGCACGTTCCCCCGCCGGCGACCGGCGTCTTCCCGGACTGCCCGCTCGGCGATCCCTCCCTCGCGCCGCTGATCCCCTGGATCGAGGAGCTTGCGCGCCTCAAGATCACGGTCGGCTGCGGCAACAACAACTTCTGCCCTGGCGAGGCGAACTCCCGCGGCCAGATGGCGGTCTTCATGACGAAGACCTTCCACCGGCCGGAGGGCATCCGGTTCCTCGAGCAGGCGAGCTGGGGTCCGAGCGATTCCGACGTCGGCCTCGCGCTGGCGCAGGGCTACCTTCCCTGGATGGCGGGCCAGTTCTCGCTGTTCAACTCGGCGCCGCCGGCGATGCCCCTCTGGCCGGATAACGCGCCCTCGACGCCGGTCGACTGCACGACGGGCATCTGCCACCGCGACAACTACACGATGTACCAGCTCCAGATCTCGTTCTTCAAGAACGCGATGTACAACCCGGACCAGCTGCGCCAGCGGGTCTGGTGGGCACTGCAGAAACTGGTCGTCTCCTCGGCCATCGTCGAGACGCTCCCGGCCCAGATGTCTCCGTATCTCTCCCTCCTCTACAACGACGCCTTCGGCAACTACCGCGACATCCTCTACAACGTCTCGCTCAATCCGGCGATGGGTCACTACCTCAACATGGACACCAATACGAAGACGAACCCGAACGAGAACTACGCGCGCGAGATCATGCAGCTCTTCTCGCTCGGGACGGATCTTCTCAGCATGGACGGGAGCGTCCAGACCGACGACGTCAGCGGCGAGACGCTGCCGACCTACGACCAGTCGGTCATCGACAACTTGAAGCTGGTCCTGACGGGCTGGAAGATCACGGGCAGCGTGCCGTGTGACCCGTCGAGCCAGCAGGGCTCGACCTGCAACGATTATCTGAACCCGATGACCTTCGTCGACACCAAGCACGACGTCACCGACAAGGTGCTGTTCCAGGGCTTCCTCCCGAACAAGGACGGCGTCGGGTCGCCGACCGCGATCCCGGGCAACGTGACGGGCTTCCCCGAGCTCAACGCGGCGGTCGACGCTCTGTTCAATCATCCGAACATGGGGCCCTACGTCGCCCGCGAGATGATCCACAGCCTCGTGACGTCCAACCCGAGCCCGGCGTACGTCGAGCGCGTGGCGTGGGCGTTCAACGACGACGGCACCGGCGTCCGCGGCAGCCTCTGGGCCGTGGTCAAGGCCATCCTGCTCGACCCCGAGGCGCGCACCGCGCCCGCCGATCCCAACTACGGCAAGCTCAAGGAGCCGACCCTCTACGTCCTGAACGTGCTGCGCGCGTTCAACCCGGCATCCACCAACCGGCTCGCGCTGAGCGACGGCAACATCAACGCCCAGAACCGGAACATGGGGCAGGATCTGCTCAGGCCCCCGACGGTCTTCAGCTACTTCCCGCAGGACTACTTCGCGCCCCCGGCCTCCGCGGAGCTCCTCGGCCCCGAGTTCGGAATCATGGACGCGGCGACTTCGCTGAGGCGCGCCAATTACGTCAACACGATGACGTTCGGCGGCGGCATTCAGCCGAGCGGCACGGACACTCCGAACGGCACGTCCATCGACTTCACCGAGCTCCAGCAGCTGGCGCCCGACGCGGGCAACCTGGTCGATCGGCTCAACCGGCTGCTCATGCACGGCACGATGTCCGACGACATGCGCAATTCGATCATCACGGCCGTCAACGCGGTCACGCCGGCGACGGACACGTTGAAACGCGCCCGACAGGCGCTTTATCTGGTCGCGACGTCGTCGCAGTACCAGGCGCAGAGGTAACGCCATGTCACACAGTCGCAGGGATTTCCTGGTTCGCTCGACGTGCGCGGCGCTCGGCGCCGCGGCGTTCCAGAGCACGATCAAACAGTTCGGCCTGGCCAATCTCCTCGCCGTGGACGGCGTGGCGGACGCGCCGAACTGCTCGGGCGGCTACAAGGCGCTCGTGTGCATCTTCCTGAACGGCGGGAATGACGGCAACAACATGGTCATCCCGTACGACGGGACCTACTACCCCACCTACGCCGCCACCCGCGGGGCCCTCGCCCTCCCGC
>DASXPB010000025.1:0-65022 GCA_036493875.1 Thermoanaerobaculia bacterium
GCTCGCGATGCAGAACAGGGACGGCGGCTGGGGCGCGTTCGACAAGGACTGCGACAACGAGGTCCTGACGTTCATCCCGTTCGCCGACCACAACGCGATGATCGACCCGAGCTGCGAGGACATCACGGGCCGCGTCCTCGAGGCGCTGCACGGCCTGGGCGTGCACGCGGGCGACCCCGCGGTCCGCCGCGCCGCGAACTTCCTCGAGCGCAAGCAGTGCGGCGACGGCACCTGGTACGGCCGCTGGGGCTGCAACTACATCTACGGCTCCTGGCTGGCGCTGCGCGGCCTGCTGCACGCGGGTCACGACCTGCGGGAGCGGCGCTTCCAGAAGACCGCCGACTGGCTGCGCGCGCACCAGAACGCCGACGGCGGCTGGGGCGAGCTGCCCGCGAGCTACGACGATGCGAGCGTCAAGGGCTGCGGTCCCTCGACGCCCTCGCAGACGGCGTGGGCGCTCATGGCTCTGTTCGCCACCGGCGACCGCGACTCCGACACGGTGAGACGCGGCGTCGAATACCTCCTCTCGCTCCAGGCCTACGACGGGTCCTGGAAGGACGAGTTCTGGACGGGGACCGGGTTCCCCAAGGTCTTCTATCTCCGCTACCACCTCTACGCGACATACTTCCCGCTATGGGCGCTCTCGCTCTACGCGCGGGAGGAGGCCGCGGGCGCCACGCTGCCAGCCCATGCCGGGACGGACGTGGCCTCCGGCCAGGGCGACCACGGAGTGAACTGATGCGATTCCCAACCCACATCATGACGGATACCATCCAGAACTCGGTTCGCCATGCAATCCGAGGCAACAAGCGGTATCCGTTCGTCCTCATGCTCGAGCCGCTCTACACGTGCAACCTGGCGTGCATCGGCTGCGCCATCGAGCGGCATACCGGGAAGCTCAAGGACCGGCTGTCGATCGACCAGTGCATCGAGGCCGTGGAGCGTTCCGAGGCGCCGGTCGTCTCGATTTGCGGCGGCGAGCCCACGATCTACCCCGAGCTCCCGGAGCTCGTCGAGGAGATCATCAAGCGCAAGCGCCACATCTACCTCTGCACCAACGGCCTGCTGCTCGACCAGAACGTCTACGGCGAGATCGCTCCGCACAAGCGGCTGATGATCAACGTGCACCTCGACGGGATGCGCGAGACGCACGACTACGTCTGCGCGCGCGACGGCGTCTTCGACAAGGCGATCGCGATGATCGAGCAGGGCGTCGAGCTCGGCCATCACATGATGGCCAACACGACGGTCTTCAAGGAGACCAACGTCGACGAGGTCGAAGACCTCTGCAAGATGCTCACGGACATGGGCGTCGAGGGAATGCTCGTCTCGCCGGGCTACCACTACGAGTCCGTCGGCGCCGACATCTTCCTGACGAAGTCGGAGATCCACAAGAAGTTCCAGCGCGTCCTCGAGATCTCGAAGAGGTACAAGCTGACCTCGACCCCGATGTTCCTGGAGTTCGCGGCGGGGCTGCGGGAGTACAAGTGCTCGCCCTGGTCGACGGTGACGTACACGCCCAACGGCTGGAAGGGCCCGTGCTACCTGATCGGCAAGACCTGGTCGCCGACGTTCGAGGAGTTCTGGAACGGCACCGACTGGGCCTACTGGGAGTCGCGCAAGGATCCCCTCTGCCAGAACTGCCTCATGCACTCGGGCTTCGAGGCGTCGGTCGTGATGGAGCTGCCCAAGCATCCGGGCGACATGGTCCGGATGATTGCGTGGAACCTGGCCGCGTAGCGAACGCGACAGCGTTCGCTGAGCGGCCATCCTGAGGCCGCAGGCCGAAGGATCCCGTCATTCCCCGGATTCCTGAGGCCGCAGGCCGAAGGATCTCGTCATTCCCCGGATTTCTGAGGCCGCAGGCCGAAGGATCCCGTCATTCCCCGGATTCCTGAGGCCGCAGGCCGAAGGATCCCGTCACTTCGAGCCCGGCGATGGATCATGGCATCCTTCCCCTTCGCTACGCTCAGGGTCAGGATGACGGCCAAGCCGCTCGGAATGACAGACTAAAGGCATGGACCTCGTCACCGGCGGCACGGGCTTCGTCGGGACGCACGTCGTGCGCGCGATACTCGCCGAGGGGCGATCCGTCCGCTGCCTCGTCCGCCCGAACAGCCGGCGCGACAATCTCGCAGGGCTTCCGGTCGAGATCGTCGAGGGCGACCTGACCGACGCGGCGTCGCTCGCGCGTGCCTTCAAAGCCGTAGGGATCGACACTGTCTACCACGTCGCCGCGGACTACCGCCTCTGGGCGAAGGACAAGAACGATCTCTACCGCGCCAACGTCGGCGGCACGAGCCTCATGCTGGAGGCGGCCTCGCAGGCGCGCGTGCGGCGCGTCGTCTACACGAGCTCGGTCGCCGCGCTCGGACTCACCGACGACGGCTCGCCGGCGAACGAAGAGACGCCCGTCGTCCGCGACCGCATCGTGGGTCATTACAAGAGGTCCAAGTACGACGCGGAACGCATCGCGCTCAGCTGGGCGAAGCGCGGCTTGCCGGTCGTCATCGTGAACCCGTCCACGCCGGTCGGCGAGCGCGACCTCAAGCCGACGCCGACCGGGCAGATGATCGTGGACTTCCTGAATCGGAAGATGCCGGCCTACGTCGACACGGGACTGAACCTCATCGACGTCCGCGACGTCGCGCGCGGGCACCTGCTGGCGGCGGAGAGGGGGCGCGTCGGCGAACGCTATATCCTCGGGAACCGCGACCTGACGCTCAAGGAGATCCTGGAGACGCTTTCGCGGCTCAGCGGGCTGCCGGCTCCGACGATCAGGCTGCCGCACGGGATCCCGCTCGTGTTCGGCGCCCTGAGCAGCGCGGCCGCCCGGATCACGGGAAAGCCTCCGCGCGTATCGCTCGACTCCGTCCGCATGTCGATGCACAGGATGTTCTTCGACCCGGGCAAGGCCGTGCGGGAGCTCGGGCTTCCGCAGACGCCCGTCGAGGAGGCGCTCGCGCGCGCGGTCGAGTGGTTTCGGGCGAATGGGTATGTAAGAACTCCCTCTCCCCCGCCCGGGGGGAGAGGGCAGGGTGAGGGGGGCAGCCCGCCACGAAAATGACAGTGCGAGCGCGTGACGATGTCTGAAAGTAGCGCCAAGGCGCGGGTCCTCGTCGTGACGGCGATCCCCGAGGAGCTCGAGGCGTTCTCCGGGCGATCCCTGCCCGAGGACGTCGTCGTGGCGAACACCGGCGACGGCCCCCAGCGCGCGGCGCGCAACGTCGTCGCGCTCTGCGCCCGGTACCGGCCGTCGCTCCTCATCGGGGCGGGCGTCGCGGGCGGCCTGACCGCGGACCTGGGAACGGGCGACCTCGTCATCGCGCACCGCGTCCTCGACTCCGCCGGAGAAGTCACGCCCCGGCCGGACGCCGTCCGGGTCGGGCGCGCCGCCGCGAAGCCCGGGGCGAGGCAGGGGACGCTCCTGTCGGTCGAGAAGCCGCTCGTGACCGCCGCCGAGAAGGCCGCGGCGGCCGCGACCGCAGCACCTCCGCCCGCCGCCGTCGACATGGAGTCCGCGGCCTGGGCCCGGGCCGCCGCGGCCGCGGCAGTCCCCTACCTGCTGGTCCGCATCGTCACGGATACCGCCGAGGAGGAGCTGCCCGGATATCTTTCGCGATGCATGGATTCCGAGGGCGGCATCCGCCGCTCCTCCGTGGCGTTCGGGGCTCTCGTGCATCCCCGCTCGATCGCGACGCTGCGGCGGATGCGCCGGACCGTCCTCGACTGCGCGGACCGGCTCGCGGCGTTCGTCGCCTGCCTCCTCGCGGAGGGCATCTGATGGCGGCCGCCACACTCGACGATCTCCTCGAGAAAACCAGCCGCACCTTCGCGCTGTCGATCCCGGTCCTGCCGGTGCCCACGCGGCGCGAGGTGATGATCGCGTACCTCCTCTTCCGCATCGCCGACACGTTCGAGGACGCGTCCCATTGGGATCCCGACGCGCGGATCGCGGCGCTCGCCGACTTCAACCGTCTGCTGCGGTCGTATTCGCGTCCCGACGCCGAGAGGCTCGCGCGCGACTGGATCGATCGGAAGGTCGCGCACCACGCCGGCTACCAGGAGCTGATGGCCGAGGTCCCGTTCGTCCTGGACGCGTTCTTCGCGCTCTCTCCCGGCGCCATCGAGCCCATCCGCGCCCACGTGATCCGCTCGGCCGACGGCATGGCCTCGATCGTCGCGCGGACACGGGAGGGCGCGCTGACGCTCCACTCGATCCCGGAGCTCAAGGACTACTGCTACATCGTGGCCGGGATCGTGGGCGAGATGCTGTCGGAGCTCTTCCTGCTGGATCGCCCATCGCTGTCCGGCATCGCCCCGTTCCTGCGCGAGCGCGCCGCGACCTTCGGCGAGGCGCTCCAGCTCGTCAACATCCTGAAGGACTCCGCCGTCGATGCGGAGGAGGGCCGCCGCTACCTGCCGGCGGAAGTTCCGGAATCAGACGTCTTCGCTCTGGCCCGGCGCGATCTCGGCGTCGCCGGCGAGTACATCCGGGCTCTCCAGTCGGTCTCCGCGCCGCGCGGCCTGATCGAATTCACCGCTCTCCCCGTCCAGCTCGCGTGGGCCGCACTCGATCGCGTCGAGAAGCACGGCCCGGGATCCAAGGTCTCGCGGCCGGAGGTCTTCCTGATCACTCAGCGGCTGAAGAAGGCGCTGGACAGGAATGAGCCTGCCGCGCCTTGAGTGGGCGGGGACGAGCCCCGCCCAGTTGGCCCCACATCCGCCTCTCTAGGCGGCTCTCTCTTCTCTTTCCGCCGGCTTCTTCGAGCCTTTCGGCAGAACCTTCACGATGGCCTTCACGACCGGCGGCACGAGCATCGGCCGCAGGAGGCGCGCGTCATAGGGTGAGAAGCGGCGGTCGTTCTCCGAGATGCAGAGCTCGAGGAAGCTGCGCAGCGTGAAGTCGCCGAACGCGGCGTGGCTCTTGAGCGTGAAGCCGTCCTGGGTCTTGTCGCGGTCGGCGGCCCCGGCCTTCGCGTCCTCGTCGTCGTCCTTGCCGCCGCCGCCCGCCATCGACATCGCGCCCTTCACGCGGTCGAACGCCTGCGCGACGATGTTCCACGCGCGGCGCGCGTCGAACGCGGGGCGCATCGGCAGCGGCTTCTGCGCACGCAGGTAGGCCGCCCAGTTGACGATGAAGAGGATGTGGCGCGCCTCCTCCTGCATGATCGTGTCGAAGACCGAGATGATCCCGGCCGGGAAGAACTCCGACCGCCGGCCGAGCTCGAAGAGACCGAAGGCGAAGAAGGAGTCCAGGCACTCGCCGTAGCCGGTGCGCAGAAACGCCCAGGTCGGATCCGACGGCTCCTGGGGCGCCGGGAAGGAGTCCACCGGGATCCCGTAGTGGCGGGTGAGCCGCTGGATGACGTCCGCGTGGCGGGCCTCCTCGTATCCCTGGAGGCTGATGGCCTCGGCGAGGAGCGGGTCTTTCTCGACCTTGCCGAGCGACTGGACCTTGACCGCCGTGGCGGCCTCGGTGCGGGCGGCCTCGTTCCACACGGGCAGTCCCTTGAGCCGTTGGAGCCCCTCCGCGTCCAGATCGGGCCACCGGATCTCCGCGGGGACGAACGGGTCGTGGGTCTGGATGAAGGTCCGGCAGAAGAGCTCTTTGTGCTCGGAACTGCCTATGCGCAGTGAATTTGACATATCTTTTGTAGGTTATCATCCGCGTTTCTCGCGGCCGGCGGCGCCGCGCCTTCGCGGATGGAGGGGTTCTACACCACATGCCCATTCTCAGCCGGATCGAGGGTCCCCGGGACCTCAAGGGCCTGAGCTACGAGCAATTAGCCGAGCTCGCCCAGGACTGCCGGAGCATCATCGTCGAGACCATCACCAAGACCGGCGGCCACCTCGCATCCAACCTCGGCGTCGTCGAGCTGACCCTGGCGCTGCACCGGGCCTTCGACTCCCCCAAGGACAACCTGGTCTGGGACACGTCCAACCAGTGCTACACGCACAAGCTGGTGACCGGGCGTCGAGATCAGTTCCCCTCGATCCGGACCCCGGGCGGACTATCCGGCTTCGCGGAGCCCTCGGAGAGCCCGCACGACACCCTCGCCGCGGGCCATGCCGGGACCGGCCTCTCCTACGGGCTGGGCATCTCGATCGCGCTCCAGGGCAAGCCCGACGATCCCTACGTGGTCGTGATCGTGGGCGACGGCGCGCTGACCTCGGGCCCGAGCTACGAGGCCCTCAATAACATCGTGCACCTGAAGCCGAAGCGCCTGATCGTCATCTTCAACGACAACGGCTGGTCGATCTCGGAGAACGTGGGCTGGCTGGCGCACTGGCGCAACCGCTTCGAGCTCCACCCGACCTACAAGAAGTTCATCGAGACCGGGCACAGCTTCTTCAAACGCGTTCCCAAGGGCGACAAGGCCTGGGAGCTGGCGCGCAAGCTCAAGAGCTCGGTCGAGGGACTCTTCTTCCCCAACCTGATCTGGGACGAGATCGGCTTCCACTACGTGGGCCCGGTCAACGGCCACGATTTCCGCGAGCTCGAGGAGGCGCTGGCCCGGGCCAAGGACGTGTCGAAGGACGGCACGCCGGTCGTCATCCATACGATGACGCACAAGGGCCGCGGCTTCCAACAGGCCGAGCAGAACCCGTCCAAGTTCCACCAGCCGGGCACGCCCACCGGCGCCCCGGGAACCGCGAAGCGCTACACCTACTCGCAGGTCTTCGCGAAGACGCTCCTGACGATGATGGAGAAGGACCCCAGGATCGTGGCGATCTCCGCCGCGATGCTCGAGGGAACCGGCCTCATCGAGGTCGCCAAGAAGTTCCCGGAGCGCGTCATCGACGTGGGCATCGCCGAGGAGCACGCGGTCATCATGGCCGGGGGCATGGCGAAGGCCGGGCTCAGGCCCGTGGTCGCCATCTACTCGACGTTCCTGCAACGCTCCTTCGACCAGCTGATCCACGACGTTGCGCTCCAGAAGCTGCCGGTCACGATCTGCATCGATCGCGCCGGGCTCGTCGGCGACGACGGCAAGACCCATCAGGGCATCTTCGACATCTCCTACACGCGCATCGCGCCCGGGATGACGGTCGGCGCTCCCAAGGACGAGAACGAGCTGCAGCACATGCTGTTCACCGCGATCAACTCGGGCATTCCGTTCGCGGTCCGCTACCCGCGCGGCATGGCGCTCGGCGTCGACCTCGATGCGGAGCTCCGGACGATTCCGATCGGCAGGGGCGAGATCCTCTCCGAGGGCCGCGACCTGATGCTCCTGGCCTACGGCTCGATGGTCTCGGTCGCGCAGCAGGCGGCGCAGGAGTTGGCGGGCCATGGGATCTCCTGCGGCGTCGCCAACGCGCGATTCGCCAAGCCGCTCGACCTCGAGATGCTGCGGAAGATCGCCTCCTCCGTCCCGCGCATCCTGACCCTCGAGGAGCATCTCCAGATCGGCGGCTTCGGCGCCGGCGTGCTCGAGGCGTTCCACGCCGAGGGCCTGCCGACCGAAGGCCTCAAGGTCCACGCGATCCCCGATCTCTTCGTCGAGCATTCCCCTCAACTGCAGCAGCGGCACAACCTGAAGCTGGACGTCGAGGGCGTCGTCGAGACGGTCATGGCGCTCTACCCCGACCTCGCCCGCGCTCCGTCCGCGGGGGGCGCGACGCCCGAGGACAAGAAGCGCAAGTTCGCCGAGACGGTGAACTGGTGACGGCTCCGGTTCAGGATTCGGCTTCGGCTGCCCAAAGCGATTTCTCGGGCATCAAGGTCGAGAAGCTCCTCGTCGCCGGCCTGCGCGGCTTCTGCGCGGGTGTCGTGCGCGCGATCGACGTCGTCGAGAAGGCGCTCGAGGTCTGCGAGGGACCGATCTACGTCCGCAAGGAGATCATCCACAACCGCTACGTCGTCGACGAGCTGCGCGACAAGGGCGCCCGCTTCGTCGAGGAGGCCGACGAGGTCCCGGACAACGCCTGGCTGGTCTTCTCCGCCCACGGCATCGCGCCGTCGGTGCGAGGGATCGCCGCTGGAAAGGGCCTGAAGACGATCGACGCGACCTGCCCCCTCGTGACCAAGGTGCACCTCGAGGCGATCCACTACGCGCGCCAGGGCTACACGATCATCCTCGTGGGCCACCACGATCACGACGAGACGGTCGGCACGCTCGGCGAGGCGCCCGCGTCGATCCGGCTGGTCGAGACGCGCGAGGACGCGGAGAAGGTGGAGGTCCCGGACCCCGACCGCGTTGCCTACCTCACGCAAACGACGCTCTCGATCGACGACACCCGCGAGATCCTGGCGATCCTCAAGCGGCGGTTCCCGAACCTGAAGGCGCCCTCGAAGCAGGACATCTGCTACGCCACCCAGAACCGCCAGGACGCGGTGAAGGAGATGGTGCCGCACGTCGACCTGCTCCTGGTGCTGGGCGCTCCCAACTCGTCCAACTCGCTCCGCATGTGCGAGGTCGCCCGGGTCAACGGCGTCGCGTCGCATCTGATCGAGCGGGCCCGCGACATCCGTCCCGAGTGGCTCTCCGGCGTCCGCGTCCTCGGATTGACCGCGAGCGCCTCGGCTCCCGAGATCCTGGTGCAAGAGGTCGTGGCGTTCAGCCGCGAGAAGCTGGGTGTTGAGACCGTCGAGGAGTTCGAGACGGTGAAGGAGGATGTCTCCTTCCCACTTCCCCAGGAATTGAAAGCGCTTCTCCCCGTCAGGGTCTCCTGATTCCGCGGAGCCTCGCATGAATCCCGCGGGGGCGCGCGCCTCAGCCTCTCCCGATTCCGCGGTCCTTCCCACGGCCCCGTCGGGAACGGGTCCGCGCCGCGCACGCCGCGTCTGGGGCATCGTCCTGTTCGCGCTCGGGATCGGCGTGCTCGCGACGGTGCTCGGCCTCGTGGGCTGGCCCGCGATCGCGACGAACCTCTCGGCGATCGGCTGGTGGTTCCCGGTCCTGGTCGCCCTCTACGCGCTCCCCCAGCTCGCCTTCACGTACGGCTGGAAGGTCCTGATCGGCCGGCGGCCCGACGGGCCGGTCTCCTTCGGCGACGCGTTCGCGGCGTACCTCGCCGGCGACTCGGTCAACTACTTCACGACGGTCGGCGGCGAGCCGCTCAAGGCGCAGCTCCTGTCGCACAAGATCGGCTACCCGAAGGCTCTCGCGACCGTCGCCGTGCACCGGCACGCCGAGGTCGCCTCCCAGGGGATCTTCCTCGCGCTCGGCATCGGCGTCACGCTCACGCACTTCCGCGTGCCCACGGGCATCCGGATCGCGGCGCTCGCCGGGCTGCTCGTCCTGGCGGCGCTGACGCTGTGGATGACGGTGGCGCTGCGGCACGGCGCCTTCGTCGCCATCCTCGACTGGCTCCGGCGCTTCCGGCCGCTGCGCGCGCTGCGGCGGTTCCGTCGCCAGGCGGAGCGCCTGGACGTCCTGATCGGGGACTTCTACGAGCGCCGGCAGGAGCACTTCCTGGGATCCGTCGCGTGGTCGTTCCTGGGCTGGTGCGGGGGACTGCTCGAGACCTATCTCCTCCTGCGGCTCATCGCCCCGGGCGAGGGCTGGAGGACGGCGGTCGCGATCGAGTCGCTCGCACTGGCGCTCAACAACGTCGCGCTCTTCGTCCCGGCGCGCCTCGGAATCGCCGAGGGCGTGCGCGTCGGCGTCTTCCTGCTCCTCGGACTGACGGCCGCGCAGGGCGGGGCGTACAGCGTCGCGCGGCGGGCGCGCGAACTGCTCTGGCTCATCCCCGGCCTCGTCGTCCTGCTCAAGCACCACCTGCTCGACCTGCGCCACCTGCACCTGTCCGAGGTGCGGATCGAGAATGAGGTCGCGCGTTGACGCGCTCGGAAGAAGAGGCCGCGGGTTGAAGGCGACTGACGTCCTGCTCTTCGACTTCGGAGGCACGCTCGACGCCGACGGCGTCGCCTGGAAGGACCGCTTCTTCGCCCTGGTGGCCGACGCGGGCGTCTCGGTCGACCGCGCGGGCTTCGACAGGGCGTTCTACGCGGCCGACGATGCGCTCGTGGGGAAGCTGCCGCGCGAGCTTTCGCTCGCCCAGACGGTCCAGCGACTCTCGCTCGACCTCGCGCGCGGCCTCGGCGGCGACTCCACGCTGGCGCGCCGGATCGGCACGCGCTTCCTGGAGGACGCGCTCGCGAAGCTCGCCACCAACGCCCGCGTTCTCGAGAAGCTCGCGGAGCGCTACCGCATCGGGATCGTCTCCAACTTCTACGGCAACCTCGAGGCGATCTGCGCCGGAACGAGCATCGGTCGGTACGTGGACGTCGCCATCGACTCCGAGGCCGTCGGCGCGACCAAGCCGGACCCGCGCATCTTCCAGGCGGCGCTCGACGCGCTCGCGACGAGCTCCGACCGCGCGGTCTTCGTCGGCGACTCGCTGCCTCGCGACATGGAGGGCGCGCGGAAGATGGGCATGCGGCACGTCTGGCTCCATCCCGGCGCCACCGCTGCCTGCTGCCCGGCCGATCCCGTGATCGCGAACGTGACCGAGCTTCTGAGGGTGCTGCCGTGACGGCGAAAGTTTCGGCTTCGGCCTCTGGCCGCCTCGGGACCGCCATCACCGCCGGAGGCGTCATCGCCGCGGGCCGCGGCTCGCGCCTGAAGGGCCTCGGCGTGCCGAAGCCGATGGTCGAGGTCGGCGGCGTGCCGCTGATCGAGCACGTCCTCGAGAACTTCCAGGCGGCCGGGGTCGTGTCGGCGGCCGTGATCTTCAACGCCGCCGAGGAGGGCTGCGCCGCGTTCGTCCGGGAACGGTTCGGACCGCTCATCTCCCGGGTCATCGTGAAGAACACGCGCTCCTCCCTCGAGAGCTTCCGCGAGATCCTGGAGGGAGCGCCGAAGGGACGGCTGCTCGTCTCGACGGTCGACGCTTACTGCCCCCGTCCGGATTTCGTGCGGTTTGCCGAGGAGGCCGCGCGGACTTCGGCGGACACGACCGTCCTCGCGGTCACCGGCTTCGTCGACGATGAGAAGCCGCTCTGGGTCACGACGACGCGCAAGGGACGCGTCACGGTCGTGGGCGGCGTGACCGGCGACGGCGTGACCGCCGGAATCTACGTGATCCCGGAGCGCGTCCGGAGGATGCGGATCCCCGACTCCCTGTCCCTGCCGCGGCTGCGCGACTTCCTCGCCTGGCTCTGCAAATCGGGCGAGCCCATGCAGGCCATCGCGGTCGGAAAGGTCGTGGACGTGGACCGCGCGGAGGACTTGGAATCCGCGGAGGAGCTGGCCCGCGCCGCGGCCACCTCGGGAGGACGCCCTTGAACGACGCACGCTGCTGGGGCGTCTACCGCGAGCTCGCCCACTCGCCGGGCCGCGAGACCGACGACGCCGAGATCCTGCGCGCCACGGCGAAGGAGCTCGAGGCGCGCGGCTTCGAAGTGGAGCTCAAGACTCCCGACGAGCTACACACCGACGAAGGAACAGCTGGCTGGAGCGGCGGCGGCGAGCCGCCGCCTAATGTTTTCGTCATGTGCGAGCGTCCGGCCGTCGTGGAGCGCCTGGCGGCCTGGGAGCGCCGCGGCGCGCGGATCGTCAACCGGCCCTCCGGGATCCGCAACACCGACCGCGAGCGCACGATCGCGCTGTTCGCGAGGCACTCCGTTCCATTCCCGCACAGCGTCCTCGTGGAAACCGCGAAGGGGCCCGAGACGTTCCGCGGCCCGTGCTGGGTCAAACGCGGCGACGTGCACGCGACGCAGGAGGGCGACGTCGCGTACGCCGAGGGACGCGACGCGCTGGCCGAACGGCTGTCGATCCTGGCGTCGCGAGGAATCACGCACGCGGTCGTCCAGGACCACGCGCCAGGCGATCTGATCAAGTTCTACGGCGTGTCGGGGCTTCCACAGGCGGACGAGGAGGAGAACGGCGCGCGGCCGGCGAACCCACCGCGCCCCTCCTGGTTCCAGTGGTTCTACCACCGCGATCAGACGCTCCACCGTTACGGCTTCGACGAGGACGCCCTCGCCGCGGCGGCCGCGCGCGCCGCGGGCGCGCTCGGCCTGGACGTCTACGGAGGCGACGCCATCGTCTCGCCGGAGGGCGCGCTCTGCATCATCGACCTGAACGCGTGGCCGAGCTTCGCGCTCTTCCGGGAGGTGGCCTCGACCCGGATCGCGGCCCTCCTGGCGGCGCGCTTCACGCAACATGCGGTGACCCGGTGAGTCTATGAGCGGCACCAACGGCAAGAAGTCGCGCGAGGTCGGCCCGCGCTCGAAGGAGATCGTCTCGCTCGAGCAGCGCCACATGGCTCCGGGCCTCCAGTCCTTCGCGCTCTACTCGGGGCTCGCGATGGCGGAGGGCAAGGGCAGCCGCATCGTCGACGAGGACGGCAACTCCTACATCGACTTCATCGCGGGGATCGCGGTGGGCAGCGTGGGCCACTGCCATCCGCATTACGTCGAGGCGCTCCAGCGGCAGGCCGCGCGGCTGACGTTCGGCAGCTTCACGACCGAGGTCCGGGCGAAGTTCCTGAACCTGCTCGGCAGCGTGACGCCGCCGGGCCTGACACGCATCCAGCTCTTCTCCGGCGGAGCGGAGGCCGTCGAGGCCGCCTTTCGGCTCGCCAAGTCGGTCACCAAGAAGTTCGAGTTCGTCGGCTACTCCGGCGCCTTCCACGGGAAGACCGGAGGCGTGCTGCCACTCCTCTGGGGAGACTTCAAGGACGGGCTCGGGCCGTTCGTGCCGGGGACCTACTCGGCGCCCTACGCCTACTGCTACCGCTGCCCGCTCCACCTGACCTATCCGAGCTGCGGCATCGCCTGCGCCGAGGAGACGCGCGGCGTCATCAAGAACCAGAGCGGCGGCCAGATCGCCGCCGTCATCGTGGAGCCGATGCAGGGCACCGCCGGCAACGTCATCCCGCCGCCCGGGTTCGTCCCGGCGGTGCGCGCCATCGCGAAGGACCACGGGGCCCTCTTCATCGCGGACGAGATGATCACGGGCTTCGGACGCACCGGCAAGTTCTGGGGCGTCGACCACGACGGCGTCGTCCCCGACGTGATGACGTGCGGCAAGGGCATCGGCGGCGGATTCCCGCTCGCGGCCGTCGTCTCGACCGAAGAGCTGACGAAGGCGAAGCCGTTCGCGAACCCGTCCGGCAGCAGCTCCTCCTACGGGGGCAACCCGATGGCCTCCGCCGCGGGACTCGCCGCGCTCGAGATCATCGTGAAGGAGAACCTGGTCGCAAACGCCGAGCGCGTGGGGCGCACGATGCTCGCGCGGCTTCAGGAGCTGCAGGAGAAGCACCGGCTGATCGGCGACGTCCGCGGCAAGGGCCTCCTGCTCGGGATCGAGCTCGTCAAGGACCGCAAGACCAAGGAGCTCGTCTCCAAGGACTTCACCAGGGCGCTCTTCCAGGAGTGCCTGCGCCGGGGCCTGCTCGCCATGGTGTACTCGCCCGTGATCCGGCTGAACCCGCCGCTCAACATCCCCGAGGAGACCGCGCTCGAGGGGCTTGCGCTCTTCGACGAGGCGCTCGGCGCCGTGGCGCGGGAGTGGAAGCTGGAGTGATCGTGTCGCCAAACTCGAAAACTCCTCTCCCCCCCGCGGGGGGAGAGGGCAGGGTGAGGGGGGCAACGGTCGACAAATTCCATTCGCCTCACCCGCTGCGGGATTGCCCCTCACCCCAACCCTTATCGCCGGCCTACGGCCGGCGTTCTCTAACGCCGGGGGTCTGCCTTCGGTGGTCGAGTCCCGCCGGGAGAGGGGGTTCGCTTTCATGTTGAAGGGCGCCCTCCTCGGAGTCGGCCACGTCGCGGTCGGGGGCCACTTGCCCGGCTGGCGGCAGCGTTCGGACGCCACGATCGTCGCCGGGGCGGACGCGCGGCCCGAGCGGCGCGAGCACCTCGCGGCGAGCTACCCCGACGCGCGCTGGTACGACAGCGCCGAGGAGCTCCTCGGCAAGGAGTCCTCCGATCTCGACTTCGTGGACATCTGCACCCAGCCGTCGACGCACGCAACGCTCGTGCGGGCCGCGCTCGCGCGCTCGCTGCACGTCCTCTGCGAGAAGCCCCTGGTCCTCTCGCCCGAGGAGCTGCGCGGCCTGCCGGCGCTCGCCGCGGACAAGGACCGCACGCTCTGCACCGTCCACAACTGGCTGCGGTCTCCGGCGATCTCGCGAATGACGGCGCTCGTGCGCGCCGGCGAGATCGGCGAGGTGAGGCGCGCGCGCTGGGAGACCCTGCGAGACAAGCCGGCTGCGGCCGTAGCCACCGTAGCGGCCGTCGCCGGGACGAACACCCCCGAGACGAACTGGCGCGTCGATCCCGCCCAGTCCGGCGGAGGGATCCTGGTGGACCACGGCTGGCACGCCCTCTATACGATCTCCACCTGGATGGGAGAGCCCCCCTCGCGGGTCGCCGCGCGACTCGAGATCCGCAAGTACTCGCAGTGGCCGGTCGAGGACACCGCGACGGTGATCCTCGCGTACCCCTCGGCCTCCGCCGAGATCTTCCTGACCTGGGCGGCCCCGAGCCGCGCCAACCGTATCGAGCTCGAGGGCACGCTCGGGCTCCTCCGCCTGGAGGGATCGCGGCTCTCGCTCGAGCGGGAGACCGCGCCCACCGAGAACTGGGAGGTGCCGTCGCTGACCGAGGGCTCGCACCACCCGGACTGGTTCGGCGGCGTCATCGACGAGTTCCTCGGCGAGACTGCCGATTCCCGCGCGCGCGGACGCAACCTCGCGCAGGCCGCCCTGTGCGTGCAGGTCCTCGCCCTCGCCCGCGAGTCGAGCCGCCGTGCCGGCGGCCCTCTCGGTCTCTCGCGCATGGCCGGAGTCCCGGGAGCGTGAGCGTGAATCCGGCGAGCCCGGCGCCAGAGTCCGCGACCGAACTCGCGATCGCCCTCGTGCCGCCCGACGGCCCGGACGCCGTGCCGCCGGAGACGATCCTCCTCGGCCTTCCCATCGTCCGGCGCACGGTGCTCTGCGCGCAGCGGGCCGGCTACACGCGCATCGTCGTCCCCGACGCGACGCCGGCGGTGCGGACCGCCCTCGAGGGAACCCGCGCCGAGTTCGACGCGCCGGCGCCCGCCGATGCGGTGCGCCTGCCGTGGAACAAGATCCTTTCGGCCCGCGACCTCTCCGCCCGGCCCGGCGACGTGGACGGCCTCGGCGTGGCCCTCGAATCGCCGTCCGACCTTCCCCGCGCCGAAAAGCACCTGCTCCGGTCCCTGATCAAGGACACCGAGGGGTTCATGTCGCGGCACTTCGACCGCCGGATCTCGCTCGCGATCAGCCGGCGCCTCGCCGGCACGCGCGTGACTCCCAACATGATGACGATCGTCTCGGTCGCGATCGGCGTCTTCGGCGCGCTCTTCTTCCTCTCCGCGCGGCCGCTCTGGCAGACCGCCGGCGCGCTCTGCTTCGTCCTCCACTCGATCGTCGACGGCTGCGACGGCGAGCTCGCGCGGCTGCGCTTCCAGGAGTCGCGCTGGGGAGGGCTGCTCGACTTCTGGGGCGACAACCTCGTCCACGTCGCGGTGTACTCGGCCATCGCCATCGGCTGGAGTCGCGCGATCGGACAGGCCTGGCCGCTCTGGGTCGGGGCGCTCGCGATCCTGGGCAACCTCGCCTCGGCAGCCTTCGTCCACCTCCAGACGATGCGGTCCGCGCGCAAGGACGGCCCGCTCTTCACGAGCGTCTCGCAGCGCTCCAACCGGATCTCCCGCGTCGCCGACGAGCTCTCGCGCCGCGATTTCATCTACCTCGTTCTGATACTGTCCGCCTTCGGCAAGGCGCACTGGTTCCTGGTCATGGCCGCCGTCGGCGCGCCGATCTACTTCCTGGTGCTGGTCGGACTCGCCCTGAGCGAACGGCGGGGCCTCGCGGAGAGCTCACAGAATGAGTGATCGGACGTCCTTCTATCCGGAGCTCGCGAAGTCGATCGCGCCCGCGCAGGGCAAGCTCGCCGTCCTGCTCCCGGGCCTCGGCGCCGTCTCGACCACGCTGATCGCCGGAGT
The DNA here is from genome assembly GCA_036493875.1 of Thermoanaerobaculia bacterium. GTDB lineage: Bacteria > Acidobacteriota > Thermoanaerobaculia > UBA5066 > Gp7-AA6 > DAHUXD01. Next base: position 15,930 of record DASXPB010000025.1, read on the forward strand.
CCACCTGATCCGCAAGGGGCTCGCGCAGCCCTTCGGCTCGGTCACGCAGATGCAGAAGCTGCGGCTGGGCAAGCGCACGAACCCGAAGTTCACGCCCGTGCGCGAGCTGGTTCCGCTGGCCCACCTCGAGGACCTCGTGTTCGGCGGCTGGGACCCGTTCCCGGACAACGCCTACGAGGCGGCCGTCAAGGCCGGCGTGCTGTCGGGCGAGATGCTCGCCGCGGTGAGGCCGGAGCTCGAGTCCGTGACGCCGATGCCCGCGGTCTTCGAGCAGGCCTGGGTCAAGAACCTCGACGGCCCGAACGTGAAGAAGGGCGCCTCGAAGATGGATCTCGCCGAGGCGGTCATCCGCGACATCGAGCGGTTCCGCCGGGAGCAGGGCGCCGCGCGCGCGGTCATGGTCTGGTGCGGATCGACCGAGACGTACTCCCTGCCCACAGCGGTCCACGCGTCGCTGCCGGCTTTCGAGAAGGGCTTGAAGGAGAGCTCGCCCGACATCGCGCCCTCCATGATCTATGCCTACGCCGCGATCGCGAGCGGCGTTCCGTACGCGAACGGAGCGCCCAACCTCACGGTGGACGTTCCCGCGCTGACCGAGATGGCGAAGTCGAAGGGCGTCCCGATCGCCGGCAAGGACTTCAAGACCGGCCAGACGTTGATGAAGACGATCATCGCGCCGGGTCTGAAGGCGCGCATGCTCGGTCTCCAGGGCTGGTTCTCGACGAACATCCTGGGCAACCGCGACGGCGAGGTCCTCGACGATCCCGGCTCCTTCCGTTCGAAGGAGGTCAGCAAGGCCTCGGTCCTCGACGCGATCCTGCAGCCCGATTTGTACCCCGAGCTCTACGGCGACTACTTCCACAAGGTGCGCATCGAGTACTACCCGCCCCGCGGCGATGCCAAGGAGGGCTGGGACAACATCGACATCGTCGGCTGGCTCGGGCAGACGATGCAGATCAAGATCGACTTCCTCTGCCGCGACTCGATCCTGGCGGCGCCGGTCGTCCTCGACCTGCTGCTCTTCCTGGACCTCGCGGCGCGCGCCGGGCTCTCGGGGATCCAGGAGTGGCTGTCCTTCTACTTCAAGTCTCCGATGTCGCGCCCGGACCTGAAGCCCGAGCACGACCTCTTCGTCCAGCACCTGAAGCTCTCCAACACGTTGCGGATCCTGGTCGGCGAAGAGGTGCTCGACCACTCGGGGCTGGATTACTACGAGGGCGGCGCGAACCCGTAGCCGAGCCAGTCCTACCTCTCTCTCGTCGCCGGGGGACGCGGCCGGTCCGAACCGTCATCCCGGGCGCGACAGACGGTCAGGGATCCCGTCATCGGCAGCCTTCGAGCTGGGCTGGTCGAGTTCGGGATCCCTCGCGACGGATCCGACGCGCTCCTCGGGATGACAGCCCAGTGTCTGGGAGGCGAGCATCCTCCTCGATGTCGAAGCCCTAGTCGATCGGCGCCTCCCGCCGATTGCGGTCGAGGACGAACGTTCGCTGGATTCCGCCGCAGTGTGCGCCGACGAGCGCCGCGAGGCCGGCGAGCGCCGCATCGATGCGAGGCCGATCCACCGGAGGCAGTCCTTCGACGACGAGGAACCCGCGCGTCGTCGCCTCGGTGAGCTTCGTGCGGTCGGCCTCCTTCCAGTTCCAGCGGCGGCAGAGCGCGCCGGCGCGATCCGCGTAGATCACCTCGCCCGGTTTGGGCGGGCGCGACGACTCGGCCGGCTCACCGAGCAGACGCACCCCGGGCTCCGAATCCGTGGCGTAGCGAAGCTCCACGTCGCCCTCCACGGCGTCCAGATCCTCGCCGCCGACCGGCACGAAATGGCGCAGCGAGACGGCGTTGTAGAGGTCCACCAGGCGGTTGACGTGGGGCAGACGGTGGCCCTTGACGACGCGGCGCAGGAGGTTCTCGATCGAGGACGGGTGGTCCTTGGGCTTGGCGCCGAACTTCCGGTACGCCTCCCGCCAGGGCGCGACGTGCGGGTGCTCGGGGATCGGGGCACCGGCTCCGGTGAGGCGCCGCACCGCGTCGTCCTCCTCCGTGCGCAGCAGCTCCGCGAGCTCGGCGCTCTCTCCGGCGTTCCGGACGCCCTGGAATGCCACGACGCCCACGAGGACGTCGGGGAAGGCGTCGAAGATGGCGGAGGATATGCGGAGGCTCGTCACGTGGCTGCTTATACGCCGTTCTCCCAGGCGGCGCCACGGGCTTGCCCAGGCCGGGATCCCTCGCTACGCTCGGGATGACGACACTCGGTATGAGTCTCCGCAAGATCCTCCACGTCGACATGGACGCGTTCTACGCGTCGGTCGAGCAGCGGGACGATCCTTCCCTTCGCGGCCGGCCGGTCGCGGTCGGCGGCCGGCCCGAGAGCCGCGGCGTCGTGTGCGCCGCGAGCTACGAGGCGCGGAAGTTCGGCGTCCGCTCGGCGATTCCCATGTCGCGCGCCGTCCGGCTCTGTCCCGAGCTCGTCATCCTCCGCCCCGACTTCCCGAAGTACGGAGCGGTCTCGCAGCAGGTCTTCGCGATCTTCCGCACCGTGACGCCGCTCGTCGAGCCCCTGTCGCTCGACGAGGCCTACCTCGACGTCACCGAGAACGCGTGGGCCGAGCCCTTCGGCGCGAAGGTGGCGAGGCGGCTCAAGGAGCGGATCCACGAGGAGACGCGGCTGACCGCCTCGGCCGGCGTCGCGCCGAACAAGTTTCTGGCCAAGATTGCCTCGGGCTGGAAGAAGCCGGACGGGCTGACCGTCATCTCGCCCGAGCGCATCGAGGGCTTCCTCCAGGGCCTCCCCGTCGACGCGCTCTGGGGCGTCGGGCCCAAGACGGCGGCGAGGCTGCGCGCGGAGGGGATCGATCGCCTCGTCGACGTCCGCACCGCGCCCGACGAGGTCCTCCAGCGCGCGGTCGGGAGCTGGGCCGCCGGGCTGCGCCGGCTCTCGTTCGGCGAAGACGACCGCATCGTCAACCCGAACCAGGAACGCAAGTCGGTGGGTCACGAGGAGACGTACGCGAAGGACCTGTCGGATCCCGCACAGATCCAGGCGGAGGTCGAGGATCTCGCGAAGCGCACGGCCGCGTACCTCGAGAAGAAGAATCTGCGGGCTCGGACCGTCGTCCTGAAGCTGCGCTACGACAACTTCCAGACCATCACGCGCAGCGACACCCGCGACCCGTCCACGCGCGCGCCCGAGGAGATCGCCGCGCGCGCCGCGTCGCTCCTCGAGAAGACCGAGGCGGGACGCCGCCCCGTGAGGCTCCTCGGCGTCTCGGTTCACGGGTTCCACGAGAAGACCGCGGAGCAACCGGCGGAGCAAGACGCGGACGCATCGGATCAGATGGATCTTCCGACTCAGAGCTGAGCGGACACGACGGGCGCCGCCTAGCGGCCGGAGACCGCTCGCCGCTCGAACATCTGGTACATGTGGTGGGCCTCGTGATGGCCCATGTACTCCATGCAGAAGTGGACGTCGTACGCGGGATACTCGGCGTGACGGCCGGTGCGGTGCCACTGCTCCTTCGAGAGGCCCTCGAGGCGGGAGACGATGCGGCCACGGGTGTCCTCGAACCATTTCAGGAGCTCCGCCGAATCCTTCTTCGCGATCGTCTCGAACTCGGCGTCCTGCTCGGGCTCGTAGCCCGCGATCGCCGGATTCTCCTTCGTGAGGAGCGCGTCGAGCCGGCCTTCGAAAACCTGCTGGACGCGCGCGATGTGCGCCAGGACCTCCTTGACGGACCACTTCTCGGGCCGGACGCGGCGCGCGATCGCGTCCTCGTCGAGGCCGGCGCAGAGACGCCGCACGTCCTCGGCCTGACTGTTCAGGCGCTCGATCACTCGGGTGTGGGGTGTGTGCGTGAGGTCGCTCATGCCGGGAATGCTACTCGAAGCGCTTCCGAGCGTGATGCCCTCACGCGCCCGCGACTCGCGCTCAGTCTTCGAGCGTCGGGAGCGTCTTCAGCACCTCCTCCGCCCTGGGCGGACGCCGATTGACATCGTCTTTACGAATCCGACCGTCCTTGAAGACCAGCACCCGCTTGGCGAACTGCGCGACGTCGAGCTCATGCGTCACCAGAACGATCGTCAGGCCCTCGTCGTTCAGCTTCTGGAAAACCGCCATGATCTCGACCGAGGTGCGGCTGTCGAGATTCCCGGTCGGCTCGTCGGCCAGCAGTATCGATGGGCGGTTCACGAGCGCGCGGGCGACGGCCACTCGCTGCTGCTGTCCGCCGGAGAGCTGTGAGGGGTAATGCTGCGCCCGTTCCGCGAGCCCGACCATCGTCAGCGCCGCGGTGGACCGACGCGCCCGCTCCAGGCGGTCGAGCTTCGTGTAGAGGGTGGGAAGCTCGACGTTTTCGAGGGCCGTCGTGCGCGCCAGGAGATTGAAGCCCTGGAACACGAAGCCGATCTTCTGGTTGCGAATCGACGCGAGCGCCCTCTTGTCATGCTTTGAGACGTCGACGCCCTCGAGCAGATAGCGGCCGGAGCTGGGATGGTCGAGACATCCCAGCACGTTCATGAACGTCGACTTCCCGCTGCCGCTCGCACCCATGATCGCCGCGAATTCGCCGCGGTGAATCTGGATGCTCACCCCGCGGAGCGCATGGACGCGTGTCTCGCCCAGGTCGTAGTACTTGTGCACGTCGTCGACGCGTATGACGGAGGGTTCCGAGGAAACGGCTCCCTCCGTCGAGGGGGGCTCGGGCAACGGCGTCTCGTTCACGGCAGGGGCTCGAGGCTCGGCAGCGCTATAGCGCTGTCGCGCTACCGCCGAATCCCTCCGGGAGCGCTCGACTTGGACGATACCGATCGAATGACGAGCTCGTCTCCCTCCTCGAGCTTCCCCTCGAGCGTTTTCGTCACCTCGGTGTACGCATGGTCGGTGATGCCGAGGGAGACTCGGATCGGTTCGATCTCTGCCCTCCCGGGATGCAGCTTCCAGACGACGGCGACATCCCTCGCCGCGGGTCGCGGCCCGCTCGGCGATCCGTCGGCGACCTTGGGCTTCCCGCCGCCCGCACCCGACGCACCGGTGTCAGCCGTTGACGCATCGACCGAAACTCCATATTTCGAGAACAACGCACGGGTCTCCTCGAGAGACAGCGGCGGCTTGTACCGCAGCGCGGTGTTCGGAACCTTCAGGGCGTTCTCTACGGAAGCGACCGGAATGGTCACGTAGGCCGTCATTCCCGGGAACAGTTTCAGGTCCGGGTTCGCGAACTCGATGATCGTGTCGTACGTCACCACGTTCTGCACCGTCGTCGGGTTCATTCGCACCTGGCCCACGACCCCCCGAAACGTCTCCTTCGGAAAGGCGTCGACCTTGAACGTGACGGGCTTGCCCGGGCGAATGTTTCCGACGTCCGACTCGTCGGTCTTCGTGTAGACCAGCATCTTCGTCAGATCCTGCGCGATCGTGAAGATCGTCGGAGCCTGCAGAGAGGCCGCGACGGTCTGGCCGAGCTCGACGTTGCGAGCCACCACGGTGCCGTCGATCGGCGAACGAATGACGGTGTAGTTGAGGTTCGTCTGAGCGACGGCGAGCGCCGCCGCCTTCTGGTTGGCCTGCGCCTCGGCCTGGGTCACGTTCGCAGCCGCCGCCCCGACCGCCGACGCCTCGGAATCGTAGGTCGCCTTCGCCAGATCGAGCTGCTGCTGGCTCGCGAGCTGGCTCCTGGCGAGCTCCGCCGTTCGGTCGTAATCGGCCTTGGCCTGAAACGCGATCGCCCGAGCCTTGTCCAGGTTCGCTCGGGCGGCGATCACGTTGGCCCTGGCGTTATCGAGATCGGCGGAGGCCTGCGCCAGCGCTCCCTGGAAGAGGGCGGGATCGATCAGCGCGATGACGTCGCCCTTGTGAACGCGAGAGTTGAAGTCCACGTTCAGCCTCGCGATGCTGCCCGACACCTGCGACCCCACCTGCACCGTGACGACCGCATTGATCGTCCCGGTCGCCTCGACGACGTCGTGGACCGAGCCGCGCTCGACCTTCGCGGTGAAGTACTGAGTCTTCGCCCTGGGCTTGAGCGCGACGAACGCCCCGAGGCCTACCGCGACCGCGAGGCCCGCCAGGATGAGCCACCTGGTCCTCGGCGGAAGCGCCGAAACCGGGGATTCGACGTCGGAGCTCGTCACTCGTACCGCAGGGCTTCGATCGGATCGAGCCGCGAGGCCTTACGGGCCGGGTAGTACCCGAAGAAGACTCCGACGGCCACCGAGAAGAGCGCCGCAATCAGCACCGCGCCCACCGACATCTGGAGAGGCCACTGCAGCGTCTGGCCGACGAGATACGACCCGACGATTCCGAGCAGCACCCCCGCCGCCCCTCCGACCAGACTCAGGAGGATGGATTCACCCAGGAACTGCAGCTGAATCGCCTCGTCCGTGGCCCCGACCGCGACGCGGACGCCGATCTCCCGGGTGCGTTCGGTGACCGAGACGAGCATCACGTTCATGATCCCAATGCCGCCCACGAGGAGCGAGATGGACGCGACCGCGATGAGGAGAATGGTGAGCGTCTTGCTCGCATCCAACTGGGCCTGAATGATGTCCTCGGGGTTGCGAATGTTGAAATCGTCCTCCTCCTCGGGCCGCAGATGATGTCGATCGCGGAGGATCGCCGCCGCCTCCTGTCCCGCCGCCTTGACGGCATCGGCCGACACCGCCGAGCACAGAATGTCGTCGAGCCAGTTGACGCCCTTCAACTTCTTCTGCGCGGTGGTGTACGGCAGGATGATCGTGTCGTCCTGGTCCTGCCCCGAGAGCGAGAGGCCCTTCGGTTGCAGGGTCGCCACGACCTTGCAGGGCAGGGTGTTCACGCGAATCACCTTCCCGATCGGGTCCTCGAGAGCGAAGAGCTGCGCCCGGACGGATCGCCCGATCACGCAGACGTCGGCGGCGCGTTCCACGTCGTCCTGCGCGAAGATCGCGCCCTGATCCACGACCCATCGCTTGATGTCGAAGTACTCGGGCGAGACGCCTCGGTAGGAGGTATGCCAATTCTGGTTGCCGTAGACGACCTGGACCGGATCGTCCACGTTGGGCGACACGCTCTTGATGAGGGAGACCTGATTCTTGATCGCCACCCCGTCGGCGGCCGTCAGCGTCGTCGTGTCGTGGTTCCCGGTCCGGACCCCGTTGACGGCGCGTCCCCCCGCCTCGATCCACACGAAGTTGTCCCCGAGGTTGTTGAGCTGCTGCTCGACCCGCGCCTGCCCGGCCCTGCCGATCGCCACGACGCAGATGACCGCCGCAATGCCGATCGTGATGCCCAGGACCGTCAGGAGGCTGCGCGTCTTGTTGCGGAGGAGCGCGACCAGGGCGGAACGAAGCATCGCCGCGTAATTCACGAATTCCTTCCGCCGTGATTCGGCCCCGTGCGCCGGTAGTTCAGTTGCCCGAGGGCTTGGCTCTTTCCTTCGCCTTCTCGTCGGCCTCTGCCTTCGCACTCTCGTGCTTCGAGGAGAGGACCTTCCCATTCCCGGCATCCACCTGGACCTCTTGGAGTCCGCTCTGGCCCTCGATGGCGATGTCGAAGGAGTAGACCAGGCAGCCGTGCTCCGCCTCGAGCTCGCCTTCCTTGACCGAAGCCTTCGAGGGGTCCTTCAGGCTGGACAGCGCCGTCTTTTGGGCGTCGTCACGGCTGACCTTGGCCATGGAGGCGAGCTCGTCCTTCTTGGCGCCCTTCTTCGGGTGAACGGTGCATGGCTGTCCGGTGGCCAGCAGGGTCGAGCCCGCGAGGACGAGGAACGCGAGGGAAACCAACGCCTTCTTCTTGATGATCTCTCTCCGCGCGAATCCTACATCCGCCGGGCGTCGCTCCGTCGGAGCGCGTTTAGCGTCGGTTTAGTTGCGCGGGCGCGGCACGACGTGCGTTGTGTCGTCGGTCGGAACCTGAACCGTCCCCGTCGTGAACTTCGCGATGAAGCTGTTGCCGTCCCCGATCGCGGTCGAATGCGCCGCGATGTTATCGCCCCGGGCCTCCCATCGTGATGCCCTTTCGGATCGCGGCGAGCGGAGCCGAGTCGTCGTAGGCAACGCCCATTTTCCCTTCGCCTCCGCCGTCGTTCGTCGCCGACACGCCCAGGCGCTTGAAGAGGCCGGGCAGGTCGACGTCGACCGGCCCGTTCGCGAGCTTCGCGTGGAGTTCCTCGAGCACGGGAACGCCCACGGCCGCGTCGCCCGTCTTGAGCGCCTTTTCGATCGGCCACGACATGCGCACATCGCCGCCCGCCTTCACGATGCCGCGGAGCGCGTCGTCGAGCGACTTCTTGTTGTCGGTGCGCTGACGGATCTCCACGTCGGCGAGGAAGCAGTAGAGCGCACCGCCCCAGTACGTCGCGTCCCAGCCGCTCGAGCGCTCGACGCCCTGGTTGCGGATGCCGGCGAGGCCCTTGGGAAGGCCCCAGACGAGCCACTTCCAGATGTCGTCCGCCGGCGCGAGGTTGGCGCGGGCCCGCGCGAGCGGCTCGACGTAGGTCGCCAGCCCCTCCTCGATCCAGGCGTGCTGATCCATCGAGGGCCACGCGAGGTGGACCATCTCGTGGACGAGCTCCCAGTTCCCCGCGAGGTCCTTCTCGGTCGTGTCCGCGCCGACGAAGATCCGGATGCGCGCCTCTCCCCCTTCTCCCCTCGTCTGGCCGCCCGAGATCTTTCCGGGTCCTCCCGCATGGATCGTGAGCGCGACGCGGTCCACGGGATAGGTCCCGTAGAACGCCGCGACGGCGCGGCCGGCCTTGGTCACCCACTCGCGCAGGACGGAATCCGAAGGCGTGTCGGACTTGCGGTCGATCCGCAGCTCGATCCGGCCGCCGGGGACTTCGATGGAGGATTCGCCGGCGGCGGACGATGGTGCGTGGATGAGCGCCGCGAGCAGGAGCGGAATCAAGTCCGTTACCGTTTAGCGCTTTTCCATCGGCACGAACGCCCGCTCCCCCGCGCCCAGGTAGACCTGGCGCGGACGCGCGATCTTCTCCTCCGGATCCTCGAGCAGCTCCTCCCACTGCGCGAGCCAGCCGGAGGTGCGCGGGATCGCGAAGAGGACCGTGAAGGCCGCCGTCGGGATTCCGAGCGCCTGATAGATCAGGCCGGAGTAGAAGTCGACGTTGGGGTAGAGCTTTCTCTTGACGAAGTACTCGTCCTGCAGCGCGATCCGCTCGAGCTCGAGCGCGATGTCGAGCAGCGGGTTGCGCCCGGTCACCTCGAACACCTCGTCCGCCATCCGCTTGATGATCTTCGCGCGCGGATCGAAGTTCTTGTAGACGCGGTGCCCGAATCCCATCAGCCGCTTCTCGCCCTTGCCCTCCTTGACCTCCTTGATGAAGGCCGGCACGCGGTCGATGGAGCCGATCTCCTCGAGCATCAGGAGCACTTCCTCGTTGGCGCCGCCGTGCAGCGGACCGTAGAGGGCCGAGGCCGCACCCGCCACCGCGGAGTAGGGATCCGTGTGAGCAGAGCCGATGCCCCGCATCGCGTTGGTGCCGCAGTTCTGCTCGTGGTCGGCGTGGAGGATGAAGAGCACGTCGAGCGCGCGGACGAGGGTCGGGTTGGGCTTGTAGTCCTCGGCCGGCGTCTTGAAGAGCATCGTCAGGAAGTTCGCGCTGTAGTCGATGGGGTTGGAGGGATAGACGTAGGGCATGCCCATGCTGTGTTTGTAGGCGAACGCCGCGATCGTGGGCATCTTGGCGATGAGGCGATGGATCTGCTTGGTGCGGCCCTCGGCGTTGTGGACGTCGCGGGCCTCCGGGTAGAACGTCGACATCGCCGCGACCGTCGAGATGAGCATGCCCATCGGGTGCGCGTCGTAGTTGAACGCGTCCATCAGCTTCTTCAGGCTCTCGTGGATCATCGTGTGGTACGTGATGTCGTGGACCCACTGCGCGTACTGCTTCTCGGTCGGCAGCTCGCCGTAGAGGAGAAGGTAGGCGACCTCGAGGTACGTGCACTTCTCCGCCAGCACGTCGATCGGGTACCCGCGGTAGCGGAGGATCCCCTTCTCGCCGTCGATGAACGTGATCCGGCTCGTGCAGGAGGCCGTGTTCAGGAAGGCGGGGTCGTAGGACATGAGTCCGAAGTCGTCCGGCCCGGTCTTGATCTGCCGCAGATCCATCGCCCGCACCGTGCCGTTCTTGATCGGAAGCTCGTAGCTCTTGCCCGTCCTCCGGTCGGTCACCGAGAGCGCGTCGCGGGTGTCGGTAGAGCTCTCGACCGTTGCGTCCGTCTTCGTCATCTCGACCGTGCCCATCGGACCTCCCGCCGTATTCTCTCCCATGCGACGATATCGGGATAGGAAGACGAGGACATGAAGAGCAGCCTCCAGGACACCTACGCACCCAGCAACCGTTGCTTCGGCTGTGGCCCGGCCAACCCCCAGGGCCTGCAGATCAAGAGCTTCGCCGAGGGGGACGAGCTCACACTTGTTGCAGAGTGGCGCCCCAAGCCCTGGCACGTGGCGTTCGACGGGATCCTGAACGGCGGAATCTGCGGAGCCCTGCTCGACTGTCACAGCAACTGGGCCGCCGCCTACCACCTGATGCGCCAGTCGGGCGAATCGACCCCGCCCTGCACGGTGACGGCCGACTTCCACGTCGTCCTCAAGCGCCCCACCCCCCTCGACGCACTCCTCCACCTGAAGGCGAAGGTCGTCGAATCGCAGGGGGATCGCGCCGTCGTCGAGGCGACGCTCGAGGCCGGGGGGAAGGTGACGGCGACCTGCCGCGGGACGTTCGTGGCGGTGAAGCCGGGACATCCCGCCTACCACCGCTGGTAGGCGAAGGGACCCGTCTCACGGACAGGCTCTCCTCGACCGGGACAGTGTCCCTTTTGCACCCCTACGGCCAGTCCCTTCCCGCCCGGATTCCGCCTAGGCTTCCTTCTACATCCCCGGAAAGGAGCGCGCCGATGCGGCGAGAACCTTCCTCGCAGTTCCGCAGGAGATCCCGGGTCCGGACAGCCGCCACGGCCGCCATCGGCCTCGCCGGCTTCTCCACCGGCCTGCTCTTCGGCGCCACGACTTTTCAGGCGGCCTACGTCAACTCCGCCTCGGGCCCGGCCTCCGGAGGGACCGCGGTCCAGATCGTCGGCAATCAGTTCCTCCCCGGCGCGTCGGTGACGGTGGGCGGAATCTTCGCGGGCGGAACCGTCCGCAGCGGGACTCTGATCACGGCGAGCATGCCCGGCCGCCCGGCCGGAACCCTCTCGGACGTCGTCGTCACCAACGCCGACGAGGCGGTCGCGACGCTTCCCCTCGCCTGGTTCTCCGACTTCAACGACGTCTCGCAGGCGAACCCGTTCCACGGTCCGGTCGAGCGCATGGTGCGCGACGGCATCACCGCGGGTTGCACCGGTGGCAATTACTGCCCCGACAGCCCGATCACGCGCTCGCAGATGGCGGTCTTCCTGCTGCGCGCGAAGCACGGCGGCTCCTACGTTCCCCCGCCGGCGAGCGGCACCATCTTCTTCGACGTGCACGTCACCGACTTCGCCTCCGACTGGATCGAGCAGCTCTACGCCGAGGGCGTCACGGGCGGCTGCGCTCCTCCCTCGCCGGAGCACGGCAATCTCCCGCTCTACTGCCCCAACGACTCCGTCACGCGCGGGCAGATGGCCGTCTTCCTGCTCAAGGTCTACCACGGCGTCGGCTACGCTCCGCCTCCGGCCACGGGAGTCTTCGCCGACGTGGACCCGTTCACGAACATCTTCGCGGCGTGGATCGAGGAGCTCGCGCGGCTCCAGGTGACCGTCGGCTGCGGCGGCGGCCTCTACTGCCCCGATGCCTCGGTCACGCGCGGCCAGATGGCCGTCTTCATGGCGAAGAGCTTCCATCGTCCGGAGGCCTCGCGCTTCCTCGAGCAGGCGAGCTTCGGACCGGACGACGGCGGCATCAGCGGCGTTCTCGGGCGGGGATATCTCGGCTGGCTCGCGGACCAGTACTCGGCGCCGGTCTCGAGCTATCCCGGCCAGCCGATGTGGCCCGACGACATCCCGGACAGCTGCGACGATGCCTGCCGCCTGCAGAACTACTCGCTCTATCCGCTCCAGACGCGCTTCTACAAGAATGCGCTCTACAACAGCGACCAGCTCCGCCAGCGCGTGTCTTGGGCGCTCCACAAGCTCGTCGTGGTCTCGGGCGACTCGATCGCGTACCCGGCGCAGCTCCAGCCCTACCTCCACATCCTCGACGTGAACGCGTTCGGCAACTACCGCAACCTCCTGTATCAGGTCACCCTGAACCCGGCGATGGGCGAGTTCCTCAACATGGACACGAGCACCAAGTACGACCCCAACGAGAACTACGCCCGCGAGATCCTGCAGCTCTTCTCGATCGGAACGGAGAAGCTCAACCTCGACGGCACGACGCAGAACGACGGCCAGGGCAAGCCGATGCCGAGCTACGACCAGTCCGTCATCGACCAGTTCAAGCGTGTCTATACGGGCTGGTACATCCCGGACATCTCGTGCCCGCCCCCGAACGGGAGCGCCGACTGCGCGGACTGGGTCTCGCCCATGGCGTACGACCCGGACTACCACGACACCGATCAGAAGGTGCTCTTCGGAGGATTCCTCCCGAATCCCACGACGCTGCCTCCGGACCAGACCGGCGACCAGGACCTGAACGGCGCGATCGACGCCACGTTCAACCACCCCAACGTCGGCCCCTACCTGGCCCGTGAGCTGATCCACAGCCTCGTCACATCCAACCCGAGCCCCGCCTACGTCGAGCGCGTCGCGAGCTTCTTCAACGACGACGGCTCGGGCGTACGCGGGAACCTCTGGGCCGTGATCAAGGCGATCGTGCTCGATCCCGAGGCGCGCACCGAGCCGAGCGACCCGATCTACGGACACCTGCGGGAGCCCATCCTCTACGCGACGAACCTGCTGCGCGCCTTCCACGCCGTGTCGGCCGACGGCACGCAGCAGAGCGACGGCCACATCAACCACTACGTGCGCGACCTCGGCCAGAGCGTGTTCCGTCCGCCGACGGTCTTCTCCTACTTCCCGCAGGCCTACATCGCGCCGCCCGCGTCCGCCGGTGTGCTCGGGCCCGAGTTCGCGATCATGAACGCGAACACGTCGCTGAAGCGGGCGAACTGGGTCAACGACATGGTCTTCTGGGGAGGGATCGCCGCGGATCCGGACGACGACTCGCCGCTCGGCACGTCGATCGACATGTCCGAGCTCCAGGCGCTCGCGGGGAACCCCGCCGAGCTCGTGGACCGGCTGAGCCGTCTCCTCATGCACGGAACGATGTCCGATGCGCTCCGCGGTTCGATCGTCGCCGCCGTCAACGCGGTGGATGGCGGCGACCCGTTCGGGCGCGCCCAGCAGGCGCTCTACCTGGTCACCGTGTCTTCGCAATACCAGATCGAGAGGTAAGCCCATGGCGCATTCGAGACGAGACTTCCTGCGTCGGACGACCTGTGCGGCGCTCTCCGCCGCCGCGGCTCAGGCGACCCTCCGCCGGCTCGGTCTCATGAACCTCTACGCGACGACTGCGGCGTCCGACTACCGCGCGCTCGTCTGCATCTTCCTGGACGGCGGCAACGACTCGAACAACCTGATCGTGCCGACCGACGCGACGCACTACAACGAGTACCTCGCGGCGCGGCCGATCTCCTCGGGGATCGGGCTCGATGCGTCGAGCCTCCTGCAGATCGGGACCCCGCCGATCTTCAACGGCACCGGGCGCACCTTCGGCTTCCATCCGAACCTGTCCGAGATGCAGTCGCTCTACACGCAGAACAAGCTCGCCGTCGTGTGCAACGTGGGGCCGCTCGTCGAGCCGCTGACGCAGGACGACTACGTCAACGGAACGAAGCCGACGCCGTACTCGCTCTTCTCGCACTCCGACCAGATCGACTGCTGGCAGACCTCACAGGCCTCGCTGCGGATCCCGACCGGCTGGGGCGGGCGCATCGCCGACGCCACCGCCGGCTGCAACAGCGCCTCGAGCTTCCCCACCATCACGTCGATCTCCGGATCCGCCACCTTCTGCGTGGGAATCGAAACCACGCCGCTCGCGATCGACACCGGCGCCCTGAACGAGATTCTCGTCCTGAACGGCTTCAACGGATCCTCCGCGGACGACGCGCGCAAGAGCGCGATGGACTTCGCGCGGACGATCGACCGCACCGCCGTCCTGATGGCCGCGGCGAGCGACGTCACGCAGCAGGCAGTCGACATCAGCGCGGCTCTCGACGTCGATCCCACGATCAACACGGTCTTCCCCGACACCGACCTGGGCCAGCAGCTCCTGCAGGTCGCCAAGATCATCAAGCTGAACCAGACCTCGCTCAACCTGAGCCGGCAGATCTTCTACGTCGAGACGGGCGGCTACGACACGCACCAGGACCAGGCATCGGACCAGGGCAACAACTTCCTCGATCTCTCGCAGGCGCTGGGCGCGTTCTACGCCGCCCTCGTCGAGCTGGGCGTCCAGAACAACGTCGCCGCGTTCACCCACTCGGACTTCGGCCGGACGCTCGAGCCGTCGGGCGACCCCGGATCCGTCGGCACGGACCACGGCTGGGGCAATCACCAGCTCGTCCTGGGCGGAAGCGTCAACGGCGGCAACTTCTACGGCACCGCCGGCCAGAACGGGTCGATCTTTCCGACGCTCGTGATGGGCGGCATCTCCGACACCTCCCCCGACGATCGCGGGCGCTGGATCCCGACCTCCGCGGTGGAGCAGTACGGGGCGACGCTCGCGAACTGGTTCGGGGTCGCGCCGGGGGACCTGGCCACCGTGTTTCCGCTGATCGGCAACTTCGCGACGACGGACCTGGGGTTCATGGGGACGGCCGGCTCGAGCTGCTAGACACACAAAGCCGTCATCCTGTGCGAAGCGAGGGATCCCGCCACTGAACGCCGCCGCGGCTATCAAGCACGGGATCGTTACCGCCGACCTTCGGTCGAAGTGCCTTCTGCCGGGGGAATGTCTTCGGTGGTCGGCTCGTCGCTCGCTCCGCTCCTCAGGATGACGGCGTACGCTCGCTTCGCTCCGCTCCTCGGGATGACTGGCGAGAGCGCGTAGAATCTCTACAGACTTGAATCCCGACCTCGTCGAGGCCATCGAGACCCTGCGGGTCAGGGGCACGCTTTCGCCCGAGCAGGCGGCCGCTCTGTCCCCGCCCGCGCGCGGCGAGCTCGTCTCGGTCCACTGGGAGCTGCGCACGCTCCTCTACGCGGGCGTCCTGCTGGCCACCGGCGGCGTCGGCCTCTTCCTGAAGGAGAACCACGAGCGGATCGGCCCGACCGTGCTCGCCACCCTCCTCGGGCTCGCCGCGGCGATCTGCCTCGTCTACGTCTGGCGGTGTTCTCCTCCGTTCTCGTGGGAAGCCACGAAGGCGCCGCACATCGCGGTCGACTACGTCCTCCTCCTCGGCGTCCTGCTCCTCGGCTCGGATCTCGCCTACCTGGAGACGCAGTTCCGCTGGCTCGGCGCGAACTGGCCGCTGCACCTCCTGATCGTCTCGATCCTGTACCTCGCCGCCGCGTACCGCTTCGACTCGCGCATCGTTTTGTCCCTGGCGCTCTCGACTTTCGCGGCGTGGCGGGGAGTCTCGGCGGGATTCTCCAGCGCGTTCTCCGGACGCGGACTCGGAGCGGAGGCAATCGTCCGCGCCAACGCGCTCGCCTGCGGCGTGTTCTTCATCGCCCTCGGCTACCTGTCGGTCCGATTGCACCGGAAGGTGCACTTCGAGCCCGTCTACGTGACGGGCGGATTGATCCTGCTTTTCGGAGGGCTCGTCTCGGGAGCCTTCGAATCCGGCGCGCAAGGACTCCCCTGGGTTCCCGCCCTCCTCGTCTGCGCGGGCGCGACCCTCTTCATCGGCTGGCGCCTGAGGCGTACGCTCGATTTCGCGATCGGCGTGCTCGCGGCGTACCTCGGCCTGATCCGCGTGATCTCGCACGTCCTCGGCGGGTCGTGCCTCTCCTTCACGATCGCCTTGTCCAGCCTGGCCGTACTGGGCCTGCTGATCCGCGCGCAGAGACGAATGAAAGCGCCGGCATGAAGAAGACCTGGGCGGACGCGGCGCGGGGTGCGGAGGTGCGGGACGCGGCTGCGGCCTGGCGCGACGCCGGCGCGATCGACGCGCCGACCCTCGAGGCCATCCGCGCCGCCTACCCGGAGTCCCGTCCGGAGCTGTCGAAGCCGTGGATCGTGCTGATCTTCTTCCTCGTCACGATGGCCGTGCACACCGTCTCCTTCGGCGTCTTCGCGGCCTTCCGGATGGAGTCCGCGGCCGTCGTGATCTTCCTCGGCGCCGTGCTCGCCACCGCGGCGGACTTCCTGCGCGGATCGCGGTTCACCGGCAACGGCAGCGACGCGGCGGTCTCTTTCTGGGCGATCACGTACCTGCTGGTCGGCATCGGTTGGTCACTCGGCGAGGCCTCGCACGACGAGGCGGCGACGATCACCACGATCCTCGTCGCGGCGGTCGCGTTCTTCGCCGCCGCCTGCGTCCGCTGGGGCTTCGCGGCCTACGGTACGTTCGCCGCCGCCTCGTTCTTCGGGCTGCTGGGCCGGTTCCCCGGCGGGCGTCTCTGGTGGGTCGCCGCCGCCGCCGCCCTGCTCGCCCTCGCCTTCCGGAACCTCGACCGCGCCTCGCTCGCCCCGCCGCACCGCAACGCCGTCGCCGGCGTCTTCGCGGTCGCGGCCATCGCGCTCTACGTCGCGCTCAACCGGGTCTCGGTCGACCAGCACTGGATCGAGGCCCTGCTGCGGGCGCCCTCCCGGGAGCCGGGCACGTCGCACGGCGCGCTTCGCGTGCTGTCGACGGCTGCCACCGCCCTGCTACCTCCCGCCTTCGTCGCGTGGGGTCTCCGCGCGCGGCGCACGCTGATCCTGGACCTGGGCCTCGCGTTCGCCGCCGCCTCGCTCGTGACGCTTCGGTACTACGTGCACCTCGCGCCGCTCTGGCTGCTCCTGACCGCGGCCGGCGCGGTGCTCGTCCTCGGCGCCCTCTGGTTGAATCGCCTCCTGCGGCGTTCTCCCGGCGGCGTGCGAGGCGGTTTCACCGCCGATCCCCTCTTCTCGGGCCGGTCCGAGGGCCTCCAGGCGGCCGCGGTCGTGGCGGGCTTCACCGCCTCGCCCGCTCCAGCGCGCAGCGGCGAGCTCTCGACCGGCGGCGGACGCTTCGGCGGCGGCGGATCGTCCGGCGAGTTCTGAGACCGGCCCGGGACGGGGCCGTGTACAATTTCCTCAGGATCTTGCGGAACACGACACGGGATTCGAGACGCAGCTTCGGTCTCGACGTCGTTCGCAGCCGGGCCATCCTCCCCATAAAGCCGTACTTCGAGAGGCCCGTGCTTCGGCAGCGGGACGGGTGGACGGGACCGTCTGCGATCGAGCGGGTCCCGACGTCCCCACGCGTATGAGCGGCGAACCCGGAGCCAGACCGACGCCCGCCTCGCGAAACTTCGGCCTGGATCTCGTCCGAACGGTGGCGATCGGCCTCGTCCTGGCCGCCCACTGCATCCTGTTCTTCTTCCCGTTCGCCTTCGAGAGCCTGCGCGAGCTCTTCGGGATCTGCGGCTCCTTCGGCGTCGAGATCTTCTTCGTCCTGTCGGGATTCCTGATTGGGCAGCTCATCGTCAAGGAGGTGCTCCGTCCGCCCTCGACGCGCGGCCTGCTGCACTTCTGGTCGCGCCGTTGGTTCCGCACCATCCCTCCCTACCTGCTCGTTCTCCTGCTCCGCCGGCTGGTGGGCCGCCCGCTGCGCTGGCGATACTTCGTGTTTCTCCAGTTCTTCGACCCGTCGGTGCTCGGCGAGTTCCCGATCTCCTGGAGCCTAGCGGTCGAGGAGTGGTTCTACCTTCTGGCGCCGATCGCCCTGCTCCTCGTCGCCGCCGCGGGGGCCCGCCGCGGGACCACGCCGGAGCAGGCGCCCCGACGCTTCTTCTGGACCTGCGGGCTCATCGCGCTAGTCACCTTCGCATGGCGGATCGCGTACGTCCTGCGCGCGAATCCCCTATGGGATCCCACGGTCCGTCAGCACACCTTCCTCCGCATGGACACGCTCATGGTCGGCGTCGTGCTGGGCGGCGTGCGCGCCTACGCGCGAGACCGCTACGAGCGCCTCGGCCGGCACCGCCGCGTCCTAGGGCTCGTCGGGGCCGGCGGGTTTCTCGCCGCGATGGGCTGGCTCTTCGTCGAGATCCGGACCTACGCTCTGAACGATTCGTTCGGCATGCGCACCGTTTTCTTCGATCTGCTCGCGGTCTCGGTCGCGCTCGTGATCTTCGCGCTCGAGTCGAGCGCCTTGGTCAACGGGCGCTGGGCGACTGCCCGGTGGGCGGCGCCCGTGCGCTTCGTCAGCCTGAGCAGCTACTCGCTCTACCTCATTCACCTCTCGGTCTTCGAGCCGTTACTCGCCGCCAACGCCCAAACTCGAGACCCGAACCTCGCCTGGGTCTGGATGGCCGCCGCGCTCGGACTCTCGCTCCTCCTCGGCGGCGCGATGTACCGGTGGTTCGAGAAACCCGTGCTGCGGCTGCGGGACCGGTGGATCTCCCCTGCGCCGATCGAGAGGAACCCGGCGGCGGCCGCCTCGCTCAGTTCCCCTTGAGCAGGTCAATCGACCCGTTGCTGTTGGCCACGGTCAGCGCGCACTTCCCGTCTCCGATCGTTCCGGAGACCTCGTCCCCGCCGAGCCCCCCGGCGACGGACAGCGGCATCTCGCTGCGGATCTTGCCGAAGGACGTCCGCGCGTCGACGTGGAAGCCGGCGCCGTCCGGCAGATAGACGCGGATGGCGCCGAAGGAGCTCCGGATCGAGAGCGGAAAGCACTTGCCCGGCGCCGAGCGCACGGCGCGCACCTCGACCGAGCCGTTCTGGTTCTCGACGTCGATCTTCCCGCCGATCGCATCGAGCGTGACGGGGGCGAACGACGTCCGGACACTCGCGCCGCCCTTGACCGCCGAGGCCTTGACCGCCCCGTTGGCGTTCTCGACGGTCAGCTCGCCTTCGACCTTCGAGGCGTCGACCATGCCGAAGCTCGTCTTCACGAAGACGGTCCCGCCGAGGTCGCCGACCGAGACGCTGCCGTTCTCCGCCGTGATCCGGGTCCCCTTCGCCACGTTCGTCACGCGGATCGCGCCGAAGGAGCCGTGCACCTCCGCGGATCCGGTCACGTCCGCGAGAGTGATCCCGGAGTTGCTGTTGTCGATCGTGGCGTCGCCGCCGACGCCCGTGACGTCGACCTTGCCGAAAGAGCCGCGCACGCGCAGCGCGCCGCCGACCTTCGTCACCTCGACGGCCCCGTTCGAGTTCTCGACCTCGAGGGAACCGCTCACGTTCTGGACGGTGACCTTGCCGAAGGAGCCCGTGATCGCGGCGGAGCCCGTGACGTCGTCCACGTTGACGGCGCCGTTCGAGTTCACGACGGTCGTCTTGCCGCGGACCTTCGCGACCGTGACGGCGCCGAAGCGGTTGCGCACGTCGAGCGGCCCGTCCACCTCCGTGACGGTCACCGTCCCGTTGCTGCCGTTGACCGCGACCTCGCCCGCGTTGCGAAGCAGCTCGATGGCCCCGAAGGCGTTCTCGATCTTCTGCGTCCCCTTGCCGTCGCGGAAGGAGATGCGGCCGTTGGCGTTGACGATCTCGCCCGCGGCCTTCAGTCCCTCGACCGAGACGTCGCCGAACTTGTTGCGCGCCGAAAGGGGCGTCGTCTCGGGCATCAGGATGTCGTAGTCCACCGAGAACGACACGTGCCCGCCCGCGGCTCCGAACCGCCAGTTCTTCTCGGGATACTTGGTCCTCACCCGCACCGCGGTCGCGGCGTCCTCGACCTCGATCGCGATCGCCTCGCCGAACTTCTGCGCCTCCGGCCCGTCCGAGGAGGAGACGTGAATGCGCGCCTCGATCCGGACCTCCGGGAGTTTGTGGGTCCGCACGCGCAGCGCGCCCATGCTGTGTTCGATCTCCAGGCGCTTGTCGCCCTTGAGCGCGAGCGTCTTGCTGAACGTGCGCTCGTACTCGGGGCGGTCGCCCGTTTCGGCGGAGGCTGTTTCTGCAGCGCCGGACACGCACAGGGCGATCAGGGCGAGACTTGCAGCGGCGGCGCGCGGACGGAAACGGATCATGATTTGACCTCTTTCATCAGGCTCTGCAGCGTGCGCTGCTTCTCCTGGTACATGGCGATCAGTTCCTTGCGGAGGTGCGTGTTGTAACGGTTCTGGTCGATCGACGTCTTCAGGTCGGCGATCGTGGAGTCGAGCAGCTGCAGCTTCTCCTTGTAGTTGGCCATCATCGGCGACGCGGCGCCGGCGAGCCGGGGCTCGGCCAGCCTGGAGAGCTTCTCGATCGAGGCGACGTAGGTCTTCTCCGCCGCATCGACCTCGTCCACCGCCTGGTCGGTGAGGAGGGGACGCTGCGTAGTCTGCCATCCGTTCGTCAGCGGCTCGCGGCCGCCGCTGTTGCGAAAGACCCACAGGCCGGCGGTCGCGATCGAGAAGAGCGCGACCATCGCCGCGATGGGCAGCCAGCGCAGCGCGCTGCGCGGCGCGGCCCCGGAGGGCGCCGCCGACGCAGTCGACGCGCCCGCCGCGGCGGACGAGGCAGACGAGGCCTTCCGCGACTCCTCCCTCAGCGCCTGCTCGATTCGCGGCCAGAGGGGCGGCGACTCCCAGGACTTCCGCAGGGAGGGGGCCGCCGCTCGCAGGGCGTTCCACTCGGAGAGCTCGCGGCGGCAGTCCTCGCAGGTCCGCGCGTGCTCCTCCGCCGCGGCCAGCAACCGCGGGTCCTCGCTCCCGAGCGCCTCCTCGAGTCTGTGGCAACTCGTCTTCACGACGCCTCCGACGTCTCGAAGGCGCCGCCCGCGCGGAGCTGCTCCTGCAGGCGGCGCCTCGCCTTGAAGAGCAGGGCGCGCGAGGAGCCCTCGGAGACCTCGAGGATCTCGCTCGCCTCCTTGTGCGAGAAGCCCTCTACCTCGCAGAGCAGGAACGCCGCGCGCTCACGTTCCTCGAGATGCGACAGCGCGGCCTCGATCGAGAGACGCAGCGGATGGTCCATCTCGCCCGCGGGCGCGAGGGCGATCCGGGCCGGCATGGGGCGCTCGATGCTGCGCCGACGGCTGCGAAGGCGGTCGTAGCAGACGTTCACGAGGATCCGGTACACCCAGGTCGAGAACGAGGAGCCGCCGCGGAAGCGGCCGAGGCCGCGGTAGACCTTCAGGAACGCGTCCTGGACGGCGTCCTCGGCCTCGGGCACGCTGCCCAGCAGGTTTCGCGCGATCGACTTCATCCGTGCACCGTGCTCCTCGTAGAGCCGCTCGAACGAGGGCAGGGACCCCTGCCTGCAGCCCTCGAGCAGCTCGTCACTCCCGGCAATCCTCTCCATCCCTCGCACGGCCGTCAGGGCGAACTCCTTTCCCCTCAATCCGATCCGGGCTCGCACCAGTCGCCGCCCCCTCCGGGTCCGCCTCGATGGCGGCCGTGTTCAGAAGAGTTAGACGCCGGGGGCGGGCGTTTCGTTATTGACCCGGATCATCGCGCAGCCCATCGAGAAACTCGGACAGGATCGCGTTGAATTCCGCGGGCTTCTGCAGCATCAGGAAGTGCCCGACGCCGTCGTCCAGGACCCGGTACTCGGCCGTCGGCGCGAGCCGCCGCACGAAGGCCTCGTAGTCGGAGGGCCAATGCGAGCCCTTCGCGAGGACACAGAGGAGCGGCACTCGGATCGGGTCCTCGCGGAAGTTGGTGGGGTCGGCGAGATTCTCGAAGGCGCTGATCGCGACGCGCTGGGGCGTCTTAGTCATGATCGCCTTCGCCTCAGCGCGGAGCGCCGGCTGATCGGCCGGGATCATGAAGTCCGCGAACTTCTCGAGCTGTTTCGTGTAACCGGGGCCGCGATAGGGAATGAGAATCCGGTCCGCCTCCTCCGGCGTGAAGAGCGCACGCAGGGAGCCGTCCACGGAGACGAGTGCCCGGGTCTTCTCGGGATGCCGGCGATAGAACTCCCGCACGACCGGCGTGCCCATGCTATGTCCGACGAGCACCGCGCTCGCGACGCCCGCGTCCCGCATCACGGCGTCGACCGCCCGCGCGAACAGCGGCATCGTGTAAGAGACTTGCGGCGCGTCGCTCCCGCCGTGGCCCGGAAGGTCGAGGGCGAGAACGCGAAAGCCCTTCGCCGCGAAAAACGGTGCCTGCAGGCGCCACATCTCGAGGCTGCCCGTCCAGCCATGGACGAACACGACGGTTCGCGGGCCCGAGCCCAGGACCTTGTAGTGGATTCGGTGGCCGTCCAGGGTCGCCCACCGCGGCGGGGCGTCCGAGAGCGACGCACTCGAAACCGCCAGCACGGCGGCCAGCAGCGGGGACATGGCCGGGGATTATAGGCTTGGCGTCCCGAACCGAAGACGAAGACGGAGGCGGAAGCGATGCGGATGATGCGAATGCGGACGGGTTTCCTGGTCGGCGTGCTCGCGCTCGGGCTCTCGGGCTCGGCCCTCGCGCAGCGCGCGGTCCTGGTCGTGCGGCACGGGGAGAAGATCTCGGGCAGCGACGAGCGGCTGAGCGACGCGGGGCACGCGCGCGCCGCGCGGCTGGCCGCGATGTTGAAGGACGCGGGGATCTCGGCGATCTACTCCACCGACACCGAGCGGACGCGCGACACGGTGAAGCCCCTCGCGGACCTGCTGAAGCTGCCGGTCCAGATCTACGACGTCGGAAGTCAGAAGGTCGAGGCGAAGGGCTTCGCGCTGCGGCTACGACAGCAGCACCTCGACCAGGTCGTGCTGATCGTCGGCCACAGCAACACCGTGCCCGCGATCATCCGGGCGCTGGGCTGCCAGGAGACCGTGACGATCGGCCCGGACGAGTACGACAACCTGTTCGTCATCATCCCGCACGGAAAGGCGTCGTCACTCGTGAGGCTGCGCTACTGATGGGCCGCGAGGCCTACCAGCCGACCGGCTTGCCCTTGTTCTGCTCGTCGAGCCACTTCTGGAGCGGCGCGAAGTAGTCGAGGATCGCGGTGGCGTCCATCTGACGCTGACCGGTCAGCGCCTCGAGCGCGTCGGGCCACGGGCGCGAACAGCCCATCGCGAGCATGTCGATCAGCTTCTTGCCCGCCGCCTTGTTCTCGTAGATCGAGCAGCGGTTGAGCGGACCGCTGCAGCCCGAGGTCTTCGCGAGCGCGCGGTGGAACTGGAACTGGAGGATGTCCGCCAGGAAGTAGCGCGTGTACGGCACGTTTGCCGGGACGTGGTACTTCGCGCCGGGATCGAAGTCCTCCTCGGTGCGCGCGGTCGGAGGCGCGACGCCCTGGTACTTCAGCCGCAGCTCCCACCACGCCTTGTTGTAGTCCTCGGGCTTCACCTCGCCGGCGAAGACCTTCCAGCGCCACTGGTCGATCAGGAGGCCGAACGGCAGGAACGCGATCTTCTCGAGCGCCTTGTTGAGCAGCAGTCCGATGTCCTTCGAGGTGTCCGGCGCCTTGTCGAGGAAGCCGAGCTTGACGAGGTACTCGGGAGTCACCGAGAGGGCGATCGTGTCTCCGATCGCCTCGTGGAAGCCGTCGTTGGCGCTGTCGCGGAAGAGCACGGGCTGCCGGTCGTAGGCCCTCTGGTAGAAGTTGTGCCCGAGCTCGTGGTGGACGGTGACGAAGTCCTCCCCGGTGATGTCGATGCACATCTTCAGCCGCAGGTCGTCGACGTAGTCGATGTCCCACGCGCTGGCGTGGCAGACGACCTCGCGGTCCTTCGGCTTGACGAACATCGACCGCGCCCAGAAGGTCTTCGGCAGCGGGTCGAAGCCGAGCGAGGTGAAGAAGCCCTCGCCGTACTTGACCATCTGGATCGGGTCGGTCTTGCGCGACTTCAGGATCTGCGAGAGGTCGTAGCCCGGGTCGGCGCCGGCGGGCGCTACGAGCGGGTAGACGTTGTCCCAGGTCTGCGCCCACATGTTGCCGAGGAGATGGGCCGGGATCGGTCCCGACGCCGGCACGACGTCGCCGTACTTCTCGCGCAGCTTCCAGCGGACGTAGGCGTGGAGCGAGACGTAGAGCGGCCGGACCTGCGCCCAGAGCCGGTCGAGCTCGGCCGCGAACTGGTCCGGCGGCATGTCGTACTTCGACCGCCACATCGCGCCGTTGTCCGGGAAGCCGAGCTCGCGCGCGCCTTTGTTGGCGAGCTCGACGAAGCGGACGTAGTCCCTCTTGATCGGCCGCGAGATCGTGTGCCACCCGGCCCAGACGTCGAGGAGCTGCTTCGCGTCGCGCGAGGTGGCCATGACCTTCGTGATGTCCTCGAGGTCGAGACACCGGTCGGTGCCCGGGGGGCAGTACTTGCCCTTGCCGTAGGCGCCCTCCATGGCCGTGGCGATCCGGGTGACTTCCGCCGACGCGGCCGGGTCGGCCGGCGCCGCGAGGGTCAGCGAGAGCTTGAGGAGCCGGAGCTTGCGGGCCGTCGCCTCGTCCGTCTTCACGCCGTCGAACCGCGCCGCCTCCTTGGCGTACTTCACGGCGGCGGAGATCGAGCGGTCGGCGAACTGTGCGGCGAGGATCTCGGTGTCGTCGGTGATGAAGGTGGACTTGACCCAGTCGGCCCGTCCCTGGTCGGTCCAGAGCTTCAGGAGGTGCTGCTCGGCGTCGTCCGCGAACTTTTTGGCCTCGTCGGCCGTGGGCGGCGTCTGGGGAGCCGCGGTGGTGCCCGCGGACTTCGTCGCCTGCGTCACGTCAGCGGCTCCGGCGGCGCAGGCTGCGTACGCAGCGCCGAAGAGCGCACAGAAAGCCAGCGCGAATCGCATTCCTTCCTCCCATCCGAACCCGCACTCTAGCCGATCCGGACGAAGTCGATGAACCCTCGCTCGACGTCGGTCGAGATCAGCTTCACCCGCAACTTGTCGCCGACCTCGAGGCCGTCGAAGCCATGGACGAGCTTGCCCTCCGCCGGCGGATCGAAGATGCGGACCCACGTGCCCTTCTCGGAGGCGCCCGTCACGACGCCGTCGAAGCGCTGGCCGGTCCGCGACTCGAGAAGCAGCGCGGCCGCGGACTTGCGAACCTGCCGCTCGACCTTGTCGGCGTCGTCCTCCTGCTCCGTGCAGTGCGCGGCGAGCGCCGAAAGCTCGGCGTCGGTATAGGGCGCGGGCGCGCCGGCTCCTCCAAGCGCGGCCTTGACCAGCCGCTGCGTGATGAGGTCCGGGAATCGCCGATTCGGCGCGGTCGAGTGCGTGTAGTCGCGGACGGCGAGGCCGAAGTGGCCGATCGGCGTCTGGCCCGGCCGCTCCACGACGTATTCGCCGGCGCCCATGAGCTTCACGATGACGAGGGAGAGGTCCGGGAATCGGAGAGGATCCTTCTGCCGCTGCGTCGAGAGGAAATCCTCGAGCGCGCGCGAGTCGGGCTCCGCGGGGAGCCGCGCGCCGCGCTCGGCGGCCACGGCCACGATCTTGGCCCAGCGCTCGGGCGAGCGCACGACGCGGCGCAGCGAAGAGAAGCCGTGGGCCGCCAGGAAGCGCGCGCCCACGCCGTTGGCTGCGATCATGAAGTCCTCGATCAGCTGCCGCGCGCGGTTCTTCTCCTGAACGCGCAGGTCCACGATCGCATCGCCCGCGAAGACGGCCTTCGGCTCGATCGTCTCGAGGTCGAGAGCGCCCTGCTCGGCGCGGCGCGCCCGCAGCGCCTGCGCGATCGCATCCTGGGCGCGCAGCTGGTCCGTCACGCCAGGCGTCGACGCCGCCTTATCCGGCCAGGCGCCGCCGGTGAGGCCCACCGAAACGCTGTCGTAGGCGAGCTTCGCCTTGTTGCGGACGGCGGCGTGGTAGATGTCCGACGCGGCGAGCGTCCCGTCGGCGCTGAAGGACATGTCGACGACCATTGCACGCCGGTCTTCCGCTTCGCTCAGCGAGGTCCAGTCGGTCGAGAGCTTCTCGGGCAGCATCGGGAAGATCTCGGCCGCCGTGTACACGGAGGTCGTGTTGCGCGCGGCGTGCGCGTCGAGCGCCCCGCCCTTCGGCACGAGCGCATCGACGTCGGCGATGGCGACGAGGATGCGGACGCCGCCGCCCGGGAGCGGCTCGGATACCGACAGCTGGTCGAGATCGCGCGAGTCGTCGTTGTCGATGGAGACCCAGAGCCGGTCGCGCAGATCGCGGACGCCCGGATTCCCGGAACCCGGCGCGGCCGGAGCGGGACCCCGGATCGCCGCGAGCTCGGCCAGCGCGTCGCGCGAGAAGTCCGGCTCGAGCCCCTTCTCGACCATCGCCTTGCGGGCGATCTGTTTCAGGTCGGCCCGGTCGTGGCGGCCGTTGCCCCCGTTGCGATTCATGGCCGACCCACGATCGCCTGCGGAAGCGTCACCACGTCGACGAGGCCCGAGCAGCCGTAGAGCGCGGGCAGGACCTTCGCGTCGGGATGGCGGCGGCGCAGGTCCGCCACGACCTTCGTGCCGGCACGGTAGGCGGGGAGATTCATCCGCCCGAAGAGCGGATGCCTTCCCCACGCCCCGGCGAACTTGCCGGCGCGCTCCTCGGAGACGAGGTAGTCGTGCCGGAGCGCCGCCGCGACCGCGTCCTGAGGCGCCTTCTCTCCCCAGGTCAGGTACGAGGCCTGGTTCTTCGCGTCGTCCTGCAGGTGCGCGAGCCACAGCCCGATCTGGAGATCGACGTCCCTGACCTGCTCGACCTCGGTCAGCCCCATCGCGATCAGGACCGCGTTGTTGCCGATGCCCTCGGCCAGCGTGCCGTAGCGCGTGTTCATGGCGAGCACGGTGGCCTCGAAGCCGATGCGTCCGCGGACGTACAGGCCCTGCAGCAGCGCCGCCGTCGTGACGTGGCCGGGCACGACCTCGTGGGCGACGAGCTGCTCGAACTCCGGCACGCTGATCTGGAGCGACGCGTTGATCTCGTACAGAGCCTCGTACTCGGGCGTGCCGTCGGGACGGCGCGCGCGTCCGACGTAGCTCATGAATCCCGAGAAGAACGCGTCCTGAATGGGAACGAACTTCATGTTGGACCGGGGCACGCCGCGCAGGTCCTCGGGCAGGAGCGGCTCGAGGTGTTTCGTCGTTCCGGCGTCGAACTGCGCGATGAACGCGTCGGCGAGCGCCGGGATCGACTTCGCGGGGACCATCCGCTCCCTGCGCCAGGCGTCGACCGCGGCGAGCACCTCGTCGCCGGTGCGCGCCGGGTGCCCCGCGCGCCCGAGGAGCTCGACCAGGCGGCGGCGCTTGTCGTCGAGGCGGGAGGGCTCGGGCGGCCGACCGGTCGCCGCGATCACGCAGCGCTCGTAGGGAACGGCGGGGCCGCGTCCCAGGATCTCCATCGAGAGGTCCCACATCACCTGGAGGCACTCGACCAGCCCGTCGAAGAACGCGCGACGAAGGGTGTTCAGGCCGTCGAGCGCCTTCGTCTCCGCCGCGAGCCCGCCGATCGCGCCCTTGACGTCGACGGCCTCGAGGAACGCGTCGATCGCCTCGCGGTCGGGCTCCTTCGCCCCGACCCCGCCGGCCTTGCGAACGCGTCCGGCGGCCGGATGCGTGTACGCGAGCGGCAGCAGCTCGTCGGAGAACCAGGAGTCGACCACGGCCCGACCGGTGCCGGACGGGTTCATCACGTCGCCGCCCCAGAGGGTGTCGATGCCGAGGAGCGCGGTGGCCGTGAGGGAGTCGAGCCTGTTCAGGACGCTCGCTCCTTCTTGAGGGCCCCGAACCAGAGATACAGGCTCAGCAGGAGAAACCCGATCGTGCTCACGATCTGAGACACGGCCTCGTTGTCGTAGAACGGCAGCTTGATCCAGTCCTCGTGATACTTGGGCAGCAGGCGCAGGCCCGCTCCGAACACTCCTCCCAGCGCTCCTCCCGCCATCAGGCCCGACGCGATGATGACCGCGCGCTCCCGCATCCGCCGGCCCGGCTCCCCGCCGGCCTTCTCCGAGCGCTTCTGGATGTAATGCGACATCACGCCGCCCACCAGGGCCGGCGTGTTGAGCTCGAGCGGCAGGTACATGCCGAGCGCCACGATGAGCGGCGGGACCGCGAGCATCTCCATCGCGATCGAGATGAAGCCTCCCGCCGCGAAGAGTGCGTAGGCGACCGGCTGGCGGCTCATGAACCCCTCGACCAGCGCCTTCATGATCGACGCCTGGGGCGACGCCAGGACCAGCCGGTTGTCTCCCGGCGCCGCCTCGCCGAACTGGAAGCCCTTCGCGAGCGCCACGATCACGAGGCCCACGACGACCGACGAGCACACCACGCCGAGAAACTTGACCCACTCCTGCACAGCCGGCGTGTTGCCCAGCCAGTACCCCGTCTTCAAATCCGTGATGGTCTGGCCCGAGACGGAGAGCGCCGTGCAGACCATGCCGGCGATTGCCATCACGAAGAACATGCCCGTGCGGCCGGAGACGCCGAACTCGAGCAGCACGATCGACGAAATGATGATGGTCAGCATCGTCATGCCGGAGACCGGGTTGCGGGCCGTCGTCGCGATCGCGTTGGCGGCCACCGACGTGAAGAAGAACGAGAAGACGAGGGTCAGGAGGAGGCCGATCAGCACGACCACCGCGGTCGTGTCGAGGCTGCCCAGGAAGATCGCGACCGCGAGGGCGGAGACGATGACGCCCACGAGAATCTTCCCGATGGCCATGTCGCGGTCGGTCCGGTCGATCTCGGCGTGCTCTCCGTGGCGGAAGGCCTTCGCCGCGATCGAGAACGAGCCGACGACGACCCTGAGCGACTTCACGATGCCGAAGATGCCGGCCGTCGCGATCGCTCCCACGCCCATGAACCGCACGTAATTGCGGAAGATCTCGGTCGCCGTCATCTTCGCGATCGGGATCGTCGCGGGATAGACCACGGTCTCGGGCGAGTGCCGGCCGATGAACCAGATCAGCGGCACCAGGACGAGGTTGGAGAGCACGCCGCCCGCGCACAGGAGCGTCGACGCGCGCAGGCCCATGACGTAACCCAGGCCGAGGATGAAGCCGATCGCGTCGAAGCGCAGGAGCAGCCGCGCCTTCGCATTGACCGCCGCGACCATCGGCACGAACTGGAAGTCGAGCATCTCCTTCCAGACCTGGAAGGTCGTCACGAAGAAGTCGTAGACCGCCGCGATCCCCGTCGCCTCCAGCAGCAGTCGCGCCTGGGAGCCGCCCTTCTCGCCCGTGACCAGCACCTCGGTGATCGCCGTGGCCTCGGGGTACGGGAGCTCGCCGTGCATGTCGCGCACGAAGTAGCGCCGCAGCGGGATCAGGAAGAGCACGCCGAGGCAGCCGCCCGCCAGGCAGATGAAGATCGTCTGCCAGGGATGCGGGTCGAGCTTCAAGATGTACAGCGCAGGCAGCGTGAAGATCGCGCCCGCGACGACCGAGCCCGAGACGCCGCCGACCCCCGTGATGATGACGTTCTCGAGAACGCTCGAGCGGCGGCGGTACACGCGCGCGAGGCCGATCGCGAGGATGGAGATCGGGATGGCCGCCTCCATGACCTGTCCGACCTTGAGCCCGGAGTAAGCGGATGCCGCCGTGAAGATCGCGCACAGGAAGAGTCCCCACAGCACGGATCGTGCGCTCGCCTCCGGCAGGTTCGCCGAGGCCGGGACCACGGGCGAGTAGACTTCTCCCGGCTTCAGCGGTCGGTAGGCGCTCTCGGGAAGCGAATGCGTCTCGAGCTCTTCCACTGAAACCTCCGGTGGCGCGAGGGCGTATCGTTGTCGGGGCCGCCCGCTCGCCGATTTCGGGGCGGAGTCTACCGCGTGCCGTGACGGGCGGCCGGGCGGCCGGGCGAAGGAGACGAATGCGCGATGGAGAAGCCCGAGGGCAGCACGGCAGGGCCTGGGCGATCCTCTTCGCCCGGGGCGTGCTCGGCCTCATCTTCTTCATGGCCGGCCAATGGAAGGTCTTCGTCCTGACCCCGGTCGGACACGCCCATCGCTGGTTCGTCGATCCGTACGCGGACACTTTCCTGCCGGCCTGGTCGCTCTGGCTCACGGGCGTCACGATCCCCTTCGTCGAGCTCTTCGGAGGCGCGCTCCTCCTCCTCGGCTGGCGCGTGCGGGAGGCGCTGATCGCGCTCGGCTTCGTGCTGCTGATCGTGAGCTTCGGGCACCTGCTCAAGGAGCCGCTCTACGAGTTCCACACCCACGTGATTCCCCGGCTCGCCCTGCTCGTGTTCGTGCTGATGTTCCCCCGCGAGGATGACCGTTTCTCGATGGACGCATGGCTGGCCCGCCGACACGGCGCGCCAAGGTGAAAGGAGACCCTCCGTGACCAGAATCGCCACCGCCGTCTGCCTCGCGCTCCTGCTTGCGACCTCTCTCGGGGCGCAGGGCAAATCCGCGGCTTCCGCCGGAGCGGCCCCGGGCGCCGCGGACGCCGCCTCGGTCGACTCGATCCTCTCCGCGCTCTACGCCTCGGTCTCGCACGGGCCGGACGCCGAGCCGGACTGGGACCGGCTGCGCGCGATCACGCTGCCGGTCGGCATGTTCATCCCGCCGAAGAAGCCGACCGACGACATCTTCACCGTCCTCGACGTCGACGCCTTCCAGGAGAGGGTCCGCAAGGGCGCCGCGGCGATGAAGGCCAAGGGCGAGTCGACCGCGTTCAGCGAGCACGAGGTCTCCCGCCACACCGACTGCTTCGGCAACGTCTGCCAGATCTTCTCGACCTACGAGGGGCGCCGCCTGCCGGCCGACGAGAAGCCCTTCGTCCGCGGGATCAACAGCATTCAGCTCCTTCGCGACGGGAGGCGGTGGTGGATCGCCTCGGTCGTCTGGGACACGGAGCGCCCGGACAACCCGATCCCGGCGGAGTACCAGAAGGCCGGCGTTCCCGCGGAGTACTTGAAGAAGAACTGACGGCGGGTCGCTACCGCGTCCCCCCGCCCAGCTCCTTCGAGCGGAGCGTCGCGACCTCGACGGCGTCCATCAGGATGGCGCGCAGACGATTGCGCTCGAGGCTGTGGAGGGCGGCGATCGCGGTGCCGCCCGGCGAGGTCACCATGTCCTTCAGGACGGCCGGGTGGACCTTCAGGACCTCGGCCATCTTCGCCGCGCCGAGGACCGTCTGCACGGAGAGAGTCGTCGCGACGTCGCGCGAGAGCCCCACGCGGACGCCGGCGTCGCTCAGGCCCTCGATGATCTGGAAGACGTACATGGGCCCGCTGCCGGAGAGGCCGGTGACCGCGTCGAGCTGATACTCGGGCAGCTCCACGACGATCCCGATCGACTCGAAGATCTTCCTCGCCGTGGTCATCTGCGCCGACTTCGCGTGCCTCCCGGCGCAGATCACCGTCGCCGAGAGACCGACAACCGCGGCCACGTTGGGCATCGCGCGGACGACGGGAATCCGGGTGAGGGACGTCGAGCCGGCCGCGGCCTCGATCCGCTCCGTCGGGAAGCCGGCCGCGATCGATACGAGAAGCTGAGAGGAGGCGAGCGCCGGGCGAATCTCGGCCAGCACGGAGTCCAGGATCTGCGGCTTGACCGCGAGGACGACGATGTCGGCGCCCGACGCCGCCTCGCGGTTGGACCCCACGACGCGGATGCCGAGCTCCCTGCGCAGGCCGGCCGCCTTGGCCGCCTTCGGATGCGAGGCCACGAGCTGACCCTTTCGGCCCCATCCCGAGGACAGGATTCCTCGGAGGAGGGCGGAGCCCATGTGTCCCGCGCCCAGGACGGCGATCGTCTTCTTCATGGGCGAAGGATAGAGGATTAGCCCCGGGACGACGGAACACGCCGTCCTGAGCTAGGCTCCTCCCAACCGTTTCCCTTACAAGCCGTCGTCAAGGCGGATGAGGAGGCTCCCATGGGGAAGATCAACCACGCACGGGTGATCCTGGGCGGGATCGTGGCCGGAATCGTCATCAACATCCTCGCGCCGCTGATGCATGACGTCCTGCTGAAGAAGGAGCACGAAGCGGCCATGGCAGCCCTCAACAGGACGATGCCGACGGGCGGCTCCACGATGGCGGTCTGGATTCTGTACGGGTTCGTCTGGGGGATCGCCGCCATCTGGCTCTACGCCGCCATCCGTCCGCGGTTCGGGCCGGGAGCCAAGACCGCCGTCTTCGCCGCCAGCACCGCGTGGCTTTTCACTTCCTTTCTCTCGGGAATCATGATGTGGAACCTGGGGCTGATGCCCCTCTCCCCGTACGAGATGGTCCTCGAGCTGATCGCGTCGATCCTCGCGGTGCTCGCGGGCGCCGCGGTCTACAAGGAGGCGCCCTAGGAGAACGCGGTCGGCTCAGGGTTTCCGCGGCACGATCGGGAGCACGACCTGGGACGGGTGCTCCCGGTCGTGGAAGACCTTCTGCTCGCTCTTCTCGAGCCTCGTGGTCTTCCCGAGCGGCTCGCCGGTCGAGGGGTTGCGGTCGTACTTCGGGAAGGCGCTCGAGGCGATCTCCAGACGGATGCGGTGGCCGGCCTTGAAGAGCTGGCAGGTGTTCCACACGTCGATGTCGAGTGGGTAGACGCGGCCGGGCTCGACCGCGACGGGCTTCTCCATCCCGTCGCGAAACCGCGCGCGCACCATCCCGTCCGACAGCCGCTGCGCGAAGCCGTCGGGCCAGACGTCGAGGAGCTTGGCCATGAAGTCGGCGTCGCGGCCGGTGGTCGAGGCCCACAGCTTCGCCTTGATCGAGCCGCAGACCTCCGTGTCCCCGGCGAGCGGCTCGGTCGAGTAGACGAGAACGTCGTCGCGGCGCTCGACCGGGCGATAGTCGTCGGGCCCGCCCAGCTGTGCGAACGTCGGATCCGTGAGGAAGGGGACCGGGCGCGTGGGGTCGTGCGTGTAGCCGTCGGCCTTCTCGGCGCTCCCCGCGGCCGGCGCCTTCGTCGAGAGCGTGCCGTCTCCGAAGAGGCTGTTGGCCCGGCCCTGGCCGTGGAAGTAATAGGTCGTGTAGCGCGTGCGCGTGAGCGGCCACTCGGCCTCGTCGCGCCAGACGTTCTCGCCCATCACGAAGATGCGGACGGGCGGCTCTTGGTCGAGGCCGTTGTCGATTCCCTTCAGCCACCGATCGAAGAACCGCAGCCACACGGCGTTGATGTCGATCTTCGCGGTCGGACCGAACTCCACCTCGCCGAGCTTGGTGCCCGAGTTGAGGGCGTGGGGCCACGGCCCCATGAGGAGCCGCTGCGCCTTTCGCGCCTCCGGCGCCCCCTTGGCCGACACCCCGGCGTAGTTGAGCGGCGTTCCGATCTGTTCGTCGTCGTACCAGCCGGAGATGTGGAGCACCGGGACCTGGATGCGGTCGTAGGCGTTCTGGTAGCGCTCCGGATCCCACCACGAGTCGAGGCGCGCGTGCTCGAACTGGTCCTTCCACGCGGCGGTCGGGCGTCCCATCGCGTCGTCCATCGTCGAGAGCGGCAGGTGGTCGTAGAGCGCCGGCCAGTCGACGGCGTCCTCGTTCTGGAGGACGTGGCCGGCCGTGTAGTGGTACCAGCTGATGTCCGGCGGAATGGGAACGCCGGTCGGGAACTCGACGAAGGGGTCCGAGGGCGACGTCATCGCGATCATGGCCGTGAGGTGCGGCGGGCGCAGAATGGCCGTCAGCCACTGGGTCTTGCCGTTGTACGAGCCGCCGATCGTACCGACCTTGCCGGTCGACCAGGGCTGCGCGGCGCACCACTCGATCGCGTCGTAGCCGTCCCGGCCGTCGTTGCGATAGGGCACCCAGTCCCCGGCCGAGTCGCCCCGGCCGCGCACGTCCATCGCGACGAAGACGTAGCCGCGGGAGGCGAAGTAGCGCACCAGCTCGACCCGGTCCTTTCCACCGCCCGCCTTCGTGTAGGGCGTCCGCGCGAGGATCACCGGAAACCGTCCCTCGGCCGCGGGCCGCGTGACGTCCGCGGAGAGCTCGACCCCGTCGCGCATCTTCACGCGCAGATTGAAGTCCGTTCGGGTCGGGTAATCGGCCGGCTCGGGCGGCGGAGCGGGAGAGGTCAGGGCGAGGAGCAGGAGGCCCGAAAGAAGTCGCATCGGAAGCTCCTAGGCGAGCGCCTGCGTCAGGTCCTGGATCAGATCGTCGGGGTGCTCGAGGCCGACGGAGACCCGCAGGAGATTCTGTGGAGTCGGGGAGGCCGGACCCTCGCTCGAGGCGCGGTGCTCGATCAGGGACTCCGTCCCGCCGAGGCTCGTCGCGTTGGTCAGGAGCCGCACCCGCGAGGCCACGCGGATCGCGGCGTCGCGGCCGCCGCGCACGCGAAACGAGAGCATCCCGCCGAAGCCGCTCATCTGTCGCGCGGCCACCGCGTGGCCGGGGTGCGATTCGAGGCCGGGATAGTGGACGGCCTCGACGCTCGGGTGCGCCGCGAGCGCGCGCGCGACCGCGAGGCCGTTGGCGCTGTGACGCTCCATCCGGCACGGGAGCGAGCGCAGTCCTCGGAGCACGAGCCAGGAGTTGAAGGGCGAGGAGACGGCGCCGAGGATGTGGCGAACGTGTCCGATCTTCTCGGCCGCCTCGCCGCGCTCGCGCAGGATGATCGCGCCGCCCTGAACGTCGCTGTGTCCGCCGAGATACTTCGTCGTCGCATGCAGCACCGCGTCCGCGCCGAGCTCGAGGGGGAGCTGGAGCGCCGGCGTCGCGAAGGTCCCGTCGACGATCAGCCGCGCGCCGGATTCATGGGCGATCGACGCGAGCGCCGCGAGGTCCACCACCTTCATCAGCGGATTCGACGGCGTCTCGGCCCAGATCAGGCGCGTGTTCGGCCGGACGGCGGCGCGCACGCGATCGAGATCCGCCATGTCGAGCGCGGTCGACTCCATCTCCCAGCGCGGCAGGAACTCCTGTGCGATCGTGCGGAAGCCGTAGTACATGTCGTCCGGGAAGATCACGTGGGACCCGGCGGGCATCGCCTGCAGGTACGCGGCGCCCGCGGCCAGTCCCGAGGCGAACACGAGCGCGGCCTCCCCACCCTCGATCTCCGCCAGCGCCTGCTCGAGGCGCGTCTGCGTCGGGTTGCCCTCGCGGATGTACATGAAGCCGAGCGGGGTCTCGGCGGCGGGCCCGTGCTCGAAGGTGGTCGAGAGGTGGATCGGAGGCGCGATCGCGCCGGTCGCCGGATCCGGCTTGCCGCCGGCGTGGACGGCCCGGGTCATGAATCTCATGGTCTTTCCTCGTCGTACTTAGAGATGAGCGACTTGCGCGATCGACGAAATTTCTGAAGCGCGAAATCGTCTCTCGCGAGACTACATCAAGCGCGAAACCTCACCGCATCCGCGGAATCAAACCCTTTCCGGCCGGGTTTCGAGGTCGGAGGAGGACAGCCCTTGCGACTCAGTTGGATGATCGGTTTCTGTATCGCGCTCGCCGCCGCCGCCTTCGCCACGGATGCCGGGACAGCCTCTGCCGAGGCGCCGCCGTCCGGCAAGGCGACCGCCGTCTTCGCGGGCGGCTGCTTCTGGTGCGAGGAGGCCGCCTACATGGATCTGCCCGGAGTGATCTCGGTGACGTCGGGCTACACGGGCGGGCAGAAGGCCAATCCGACCTACGAGGAGGTCTCGACGGGAACGACCGGGCACGCCGAGTCGATCCAAGTGATCTACGATCCCTCGAAGGTCTCGTACGCGAAGCTGCTGGACCTCTTCTGGCACAACGTCGATCCGCTCGACGCGGGCGGGCAGTTCTGCGACCGGGGAAGCCAGTATCGCTCGGGGATCTACTACTCCGACGAGGATCAGCACCGCGCGGCCGAGGCCTCGAAGGCCGCGCTCGAGAAGGATCCCCGCTTCGCGGGAAAGATCGTCACCCAGATCCTGCCGGCCTCGACCTTCTATCGAGCCGAGGAGCACCACCAGGGATTCTGCAAGAAGGAACCCGTGCACTACGGGCTCTATCGCAAAGGATGCGGGCGCGACGCGAGGCTCAAGGAGCTGTGGGGCGCGTCCGCGGGAGGACACTCGTGAAACGCACTGCCATCGTCGCGACGCTCGCCGCCGCCGGACTCGCCGCCGGACTCGCTACAGCCGGCGCGCGCGCGCAGGAGACGAAGACCGAAAACAAGGAGAAGAAGACCGTGCCGACCCCGAATGCGCAGACGACCGCGAAGACCGCCTCAGGCGCCTATCAGAAGCCCTCGGACGCGGAGCTGAAGAAGAAGCTCACGCCGATGCAGTACAACTGTACGCAGGAGGGCGGAACCGAGCGCGCGTTCTCCAACGAGTACTGGGACAACCACAAGCCCGGCATCTACGTGGACGTCGTCTCGGGCGAGCCGCTCTTCGCCTCCACCGACAAGTTCGATTCGGGCACCGGCTGGCCGAGCTTCACCAAGCCGATCGAGCCCACCAACGTCAAGAAGGGCTCTCAGTCCTCGATCGATCTCATGGGTACGGAGATCCGTTCGGCGCACGCCGACTCGCATCTGGGCCACCTCTTTCCGGACGGGCCGATGCCGGCGGGGACGCGCTACTGCATCAACTCGGCGGCGCTGCGGTTCGTCCCGGTCGAGAAGATGCAGGAAGAGGGCTACGGTCAGTACCTCTCCCTCTTCGAAAAGACCGACAAGGCCAACAAGGCCGAGAAGAAGAAGTAATCCGCCAGGCGGAGTCCGAGGCGGCTGAGGCCTAAGGCGAGAGTCCGGGCTCGTATCCGAGGGCGAACTCCAAAAAGCGCGACGCGTCGAGCATGTCCTTCGCCTCGTAGCGGACCGCGTGCGCGTCGATTCGCTCCACGACCGGAAGGTACGCGAGGAGCTCGGCGGGCCGATAGTTCTTGAAGCGCACCTCCAGCGTGACCGGCGTCGCGACGCGGTAGGGCTTGAGCTCGCGCAGGCGCCCGATCGCGCGGCGCGCTCCCTCGCGGATGGCGTCGCAGCTCGCCTCGGGAGTCAGCGTCTTCGCGGAGTGGAAGCCGAGCGCCTGCTTCACGGCGACGCCCTCGATCGGGCCCAGGAGCGCCTGCGCCTCCTTCACGATGACGTCGTCCCCCGTGATCAGCGCGACGGGCACGCCGAAGTGTCCCGCGATCGCGGCGTTGAAGCCCGCCTCCGGAACCGAGACGCCCTGGATCCGAACGTCCGCGAGGCTGGCGGAGGACATGGTGTGCGCGCGCACTCCCGCGGCGTTGGTGGTCGAGGCGTGGTAGCCGACGAACAGGACCGCGCCGAAGCTTCCGTCGATCCCCTCCATCATCGCCAGCGGCCGCGGAAAGCCGCGCACGATCTGGACGTCCTTCGGGAACTTCTCGATCAGGAGATTCTCGGCGTTGCCGTGCGAGTCGGAGACGACGAACTCGGTCGCGCCCGCCGCGCGCGCCCCCTCGATCGCCGCGAGGACCTCGTTCGTCATGAAGGTCCGGAACCGCTCGTACTCGAAGCCCGGCGGCCCGAGCTGGTCCGGGCTCACCACCCCGGCCACGCCCTCCATGTCGGCCGACAGGTAGACCTTGAGGGGCTCCGCCGCGGCCTGGCGCGTGAGGAGGAGGAGGAAGAGACCCGCCAGCACGCCCCTTGCGAATCGCATGCGGGGACTCTAACCCAGGCCGAAGCGGCGATAAGCTTTGCCTCCCATTCCGGCGGCAGAGGAGGATTCGCGCGCCGCAAAAGCAAAAGATGACGACGAACCGAATCCACGACCTCCCGACCCCCGCCGTCCTCGTCGACCTCGACGTCGTCGAGAAGAACGTCGCGTCGATGCAGGCGCGCGCCCGCGCCTCGGGCGTGAAGCTACGCCCGCACGCCAAGACTCACAAGGCGCCGCGGATCGGGCGGATGCAGATCGCGGCCGGGGCGAGCGGGCTGACGCTCGCCAAGGTCTCGGAGGCGGAGGTCTTCGCGCGCGAGGGGTTCGACGACATCTTCCTCGGCTATCCGATCTTCGGCGCCGACAAGGCGCGGCGCCTCCTCGCCCTGTCCGACCGCGTCCGCCTCGCCGTCGGCGCCGACAGCGAGGAGGGGGCGCGGAGCCTCGGCGAGGTCTTCCACGCGGCCGGGCGCCGCCTGCCCGTCCGCCTCAAGATCGACTGCGGATACCACCGCGTCGGCGTCCCGCCGGACCGGGCTCTCGAGATCGCACGGCGCATCGCCGGACTCCCCGGAATCTCCTTCGACGGGCTCTTCACGCACGGCGGCCAGGGCTACGGAGGCGCGACGCCCGAGGAGGTCGCGCGCATCGGCAGAGACGAGGGCCGCATCGTCGCCGAGACGGCGGAGGCCCTCCGCGCGGCCGGTCTGCCCGTCGGGGAGGTTTCACTCGGATCGACGCCCACGGTCGCGTCGGCGGTGACCCAGCGGGGCGTGACCGAGTGCCGTCCGGGAACGTACGTCTACAACGACTTCTCCCAGGTCTCTCTCGGGAGCTGCGGCTTCGAGGACTGCGCCCTCACGGTTCTGGCGACCGTCGTCAGCGTGCCCGCCTCCGACCGGGCGGTGGTCGACGCGGGGTCGAAGACGCTCTCCTCCGATCCGCTCCGGCCGCGCGCCGGCGGGCACGGGCTCGTGCTCGGACGGAAGACCCGCGTCGTCCGGCTCTCCGAGGAGCACGGCGTTCTCCAGGTCGAGCCGGGCGAATCCTTCCGGGTCGGGGAGCGGGTCCGCATCCTGCCCAACCACGCCTGTGTCGTCTCGAACCTGCACGACCGGCTGGTCGGGGTCCGCGGAGAGCGGGTCGAGGAGGACATCGAGGTCGCGGCCCGGGGCTGCGTGCAGTAGGTCCCGCAGCCGCTTTATAGTGTCGCCAACAGGGGCGTCCAGAGCCCGGATGCACTCATTTCCGTGAAAGGAGACTTCATGCTTCGTCGACTCCGGATCGCCCTTCTCGCACTGGCCGCGGCCTTCATTCTTTCGGCGGCCTCTGCCGCCCCCGTCTTCGCGGCCGACACCTACACGATCGACAAGAACCACTCGGACGTGAGCTTCACGATCCGCCACTTCGCATCCAAGGTGCGCGGACGCTTCACGGACTTCTCGGGCGCGATTCAGGCGGACCCCTCCAAGCCCGAGGGCTCGTCCGTGGCATTCAGCATCAAGACCGGCTCGATCGACACGAACAACGCCGATCGGGACAACCACCTCCGCTCCCCCGACTTCTTCGACGCGGCGAAGAATCCCGAGATCACCTTCAAGAGCAGCAAGATGGTTCCGAAAGGAAAGGACCAGTACGACGTCACGGGCACGCTCACGATGCGCGGCATCTCCAAGGAGGTCACGATTCCCGTGGTGTACCTGGGCTCGGCGAAGGATCCAGGGGGCAATGACCGGGCGAGCTTCGAGCTCTCGACCAAGTTGAACCGAAAGGACTACGGCATCAACTGGAACAAGGCGCTGGACGGTGGCGGCTTCATGCTGAGCGACGACGTCGACGTCACGATCTCTCTCGAGACGGTCAAGAAGAAGCCCGAGGCCGCGGCCGCGAAGTGAGTCCCGTGAGCTCGGTCAGACGCCTGGACGACGTCCACGAACCCTCCGGAGAAGACCGCGCTCAGGGTTCCCCCTTGCGGTCGTTCCGCGTCCGTCCCTCGGCGGCGATCGGTTTCGGGATCGTCCACGTGGCCGCGGCGATCGGCGTCTGGAAGCTGGGATTCTCCTGGGCGGGCGCCGCGCTCTGCATCGCCTCCTATTACCTGCGCATGTTCGCGATCACGGCCGGCTTCCATCGCTACTTCAGCCACCGCGCGTACCGTCTCGCGCGGGTTCCCCAGTTCCTGCTGGCCTTCCTGGGCCAGACTGCGGCGCAGAAGGGCGTCCTGTGGTGGGCGTCGAACCACCGGCATCACCACAAGTACTCGGATCGTCCGGAGGACATCCACAGCCCGATCCAGGGCGGCTTCTGGTGGAGCCACATCGGCTGGATCCTCTCGCCCGACTGCGCGACGACGGATTTCACCCGCGTGCCGGACCTCGCGAGGTACCCGGAGCTGCGGTGGCTCGACCGGCACGAATTCCTGCCCACGGCCACCTACGGCGTCGCGCTCTTCCTCGCGTTCGGCTGGACCGGGCTCGTCTACGGATATTTCCTCTCGACCGTCCTGCTCTGGCACGGCACGTTCAGCATCAACAGCGTCATGCACCTCGTCGGCCGCCGGGCGTACGCGACCACGGACGACTCGCGCAACAGCTTCGCCTTCGCGCTCCTGACGATGGGCGAGGGCTGGCACAACAACCATCACTGGGCCCCCGGGTCCGCGGCGCAGGGGTTCCACTGGTGGGAGATCGACCCGAGCTTCTACCTGCTCTGGCTCCTCGAGCGCGTGGGCCTCGTGCGCGGCCTCCACCGGCGGCCCCGCCACTGGCGGGACGCGGCGATCGCGGCCGCCCGGTCCGGCCGGGCCTTCTCCTCCGCGCAGCTCCACGTCCGCGTGCAGAAGCTCTCCTGGCGCTGGGCGCAAGCGCGGCGGAGCGTTCGCGCCACCGCCCACGGGGCGGTCGAGGAGCTCGAGGCCGCCCGCTGCGGCGCCGTCGCGCGCCTCGAGCAGCTGCACGCCGAGGCCGCGGCCCTGGGCGTCC
This sequence comes from Thermoanaerobaculia bacterium, assembly GCA_036493875.1. Taxonomy (GTDB): domain Bacteria; phylum Acidobacteriota; class Thermoanaerobaculia; order UBA5066; family Gp7-AA6; genus DAHUXD01. The sequence continues at coordinate 56,304 of DASXPB010000025.1, forward strand.
GCGCGGGGGAGCGGCTCGAGGAGATCCATCGCGAGATCGACCGCGCGCGGGCACAGCTCGTGCACATCCTGGAGAGACTGGTGGCCCTGGCCGAGGAGCTGGGGATGCCGGAACCGGAGCCCGAGCCCGGTTAGAGGACAGTCGGAGGTCGCCCATGCGAGGCCTGCTCTCTCGAGCGCTGCTGCTGAAGGCCCTTCGGGGAATTCGCCACGGACGCCTCGAGCTTCGCCTGCCGGGAGGCGAGGTGCACCGCTTCGGCGAGCCCGATTCCGAGCTCCAGGCCGTCGTCGCGGTCAGGGACGAGCGGCTCTTCTCGCGCGCCGTTTTCGGCGGGGACATCGGCATCGGAGAGGCCTACGTCGACGGCCTCTGGACCTCGCCCGACCTCGTTTCGTTGGTCCGCCTCGCCGTGCGCAACATGGACGTGTTCGACGCGGGCGACCGCGTTCCCGCGACGGTGTCCCGCTGGGTGGAGCGGCTGCGCCACGCGCTGCGGCGCAACTCGATCCACGGGAGCCGCCAGAACATCCGCTTCCACTACGACCTCGGGACCGACTTCTATTCGCTCTTCCTCGATCCGAGCCTGACCTATTCCTGCGCGCTCTTCGAGCATCCCGACGCCTCGCTCGAGGAGGCCCAGTTCGCCAAGTGCGACGCGATCTGCCGCAAGCTCGAGCTCGCGCCGGGCGATCGGCTGCTCGAGATCGGCTCGGGCTGGGGCGCCCTCGCGATCCACGCGGCGACGCGCTACGGCGCGCGCGTCACGACGACCACGATCAGCCGCGCGCAGCACGACTACGTACGCGAGCGGCTGGAGCGGGAGGGACTCTCCGGCCGGATCGAGCTGCGGCTCGAGGACTACCGCCGGCTCTCCGGCCGCTACGACAAGGTCGTCTCGATCGAGATGTTCGAGGCGGTGGGACTCGCGTTCTACGACCGCTACTTCGCCGCGGTCGACCGGCTGCTCGCGCCGGGCGGCGCGATGCTCCTGCAGACGATCACGATGAACGAGCCGCGGTTCCACGCCTACCGGAGGCATTCGGATTTCCTCCGCAAGCACATCTTCCCGGGCGGCGAGCTCGCGTCGGTCGAGGAGATCCGCAGATCGCTCGCCCGGGTTACGCGGATGGAGGTCGGAGAGCTCGAGGAGATCGGCCCGCACTACGTCCGCACGCTCGCCGCTTGGCGAGAACGCTTCCTGGCCAACGCGGACCGCGTGCGCGCGCTGGGCTTCCCGGAGTCGTTTCTGCGCCTGTGGGTCTACTACCTCTCCTATTGCGAGGGCGGCTTCGCGGAGGGATACATCGGCGATGCGCAGCTTCTCCTGCGCAAGGCCGGGGCCGCGCTCACGCGCGAGTCCTCGCCCGCGGCCGCGGAGGTAGCGTCGCACTCCGCATGAACCCGTGGCTCTCCCTCAAGAAGAAAATCGACGCGGTCATCGTTCAGCAGCTCACGCAGGGGCTCTCACCCGACCGGATCGCGCTGACCATCGCGGTGGGACTCTGCATCGCGATCATCCCGATCGTCGGAGTGACGACGATCCTGAGCTTCGCCGCGGCCTGGGCGCTCGGGTTGAACCAGCCCGTCATCCAGACGATCAACTGGTCCTCCTACGCGCTGCAGCTCCTCCTGATCTTCCCGTTCATCCGCTTCGGCGAATGGATCTTTCGGGCTCCGCGGCTGGGGTTGTCTCTCGATCAGATGGTCGCGTTCGTGAAGGCCGATCCGTGGGGCGCCCTCGTCGCGCTCTCGACGACGTTTGGCCATGCGGTCGTCGCGTGGCTGCTCGTGATCCCCTTCGTGGGCGCCCTCGCGTTCTTCGCGGCCCGTCCGATCCTGCGGGCGCTGACGTTCCGGCTGAGGCTCGCCGCGGCCAGGGCGAAGCCCGATGGGAGCGACGGGTCCTAGGCCGCCTTCTTCCTTCGAAGGATGGCTCCGCCATTCTTGCCCGCGGTCACGGAATAATTCTGTGAGATCCATTCACCGAGTCGACGCCCGTAGCCCTCTCCGAAAGGAGCAACACCGTACTCCCACGAGGAACGCTCGAAGAGAATGACGACGTCGGGCGGCTCGTCCGCGAACGTTCCCAGCAGCCTGTGCTCGGCCCGTTCGTCCAGCCAGCCCGGCAGGTACGAGAGAAGCGGAGAGGCGCTTCGAAGCCCGAAGAGCGCGTCGACTCCGTTCGACTCCGGGAGAATCAAGGCGCGTTCTCCCGGGCGAACGTTTTCACCGATCAGAGAAATGAACGGCGCCGTCCACGGGTAGACCCAGATCGACCCCTGCCGCGTCGGCATGGCGATCGCCGCCGCGTCCCGCAGCCCGCTGACCGCGGACCACGCGAAGTAAACGGCGACCGGAAGAAGCCCGGCGAGCCAGATTCTTCTCAGGACGCGGGCGGCCGCGGTGCGGCCGAGGAGGATCGGCGGAAGCACACAAAGCAGAAGAAGCGGCCAGACGAGGGCGCCGCAGACGTTGGCGACGCTCGAATAGACGTTCCAGCCCCGGCCCGTGAACGCGGTGCGGGCGGCGACGATCCCCGCGAACAGTCCGAATCCGGCAATGAACTCACGGCGGGGAAGGCTCTTGTCGACGATTGCGGCGAGGGCCAGGACGAACGAGACGATCATCGACAGACACAGAGGATCCCAGCGCCGCCAACCGAATCGCAGTTGAGCGTAGACGCCGATCGCAAGGAGCGCACCCAGGACGAGTAACGGCACGATGCGTTTCGATCGCGCGTCTCGAGTGAGGATCCACGCCGTCAGGATCCCCACGAGAAGGCAGTAGCCAAGACCCACGGCGGATCGAACGACGTGGCCCTGCCAGCCGAGGCCGGTGACGCCGGCGGCCAATCGATAGAGGTCTCTCCACTCGGGAGGAACGGTTCCGATTGGCCAGAGGTGGCTGTCATGGCGAAGAGAGTCGAGCGATACGCCTCCCGTCGTCCCGGCCATGATGGCGAAGCCGACCGCAAGAAATGCCCCGACGGACTGGACCGCCCACGTCACGCCGTGCCGCCGGCCGCGCGTCAGCAGCGGCATACAGAGACCGGCGATCGCGGCGAGGCCGATCTCCTGCTTCGCGCAAAACGCAAGCCCCGCCAGAATGCCGGCGGCGAACGGATCGAAGCGTCGGGGCTCGTCTCGAAGCAGAAAGAGGAGCGAACCGACCGCGAAGACCAGGCCCACGACCGCGGCGGGGCAGTAGCAGAAGATGAGGCGGCTCTGAGCCACGCCGCCACCGAAGACGCCCAGAGCCAGGATCAACGCGAGAACGACCAGGCGTTCGACCGTCGTGAAGAAGGGGCGGCTCGCGCGAAGCAGGAGGACGCCGAGAAGAATTGCCGGGATCCAGTTGAAGAGAAGAAACGAGGTCGACGAGAGGCCGAAGGCGCGAGAGGCCAAATTCATCAGAAGGGGTGTGAGTGGCCCGTACTGAAGAAAAATGTCCCGGTAGAGTGCTTCCCCCTGACCCATGCGCTCCAGGAGGGACCACCAGTTCCCCGGATCCCCAACCGGATTCAGCCATCGGCCGCCGGCCCAGAGGCCGGCAGCCGTCGTGATGACGACCAGCAGGATCTCGGGAACCCAGCTCGTCCATCTCCACCGATTCAAGACCGAAACCGAAGTCACGGTCGAAACCGCAGGTGCCGTTTCCGGACCGCGTTCTCGGCCGTCTTCAGAGGAAAATTGATCGCGCCGAGGGCGATGAGACCTCGTAGGGGCCGAGCCTGGTGCCGGGCGCGAAGGTCCATTGTCGAGGTGACGTCGGTCGCACTCTACACCGCGGTCCTGCTGCGATAATGCCGCAGTGAACCTGCCGACGCCCTTGGAGCCCGCGCCCGAGCCGCTCGGCGGACGGTCGGGGCGGCAGCTCTACTGCAAGCGCGAGGACGTGCACGAGCTGGGCGCGTTCAAGTGGCGCGGCGCGCTGCCGACCATCCAGGCCTACAAGCAAAACGGCGCGTCGGCGGTGGTCACCGCGTCGACCGGCAACCACGGGGCCGCCGTCGCCTGGTCGTGCAAGGAGCTCGGGCTTCGCGCAATGGTCTACGCGCCCGCGGGGGCGTCGCTCGCGAAGCTCGCGCTCATCGATCGTCTCGGCGCGGAGGTGCGACTCATCGGCACCGACCTCGACTTCGCGAAGGACGAGGGCAAGCAGTTCGCCGCGGAGTCGCGCCTTCCGTTTTTCGAGGACGGCGTCGAGCCTACGCAGTTCGAGGGGTACGGGGTCATCGCCGACGAGATCCTGGACCAGCTCTCCGGCCATCCCGCCGCCGTCGTCGTCCCGGTGGGCAACGGAGCGCTGATCGGCGGCATCGGGCAGACGCTGCGCCGCCGCGCGCCGGAGACGCAGGTCGTGGGTGCGGTCTCGAAGGAGGCGCCCGTCATGGCGCTCTCCTTCGAGGCGGGCCGGCCCGTGGAGTGCGATCGGATGGCGACCTTCGCCGACGGCCTCGCGGTCCGCGTCGCGATCCCCGCCGCCGTCGAGCTCGTGAACGGCGTGACCGACCGAATGATCCGGGTCTCGGAGCGGCAGCTCGCCGCGGCGGTCGGTGACTACGCGCGAGCTGGCCTGCGCGTCGAGGGCGCCGCGGGAGCCGCGCTCGCCGCGCTGCCGCAGCTCGTGGACGTCGAGGGCCCGATCGTTCTCCTCGTCACGGGCCGCAACATCGACGACGCGCTCCACAAGCGCGCGATGGAAGAGCCGGAGACGTTTCCGGATTGATTGATGCGCGGTCTTGCCGGCGCGTCATCCCCAGGTGTAGTGGCCGTCATCCCGAGGAGCGGACCCCGAGCGAAGCGAGGGGGAGCGACGAGGGATCCCGCGCTCGACGCGGGTGGGATCCCTGACGCTCTGTCGCGCTCGGAATGACGGCGGAACCGCGCCTAGGACGCGGCCGTCGCCAGCTCAGCCGTCGACAAGAACTTCGGCGGCTTCCGCCACTTCGTCGCCTGCTCGTACGCGAACGCGATGCGAATCAGCGTCGGCTCGCTCCAGGCCCGCCCGAAGATGGACATCCCGACCGGCAGCCCCAGGTAGGAGCCGCACGGCAGCGAGAGGTCCGGGTAGCCCGCGACCGCCGGCAGCGAGGAGCTTCCTCCCACGCCGTAGTCGCCGTTGACCAGGTCGATCAGCGTCGCGGGACCGCTCGTCGGCGCAATGAGGGCGTCCAGCCGGTGCTTGTCCATCGTCTTGTCGATGCCCTCCTTGCGGGAGAGACGGCCGTTCTTCGCGAGCGCGTCGCGGTACTTCTTCTCGGTGAGCGGCCCCTTGGCCTGCGCCTTCTCGAAGATCTCCTGGGCGAAGTAGGGCATCTCGCGGGCGCGGTTCTCCTGGTTGAAACGGATGAGGTCCTCGAGCGTCCGGTGCCGCGACGAGGCGGGCAACGCCGCGAGGTACCCGTTCAGGCCGCCCTTGAACTCGTAGAGCAGGACCTCGAACTCGCTGTCGTCGAACTCGCCGAGGGTCTCGATGTCGGCCGGATCCACGATCACTGCGCCGAGCCTCTGCAGCTCGACGAGCGCCTGCTCGACCTTCGCGTCGGCGGCGGGCGACTGTCCGTAGAGCTTCTTGCGCGGCACGCCGATCCGCAGGCCTTGGATGCTCTGGCCGAGCGACTTCGTGTAGTCGACGGCCGGCCGGCCCGCGGCCGCCTTCGTCGCCGCATCGGCGGCATCCACGCCGGCCAGCGCCGTCAGGAGGATCGCCGCGTCGGTCACGGTGCGGCACATCGGGCCCGCCGTGTCCTGCGTGTGCGAGATCGGGACGATGCCCGCGCGGCTGACGAGGCCGATCGTCGGCTTGATGCCGACGAGGCCGCAGTTGTTGGAGGGAGACACGATCGAGCCGTCGGTCTCGCTCCCGACCGCCACGGCGCAGAGGCTCGCCGCCGCCGCCGTCCCGGAGCCGGAGCTCGAGCCCGACGGATTGCGGTCGAGCGCGTAGGGGTTCCGGGTCTGTCCGCCGCGGCCGCTCCAGCCGCTCGAGGAGTGCGTCGAGCGGAAATTGGCCCACTCCGAGAGGTTGGTCTTGCCGAGGAGGACCGCACCGGCCTCGCGCAGGCGCTGGACGACGTGGGCGTCCGCCGAGGGCCGCGCGTCCACGAGGGCGAGCGAGCCCGCGGTCGTCTGCAGGCGGTCCGCGGAGCCGATGTTGTCCTTCACGAGCACCGGGATTCCGTGGAGCGGCCCTCGCACCTTGCCGGCCTTGCGTTCGGCGTCGAGAGCTTCCGCGATCGAGAGCGCGTCGGGATTGACCTCCAGGACGGATCGAAGCGCGGGGCCGTTTCCCTCGCCCTTGTCGATCGCCTCGATGCGGGCGACGTACTTCTCGACGAGCGAGCGCGCCGAATCCTGACCCGACTCCATGCGCTTCTGCAGATCCGCGACCGTGGCCTCCTCGAGCTCGAAAGGCGGTACGGGAACGGCCGGGGCGGCGGGCTCGAGTTCTCGGGCGCGCTCCGCGATTGCCGGCCTGGCGAGAGCGGCGGCGCCGCTCAAGGCTCCGTAGCGGATCAGCGCTCTGCGGTTGAGACCCCGGATGTGGGCCATGGCGCCTCCTGCCTCGTCGAGTTTGGGCTCAGGAATATCACAGAGAGTAGGATCGGGGCCGTTGAATCCGTCGCGGCGCATCGGGCTCTTCATGTATGCGGCGCTCGCGCTGGCGGCGGCGTTCTTCCCCGCGCGCGCGGGTCGCCTGCCGGTGCCGGCCGGAAACGCCGAGATGCTCCTGCCCGACGCGCGGACTCCTCCCGACGCCGACCGCAACGACGAGCTGTCGGACGTTCCCATGCAGTTCCTGCCCTGGACGAAGGCCGTCGCGGATTCGTATCGCGCCGGCCGGCTGCCGCTGCGTCTCGAGGCGAACGGCTGCGGCGTCCCACTCTGGGCGAACCCGCAGGCTCAGGCCGTAACGCCGACCACGCTCTTGGCGCTCCTCCTGCCGCTGCCGTGGGCCTATGCCGCGAGCGCCGCCGCCAAGCTCTGGCTCGCCGCGGCCGGCGCGTTTCTGTTCCTCAGCGGTCGCCGCGTCTCGACTCTCGCCGCGCTCTGGGGAGGCCTCGCCTACGGCTTCGCGATCCACATGACGGCCTGGATCCACTACCCCGACACCTGGCCGGCCGCGCTCCTGCCGTGGACCCTCGTCGCGCTCGACCGGCTCGCGCGCGGTCTTCGCGGCGGGTTCTTCGCGACGGCCGGCGCGGTCTTTCTCCTGCTCCTCGGCGGATACCCGGAGACGGAGTTCTTCGTCGCCGTCGCCGGCGCCGCCTTCTTCGTCGGCGTCCTGCTCGGCGAGCCGATCCCGGCGAGTCGCCGCGCCGCGCGCCTCGGCTCGGCGGCGGCCGCGGCAATCCTCGCCCTGGGCCTGACCGCGGCCTACACCCTGCCGGCCGCGTTCGCGCTCACGCGCAGCGAGCGCTCCGCGCACGTCGCCGCCGCGATCGCGATCTCGCGCCCGTCCTTCGCGGCGGGCGATCTCGTGCGGCCGCCGCTCTACTGGGACGTCTCCCGCTTCTGGCTCGTCCCCGAGGCGCAGGGTAATCCCCGCGATCAGGACAAATTCGGCCCCTACTCGTTCGCCGGCCGCGCCAGCGGCTACGCGGGCATCCTCGTGGCCGCCCTCGCGCTGGGGGCGTTCCTCCGGGGGGGCGCGCCGCGCGCGATCGTCTGGGCGCGCTGGGCGCTGGTGGGCCTCGCCCTCTATCTCCTGTGGTGGCCGCCGCTGGTCTACCTGCTGCAAGCGACGCCGGGTCTGCGCGAGGCGGCGCTGCGCCTCACGACCAACCGCGCGAACTGCGTCGCGGTCCTGCTCGTCGCGTGGCTCGCCTCCTGGGAGGTCCACAGCCTCGAGCGCGGCGCCCGCGCCTGGTCGACGCGCGGGGGGATCCTCGTCGCGCTCGGGGGCGTCGGGCTCGTGCTCCTCGAGTACGCGCGGACCTCGGCGCGCCCGCCGCTCACGGCCTGGCGCGCGGGAAGCTTCGCCCTGCCGATCGCGCTCCTGCTCGGAGCGGGCGCGGCCCTCGCGCTGCGGCCGGGGAGGACGCGGATGCGGGTCCTCGCCGCGATCCTGCTCGCCGGCACCGCCGCCGACCTGCTCCGGATCGGCGCGCGGTTCAACCCGGGCACGCTCCCCGCCGACTACTACCCCGTCACCCCGAAGATCCGCGAGCTGCGCGAGGCGGCGGCGGGCGGGCGCTTCGCCGCGGGCGACCCGACGCTCGCGGGCACGGCCTACATGTACGGGCTCGAGGACGTGCGCGTCCACGGCGTGACCGCGCCGGCCGCCTACGTCGACTCCCTCCAGGCCGCCGCCGGCTACACCGGTCCGATGGAATATCCGTCGCGGGTGTCGCGGCTCGACGCGCCGTTCCTCGACTTCCTGAACACACGGGCGCGCCTCGCGCCGGGCGGCGAGATCCGCCGAGTGGACGCTCCGGCCGCGGTCTTCCCGGAGAGGCTCGCGAGCCTTCCCGATGCCGCGGCACTGCGCGCCCGCCTCGGGGGCGAGACGGACTTCGTCCGGAACGCCTTCGTGATCGGCGCGAAAGAGGATGCCGAGAGCTTCTTCGGATCCGCGGAGGTTCTGTCGCTCGAGCGCCCGCGCCCCGAGGAGATCCGCGTGCGCGTGCGCTGCGAGCGGCCCCGCGTCCTCGTCCTTCCGGACACCGACGACGGCGGATGGATCGTTCGCAAGGCGGACGATCCAAATCCAAACG
>DASXPB010000026.1:0-25865 GCA_036493875.1 Thermoanaerobaculia bacterium
TGGCGTCGCGAGTCACGCCGGCGATCACCTCGACTCCGCCCGGAACCATCGCCTGGACGAGAAACTCGGTCAGCCCGCCGCCGAGTCGCTCGCGCATCTCGCGGCAGGCGTCCACGACCGCCGCCTCGTCGGCGAGTCCCAGCCGTACGCCGCCGACCTCCGTCTTGTGGAGGATGGCGGGTCCGACCGCCTTCAGGACGACCGGGAAGCCCACGTTCCGCGCCGTCTCGGCGGCCTCGGCGTCCGTTCGCGCGAGGCGCGCCGGGGCGACCGGGATTCCGAACGCGGTCAGCAGCTCCTCGACCTCGTCGGGGGAGAGCCAGCCGCCCCCGCGCTCGAGGGCGCGTGCGATCAGGTCTCGCGCAGGCTCGACACGGAGGCCCGTCAGCGCCGGGACCTCGCCCGTCGGCCGTGCGCGCCACTCCCCGTACGCCGCGGCACGGGCGAGCGCGATGCACGCCGACTCCGGAAACGGATAGCAGGGAATCGGGGCGAGCTCCGGCGGCGCGCCCCGCGCGCTCATGAAGGTCGCGAGCACGGGCTTTCCCGAGCCGGCCGATCCCTCCACGATCGCCCGAGCGACGGCCTCGGAGTTGGCCGCGATCGGGGGAATGAAGATCACGATCAGGCTGTCGAGCCCCTCGTCGGCGAGGAGGATCTCCTCGGCGCGGCGATAGTGGTCCGGCTCCGCGGAGGCCAGCATGTCCACCGGGTTCCCGACGCTCGCCGCCGCCGGAAGAAACGCGCGAAGGCTCCGGGCCGATCGCGGCTCGAGCGGAGGCAGCTCCAGGCCCCGCGCCGCGCAGGCGTCCGCCGCCAGGATTCCGGGTCCGCCGGCGTTGGTCAGGATGCCCACGCGGCGTCCCTTCGGAATCGGCTGGTGGGCCAGCAGCATCGCCACGTCGAAGAGCTCCTCGAGTGTTCCGGTCCGGATCACGCCGGCCTGGCGGAAGAGCGCGTCGACCACCTGGTCCGACTCGGCGAGCGCCCCGGTGTGCGAGGTCGCCGCGCGCGAGCCCGCAAGCGACCGTCCGGACTTCACCGCCACGATCGGCTTACGCCGCGCGACGCGCCGCGCGATCTGCGAGAACCGGATCGGATTGCCGAAGCTCTCCAGGTAGAGCAGGATCACGTCCGTGCGAGGGTCCTCGGCCCAGTACTGGATCAGGTCGTTGCCCGAGACGTCAGCCTTGTTGCCGACCGACACGAAGCTCGAGATGCCGAGGTTCAACTGGTCCGCGAAGTCCAGGAGCGCGAGACCGAGCGCTCCGCTCTGGGAGGACAGCGCGACGCGGCCCTCGGGAGGGTAGATGGGCGCGAACGTCGCGTTGAGGCGGACCTTCGGGTCGGTGTTGACGAGGCCCATGCAGTTGGGGCCGACGAGGCGAACGCCGGCGGCGCGCACCTTCTCCAGCAGCGCGGCCTCGCGGCGGCGTCCTTCCTCTCCGGTCTCGGAGAAGCCGGCCGTGATGACGACGACGCCCGCCACGCCCTTCGCCAGGCAATCGTCGACGGCCGTCTCGACCAACGCCGCCGGAATCGCGATGACCGCCAGGTCCACCGGACCGGGAACGTCCGTGACACGCGGGTAGCATCGTGCGCCGAGGAGCTCGGCGTGCTTCGGATTGATCGGCACGACGGTTCCTCGGAAGCGGTCGCGAAGGTTGTGAAAGATCTCGGCACCGATCTTTCCACGCTCCGCGCTCGCGCCGATGACGGCGACGACGTTGGGCTCGAAGAGGCGCCGCATCGAGGCGAAGGCCGCCTTCCCGGAGCGGTCCGCCACGCGGTCCTCGTACGCCGGCGTCGCCGTGATGTCGAGAATGACCCTCTCGACTCCGTCCTCGAACCGGCGCTCCTGGGCCGTGAAGCCGCAGTTGCGGAAGACGTCGATCATCCTCCGGTTCTGCTGCAGGACCTGTGCCTCGAAGCTGCGGATGGCGTGGCCCCGAGCGATCTCGGCGAGGCGGTCGAGCAGACGCGTGCCGATGCCCTGATTCTGGAGCGCCTCCTCCACCGCGAAGGCGACTTCGGCGCGATCAGGATGCTTCGGGAGCCGGAAGTACTGCGCGATCGCGACGATCCGTCCACCCGCGTCGCCGACGAGGGCGAACTCGTTCTCGTAGTCCACGCGGCAGAATCGCGCGGCGGCCTCCCCGTCCACGGTCCGGAGGGAGAAGAACCGGAGATACAGGCTGTCGGGGGAGAGCCGGCCATAGAAGGCGAGCAGCGCCTTCGCGTCCTCGACGCGGACGGGCCTCAGTCGCAGGGTCGAACCCGAGCGCAGGACGACGTCCGTCTCCTCGTGGGAGGGATAGGAGTTGACCGTCAATCCACGCTCATCCGCCGGGTCGGTTCGTCTTTCGAGCGGTTTCTGATTCAAACGAATCATACGATCCCGCGCCCGGCGGCCTTAACGTTTCCCTCGGAGGACAGGGATGCGAAATCGACTGGTCCCACGAAGCGAATGGTTCCAATTCTTCGACGGCTTCAGTCGGCGCCATCGAGGACGGCCGACGACGGTTTCCGTTCTCAATCCGAAACTCGGCTCCCAGGTCGAGGCGCGCAACATGCCGCTCGAGGGGATCGTGTCCCGTGCCGAGGCGACCGGTCCCATCTCGATCCACCTGGGGGCCGCGCCTCCGCGATCGAACCTCGAACACGAGATCGAGGTGCCAAAACAGGTCTGGGTGGAGCTCTCGGAGCAGGGGGCCGAGGAGGCCCTCGAGGTCGAGTCGCTCGACGGCACGAAGACCGTGATCGAGTTTGTCCGGACCGAGAAAGAGGGTGGCAGGTGACGGCTCGGATCTTGCGAAGGGAGCTCCTATGAGGATCCTGGTCGCGACCGATGGCTCGCGGGCCGGAGCCGCCGCCGTGCGGTTCGCCTCGAAGATCGCCGCCCACGACCCGAAGAGCGAGTTGATCGTGCTGACGGTGTATTTCCGCCCAGGGACGAGTGGCTCCCCGACTGGCGGCGCTACGGCGCGCGAGAGCGCGGAGAGGGTTCTCGGCGAGGCGGCCCGGGTCACGGCGCGCAGCGGCCGGCAGCGGGCCCGTTTCGAGTTGGTGCGCGCCCGCGGAGGCGACCACGTTCCCGAAGCGATCTCGCGGCAGGCGGATCGTATGCGGGTCGACCTCGTGGTCGTGGGAAGCGAGGGCCGGGAGACCTTGTCCGAGTGGGTCGTGGGGGGGACAGCCCTCCGGCTCATCTACATCGCCCGGCGTCCCGTCACCGTGGTGCGGGCGCCCCGCAGGCGGCTCCCGAGCTGATCGGGAGCCGCGGGGCGCTTGTGAAGGGGGCCGCGGCGGCCCCCGCCAACGCCAGCGCCGGCGCGCGCTGCTCGAATCCGATGGGAGCGAGGCCCTCCTGTCGCAGCGTCTCCATCACCCGTTCGGGCGTGCCCCAATCGCTCCACGTCAGAGGCGGAAGAGCGCAGACCGCGAGCCGACCGGGAAGGGCCGCGAGAACGTCCGACGAGAAGTTGGCGGTCGGCAGCGAGGAGTAGGCGCGCTCGATGGATTGCGCTTCGAAGTCGGGATCCGAAGTTGGAAGGACCTGGAGCAGGGCCTCGTGGACCGACGGCAGGGCCGCGCGGCCCGCCTCAAGAATCGCCGCGACCTTCCCGACCAAAACGAACGTGTTCCAGAGGCAGCCGCGCTCGAAGCAGCTTGCAGCCATGTCCGCGGAGGGCTTTTCCCAGAAACGAGTCACGCGGCGCACGTCGGGATCGCCGAGCTCCTCGCCGGGTTCGATCCAGCCGTAGTCCGTCTCGGGCGAATCGGGCCGGGCGCCGACGAGGAAGACCCGCCTCGGATGGCGATCGGCGAGCTCGGCGATCTGCAGAATCCGGCGCATGAACGCGGCATCCTCTCGGATGTAGTGATCGGACGGGAAGAAGGCGACCGTGGCCTCGGGATCCCTCCCGGCGATCCAGCGAGCGGGCAACAGAATCCCGGCCGCAGTGCCCCGGTCGACGGGCTGCACGAGGAGCCTCGCGATCCCCAGGCCGGAAAATTCGCGCCCGAAGAAGCGCCGGTGTGCGCGGGTCGCCACCACCACGGTGCGTTCCGGGGGGATGGCGAGGCCGATTCGATCGAGGGTCTGGCGCAACAGCGAGCGGGATCCGAGTAGCACGGCGAACTGCTTGGGGCGGCCGTCGGCGTGGATCCGCTCGACCAGCGGACGCAAGCGCCTTCCTTCGCCTCCGGCCAGGATGACGGACCACAACCGGCCCTTGTCCACTCCGCTCGGGCGGCGGTCGACTCGCGAAAGGGCCTCGGCGACCTTCATCGTTCTGCCAATCCTCCTCCGTGCGCACACCGAGACGAGTGATGCAATTGACTCATTGTTCGGCGTCCATCTACGGGTGACCCGGGTGCGGGTGACCCGGGTGCGGTCGTCCCTCCGGGCTAGACGGACGTAGGGCGAATCCAGAGGAGGGGCCGCCCGGCCGCACCGGAGCCGCGCGGTCTACATCGGGAGCGTCACCGCGCGCGTGGTCGCCACGGCTCCGTGTCCCGTGCTCACGGTTCGGCCGAAGGAGTGAGTCTGGGAAGCCCGGGTGCTTCGATTCAGCAGGGTGGAGGCGTGGGGCCGGCGAGAAGGTCCTGCGCCAAGAGGACGGGCGTTCGGTGACGGCGCAGAGTCACGTCGAATTGCGGAGGCGCCTCGAGGTGTCGCTTGACCGCGCACTGGTCGATGGCGCGGCCGATCGCATCGCGGTATTTTTCGGGAAAGTCCGGGGGTAGGTCGACCTCGAGGCGGATACGATCGACGTGTTTTCTCGTGGCGTCCCACACGGGCTCGAGCGTCAACTCCATTTCGGTCACGTCGACGCCGCGCTGCCGGCAGAATCCGAGTGCGTAGAATCCCGCGCAGGTCCCGATCGAGGCGAGGAAGAGCTCGAACGGCGACGGGGCGCTGCCCCCGCCTCCCTTCGCGACCGGCTGATCGGTGCGAATGCGAATCCCGTCGTGAAGGGCGTCGACGCGGAGCCCACCCGGGAAGGTGATCTTCATGCCTTCACGATAGGCGGGCGAGCAAGCGGGCGCCTGATGCCGATGCATCAGGGGTTTAGCCCGGAACCTCGACCGCGCTGCCATCCCTGAGGGCGGGCCGAGGCCGGCTGGGGGAGGCCCGTGCTAGGCTGGAATTCCAAGAGCATCGTGCCCACACCTTCGGAAACCCTCGACCGGATCGCGCGAAGCGCAGACGCCGTCTTCGCAATCGACTCGTCCGACCGGATCATCCTCTGGAACAAGAAGTGCGAGGAGCTGCTGGGGCGGCCCGCGCGTGCCGTTCTCGGCAAGCGGTGCTACGACGTGATCGGGGGTCGGGACGAGAACGGGAACGTTTACTGCTACCGCAACTGTCCGGTCGCCCACCAGGCGCGAGACATGCCGCAGGATCCCGTGCATCGGTTCCAGCTCTCGATGGAAACGGGCTCAGGGAAGCGCAAATCGGTCGAGGTCTCCCTCTTCGCGATCCCGTCCTTTCACCCCGCGCTCTCGACCGTCGTCCACGTCCTCCGGGACGGCAAGCGCAAGACGTCGGCCCTCGAGCGCAGCCTGTCCGGGGAGGCCGACGGGCGGCCTTCGCTCTGGCCGATGGCGGGGAAGGCCGCCTCGACGCTGTCGGGAGTCGAGCTGACGGCTCGCGAGAAGGAGATCCTCCGCTGCCTCGCGGAGGGGCTCGCCACGGCGGCCATCGCCGAGCGGCTCTTCATCTCGCCGGTGACCGTCCGGAACCACATTCAGAGCATCCTGCAGAAGCTCGACGTCCACACCAAGCTCGCCGCCGTCGTCTTCGCCTACCAGAACGCCCTGATCTGACGAGCCGCCGGCCTTCCGGCCGGATCGGCTACGAATTGATGCAAACGCATCAGACGGACGAATCCGTGCGTTGGGATGATCTCGATCATGAAAGGCGTGGGCGCCGGCCCATAGGGTGATCCCATGATGACCAAACTTTCACCGGTCGAGCTCGAGATCGAGCTGTTCTGTCGAGGCATGCGCATCGACGCCTCCTGCGATGTGGCGGCGGAGGGGAGACGGATCTCGCGCACGCGGGCGGGGCTCGGGTCCGGCCTCGAGCTGCGGCTTCCGGGGCGCCCCCGGCCGATCTGGGTCAACGTTCCCGTCAGCGAGAGCTTCGCGACGGCGTCGCCCCTTCGACTGATGCGCGCAGACGAGGGCTACTGGATTCACGACTCCCGTTCCGACGACGTCTACGACGTCACTCTGCCCCCGGAGCCGCGCTGGTACGGCCGGACGACGTCGACCGGCGTGCCGATGCCGCGCATCGGAGTTCTCCAGGGAAACTATCTCGGCGTTTACGTTTCCAATGCCTGCCTCCTGTGGGCGTCCACGCCCTCGCGTGCCTGCAAGTTCTGCACGACGGGGATGAACGTCGGCGTGGCCGAGGAGAAGAGGAAGAAGGTGGAGGACGTCGTCGAGGTCGCGCTGGCCGCGCGCGAGGAGGGCTCGATCTTCACGCATCTGAATACCGGGTATCACTTCGAGGACGTCGCCCGCCTCGAGCCCATCCACGGGCTGCGGCAGTGCGAGCCCTTCGTCCGAGCGCTGCGCGAGCGGGTCGGAGGGTTCATCGGCGTGCAGGCCTTCCCGGTCCCTCGGACGCAGTTCCACGAGTACGACGCTCTGATCGAGGCCGGCGCGGACCATTTCTCGTTCTGCTACGAGTTCGAGGACCCCGAGTACTTCGCGCGGATGTGCCCGGGGAAGGCGCAGACGCTCGGCCAGGAGGGCTTCTTCGAGGCGATGGAGTACACGGCCCGCAAGCTGGGAAGGGGGCGCGTGTCCGGGGAGATCATCGCCGGCCTCGAGCCGATCGAGGCGACGAAGCGCGGCATCGACCGCATCGTCGCGGCCGGCGCCTTTCCGACGGTCTGCATCTTCCGTCCGACGATCGGCAGCGCGCTCGAGAATGCCCTGCCGGCGTCTCCGTCGGCCATGCGCGAGGTCTTCGCCCATCTCTGGGAGGCGTGCCGGAGGGCCCGGCTCCCCATCGGCGTGCTGCCGATCGACGTCTCGCTGGTCGTCCAGCCGGAAGAGTGCGCGGGGCTCGCCGGTCCGAGCGTCTCGTCGTGGCTCTACGCGCGCGGACTCGACGCGCTCCGGCTCGCCGCCCGGCCTTATGTCGCCTGGAAACGGATACCGCAGCCGCGCCTCGAGAGCCTGACGCCGGTGCCGGTCCCCCTGCCGTTTTATTGAGGAGACGTGGCGAGACGACCATTCCTCGGCGGTCGCGTCTAAGATCCGGCCGTGATCCCCAAGCCGCCTTTCGCGCGCGATCTCACCCCCGAACAGGAGATTGTCGAGTTCGAGCGGCTGAAGCCGCAACTCCTGGATCTCTGGAGCGCTCTCTCGGCGCGGGAGGAGGAGCCCTACACGTCGGTCGTCATTCCTTCGCTCACCCTGGACCAGGCGGAGCTCGCGAAGCTCGAGGCCGCGTCGTTCTACGAGGAGCGCCTGCTCTTCCTCCTGATTCGCCTGCGAAACCCCCAGGCGCGCATGGTCTACGTGACCTCCGAGCCGATCCATCCCCTGATCCTCGAGTACTACTTCCAGCTGCTCGCCGGAATCCCCGCCAGCCACGCGCGCTCTCGCCTCACGCTCCTCTGCGCGTACGACTCCTCGCCGCGCTCGCTCACGGAGAAGATCCTGGAGCGGCCGCGCCTGATCCAGCGCATTCGCTACGGCATCGCCGACCGCTCGCGCGCCTTCATGACCGTCTTCAACGCGACGCCGCTCGAACGCAAGCTCGCGGTCCTCCTCGGGATCCCCCTGAACGGCGTCGATCCGTCGCTGCACGGGCTCGGCACGAAATCAGGCAGCCGAAAGGTCTTCCGCGAGGCGGGCGTCCCGTTCCCGGAGGGATTCGAGGACCTCCGATCGCAGGACGACGTCCTCTCGGCGCTGGTGGAGCTGAAGGAGCGCCGCCCGGAGACGCGCCGCGCGATCCTGAAGTTCGACGACAGCTTCTCGGGCGAAGGAAACGCGGTCTTCCGTTATCCCAAGGTCGCCTGGCGGGGCGCGATCCGCGACGCCCTCAACGATCTGACGTTCACGGTCCCCACGGAAACGACGGACCGCTACTACCGGAAGTTCGCCGAGATGGGAGGCATCGTCGAGGAATACCTCGAGTACCCCCGGATCGCGTCGCCGAGCGTTCAGCTGCGCATCGACCCGCACGCGGAGGTGGTCCTCCTCTCCAGCCACGACCAGATCATGGGAGGTCCCTCGGACCAGATCTACCTCGGCTGCCGGTTCCCCGCCGCGGAGTCGTATCGGAGGCCGATCCAGCGTGCGGCGCGCGCGATCGGCGAGGTCCTGGCCCGCCGCGGAGTCGTGAGCCGCTTCGGCGTGGACTTCGTGGTGGGCCAGAGGCCGAGCGACGCGGAATGGAGCGTGCACGCCGTCGAGATCAACCTCCGGATCGGCGGCACGACGCACCCGTTCCTGGCCCTCCAATTCCTGACGGGCGGACAGCTGGATCCGGAGTCGGGATCGTTTCGCTCTCCGCGGGGACTCGAGAAGTTCTATCGCTCGACGGACAACCTCAAGTCCGAGAAGTACCGCGGACTCTGCCCCGAAGACCTGATCGACATCACGACGATCAGCCGTCTCCACTACAGCCACGGCACCGAGACCGGCGTGCTCTTCCACATGATCGGGGCGCTGTCGCAGTACGGCAAGGTGGGCCTGACGGCGATCGGCAACAGCGCCGAGCAGGCGGACGAGATCTTCGAGAACGCGCTCCACGTGCTCGACCGCGAAACGACGCGCTGAGCGCGCGGTTCGAAAATGATGCGCTTGCATCATGCGGACACGAGGAATCGGGAGGATCGTAATGTCATGAGCCAGGCCGGAGCGGACAGACCCCATCCCCGTCTCAACGTCCGGGAGGTGAAGGCCGCTGACTGACCGTGTCCGGCAAGTGAGCGCCGCTCTTGCGGCGCCTGGAGCGGCCGGCTGAAAACCGGCCGCTTCTCTTTTCCCTCGAGGCATCGATGCTGATGCGTTTGCATCATGGGCCCGGCGCGCGCGGGGAGGAGACTTCCCGTGGAGGGCGAGACGAGAGTCTCAGGCTCCGCATAAAGAAGGAGGTCCCCATGAAACCGATCCGCAACATCCTGGTCGCCACGGATTTTTCCGGCGCATCGCGCCCCGCGTTCCGGCGCGCCGTTGAGCTGGCGAAAGCGAATTCCGCGGCCCTGTGGATCACTCACGTCGCCGTGCCGTCCGTTCCCTCGTCCCCGAACGGATACGTGCTGCCACGCGTCTACGACGAGATGGACGCGGCGATCCGAGCCGACGCGACGAAGCACCTCCGCCACCTGCTCGCGACCGCCCAGAAGGCCGGCGTCCGGGGACGGACCCTCCTCCTGAGGGGCGCGCCCCACGAGGCGCTCGGCAAGTCGGCGCGCGAGCACCGGGCAGATCTCATCGTGCTGGGCACGCACGGGCGGACGGGCCTGGCGCGGTTCCTGATCGGAAGCGTCGCGTCTCGCGTCGTCGCGACCGCGCCCTGT
Source organism: Thermoanaerobaculia bacterium (assembly GCA_036493875.1). Taxonomy (GTDB): domain Bacteria; phylum Acidobacteriota; class Thermoanaerobaculia; order UBA5066; family Gp7-AA6; genus DAHUXD01. The sequence continues at coordinate 9,555 of DASXPB010000026.1, forward strand.
CCGGTGCTCACGGTCCGGGCGAGAGGGGGGACGTCGTGAGAGAGCAGCGTCGGCGCAAGGCGCTCTACGTGAATCGCCGCGAGGAGCTGTACTCCGAAACGCTGCTGCGGAAGGAGTACGCTGCCGGCGAGAAACGGTCTGCGCCGAAGGGATCGAAGCCCCCTCGCCGGCCGCGACGGCTCCCGATGCGATGAGCGACGCGTACGCCGGAGCCGTGCGGACGCTGAGGCCGACTCGCAGCCGGTCGATCGTCACGCTGACGATCAATCCGTGCGTCGACGAGAGCGCCAGCGTCGACCGCGCGATCCCGGACCGGAAGCTTCGATGCGGAGCGCCGCGTCACGAGCCGGGGGGCGGCGGGATCAACGTGGCGCGCGCGATTCGAAGGCTCGGCGGCGACGCGCTCGCCATCTATCCGGCTGGAGGAGCGACGGGAGACCTCCTCGAGCGGCTTCTGGCGCGCGAGGGGATCTCTCAGTGTCGCCTTCCGATCGCCGGTTGGACCCGCCAGAACCTGAATGTTCTGGAGGAATCGACCGGGCGCCAGTTCCGGTTCGTCTTTCCCGGACCGACCCTCGCCGAGCGGGAGTGGAACGCGTGCCTCGCCCGGATTGAGGACCTCGATCCCTTTCCCCGCTACGTCGTGGGCAGCGGGAGCCTTCCACCGGGGGTCCCTTCCGACTTCTACGCGCGTCTGTCGAGGCTCGTGAGTCGGCGGGGCGGCCGCCTCGTTCTCGACGCCTCGGGCGCAGGGGCCAGGCTCGCGATCGCCGGGGGCGTGTACCTTTTGAAGCAGAGCCTCGGCGAGTTCCAGACGCTGACCGGCCTCCAGGACGCGGAGGAGTCCGGCTTGCTCGCGGAGTCCTCGCGGCTGATCGAGGAAAGGCGTTGCGAGGTAGTCGTTCTCTCTCTCGGGAGCGGCGGAGCCCTCCTGGTGAGCGCGCAGTGTCGAGAACGGTGGGCGGCGCCGACCGTGCCGGTTCGCAGCACCGTGGGCGCGGGCGACGCGATGCTGGCAGGCATCGTTCTTCATCTCGACGCGAAGGAATCGATCAGCGACGCGGTCCGGTTCGGCATGGCGGCGGCCGCGGCGTCGGTGATGAATCCCGGAACGGAGCTCTGCCGCCGCGAGGACGCCGACCGCTTCTTCGCGCAAGCACTGCCCGTCGCGGTCTGACGCTCGGCGGCGCTGCGCCGCATGCCAGAATGCGAAGGAGTGGGCGAAGGGGTGGGAGCGAACGCGGACGAGCCGGTGGGCTGGTTGGACTCCGCTTCCGAGCCGGGCCGCTCGCACGGCGGTTCGCTCGGCGCGCGATACGCGATGGTCGGCGCGGTTCTGGGCCTCGGAGGACCGGCGGGCGCACTGCTCCTTCGCGTGCTCTCGGGCGCGGAGGCTCTCACGGAGCTGCGCGAGCACTCCTTCTATTACCTCTACTCGCTGCTCGGAACCTGCATCGCCTTCGCGGCGGCGGGCTTCCTCGCGGGACGGCGCGCCGACCGCCTCCGCCTCGGTCGGGATCGCTACCGGCAGCTCTCCGAGCTGGACTCGCTGACCCGGCTCGCGAACGCGGAGACCTTCCGCCGCCACTATGCTCGCTCGCTCGAACACGCGACCCGGCTCGCCGAGCCGCTGTCGCTCATGGTGATCGACATCGATCAGCTGAAGGGCCTGAACGACGAGTTGGGCCACTCCTTCGGCACCGCCGCGCTGCGGCACGTGGCTCGGGTCCTCGAGGAGTGCAAGCGCGCCGGCGACATCGCCGCGCGTTGGGGAGGCGACGAGTTCACGCTCCTGATGCCGGGGACGGAGGCGGAGACGGCCGAGCGGCGGGCGGAGACCATTCTGGAGCGGCTTCGGGAGGAGCCGGTGAAGGTGGACGGACGCCAGAGGACGGTCAGCGCGACGATCGGGGTCGCCACCTCGCGCGGCGCGGCGGCGGACGATCTCTTCGAGGTCGCCGATCGCGCGCTCTACGCCGGCAAGCGCGCCGGGCGCGGAACGGTTCGCACCGCCCGGGCTTGACTCCGCGCCCCGGCTCGAGACGGCGTCAGGTTCGATCGTCCGCGAACAGCGTCGGAATCGCGCTGGCCCGAGCGCCCTCGATCTCCAGGAGCCGCAGCTTGGTCGAGACGCCGCCGGGCGCCGAGAAGCCTCCGGTGCGACCATTCGCGGCGAGCACGCGGTGGCAGGGGATCAGGATCGGAATGGGGTTCGCCCCGAGCGCCTGGCCGACGGCGCGCGCCTGCGTCGGATCGCCGAGGCGGCTCGCGACCTCTCCGTAGGCGAGGGTCTGGCCGGGCGGGATCGCGCGCGCGAGCTCGTAGACGCGGCGATAGAACTCGGGAACGCCGTCGAGGTCGAGCGGTACCGCCGAGAGATCCATCGGCTCGCCTGCCAATAGCGCGACGATGGCGTCGATCATGCTGAGGATCGCCTCCGAGAGTGCGCCCTCCCGGGAGTCCGGAAGGCTTCGGGCGATCTTTCGGCGAAGGGCGGCAGGGTCAGCCTCCGGAAGCCAGGCGTTCGTGATCCCTCGCTCGCCCCAGGCGATGCCGCAGGCGCCGATCGCGGTGTCGAAAATGGCGAAGGTCGTCGTCACATCTCCTCTTAACACGGTTCAGGGGAAGAGAGTTGCCGCCGCGCCGCCGACTGAACACGTCGAGTCGTCTACACTGGATTTGCTGGAGGAGTGGCCGAGTGGTTTAAGGCGGCGGTCTTGAAAACCGCTGTACCGGAAACGGTACCAGGGGTTCGAATCCCTTCTCCTCCGCCATCTATGCACCGGGGGTTCGAGCCGGCCACCAGAAGCAAAGACGACTTGTCCCCATTGGGTGACTCTGCGTCTCACGAAGAGATCACCCAACGGCGTCGGCCCATTGCCCGAAGGTCTAAGGCCTCGAAGGTCGGCGGATACGGTAGATTTGCCTCAGTTGTTGGCTCAGGACTCATCGCGCTTCTGGTTGCGCTGGCTTCTGGCGGGAGGACGAGCGTCCGTCTCTCCCAACGACATGGGGGCATGAGCAAATGGATCATCCGGGCGATCAGCAGCCGCCGACCGGAGTCAACCGCCGAGACCTTCTGAAGCTGACGGTTCGCGGGAGCGCCGGGCTCGCGCTCGCCGGGCTCCTGGACGTCCCCGCGATGCGCGCCGCCACGCGGGAGCTGAAGCTCTCGGAGATCAGCGAGTTCACCACCGCCTGCAACTTCTGCTCGTGTGGCTGCGGCATGATCGCCGCCGTCAACAAGGCCGGCAAGCTGATCGCGATGGAGGGGGACTACGACCACATCGTCAGCCGCGGCTCGCTCTGCGTCAAGGGCATCTCGATGTTCGCGACGCACGCGTCGCCCAAGCGCCTGACCAAGCCCCTCTACCGCGCGCCGGGCAGCGACCACTGGGAGGAGATGGAATGGAAGGACGCGGCCGAGAAGATCGCCCGCAAGATCAAGAAGGTCCGCGACGACACGTGGATCGCAACCGAGAAGCTCGTGGTCAAAGACCACGTCGCCAACAAGGATGCGATCGGCAAGGAGGCCGGCGCACAGCCCCCGGAGGCGATGGGCTCCGATGTCCCCGTGAATCGCACGGACGCGATCGCTTTCCTCGGCGGCGCCCAGAATACGAACGAGGAGTGCTACCTCTTCCAGAAGGCGAGCCGGCTGCTCGGCATCCCGTGGGTCGAGCACCAGGCTCGACTTTGACACAGCCCCACGGTCCCCGGTCTGGGGGCCGCGTTCGGTCGGGGGGCGATGACGAACCACTGGATCGACATGCAGCACGCCAGGACGATCCTGGTGGAGGGCAGCAACGTCGCCGAGAACCATCCGATGGCCTTCAAGTGGATCCGCAAGGCCCAGGAGAACGGCGCGAAGATCATCCACGTCGACCCGCGGTTCACCCGCACGTCGGCGGCCGCCGACGTCTACGCGCGCATCCGCCCGGGCACCGACGCGGCCTTCCAGAACACGATGATCAACCACATCCTCGTGAACAAGCTGTATGACGACGACTTCGTCACGACCCACACCAACGCGCTCTTCCTGATCCAAGCCGACTTCGACTTCAAGGACGGCCTCTTCTCCGGGTACGACGAGACGAAGCACGCCTACGACACGAAGAGCTGGGGATATCAGCTCGACGGCAAGGGAAAGCCGCGCCTCGCGACGAGCCTCGACGACCCGCACTGCGTCTTCGCGAAGCTGAAGACGCACGTCTCGCGATACACGCCGGAGATGGGCGAGCGCATCACGGGCGTCCCCGCCTCCCAGATCACCTCCATCGCGGAGACCATGGCCAAGAATCGGCCCGGCACCATCCTCTACGCGCTCGGAATGACGCAGCACACGACCGGCGTCCAGGGGATCCGCGCCTTCACCATCCTGCAGCTCCTGCTCGGCAATCTCGGGAAGCCGGGCAGCGGCGTCAACGCGCTGCGCGGCGAGCCCAACGTTCAGGGCGCCTGCGACATGGGCGTGCTCAACAACTACCTCCCCGGTTACATGGACTATCCCTCGGCAACCGAGCCCACGCTCGCCGCCTACACGAAGAAGAACGGGACCGGAGACCGCCGCTTCCTGGTCAACATGCTCAAGGCGTTCTACGGGGATAACGCGACGCCCGAGAACGACTTCTGCTACGCGTGGCTGCCGAAGAAGAACCCGGCGAAGAACTACGGCACGCTCTCGATCTTCGAGGACGCCCTCGCCGGAAAGATGAAGCTACTCTGGATCGTCGGGCAGAATCCCGCGGTCACGACGCCCAACCTCAACCTGACGTTCGCGGGAATGGACAAGATCGAGACGCTCGTCGTCCAGGAGATCTGGGACACCGAGACGGCCTCGTTCTGGAAGCGGCCCGGCGCGGATCCGAAGTCCATCCGGACGGAGGTGTTCCTGCTGCCCGCGGCCTTCTTCATGGAGAAGAACGGAACGATCACCAACTCGGGCGGCCTCATCCAGTGGCGCAACGCGGCGGTCAAGCCGCCGGGGAGGGCCCTGCCCGACGGCGAGGTCGTCGACTACATCTTCCGCCGCGTGCGGGACCTCCTGCACGAATCGCGCGATCCCAAGGACGATCCCGTCAAGAAGGCCTTCTGGACCTATCTCTCGGCCGAGGACGTGCTGAAGGAGATGAACGGCTTCGCGCTGAAAGACCTCCCCGAGTCGAACCTGAAGGCCGGCGACCTCGTGAACAAAGTCGCGGACCTGAAGGCCGACGGATCGACCTCCTCCGGCGCGTGGCTCTACGCGGGCGTCTTCGCGGGCGGGGTCAACCTCTCCAAGCGGCGCGACGCGAAGACGGATCCGGGAGGTCTCGGCATCTACCCCAACTTCGCGTGGACCTGGCCGAACAACATGCGCATCCTCTACAACCGCGCCTCGTGCGACCGGCACGGCAAGCCATATCCGGGCTCGAAGCCGATCGTGTGGTGGGACGAGCAGGCGAAGAAATGGACGGGATACGACCTTCCCGACGTCCCGAAGATCACCGACGGGCCCGACACTCCCAACGGACAGCGCGCTTTCCAGATGAACCCCGAGGGTGTCGGCCGGCTCTTCGCGGCCGTGTATAAGGATCCGGACTTCACCGTCGACCACCCGGAACGCGATAGCCCGGACCCGCGCGACGTCGGCTACGTGCCGAAGGACGGTCCGATGCCCGAGATGTACGAGCCCGTCGAGAGTCCGGTCGAGAACGTCCTGCATCCGAAGGTGGCGACCAACCCGACGCTCAAGTACCCGCGCCTCCCGTCGCATCAGCCGATCGGCACGGTGGACAAGTTCCCGTACGTGCTCATGACCTCGACCGTCGCCGAGCACTGGTGCGGCGGCTCCACCACGCGCAACATTCCCTGGCTGAACGAGCTGATTCCCGAGCCCGTCGTGGAGATCCCGCCGTCGCTCGGGAAGAAGCTCGGTATCCGGTCGGGGGACTGGGTCCGGGTTTCCTCGGCGCGCGGCGAGCTCACAGTAAAGGCGCTCGTCACGCCCCGCATGAAGCCCCTGAAGGTGGCTGACCAGGAGGTCACGATCGTCTGGATGCCCTACAACTGGGGCTTCCAGGGGCTGTCTCCCGGGGCGTCCGTGAACCACCTCACGATCGACGCGACGGACCCCGGGGCGGGAACGCAGGAGACGAAGGCCTGCCTGGTCAACGTGGTCAAGGCGAGCAAGCCGCCGGCCGGTCGGTCCGAATCGCAAGGGAGGAAGGCATGAGCTCGCCCAGTCCCGCCGGCGTGCCGATCAAGACGACGCTCATCGACATCACCAACTGCATCGGCTGCCGCGCTTGCCAGGTCGCCTGCAAGCAGTGGAACGACCGGGAGGGCGAGGAAACCGAGCTCTCCGCGCAGCTCGGATTCCAGAACCCGGCGACTCTGAGCGCCAAGACGTACACGCTGATCTCGTTCCACGAGATGGAGAATCCGCAGAAGGAAAGCGGCCTGGACGCCGCCTACGTGATGCGCCGGTGCTTCCACTGCCTGGAGCCGGGCTGCGTCTCCGCCTGTCCGACGACGGCGCTCTACAAGCAGCCGGACGGGCCCGTCTCCTACGACGCCGCCAAGTGCATCGGGTGCCGGTACTGCATGCTGGCGTGCCCCTGGGACGTGCCGACGGCGGAGTGGGACAAGCTCGCCCCGAAGATCGAGAAGTGCACGCACTGCGCGGACCGCGCCGACCAGCCGGTCCCGATCCAGTTCAACGGCGTGAAGTCCTCGGAGTACGAGACGAAGCGCTTCATGGACACGATCACGACCCCGGCGTGCGTCAAGGCGTGCCCCGCCGATGCGCTGCGCTATGGCACCCGCGACGAGATGCTCGCGCTCGCGAAGAAGCGCATGGGCGACCGCCCGGAGCGCTACGTCGACCACATCTACGGCGAGAAGGAGCTGGGCGGCACGAGCGTGCTGTACCTCTCCGGGCTGCCCTTCGAGAAGCTCGGGTTCCCCACCTTCGGGGAGAAGCCGTTTCCGAAGTTCACCGCGGCCGCGCTCGGGGCCGTGCCTCCGGCGGTGATGGCGATCGGTGCCCTGCTCGGCGCCCTCTACGCGGCCTTCCGCAAGAGGGTCCACGCGGTGTCCGGCGCGCCCGGCAACCACGACGGCGGCTCTCACGGCGGCCACGTCGAGTTCGAGCGGCTCGGCGGCAGACTCATGACCCCGTTCAACTGGGTCCTCCTGCTGCTGATGGCCTTCTGCGGCCTCTCGATGGTCGCCCGGTTCGCGCTCGGCCTCGGCGGCAGCACGGGCCTTTCCGACACGTACCCCTGGGGCCTGTGGATCCTGTTCGACCTCGTCTGGATCGCCGTGGCCGCGGGCGCGTTCGTCATGGCGGGACTGATCTACGTCTTTCAGCGAAAGGACCTCTACGGGCTCGGCCGCATTTCGGTGCTGATGGGCCTTCTGAGCTATTCGTTCGTGACGGTCACCCTCGTCGCGGACCTCGGCCTGCCCTGGCACTCCTACCAGCTCGGCCTGCAGTCGCCGGATCACTCGGCGATGTTCGAGGTGTCGTGGTGCGTCGGGCTCTACGTGACGATCCTCGCCCTCGAGTTCCTGCCGGTCGTGCTGGACCGATTCGGCCTGAGTCGTCTCAAGACGCTCTGGGAGAAGTGGTCCGGAGCCTACGTGGCGTTCGCCGTGACGCTCTTCATCTTCATGATGACCCGCAACCTCGTCCTCGCGGCGATCACGGCCGTGATCTTCGGAACTCTCGCGTGGGTTTTCCGCAATCGGTCGAGGACGGCCTTCGAGCCCATTCTGCTCGCGATCGCCGCCGTCACCCTGTCCACCATGCACCAGAGCTCGCTCGGCTCGCTCTACCTGCTCATGCCGAACATGCTCGCGTCGCAGTGGTGGTCGCCCGTGATGCCGGTGTCCTTCTTCCTGTCCTCGATCGTGGCGGGATCCGCACTCGTCACCTTGATCGCGATGTGGATCGCGAAGGGTTGGCACCGGCGCCTCGACATGAAGCCGCTCGCCAGCGTCGGATTGATCACGTTCTGGGCGCTCGTCGTCTACCTGGGGTTCCGCCTCGGCGACATGGCGATGCGCGGCGGGTTCTCCGGGGCGTTCTCCGGGAGGATGGGGCTCGCGTTCGCGGCGGAGATCCTGCTCGGCGGGGTGCTTCCGCTCGCGCTGCTTTCAAGTCGCGCGCTGCGCTCGCGTCCCGACGTGCTCCTGCTGGCGTCTCTTCTGGCCGTGCTCGGCATCGTCTATAACCGAATGAACGTGGTGCTCTTCGCGATGACGTTCCGGGGCCGCATGCCCTGGGTCGCGCCGCATTCGTACTGGCCGTCGATCTTCGAGTGGGGCATCTCCGTGGGCCTGATCGCGGCGACGATCTTCCTCTTCGGTCTGGGCGCTCGGCTCGTGCCGATCCTTCCCAAGGCGGAGGCCGGCGAGGGTCACTGATCCGATGACGCGGGAATCCTGGCTGGAGGCGCATCCGTATCTCCGGCCTCTCGCGGAGGTGTGCGCACGGGTCGAGCGGGCGCTCAGCGAGGCCGCGGTCGAGACGCCTCGCCTCGATCCGCCCGATTTCGAGGCGCACGCGCGTGATTTCCAGGCCGGGACCCCTCTGCTCCATCGCGAGCCGGCACTCGTCTCGCTGGAGCCGGCGGGAGTCCTGACGGTGACGCTCGTCGGGAGGCTGGCTCCCGGACCCCCGGCCCCAGCCTCCACCGGAGCCGGAACGTTCGACGAGGAGGTCCGTGCGCTCGACGTGCAGCTCCGGCGCGAGCCGGACCCCCCTCGGTGCGTCGCAGACTGGCTGCTCGGTACGAACGTCTTCGCGCCTGCCGCACCCGGGCTCCTCCGGTTCCTCGGCTGGACCGCTGCGGCCGGATGCCTCGCCCCGATTGCGGCCGCCTTCGAGCGCTGGCGCGGCGGCGCGGGAGGCGAGCGCGACGAACGGTGGCTCCGCGCCGACTGTCCGATGTGCGGATCGCTTCCGGCCATGGCCCAGCTGGTCGGCGCCGATGCCGGGCGCAAGAGGCTCCTCGCGTGCGGTTGCTGCGGCACGCGCTGGCTCTTCAAGCGCACGAAATGCCCGTTCTGCGAGTCCGACGCGGAGCGGCTCTCGACCATGACCGTCGAAGGAGAGGCGGGTCTGCGCATCGACTACTGCGAGTCCTGCCGCGGCTACCTCAAGACCTACGACGGGCAGGGAAACGAGGCTCTGCTGCTCGCCGACTGGACGTCGCTGCACCTCGACCTCCTCGCGCTCGATCGGGGCCTGCAGCGAACGGCCGCGTCTCTGTATGCGCTCGAGCCGGATCCGCCCGGAGATTCGGAGGACGCCGCCGTTCGGCCCGCCGGCTACCGGGGAATCACTCTTCCAGTCCGCCAATGATCCGGCGGATCTCCTCGCGGATCGCGGGGTCGAGCTCGAGCCGTAGCGCCTCCCGGAAGCACCGCAGACCATTGGCCCGGTCGTCGAGCTTCGAGAGGTAGATCGCGCCGAGCGTCCTCCACGCTTCGCTCGTCGGCGTCCGCTTGACCAGCTCCTCGTAGAGCGAGGCCGACTCGGCCGGGCGTCCGAGCTGGTACGCGGCGCGGGCGGCGTTCTCGAGGGCCACCGGATCGTCCGGATTGCGGCGCGAGGCCTCGCGAAAGGACGCGTAGGCGTCGCTCAGCCGGCCGCTCTGCGCGAGGATCGTCCCGTGCTCGAGGAAGACTCCGGGGGCGTGGGATCCCGCGGAGAGGGCGCCGTCCAGCACCTGCAGGGCCGCGGCCCGGTCGCCGGCCGCGGCGAGCAGCCGCGCGAGGCCGGCCGCCGACTCGGGCTGAGTCGGGTCGAGAGCCAGCGCCCGGCGGAACTCGTCCATGGCCTCGTCCCTGCGCCCGAGCGCCAGCAGGCATCCGGCGGAATCGACGACCGGGACTTCGGAGCGGGGATTCTCCTGGGAGGCGCGCCGGAAGAGCGGGAGGGCCTCCGCGCACTGGCCGGTCTCCTGGAGGCATCGCGCCGCGAGTGTGAGCGCGGTGAAGTTGCGCGGGTCGCGGCGCAGGACGGACTCCAGCGAGGGCAGAGCCTCCGCGAAGCGATCCTGCTGCATCTGCCGCGTGGCCTCGTGGAGATCGCGTGCGATGCCCGTCATGCCGCGCGAATCCGGCAGCTTCGGATCCGGACCGTCGAGCCCCCCGCCGCCTCCGAGGTAGCCGAGGCTCAGCAGCCTGCGAGCGTCTTCCGCGGAGGCGGGTGTCTGCGCGGAGACCGCGCCCTCCGCGTCCGGCCGCTCGCCCGCCGCGGCGAGGAGGTCGTCGAGCCGTCTCTCCCACTCCCGCGCCACGCCGGGCTTCGCCGCGGCCGCGTCGTGTGTCTCCGACGGATCCTCGGCGATCGCGTAGAGGCTCGCGCCCGGGCTCCGGAGAAACAGCTCCCGTCCGTCGGAGAGGGCGCGCGGCGGATACCAGCGGTACGCGAAGAAGGGGAGGAAGCTCTCCGTGTAGCTCACGCGTCCGCAATCGGAAGCCGAGGGGAGCGGCAGCAGGGGCTCTCCGTCCAGCCGTTCCGTCGCGGTGACCCGGCCCCAGGCGAGCAGCGTCGGCGTCACGTCCGCGGTGCGCACGAGGCACGGGACGCGGCGTGCCGCCGGGACGTCGGGCCCGGCGAGGATCAGCGGCACCCGCCGCGCGCCGGCGTAGAGGAGCAGGCCGTGCGTCGGCTCGCCGTGCTCGCCGAGCATCTCGCCGTGGTCGCCGACGGCGACGACGTCCGTGGAGGAGGGAAGGACGGCGAGCAGGGCGCCGATCTGCTCGTCCGCGAAGGCGATCTCGCCGTCGTAGAGCGGATGGGGTCCGCCCATGCTCCGCGCGATGCGCTCGGGCGGCCGATACTCCTCGTGCGGGTCGAAGTAGTGGACCCACAGGAAGAACGGCGGGCGCAGCTTCGCGAGGACCGCGAGGGCCGCGGCGGTCGTCGCCTGCGCGGTGCGCTCGCTCGCCTCCGTTCCGGTGCCGGTGCGGGTCGCCGACGCAGGGCCCAGGTCGTCGTCGTAGATGCGGAAGCCGCGGTCGAGCCCGTACCGGCGCGCCAGGACGACCGCGGAGACGACCGCCGCCGTATCGTAGCCGGCGGCGCGAAGCCGCGTGGCCGCGGTCTCGACCCTGGCCGGCAGGATGAACGTCCCGTTGTCGCGCACTCCGTGCCGCGGCGGGAAGAGCCCCGTCAGGATCGTCGCGTGGCTCGTCAGGGTGATCGGAGCCGCCGTGTCGCATCGCTCGAAGAGCGTTCCCCGGTGCGCCAGCGCGTCGAGGTTGGGCGTGCGGGCGTGCGTCCACCCGTAGCAGCCGAGGTGATCGGCGCGCGTGGTGTCGAGCGTGATCAGGAGAATGTTCGGGCGCGGTGTCTCGGGTGCGGGTGCGGGTGCGGGTGCGGGTACGGGTGCGGGTACGGGTGCGGGTAGTCCGGCGCGGGCCGCCGACACCGCGACCAAAGCCGCGAAGGCCAGGGCCGCGACGAGGAGCGCCGGTCGCCGCAAGCTACTTCAGCTTGAGCATGTAGTCGCCGGGCTCGGACATCCGCAGGACGCCGGAGGCGTCGGTCGTGAACCGGACGAGCTCGCCCTGTTGCGAACCGCTCTTCATGCGGAAGGTATCCGGGGAGCCGGTCATGGGCTCGAGCCGCACGCGGCCCTCCCACGGGTCGTCGTCGGTCGGATCCACGACGCAGAGCTCGCCGTCGATCACCATCACGAGGGAGACGTCGTCCTCCCAGCCGTAGGTGCCGACGTACTTGGACCACGCGCTCACGTCGGGCTTCGGCCCCTCCGTCTTCGCCGCCGACGCCTTCGCGGCCTTCTCGACCGCCGGCGCCACGATCTTGATCGCGGCGTTGGCGTAGCGGCCGGGCTGGCCGTCGGCGGCGTTGGTCAGCACGATCACGCCGAACTTCTGGGCGGGAATGAGCGTGATCTGCGTGCGGTGTCCGGGCACGGCGCCGCCGTGTCCGATCCGCGTCTGGTCGTCCCGGCGGGAGACCGCCCAGCCGAGGCCCGAGCCGCTCTTCCAGTCGGGCTCGAGCCACTGGACGCGCTGCATCTCGCGCAGGGTGGAGGCCCTGAGGATCTGGGCATTTCCGGAGGCGGCCGCGGCGGGAGCGGCAGAATCTGCGGGTGCCGTCCCGCTGCGAAACTGGAGCTCGGCGAATCGCGCGAGGTCCTCGACCGTGGACGCGAGGCTCGCGGCGGGCACCATGTAGGCGGCGTCGAGGAACGCCTTGACGCGCCGCGGCTTGCCGGGCACGCGCTGCCCGTAGCCCGTGGCGAGCGTCTTCAGGGCGCGGGCCGGAATCACGTAGGTCGACGACATCCCGAGCGGCTGCAGGATGTGCCGGGTGACGTAGTCGGCGTAGGGCTCGCCGGACGCCTTCTCGACGACGTAGCCGGCCAGCGAGAGGGCGACGTTCGAGTACTTGTACTCGGACTCGGGCGGACCGACGACGCCCGAGGCGTTCAGGAGCTTCTCCATCTCCTCGCGGGAGGGGAACTTCAGGTCGTTCCAGTACGTGCCCTCGACCTCGCGGGGAAGCCCGGAGGTGTGCGTCAGGAGGTGCCGGACCGTGATCACCGGGCTGTTCGCGTCGACGTGCGCCGGCGCGAACTCGGGCAGCCACTTCGCGACCGGGTCGTCGAGCTGCAGCTTGCCCGCGTCGCGCAGCTGGAGGATCGCGGTCGCGGTGAAGAGCTTGGAGAGCGACGCGATCCGGTAGTCGGTGCCCGGCGTCGCGGGCGTCTTCTTCGCCAGGTCGGCGAACCCGTAGCCCTTGGACCAGACGAGATCCTGGTCGTGCACGATCGCGATCGAGACGCCCGGCTGCTCGCGGTCCGCGGCGGTGCGCGCGACCCAGGCGTCGTAAACCTGGATCGCCGAGGCGACTCCCGGATCGTCGATCAGCGCCTTTGCGGGCTCGGCGGCCGCGACGGCGACGGGATGTCCGGGGGCGAGAAGCAGGGTCCCCATCAGAATGCCGAGGCCACGGGTCATGCGCATGCGTCGAGTCCTCCTGTACGGGCGCCTTCGAGCGCCGGGGATTGTGTCATCCGAGGAGCCCGGACAGCCATCGGTCCAGGCCGGGGGCGAGCGCGTTGGCGACGCTCCAGACCCAGAGTGCCGTGATCGCGCCCGCGAACACGTCCATCGTGTAGTGGGCGCGCAGGACGATCACCGCCGCGGCCTCGACGAGGACGATCGCGATGCCCAGGATCGCCGCGGCCGTCCCGCCGGCGTGCGCGAGCTCGAGGCTGCCGTACACCGCGATCGCGGTGTGGCCCGAGAAGAACAGGTCGTTGCTCGTCCCGTACGTCACGAGCAGCGACGGGACGCCGGGACTCCTCCAGATCATGCCCTCGGGCGCGGGCAGGGCGCAGAGTCCCTGGCAGAGCTGCCGCAGCGCGAAGAGGAGCACGAGGCCGAGGAACGGCCGGATCGTCGGTCCGAAGATCGCGCGGGCGACGAGGAAGACCCCGAGCAGGTCGATCACGGCCGACGTCGTCGCGAGCAGGACGTCGGCCCGGCGCGGATGGTCGTGCAGCCGCCGGTTGAGCGGCGCGGTGAGCTCGAGGAGACGGTCGCCGATCCTTCCCTGCGGGAAGGCGCGCCGCGCGATGAGCCGCTGCGTCCAGAACCACGCCGCGAGTCCCGCCGTCACGAGGAGCGCCCGCCAGACCCAGACCGGCAGGCTCATTCCGTTCTCTCCATGCCGGAGGCGTCGACGACTGCAAGCGCGACAAGCGCGCGGAGCTCCGTCACGAGCGCGCGGCGCGTGGCGCGCAGCCTGGACGGCGCGTCGCGGTCTCCCAGGAACCGCGCGAACGCGCGCGCCTCGCGGCCGACGCTCTCCAGCCGCTCGTGCCACGCGAGCGCGAAGAATCCCGCCGGCAGGAGCGCGACGAGGAAGACGGCCAGCGCGCCCCCGCCGCCCAGCCGGTGGACGGCCCAGCCCTCGCCGAGCCACGCCAGCGGATAGAGGACGAGCCCCGCCGCGATCTTGTCGGTCGCCTCCTCCTCGTCGGTGTGCGGGATCAGGCGCACGGCGACGATCGTGAGCAGGTAGGGCAGCCCGTGAACGAGGATGCCGCCGAGGGCGAGCGGCGCGCCGAGGAGGAGCGACGCCCCCTCGCGCAGCGTGAATCGCACGACCGAGGAGACCGAGTAGGAGCGCGAGAGCTGCTCCGCGGCCACCCCGGCCCGGCGCGCGGCGTCGTCGTAGGCCTCGAGGTCGCGCCGAAACGCGGCGACGCGGTCGGGCGCGATGCCCGCGAGGGAACGGTACGTCCGCATCGCGCCCTGCAGCCACGCCGCGCGCTCCGCCTCGCCGCGAACGCCGCGCGGCGGCAACTCGCCTTCGGCGTCGCCTTCGTTCCACAGCTCCTCGGCGAGTCGCAGGAGGCGGAGCGTCTGCCGGTCGTCGGCCTCGACGATCTGCGCCCGGAGGGCAACGGTCAGGCGCTCGGTCAGGGCGCGCGCGGACGCGGGCGGTCCCTCTCGCGCATCCCCCGTGTCCACCGGCACCGGCGGCCCGATCCACACGAGGGCGCGCCCGGTGCGAAAGGTGCCGGGACGGTCGAAGACGAGGCCCACCGGCAGGAGCGTGACCGACAGGCCCGGCGACGCGTCCTCGGCGGCGAGGAGCATCCGCGCCGTCCCGGTGCGCAGCTCCTGGAGGCTCGGCTCCGGCTGCGTGCGGCCCTCCGGGAAGATGGCGATCGCACCCCCGGCGACGAGCGCCGCGGTCGTCGCCTCGAAGAGGGCCTCGTTGCGCGGCGCCTCGCTTCCGGCCTCCTGCCGGCGATGGACCGGAAGGGCTCCGAGGGCGCGCAGGAACGGGCCGATCAGGAAGTGACGGAAGAGGGGCGCGTTCGCCAGCACGCGCACGCGACGCGGGATCAGGGCGAGCAGCAGCATCGCGTCGACGATCGAGTTGTGGTGGTTCGCGGCCACGATCAGGGCTCCCCGCGCCGGAACGTTCTCGGCGCCGACGAGCTCGATGCGCGAGTAGAAGAGCCGGAGGAGGAGGCGGCTCAGCGCCCTCACGAGACCATAACCCGCTCCTCCCGAGGCCTCCTCGGTCATGCGCCCTCGGGGCGCCGGCGTCACGCCGGCTCCCTCCGGAGTCGGGTCGGGGCCAGGGCCGTGTCCCGCGCGAGGTGCCGCGCCCCGAGCAGCCAGAGGACCCCCGCCACGAGAAACATCGCGCCGACGAGCAGGAACGCGTGGCGCATGTCGGAGCGGTCCGCCACGATGCCGATCACCACGGGCGAGATCACGTCGCCGAAGGCATGGATCAGGAAAATGTTCAGCGCGTAGCTCGCCGCCCGCATCGACGGGTGGCTCACGTTCGCGAGGATCGTGTTGGACGGTCCGGTGTTGAAGAAGAGGCAGAAGCTCGCGACGAACACCCAGACCCAGATCCAGGGGAACGGTGCGGACAGGGTCAGGAGCAGGAAGGGGAAGCCGACGAGCATGGCGGCGCCGGAGACGAGGAAGTAGGAGCCGGGGAATCGGGAACGGAGGCGGTCGCCGGCCATGCCACCGAGGAGCGTCCCCACGAGGCCGGCGACGCAGGTGATGCCGCCGAAGATGACGGTCGCCGAGGCGGGAGCGCCGGGCTTGCGCGAGAGGTAGAACGGCATCCAGAACGCGATGCCGCCGATGGCGAAGGTCATCGCGGTCATGCCGAGCGTGCAGAGGATCCAGGACGGCGTCTTCAGCAGCATCGCGTAGTCGCGCAGCCGCACATGCGGGGCGGGTCCCTCGGCGGTCCCATCCGCCGCTCCGCGCGCCGGGTCCTTCATGAAGAAGGCCCAGAGCCCGAGGATCAGGCCGGGCGGCACGACGAGGAAGAACGCCCACCGCCAGCTCTCCGCGTGGATTCCGAGGAGGCGCCCTCCGGCCTCGCCGATCGAGGAGCCGCCGACCGCGCCGCCGAGCACGTAGCCGAGCGCGCTCCCGACCGGGATCGCCATGTAGAACCAAGCGAGGATCCGGCCGCGGTGCTCGACCGGATAGAGGTCCGAGAGGATCGCGGGCGCGACCGGGCCGTAGGCGGCCTCGCCCACGCCCACGAAGCAGCGCGTCAGGAGGAGCGCGAAGAAGCCCGTCGCGAGGCCCGAGGCGCCGCTCGCGACGCTCCACAGGAGGACCCCGATGCCGACCAGGACCCACCGGGGGTGTCGCTCGGCGAGCCGGCCGAAGATCGGGGCGCCCACCATGTACAGGACCATGAAGGCCATCGAGAGGACGCCGATCAGCGCGAGCTCCGGCTGGAAGCCGAGGTGCGTCCGGCACCAGGACTGGAGCGCGTCGAGC
>DASXPB010000027.1:0-1865 GCA_036493875.1 Thermoanaerobaculia bacterium
TATGCGTCGCCGACGCGGCTCGTGCCCAACATCACCCTCTACGCGGACTTCGGGCAGCAGGCGGACGTCGACAACGCGCGCGTGGGGACGGGCGCGACCGTGCGCGTCGCGACGCTCGTCCGTCCGACGGCGCACCTCGGGCTCGACCTTCTCGCCGAGCGCCGCTGGATCGACGAGACCGTCGGCGGCGTCTCGGGGAGGCTCTTCACGGCCGACGTCGCCCGCGCCAAGGCGACCTACGTCTTCAACGCGCGTTTCCTCCTGCGCCTCATCGGGCAGTACACGGAGACGCGGCGGGACATCGCGCTCTGGATCGACCCCACGGTCGCCAAACGCGACGGCGACTTCTCGGGCTCGATCCTGGTCTCGTACAAGCTCAACTGGCAGACCGTGGTCTACGCGGGCTACGGCGACAACCGGACGGTCCAGGAGGACGCGAGCCTCGCGCGCGCCGACCGCCAGGTGTTCGTCAAGGTCTCCTACGCCTTCCAGCGATAGAGTTCCCGGGAACCAACGCCCGCTTCCGGTTTCCTTCTAGAGCGATGAAAGACCGCACGCGGCTTGCCCTGCTGGTCCCGGCTGCCCTCCTGCTCGCCCTCGCGGCGGCCTGGGGGCCCCCGGAGCATCCCAAGGGAACCGTAGCCCCCCGCGTCACGCCGACTCCGGCGCCGGCGGGCGCGACGGCCTCGGCGGCGACCGCCGACTGGAAGGAGATCGATCGCCTGGTCGAGCAGCAGAAGCTGGCGGAGGCGTCGGCGAAGGCCGACGCGATCCTGCAACGGGCCATCCAATCGAAGAACGAAGACGAGTGGACGCGCGCGCTCGTGCGCTGCGTCCAGCTGCGCTCGGGACTGCACGGCTACGAGACCGCGGTCCGCTTTCTGAGGGAGCAGCCCTGGCCCGAGGGGCTGCTCTCGCGCGTCACCCTGGAGCTCTACTACGCGCACGCGCTCTCCGACTACGCCCGCGCGTACTCCTGGGAGATCGGGCAGCGCGAGCGCGTCGAGTCGCCGCTGGGCGGGCCGATCGACCTGAAGGCCCCGGTCGACCTGAAGACTCTGTCGCGCGAGCAGATTTTGGCCGAGGCGCGGCGCGCGTACCTCGCGGTCTGGGCGAAGCGCCAGGCACTGTCCGCGCTGCCGGTCGACCGGCTCACGGAGTACGTGCGGCCGAACAACTACCCGAAGGATGTGCGCGGGACTCTTCGGGATGCCGTGTCCTACTTCTTCGTGGAACTCCTGGCGGACTCTTCTCTCTGGTCACCCGAGCAGTCGAACGGCGTCTACCGGCTGTCCGTGGGCCGTCTCCTCGACACGGACGGGCGCGACGCCGACGCACGGCTGAAGGATCCACAGGCGCATCCCGCCGAGCAGATCGCGGAGATCCTCGGCGACCTCGAGACCTGGCACGCGGCCGCCGGGGAACGCGAGGCCGAGCTCGAGGCGCGCCTCGAGAGGCTGCGCCGGCTCCACGCGATCCTCACGGACTCCGGCGACCGCGGCGCGATCCGCAAGGATCTCGAGTCGCATCTCCCGCGCTACCGCGCGGTCGCCTGGTGGGCGATGGGAATGGCCGAGCTCGCGCAGTTCCGCGAGGCGGAGGAGATGCCAGACAACAGGATCCGGGCGCGCGAGGCGGCGCTCGAGGGGAGGCGCGCGTATCCGCAGTCCGCAGGCGGCCGCCGGTGCGCGGACGTCGTCTCGGCCATCGAGCGGCCGGACTATCAGCTCGCGGCGATGTCCTCCGACTCTCCGAACCGCCGCTCGATCGAGCTGACGCACACGAACGTCCCGGCGATCTTCTTCCGCGCGTATGCGCTCGACCTCGAGCGGCGCATCGAGACTGCCGCCGACTACAACCTGCTG
>DASXPB010000028.1:0-192511 GCA_036493875.1 Thermoanaerobaculia bacterium
GCGCTTCAGGTCCACGTCGAAGCGGTCGAGCATCTTCTCCGACTTGCCGGCCTCGTTCTTCTCGTTGTGCCAGTCGATGTAGATGATGTTGATCGGGCACTCGATCGCGCAGAGCGTGCACTTGATGCAGCGCTCCTCGTCGAGTCGGAACATGCCGCGAAACCGGTCCGAGGGCAGTTTCTTCTGCTCGGGATACTCGATCGTGACCTTCTTCTTGAGAAGGTGGCGGCCGGTCACCGAGAGTCCGTCAAACAAGTCGAGCAGGAGGATCTTGTCGAGCCACTTCTTCAGCGCCATGCCCGCCCTACTCCTATCCTTGAACCGCGTGCGGCGTCGCCGCCAGGCGGTCCCGCCGCGCGAGGGCGCGCCGGAGTTTCGAGAGCACGAACAGGACGGCGAAGCAGCCGCCGAAGATCCACGCGAGCCAGACGAGCCCGGTCGTACGGCCCGGGAACAGGAGGATCGCCGCGGCGACCGCCAGGATGTTCGCGAGCGACACCGGGATCAACCACTTCCAGCCCAACGCCATCAGCTGATCGAAGCGGTAGCGCGGAAAGGTCGACCGGAACCAGATGTAGCAGAACAGGAACACCGCGACCTTGGCCAGGAACCAGACCACCGGAGGAATCGCGGACAGGAAGCGCAGCGCCGGGAGGTGTGGGAACGGCGCCAGCCATCCTCCGAAGAACACCGTCACGGCGACGCACGAGATGATGATCATCGCCGTGTACTCGCCCAGGAAGAAGAAGGCGAACTTGACGCCGGAGTACTCGGTGTTGAAGCCGGAGACGAGCTCCGACTCCGCCTCGGGAAGGTCGAACGGGTTGCGGTTGGTCTCGGCGATGCCCGACACGAAGTAGACGAAGAAGGCGACCAGCCCGGGGAACACGAACCAGAGGTGCGTCGCGTCCTGCCGGCGCACGATCTCGGGCAGCGAGAGCGAGCGCGTCATCAGCAGCACCGAGACGAGCGCGAGGCCCATCGGGACCTCGTAGGACACGAGCTGCGCGGCGGAGCGCAGGCCGCCGAGCAGCGAGTACTTGTTGTTGGAGGACCAGCCCCCCAGGATGATCCCGTAGACGCCGATCGAGGTGATCGCGAGCAGGAACAGCAGGCCGACGTTGATGTCCGCCACCCACAGGGGGACCATCACCTTCCCGATCCGGACCGGCGGGCCGAAGGGGATGACCGCCAGCGCCGTCAGCGCCGGGATGACGGCCAGAATCGGCGCCAGGAAGTATACGGCGCGCTCGGCCTTCGCGGGCGTGATGTCCTCCTTGGTGACGAGCTTCACGAGGTCGGCGACGCCCTGGAGCGTTCCCTGCGGACCAACGCGGTTGGGCCCGAGCCGCACCTGCATGAACCCCATGATCCGCCGCTCGGCGAGCACCACCACGAAGCCGACGATCGCCGGGACGGTGGCGACCAGGAGCACGACCTTCAGATACGTCCAGAACTCGGCCGTCAGCGTCATCGGTCCACCTCGCCGAGCACGATGTCGATCGTGCCGATCAGGGCGACGAGGTCCGAGACGAGGTGCCCCTTCGCCAACCGAGGCAGCGCCTGGAGGTTGATGAACGAGGGCGGCCGGACGTGCATCCGGTACGGCCGGTTCGAGCCGTTCGAGACGCAGTAGAACCCGAGCTCTCCCTTCGGCGACTCGATCGACGCGTAGACCTCTTCCGCCGGCGGCTTGATGACGCGCGGCACCTTGCCGCGGATCTCGCCCGGCTCCAGAAGCTCCAGGCACTGGCGGACGATCCGCGCGCTCTGGCGCATCTCCTGGACCCGCACGATGTAACGGTCGTAGGTGTCGCCGCCCTCCCGGGTCGGGACGACGAAGTCGAGCTCGTCGTAGCACTCGTAGGGCTGGGCGCGGCGCAGGTCCCACTCCCGGCCGGAGGCGCGCAGGATCGGGCCCGTCAGGCCCCACTCGATGCACTCGTCGGCCGAGATGACGCCCACGCCGACGGTGCGCAGCTTCCAGATCCGGTTGTCGGTCAGGAGCTGCTCGTAGTCGTCGATGCGCGCGGGGAGATCGTCGATGAACTCGAGGACCCGCTCGGTCCAGCCCGGCGTCAGGTCGAACGGCAGCCCGCCGATCCGCATGCAGTTGAGCGTGAGGCGCGCGCCGCAGTACTCCTCGAAGAAGTCCAGGATCTGCTCCCGCTCGCGGAACGCGTACCAGAACGGCGTGACCGCCCCGAGGTCGATCCCGCTCGTGCCGAGCCACACCAGGTGCGACGAGAGCCGCTGCAGCTCGTCGAGGATGACCCGGATCAGCTGCGCGCGCCTCGGGATCTCGACGCCCAGGAGCTTCTCGATCGTCAGGCAGAAGGCGTGGTTGTTGGTCGCGGCGGCGATGTAGTCCATCCGGTCCGTGTGGGGGATCCCCATGGGATACGTCTCGGTCTCGAACAGCTTCTCGGTGCCCCGGTGGAGGTAGCCGACGTCGGGCTTCGCCTCGAGGATCTTCTCGCCGTCGACCTTGAGGATGATGCGCAGGACGCCGTGCGTCGAGGGGTGCTGGGGCCCGAAGTTGAGCTCCATCTCCTGGACGTCGAAGAGCGTGTGCGCTTCCTGCGCGCCGTGCACCCCCGCGCCGGCTGCGGCAGGCGACTCGGGCACGCCCGCCGTCGGACGCGCCACGCCGCCCTCGGTCGCGCGCCGCGCGAAGTAGGCGGCCTCGTCCTTCTCGGCCTGCGAGATGGGCTTCTCGTCCGTCATCACGACACGACCTTGCGATTGGGGTCGTTCTTCGACGGGCCGCCGCCCTCGGGCCATTCCTCGGGGTAGATCGCCGCGCCCGTGTCGATGCCCTCGAGCGGGAAGTCCTTGCGCAGCGGATACCCGTTGAAGCCGTCCCAGGTCAGGATCCGACGCAGATCGGGATGTCCGGCGAAGCGGATCCCGAACATGTCGAAGGTCTCACGCTCGCACCAGTTCGCGGCGAGGAAGACCTCCGCGATGGACGGCACCTCTTCACCATCGGCCGCCGTGCACTTCACGCGGATCCGGTCGTTCTTCGAGAAGGAGTAGAAGTGGTAGACGACGTCGAACCGGGGCGCGCGGGTCTTCCAGTCGACCGCGGTCACGTCCACGCAGTAGCGGAAGTCCTCCGCATCCTTGAGGTGCCGCGCGACCCCGACGATCGATTCGCGGGTCACGACGACGGTGACCTGCTTCGCGAACTCCTTGGACGAGACGACGGCCCCCGGCATCGCCGCAGCGAGCGACCGGACCCAGGGGTGAGCGGAGGCGTCGACCGCCTCGGCCTTGGCCTTCGCCGCCTCCCTGGGCTTTTCCGCCGGAGGAGTAGGAGCCTGCTCTTCGCTCTCAACCAATCAGGACGCCTTCCGGATGACTTTCATCCGGTCGATCTTCTTCTGGAGCGCCATGATCCCGTAGATCAGCGCCTCCGGCCGCGGCGGGCAGCCGGGAACGTAGACGTCCACCGGCACGATGCGGTCCACGCCCTGGGTCACCGCGTAGGTCCGGTAGGGTCCGCCGCAGGTGGCGCAGGATCCCATCGCGATGACCCACTTGGGGTCCGGCATCTGGTCGTAGAGCCGCTTGACGATCGGGGCCATCTTCTCGACGACGGTCCCGGCGACGATCATGAGATCCGACTGGCGCGGCGTGCCCCGGAAGACCTCGGCGCCGAAGCGGGAGAGGTCGTGGCGGGCGTCCATGACCGCCATCATCTCGATGGCACAGCAGGCCAGCCCGAACTGCATGGGCCAGATCGAGGACCGGCGGGCCCAGTTGATGACCGAGTCCACCGTGGTGGTCACGATGTTGTCTTCGAAGCGGTTGTCGATCAGCCCCATGCGTTTGGCCTCGCGATCAGGCCCAGTCCAGGGCCTTGCGCTTCCAGCAGTACACGTACCCCACGACGAGGATCGCCAGGAACACCAGCATTTCGATCAGGCCGAACAGCCGCAGCTTATGGAAGAGGATGGCCCACGGGAACAGAAAGATGGTCTCGACGTCGAAAACCACGAAGAGCACCGCGATCAGGAAGTAGCGGACCGAGAAGCGGGTGTCGAAGGCCGAGGTCGACGGCTCCACGCCGCACTCGTACGGCTCGAGCTTGGCCGGGTTGGGCCGACGGGTCTGCACGGCGCGCGCGGCCACGATCGTCCCCAGCGGCAGAGCCGCGGAGAGCACCGCAAAAATCAGTATGGGAAGGTATTGACCCACCGGGTCGGCATTCTATCGGAGGGGGGTTGCCTTGTCATCCCAAGTGCCGTCATTCCGAGCGCAATCGCCAGACTCGCGGTCAGTGGCGGGATCCCTCGTCGCTTCGCTCCTCAGGATGACGACGTCCGACGCGACGCACGCGTCGCGGGACGTCGTCAGACCGTCTTCGTTCCGCCCGCGACGCCCTTCGACTGAATCAGCACCGAGAGCTCCTCGCCCATGCCGCCGGGATCCACGAGGCGATACACGCGCCACTTCTCGGAGTCGTTCGCGGCGAAGTCGAAGACTCCCGACTCCGTCAGGAAGATCCCCTGCCGCACGAGGCGCTCGACGCGCAGGCCTTCGGCCTCTCCCGCGCGCAGCAGGAGGTCCCAGTTCACATGCGCCGTCAGGTCCTGCGAGCCCGGCGACGCGAGGGGGTCGCCGCCCCGGCGTCCGCCCGTGTGCACGGAGAGGGTCCCGGCCGGCCGCGCGAGTGGGTGATAGAGCACCCGCGCGGGATGCCCGTAGTCGGCGGTGACGATCCAGCCGCGTGCGAGCACCCGGGCGAGGCGCCGGTGGAGCGCCTCGGCGCCGGTCGCGATCTCGCCGATCTGGCCCGGCTGCAGCGTCACGCCGAGGCCGTCCAGGTGCGCGGCGAGGTCCGGCGCCGCGGGCGCCGAAGCCCACGCGAAACTCTCCGAAGCCGAAGCCCCCTCGGGAGCGCACTGGACGCGGAGCTCCCGGAGTCCCTCCGGCGAGCCCACGACGCGGACGACCGGCAGGGCGTCGTAGAGCTCGTTGGAGAAGATCCAGCCGGCCACCGATCCCTCCGAGAGCTCCTCCACCGAGTCGAGCACGCGCGGCGTCGGCGCGATCCCTCGTCCCCGGATCGCGTCGCGCCCCACGGCCGAGGCCTCGACCGCCGTGACGCGCACGCGCGCCGCGAGCTCGGGGTCCAGGCGGTTGAGCCAGCGCGTGAAGTCCGCCAGGAATCGCCCGTCGCCGGCGCCGATCTCCACGAAATCGAGGGGGCCGGGCCCCAGACGGTCCGTGTCGATCGCGAAGAGGCGCGCGAGCGTTCCCGCGAACGCCGGAGAGAGGTGCGGCGAGGTCACGAAGTCCCCGCCCTCCCCGATCGACGCGCCGCGCGCGTAGTAGCCGTCCTCCGGGTCGAAGAGAGCGGCCTCCATGAAATCGGCGAAGGACATCGGCCCTTCGCGCGCGATGCGGTCGCGGAGCCGCTCGACGAGTGACACTGCGGCGCAGACTATAGTCTCGCCGATGCGCTCGCGGAGCGTCCCGGCCTTCCTTCTCCGGCTTCTGCTTCTCCTTTTGTTCGTCCCGCTCCTGACTTCGCCGGGGTGCGCCTCGCGCGACCGGGAGCCTCTGCCGACGCTTCGCGACTACTCCGACCGGACGAGCGACTACGTCGAGGCGCTCCACGCGCAGTGGATCTCCGGCCGCCTCTCCCCCGACCTCTTCGCGCCCGGCTTCCGCTGGGCGGGGCCCCTGCCGGGAGAGGGACTGACGGCCCTCCCGGCCCGGCCCCCGCTCTCGCTCGCGGTCTTCCGCGCGGCCTCGGGCGCGACGCCGCCTGTTCCCGCGTCCGGCGGATTCGGCGCGTCGGTTCTGGAATCCCGGCTCGAGTCCCTGAGGACGGGATTCGTCGCGCTCGATCGCACCGAGGCGACGATCTTCGACTTCCGCCGCCGGGGCGCGAAGCGCGAGCTCCTGGTCGGTCTCTTCCTCTCGGGGCGCGGCACCGGCGGGGAGCTGCGCCAGGAGGGCGGCAAGCTGCGCGTCCTCCTCGCTCCGGCCGGGGAGGGGTGGCGGATGGAGTCGGGCTGGACCGAGGGCTGGCTGTCGGCCTCGGCGACCGCGCCGCTCTTCGAGAACGTCTCCGAGTCCGCGGGCCTGACTCGGCCCCATCGCGCCTTCCTCCCGCGCGCCGCCAAGAACATTCCGATCCCGGGAGAGCACATGCCTCCCGGCGCCGCGGTTTTGGACTTCGACGGCGACGGCCGTCCCGACCTCTTCGTGCCGGGCGGAGACGGCAACCGTCTGTACCGAAACAAGGGCGACGGCACGTTCGAGGACGTCGCGGAGAAGGCGGGCGTGGCGGGCCAGGAGGGGGAGGCCATCGGCGCGCTCGCGTTCGACTACGACAACGACGGGCGTCCGGATCTCTACGTGACTTACCTCTTCCGGCCCAACCGGCTGTACCACAACAGGGGCGACGGCACCTTCGAGGAGGTCGGAGCGAGGGCGGGCGTCGCCCTCGACGAGTACTGCACGTCCGCCGCCGCCATCGACTACGACCGCGACGGCCGGCCCGACCTCTACGTGCTGGTCTACGGGCATCCGGACTCGGGGCCCGACCTCCAGGCGGACAACGCGCCGCCGAACCACCTCTTCCACAACAACGGCGACGGGACGTTCACCGACGTGACCGCGGCGTCGAAGACCGGAGACACCAGCTGGGGCCTCGCGCTCGAGGCGGCCGACCTCGACGGCGATGGCTGGCCCGATCTCTACGTCGCCAACGACTTCGGCAACCACACCTATCTGCACAACGAGGGCGACGGGACGTTCCGCAACCTGGCCAGGAAGACGGGAGTGCTGGATCCCGGGTTCGGGATGGGCGTCGCGATCGATGACTACGACGGCGACGGGAGACTCGACCTCTACGTGTCGAACTATTCCTTCCCGCTGAAATGGTTCGTCCGCGATTCGCAGTATCCGATGCCGCCGTTCCCCTACTCCCTGGGCCGCCCGCTCGTCTGGCGCCGGCTGACGGCGCTCGCGCGCGGCTCGTCGCTCTTCCGCAACCTGGGCGGCACTCCGACGCAGTTCGAGCGCACCTCCGACGAGGCGGACGTCTGGGACACGTCGTGGTCCTGGGGCTGCGTCTTCGTGGACGCGGACATGGACGGACGGCCCGACCTCTTCGTGGTCAACGGGATGGTCACCGGCAAGAACGCGACCGAGCGCGAGGTCGACTTCTGGAACCTGATGAGCGTCGAGTTCGAGAAGTTCCAGAAGGGCATCCCCACGGCCGACTTCGGCGAGGACTCGCTCTGGGGTCACCCCCCCAAGCGCTTCTACCGCAACCGCGACGGAAGGCACTTCGACGAGCTCGCCGCCGTCGCGGGACTGGGGTCCGACGCCAACCAGCGGGGGCTCGTCGTCGTCGACGTCGACGGGGACGGCGCGCCCGACCTCTTCGCCCCCGGCTTCCTGCAGCCGCCGGCGCTCTGGATGAACCGGAACCCCTCGCGCGCGAAGGCGCTGGTCGTCCTTCTCGAGGGCGAACCGAACGCGCCGGGCCCGCACCGCTCGACGCGCGACGCGCTCGGTGCGGTCGTCACCGTCGAGGCGGGAGGCCTGGCGCGCAGCCAGGTCGTCGCGGCCGGCTATTCGTTTCTCTCCTCGGGACCGAAGGAGCTCTACTTCGGGCTCGGCGACCACGCGAGCGCCGACCGCGTCACCGTGAAGTGGCCGTCCGGCCGC
This sequence comes from Thermoanaerobaculia bacterium, assembly GCA_036493875.1. Lineage (GTDB taxonomy): Bacteria > Acidobacteriota > Thermoanaerobaculia > UBA5066 > Gp7-AA6 > DAHUXD01. Next base: position 7,696 of record DASXPB010000028.1, read on the forward strand.
ACGACGGAGCGGCGCGACGTGCCGGCGGGGCGCCTCGCGCTCAGGGAGACGGCGGGACCGTCAGCGCGCTCAGCCGCGGCGGCCGGCGAGCACACCGATTCTCGAAGAAGCCCTGCGCGTCTCGGTTCGACCCGCGTCAGTCGTCGAGAAACCGAGCGGACCGGCGGTGATAACCTCGTCCAAGCCTCCGGAGGACCCCAGTGCCGCCTACGATCTCGGCCTTGATCGCGTCGACCGATGCCGGGGATCGAAAGGCCGCAGACTCCCTGTTTTCAGCGCTCTATGCTGAGCTCCGCACGCTCGCCCGCAGGCAGCTCGCCGGCGCAGGGGTGACGCTCGGGGCGACGACGCTGCTTCACGAGGCCTATCTGAACATGGCCCAGCGGGAGGGCGCCGTCTTCCCCGACCGCGCCCGCTTCATGGGCTACGCGGCGAAGGTCATGCGCGGCTTGATCATCGACCACGCGCGAAGCCGGGGCGCCCAGAAACGGGGCGGCGCCTACGCCATCACGACGCTCGACGAGGAACTCGCGGCTGCGGCTGACGGAGGGGATCTCATCGAGATCGGCGAGGCCCTGGAGGAGCTCGCGGCCGCGGAATTGCCGCTCGCCGACATCGTCGACCTCAAGTTCTTCTGCGGCTTCTCCTTCGCGGAGATCGCGGGGATGCGCGGGGTCTCGGAGCGGACGATCCAACGACAGTGGGAGAAGGCCCGGCTCTTTCTCCATCGCAGGATCCGCGAGGGCGCGGAGACCTAGGGCCATGCGGCTTCTGAGCGCCGAACGCTGGCGAGAGGTGAGCCCGCATCTCGACCGCGCGCTCGAGATGCCGGAGGAGGAACGGAGGTCGTGGCTCGACGGGATGCGAATCACCGACGCGCAGCTCGTGGAGGACCTCGAGACCCTCCTCGACGAGCGCAGTCGGGCCAGTCGGGAGGGCTTCCTGGCGGTTTCTCCGATCGGTTCGCCACCCGCGTCGCTGGCCGGCCAGGCGATCGGGTCCTACACCCTGATCTCGCTTCTCGGGCAGGGCGGGATGGGCAACGTCTGGCTCGCGCGGCGGAGCGACGGCCGCTTCGAAGGCATGGCGGCGGTCAAGCTCCTGAACGCCAGCCTCGTCGGCCGCGCCGGCGCGGAACGCTTCCGGCGCGAGGGCCAAATCCTGGCGCGACTCGCCGATCCCCACATCGCCCGCCTGCTCGACGCCGGCGTCTCGCCGTCCGGGCAGCCCTTTCTCGTGCTCGAGCACGTCGAGGGCGAACCCATCGACGCGTACTGCGACCATCAGAGGCTCGGCATCGAGGCGCGGCTCCGCCTCTTCCTCGGCGTCCTGGACGCGGTCGCGCTCGCGCACACCAACCTCATCGTCCATCGCGACATCAAGCCCTCCAACGTCCTCGTGGACAAGAATGGAGAGGCCAAGCTCCTCGATTTCGGCATCGCCAAGCTCCTGGAGGGCGAGGGCGAGGCCGGCGCCGCGACCGACATCACTCGCGATGCCGGCCGGGCCCTGACTCCCCAATTCGCCGCCCCGGAGCAGATCTCCGGCGGCGCGATCACCACCGCCACCGACGTCTACACGCTCGGCATCCTGCTCTACCTCCTGCTCACGGGCCGGCACCCGGCGGGGACTCCGGCGTCGCCCGCCGAAGCCATGAGCGCGATCCTCCAGAGGGATCCGGAGCGCGCCTCCGACGTCGTGCAGAGGGACGCGGACGGTTCGGGCACGCCCGGTCGTGTCGCCTCGGCGCGCGCGACCTCCCCCGACGCGTTGCGGCGGGTTCTCCGGGGCGACCTGGACACGATCGTCGCCAAAGCGCTCAAGAAAAATCCCGCCGAGCGCTATCCCTCGGTCACGACCCTCGCCAACGATTTGCGGCGGTTCCTTCGTCACGAGCCGATCCGCGCCCGCCCGGACACCTGGGGATACCGCTTCGCCCGGTTCGTACGCCGTCACCGGGGAGGCGTGGCGGCGGCCACACTCGTCCTCGCCGCCGCGCTCGCCGGGACCGTCGCGACCGTCGCGCAGGCCCGCGAGGCGCGGCGCCAACGGGATGCGGCAGAGGCAGAGCTCGCGCGGGCGACCGCCGCCAATGAGTTCCTCGCCTTCCTCATGAGCGTCGCGGCGCCGGCCGGACGCCGGATCTCGGAGACCGACCTCCTCGAGAAGGGCGAAGCCCTCGTCGCCCAGCAGTTCGCCGACAACGATGCCCTGCATTCGGAGATGCTCGCAACGATCGGCGAGCGGTACATCATCGCTGAGAACTGGGATCGCGCCGGCCGCGTTCTCGAGGAGGCGAAGACACTCGCGCGGGAGCCGGGCGTCCGCGCGCATGCGCTCTGCCCCCTGGCCGTCGTGAAGGTGGCGAAGGGCGACCGTAAGGGCGCGGATACCCTCATGCACGAAGCCTTCGCGGGGCTGCCCGATCAGCCGCAATACGCGGCGCAGCGGGCGGCGTGCCTCTGTCGCTCGGCCGAATTCGGCTACTACACCGACGAGGCGGAACCGATGATCCGAGACTCGCGCGCCGCACTCGCCTTCCTCGACGCCGCGTCCATCCCTTCAAAACCCATGCGCATCAACGCCCGGTCCACGCTGGCGTACGGTTACTACCTGGCCCGCGACTATGCGAAGGCCGACCGGACCTACGCCGAGGTCATGACCGAGTTCGAGAGGGCGGGCAGAGCCGAGACGCTGGCGGCTGCCGACGCTCTCGGTAACTGGAGCCTCGTCCATTTCGACACCGACCTGGTCAAGGCGGAGCCGATCTGCCGCAGGTCCGTGGATCTCCTCCGCGCGATCGAGGGCGCCGACGGCGTCACGCCGGCGGGCCTGCTCAACTACGCCGCCGTCCTCTTCCACCTGACGCATTATCCGGAGGCCGAAGCGCTCTACGACGAGGCCATCCGGACGGCGAGGGCCCGATCCGACACCGAAGTCGAGCTCGTCGCCACCTCCGAGCTCGCGAACCTGCACACCCAGAGCGGAGACCCGGACCGCGCCGCGGCCGAGCTTTCCGCCATGGAACGGGCCTTTCGCACTTCCCCGGCCTTTACGCCGCGGCGCCGGGCGGGCTACGTCTACTCGCTGGGCCTCGTCGCGATGGCGCGCAAGGACCCCGCCCACGCGCTCGACCGCTTCCGCGAGTGCCTCGACCGGACCGCGGCCCTCGACGCCAAGTCGAATCTCAAAGTCCTCGCCCTGTCGGGATCGGCGCGCGCCGAGCTGGCCCTCGGCCGCCCCTCGGACGCGGAGAATCACGCCCGGCAGGCGGTCGAGATGGCGGAGTCTTTCTTTCCGAAAGGAACTCCGTCCTACCTGGTCGCCGAGTCGCGCGCGATCCTGGGAGAGGCGCAACTGGCGAGAGGCGATCGGGAAGCGGCGCGAACGGCCCTCGGGACCGCGGTCGACGAGCTCACCGTCTCGCTCGGACCCGACCACCCGACGACGAAGCGCGCGCTCTCGCTTCGCGAAGCGGCGGCCTCAACGCGCTGATCCGCCCGCGCGATCGGCCCGAACGCCTCAGTCGAGCTGCTGCTCGCAGACGTCGCGGTCGGCGTGGGCATCGCTCGTTGCGCTCACGGAGCTCGCAGCACCGCGGCTCTCGTCGGAGGCGGCCGAGGCGCGCTGGATCCCGGGCGCCCGCGGGGAGGCTTTCCGGGCGGCTCCCGCGACCGAGACTCCAGCCGCCAGAACGATGCAGAGACCGACCCAGAACCACGGACGGCTCGGCGCGGACTTCGGCGTCTTCATGTGTGACCCCCCATTCGGAGAGAGCGCAAACGGAGGGAAAAAGACGACACGCGCTTTCACGAAGGAGCGGCCCGGGTGTAGCCTGAGGATGTTCCGAGATCGCCCCGACGTTCTGCCATGGAACCCACGATCTCCGCTCTGATCGCCTCGACCGAACGCGGCGACCGCAAGGCGGCCGACGCCCTGTTCTCTGCCCTCTATGCCGAGCTCCACGAGCTCGCGCGGCGCAAGCTCGCGGGCGCCGGGTCGCGCGTCACGCTCGGACCGACCACGCTTCTCCATGAGGCCTACCTCGACATCGCGCAGCGCGAGGGATCCGTCTTTCCCGACCGCGACCGCTTCCTCGGATATGCCGCGAAGGTGATGAGGGGCCTGATCATCGACTATGCGCGAAGCCGAGGAGCGCGGAAACGAGGCGGCGCCTTCGCGATCACGACGCTAGACGAGGACTCCGCCGCGGCGGCCGAAGGAGGTGACCTCCTCGAGATCGGAGCGGCCCTCGAGGAGCTCGCGGCCGTCGATCCGCCGCTCGCCGACATCGTCGACCTCAAGTTCTTCTGCGGATTCTCGTTCGCGGAAATCGCGCGGATGCGCGGGGTCTCCGAGCGCACGGTGCAGCGACACTGGGAGAAGGCGCGGATGTACCTCCACACCAGGATCCGGGAGAACGCGGGAGCCGAGAGCCGGTGAGCCTCCTGAACCCGGCCCGCTGGCGATTGCTGAGCGAACATCTCGACCGCGCGCTCGAGATGCCGCCGAGCGAACGCGCGGCCTGGCTGGCCGGGCTGCGGGAGCGAGACCCCTCTCTCGCCAAGGACATCGAGCAACTCCTCTCGGAACGGAGCCAGGCAAGCCGCGAGGGCTTCCTCGCGGGAGCCGCGCTCTCCGCGCCGGACTCCGCCACGCTCGCGGGCCAGGCGATCGGAGCGTACGTGCTGACGTCGCAGATCGGGCAGGGCGGAATGGGCAGCGTCTGGCTCGGGCGACGCAGCGACGGACGCTTCGAGGGTCTCGCCGCGGTCAAGCTTCTCAACGCGAGCCTGGTCGGCCGCTCCGGCGAGGAACGGTTCCGGCGCGAGGGGAACATCCTGGCGCGCCTCGCCGACCCGCACATCGCCCGTCTCCTCGACGCGGGCCTCTCCCCCTCCGGCCAGCCCTACCTCGTCCTCGAGCACGTCGAGGGCGAGCCGATCGATCGCTTCTGCGACCATCACGGCCTCGACGTGGGCGAACGCCTGCGGCTCTTCCTCGACGTGCTGGTGGCGGTCTCGCATGCCCACGCCAACCTGATCGTTCACCGGGACATCAAGCCCTCGAACGTGCTGGTGGACAACAACGGCCAGGCGAAGCTCCTCGACTTCGGCATCGCCAAGCTCCTCGAGGGAGAGGGAGAGGCCGGGACGGAGACCGCCATCACGCGGGACGGCGGGCGGGCCCTCACTCCCGAGTACGCGGCGCCGGAGCAAATCACGGGCGGCGTCATCACCACCGGGACCGACGTCTATGCCCTCGGAACCCTCCTCTACCTCCTGCTGACCGGCCTGCACCCGGCGGAGGGGTCGCGCCACTCACCGGCCGACCTGTTGCGGTTCGTCCTCGAAACCGAGCCGGAGCGTCCGTCGAGCGTGGTCCTCGAGAAGCGGGACCAGAGCGCGGAGCCGCGCCGCGAGCGCGCCGCCGCGCGCGCGAGCACGCCGGACGCCCTGCATCGGCTCCTTCGCGGCGATCTGGATACCATCGTCGCGAAGGCTCTCAAGAAGAACCCGGCCGAACGCTACGGCTCGGTGATCGCCCTCGCCGACGACGTGCGCCGCTACCTCCGCAATGAGCCGATCGGCGCCCGGCCCGACACCTACGGCTATCGCGTGGCGAAGTTCGTCCGCCGCAACCGGGCGGCCGTCATTGCCGCCGCCCTCGTCGCCGCCGCCGCGATGGCCGGGACACTCGTCATCGTGGCCCGCGGGCGCGAGGCGCAGCGCGAGCGCGACGCCGCGCAGGCACAGCTCGCCCGGGCGACCGCCGCGAACGAGTTCCTCGGCTTCCTTCTCAGCACGGCCGCCCCGGCCGGGAAGAAGATCTCCGTCAGCGACCTTCTGAGCCAGGGGGAGGCCCTCGCCGGCAAGCAGTTCGCCGACAATCCGTCGATGCACTCCGAGATGCTCGCCACGATCGGTGAGCGCTACCTGAACGCCGAGAACTGGGACAAGGCCCTGAGCGCCCTCGAGCGCGCGGTCCGCCTGGCCCGCGGACCCGCGAACCGGGCGCGCGCGATGTGCCCGCTGGCGCTGGCGAAGATCGCCAACGGCGACCCCAAGGGAGCCAGGGCGATGATGACCGAGGCCCTCGCGGCCCTCCCCGACGAGCCGCAGTACGCGCTCCAGCGCGCGGAGTGCCTTTGCTACTTCAGCGAATTCGGCTATTTCGACGACGAATCCGGTCCCATGATCGAGCACGCCCGGCAGGCGCTCGCGGCCCTCGATGCGTCGCCCGTACAGAGCTCCGTTCAGCGCATCGACGCGCAGGGTTCTCTCGCCTACGGCTACTACCTGGCCCGTGACAACGCCCGGGCCGACCAGGCCTTTGCCGAGCTGCTGGCCGGGTTCGAGAGGACGGGTCGAGACCGCACGCTGGACGCCGCGGATGCGCTGAACAACTGGGGCCTAGTCCACTTCGACGGCGACATCGTGAGGGCCGAGCCCCTCTACCGCCGGGCCGTCGAGCTGCGCCGAGACATCGAGGGTTCCGAAGGCGTCGCGCCCACTACGCTATTCAACTACGCGGCCGTCCTGTTCCAGCTGGCCCGGTACGACGAGGCGGAGCCGGTGTATGAGGAGACGATCCGCACGGCCCGCGCCCGATCGGAGCACCGCATCGAGCTCGACGCCAGGATGGAGCTGGCCGATCTCCACATCGAGCGCGGCGAGCTCGATCGCGCGGCCGCCGAGCTCGGCCACATCGATCCCGCCCTTCCGGAGGCGCCTCGGTATGTCCCGCTTCGGCGGGCGGAATACGAATACGTCCTCGGCCACCTCGCGCTCGCGAAATCCGACGCGGCCGGGGCCCGCGCTCGATTCCAGGACTCCGTCTCCCAGCTGGCCATCCCGCATGCGAAATTCAGCGTGAACGTGTTCGTTCTGATTGGCCTCGCCCGCGCGGAGCTTGCCCTCGGAGACACGAACGGAGCCGAGGCCTCGGCCGAGCAGGCTCTTCACCTCGCGAAGTCCTTCGTTCCCGCTGGAGCGCCGTCGTACCTGATCGGCCATGCCGAGCTCGCTCTGGGCGAGGTCCAGCTCGCGCGCGGCGACCGGGCGGCGGCGAGGCTCTCGATCGCCGCGGCGGCGGACACGCTGCAGACGACTCTCGGAGCGAGCCACCCCGCCACGTTGCGCGCCCGCGGGCTCGCCCAGACGGCAGCCGCGGCGCCCTGATCTCAGGCGATCGCCTGGATCAACTCCGGGTGGGGATTGCGGCCGAAGGGAGAGCCGCCGAGGCGCAGCGCCGCGGCCGCGTAGGCCCACAGAGCGTCGGGAGGCGGCGCGCCGAGCGGCGGGGACCCATCCGGGCTCTGCGGTCCCGCGGTTCCGGTCCGCACGGAGCGGCCGATCAGCGTGGCCGTGCCACCCGGCTCGTGATCGGACTTCGGGACCGTCCGGCTGAACTCTCCGGCGAGAAGCGTCACGACGTTTCGTCCCGGCATCGAGAGAGTGCGCGTGAGGAAGCTCGAGAGCAGCGGCGTGATCGGAGCCATGACCGCTCGCGCGGCCGTTCCCGAGTCGTCCTCGTGCGTGTCGAACTGCCGATCGGCGCGGCCGGTGTAGGCGGGCTGCGCGAAGACCACCCCCGTTCCCGACTCCACGAGCGCCTCCACCGCCGCGAAGGTCGAGGCGCAGTCGCCGATCGTGGAGCGCTCCGCCGCGCCGTACGCCGCGCGGATCTCCGCCCACCGGGATTCGCCGAGCCGCCGCGCGGGGCCGTCCGAGTCGACAAACCGCTCGAGCGCGATGCCGTCCTCCGTGGGGGGGTCGGTGCGGACGCCGGCCGGAAAGCCCAAGTCGTTGACGACGGCACAGCGCCTGGCGGCTGCGGGGAGCGCCGCCGCCATCTGCAGCAGCCGGCTCCGCCCCGCCGCCTCGAAGACCGCGGCTCGCGCCTGCTCGTGCGGCCGGATCACGCCGTGGCGGAAGTTGATCGACGCCATGTGGCTTCGCGCCGGCTCGGGAAGGGCGCCAAGCGACTCCGCGTCCACCAGAAGGCCGTTTCCGAGGTCCCGGACGTTGCTCGACGTGACGCCGAAGGCGCCATTCCGGAGAAACGATCCGGCGCTGTTGAAGAGACCCGCGGGACCGCCATTGAGCCAGAGCACCACCAGCGCGGGCTGTTCCTCCGGTGCCGCGGAGCGGCCTCCGGGCCACTTCGAGAGCGCCCACGCGCCCGCCAGCGCCGCCGTGCCCTGGAGAGCCTGTCTGCGAGTGAATCCTCGATTCGTCATGGCCCACCTCCACCGCCCGATTCCCCGGGCGGACGGTTCGAGTCTTCCGCGGCGATGGTGAGAAGTCCAAGATATTGATCTGATTGGAGCAATAATCTGCAGTTATGGAACTCCGCCACCTTCGTTACTTCCTCGCGGTCGCGGACGCGATGAGCTTCACCGCGGCCGCGGAGCGGCTGCACGTCGCGCAGCCGGCCCTCTCGCAGCAGATCCGAGCGCTCGAACGCGAGCTGGGCGTCACGCTCATCGAGCGCGGCGCCCGCACCCGCGCGCTGACGGAGGCGGGCGTCCGCTTCGCGACACGAGCGCGCCGGATCCTCCTGGAAGCGGAGACCGCGTCCGAGGAGATGGCCGGGTACGGGTCGGGGCGTCACGGCACGGTCCGTTTCGGCTCGGCGCTCCAGTCGCTGACCGAGGGACGCGTCGCCGCCCTTCTCGCCGGGTTCCATCGCGCGAATCCGGGCCTCCGCGTCGCCTTCCGCGAGGCGCACACGCGCCCGCTGCTGTCGGCGCTCGCGCACGGCCACCTCCACCTGGCCCTCGTCCATCTGGGCGAGGGAGCCGGAGACGAAGGCCTCCGGATCGAGTTCCAGGATCTTCCGGTCGAGATCGAGCGTCTCTACGAAGAGCCGCTGCTCCTCGCCGTGGGGCCGACGCACCGGCTCTCCGGGCGCCGATCGGTGCGATGGAGCGAGCTCGGCCGCGAGGAGTTCGTCTCCTTCGGCGCCGGCTCGACGGTGCGGGAGCTCGCCGCGAGGGCCGCACGGTCCGCGGGCGTCCCGCTGCGGGCGCCGATCTCCGCGATCAACCTCGGGACGATCCGGGCCCTCGTCTCGGCCGGCCTCGGCGTCTCCATTCTTCCGAAGGCGGCGTTCGACCTCCCGGGTGCGCCCCTGCGCGCGCTCACGCTGACCGAGCCTTCGCTGACGCGCGTCGTCTCGCTCGCCCGGAACACGATCCGCTACGAGAGTCCGGCCTCGCGGACCTTCGCGGACTTTCTCCGCGAGGGTCTGCGGAGGCCGGCTTAGACCGCGTTCACTCCGCGCGCGCCACGCGCGCTTTCACTCTTTGTCGCTCGGGTCGTTGAAGAGCGACGTGAGCCGGACGCTGCCGTGTCCGAACTGCGGGAAGTCCGGAGTGGACGGATCGCCCGGATCGAGGTTCGACGCCGTGTCGTCCGGAGGGAACACCACGAGCGAGCGGAGGAACTCGAGCACGGCCCGCTTCCTCGGAGGATCCAGGGCCGCGAACGCGTCCCTCGAGGCCTGCGCCTCGCCGGCGTGCCGGAGGATCACCTCGGCCATGGTGATGCTTCGTCCGTCGTGTCCCCAGGAGCCCTTGCTTCCCACGCCCCACAGCGGCCGCGTCAGGAACTGCTTCTGCATCGTGCCGTCCCAGTTGCGCTCGTAGAAGCCGGGTCCCACGTCGTGGCGCTTGAAGTCGGTGAAGATGTTCCGGACGAGGAACGGCTGGAGCCTCGGCTTCTTGAGAGCCGGCAGGCCGAGCCCGTCGTCGACGGAGTCGGCGAGCGGCGTCGCCGTCGCGTAGAGGCTGTTGAAGATTCCGTGCTTCTCGTCGTAGACGGTTTCGACGTCGGCGACTCGCCGATCGCGGTCGATCCCCAGGTCGGCAACGTGGCACGAGGTGCATCCGATCTGATTCATCGTCAGGAGTCCTCGCTTCGTGACGCCGGTCTGGTCGTAGAGGGCGGGCTTGAAGTAGTTGAGAAGGTAGAATTCCAGGTAGTCCACGATCGCGGTCGGCACCTCGCCGCCTGACACGGTGCCGTTGGGCTCCGCGGCCGGGTTGGCGACGGGCGGCGCCTCGACCTTGTCCAGGCGGCCATCGAGGACCATCCCCGAAGGCGTCGTGACGTGGCCCTGCGCGCTCGCGACGGAGAGGTCCGGGTCCGCCGCATCGAGTCCCATCTCGCCGTGTAGCGCTCCTACGACGAACTCGCGGATCGAGATTGTGCCGCCGTGCGCGAAGAAGGGCCGGACCCGGAGATCCGGATCGACTCCCTGGACCTGCGACGTGTCGACCGCGCCGGTCGGGGACGCCGTGATGCGTCCGTAGTCGATCCCCTTGGCCGTGAGCGGCCGCGTCACCGGCTGCCCGCCGGCCTTCGCGGCGAGCACGGCGTCCGCCTGGATCTGGCGCAGCTGTCCGGTAATCTCGTCGGCCAGCATCTCCTTGAGGCCCAGGCCGAAGAGGTGCGGCGCGTCGCGGCTGTCCGGGCGCGTGACGACGTCTCCCCCGCCGCCGGCCGCGCCGCGCGGCCGTCCGTGACAGGCCGCGCAGCTGTCCGCGAGACCCGCGCCGATCGCGAGGGTCGTGTTGATGTCCCCCGCACCATCGTCGTATCCCGGCCCCTGACCCTCCAGCCGCGTGAACTTGCGCTGGAAGATCTGGCGCCCGCGCCGGATCGCCCGGTATGGGTCCCGGTTGATCAGGAAAGACGCGGAACCCGGCGTGTTCCAGTCCCCGCGGCCGGCGCCGACCTCATCGGCGAACGACTTGTGGATGCCGTCGTTGGCGGCGTTGGGCGCCCGCGTTGCGTCGATCATCTGGGCGGACATTGCCGCCGGAAAGCTCGAAACCACCAGGACGAGGCCTCCCACCAGGATGAGTCCAGGTCTGCTGCGCATGGTTCCTCCTCGGGTCCTCACCTACTAAAGCGGAAGCCCCGACCCAAAGACGACAGGGTGCCCGGTGATCGGCGTCACCGCCCGGGAGCGGGCACGGGCGCCCCGTGTAGAATCCCGCCGCTCTCATGGAGAAAAAGCGCAAGTTCCTCTTCGTGTCCCTGACGGGTCTGGTCGGCGACATCGCGTGGCAGGTCCTGAAGGAGGGCCACGAGGTCCGCTACTTCATCGGCGACGCCGAGGAGAAGGACATCGCGGACGGCTTCGTGCCGAAGACCGACGACTGGGAGAAGGACGTGGACTGGGCCGACGTGATCGTCTTCGACGACACACTCGGCCAGGGCGAGAAAGCCGTCGCGCTGCGGGCGAGGGGCAAGGCCGTCGTCGGCGGGACGCCCTACACCGACCGGCTCGAGGACGACCGCTCGTTCGGCCAGGAGGAGCTCAAGAAGGCCGGCGTGACGATCATCCCCTACCGCGACTTCGACAACTTCGACGAGGCGATCACGTACGTGCAGGAAAACCCCACGCGGTACGTCATCAAGCCGTCCGGCGCGGCCGGCAACGTCAAGCGCCGACTCTTCGTGGGCGATGAGGAGGACGGCCAGGACGTCGTCCGGATGCTCGAGGCGTACAAGAAGGCCTTCGCCGACGAGATCAAGGTCTTTCAGCTCCAGAAGCGGGTGGTCGGAGTCGAGGTCGCCGTCGGCGGATTCTTCAACGGCAAGAGCTTCGTCTACCCGATCAACACGAACTTCGAGCACAAGAAGCTCTTCCCGGGCAACAGCGGGCCGCCGACCGGCGAGATGGGCACGACGATGTTCTGGAGCGAGCCCAACAAGATCTTCGAGCAGACGCTTCTCAAGATGGAGCCGCGGCTGGCGGAAGAGGGCTACGTCGGCTACATCGACGTCAATTGCATCGTCAACAACAACGGGATCTACCCGCTCGAGTTCACCTCACGCTTCGGCTACCCGACGATCTTCATCCAGCAGGAGGGCATGCTCACGCCGATCGGTCTCTTCCTCTGGGACCTCGCTCACGGCGTCGATCCCAAGCTCAAGGTCCGGAGCGGCTTCCAGGTCGGCGTGCGCATCGTGATGCCGCCCTTCCCCTTCGACGACAACGCGACCTTCGAGTCGTTCACCAAGAACGCCGTCATCGTCTTCAAGAAGGGCACGCCCGAGGAGGTCCACATCGAGGACACCAAGATCGTGGAGGGCCAGTGGCTCGTGGCGGGCACCTCCGGCGTCGTCCTGACGGTCGTGGGCCTGGGGCAGACGATGAAGCAGGCGCGCGAGCAGGCCTACACCCGCGTGCGCAACATCCTCATCCCCAACATGTACTACCGCGACGACATCGGCGAGCGCTGGGCCGAGGACAGCGACAAATTACACAACTGGGGATATTTGAGGTAGCGGAACGACGAGCGCGGCGCGCTCGCGAATGGAAGCCGACGGCGGCCAAGGCGATCGCCGCGAAGTCGGCCTCGCGGCTGACCGCCGCGGCTTAATTCGCTCGCTGAACACGGCGGCGTGGCGCTCGCAGCCCGCCGTGGCTCCAATTCTCCTGATACGCTCTGATCGCCCGCGCGGCAGGCCCGCGAGGCGCCCTGTCAGGCATGTCGATCCTCACTCCGGAACGCTGGCGCGCCCTGGCGCCTCTCCTCGACGAGGCGCTCGAGCTGGACGACGCGGCGCGGCGCTCCTGGCTCGGCGAGCTGCGCGCCTCACGGCCCGAGCTCGCGGCCGAACTCGACTCGCTCCTCGCCTCGCGGGAGCAGGCCTCGCGCGAACGGTTCCTCGCGGACGAGGTTTCGCCGGCCCCCCCGCCCCCCGAGCCGTCGTCGCTCGCCGGTCAGACGATCGGCGCCTACACGCTCCTCGAGCCCATCGGCCAGGGCGGCATGGGCAGCGTCTGGCTGGCGCAGCGGAGCGACGGCCGCTTCGAGGGGCGAATGGCCGTCAAGCTCCTGAACGCGAGCCTGGTGGGCCGGGCGGGAGAGGCCCGGTTCCGCCGCGAGGGGTCGATCCTCGCCCGGCTGACCCATCCCAACATCGCGCACCTCGTCGACGCGGGCGTCTCCGTCTCGGGCCAGCCGTACATCGTGCTCGAGCACGTGGACGGCGAACCGATCGACCGTTACTGCGACGCCCGGCGCCTCGCGGTCCGCGAGCGCCTGCGCCTCTTTCTGGACGTCTGCACGGCCGTCGCCCGCGCGCACGCGAACCTCGTGGTGCACCGAGACATCAAGCCCTCCAACGTCCTCGTGGCGCGGGACGGGCGCGTCAAGCTGCTGGACTTCGGCATCGCGAAGCTGCTCGAGGAGGAGTCGGCGGAAGCGAAGGCGTCCGCGCTGACGCGCGAGGGCGGCCGGGTGCTGACGCCCGAGTACGCCGCCCCCGAGCAGCTGACCGGGGACGCCGTGACCACCGCCACCGACATCCACGCCCTCGGCACGCTCCTCTACCTCCTGCTGACGGGCCAGCATCCTGCCGCCCGGCCGGGGTCGAACCCCGCGCTGCTCCTGAAGGCGATCGTGGAGGTCGATCCGCGGCGCCCCTCCGAGACCGTCACCGAGCCGGCCGCCGAGGCCCGCGCCTCCACGCTCGGGGGCCTTCGCCGGCAGCTGCGTAGAGACCTCGACACGATCCTCGCGAAGGCTCTCAAGAAGGTTCCCTCCGAGCGTTACCCTTCCGTGGAGGCGCTCGCAGCCGACGTCCGGCACTTTCTCGCGGACGAGCCCATCGCGGCCCGGCCCGACACGCTCGGATACCGCACGAGCAAGTTCGTGCGCCGGCACCGCGCCGGCGTCCTCGCCGGTCTGATCGCGGCGGCCGCCGCCCTGATCGGCTCGGCGGCGATCGTCTGGCAAGCGCGCGAAGCCCGCCGGCAGCGCGACGAGGCCCGCGCCCAGGTCTTGCGGGCCGACGCCGTCAAGGACTTCCTCGGCTTCCTCCTGAGCGCGGCGGCGGCGGCGGGCCGCAAGTATTCGGCCGAGGAGCTCCTGGACCAGGGCGAGATCATGATCGACCGCCAGTTCGCGGGCGACGATCGGCTTCGCGCCGAGATGCTGACCGTGGTGGGACGACAGCACATGACCGCGGAGCGCTTCGACAAGGGAATCGAGGTCCTGCGGCGCGCCGGCGCCCTCGCGAGGGAGGCCGGAGATCCCGCGCTGACGGCGCAGGCCCAGAGCCTCCTGGCGGTCGGCACCCTCGCCGCCGGGGGCGAGACGCGCGACGCGCAGGCGACGATCGGGCGGGCCCTCGCGGATCTTCCAAACGAGCCCCGGTACGCCTCCATCCGCGCGGAGTGCCTGGTGCAGAGGGCGGCCTTTGGGTACTTCACGGACGACGGCGAGGCGATGATCCGCGACGCCTCCGAAGCCATCGCGCTGCTCGACGCGTCGGCCGTCCCGAATCCGTCGGTGCGGATCGACGCTCAGTCGTCCCTGGCGTACGGGTACTACCTGACCCGGCAGAACGCGAAGGCCGAGCGCGCCTATGCCGACGTCCTCTCGAACCTCGAGCGCGCCGGCCGTGGCCGGACCACCCAGGTCTCCGAGAACCTGAACAACTGGGCCCTCATCCACTTCAGCGGAGACATCCGAAAGGCGGAGCCGCTGATGCGGCGCTGCGTCGAGTTGCGGCGCTCGATCGAGGGCGACGCGATCGCGCCGTCGGCGCTGTTCAATTACGCCGGGGTCCTTCACCGCCTCGGGCGCTTCGGGGAGGCCGAAGGGTTGTTCCGGGAGTCGATCCGCATTGCCGAGGCGCGGAAGTCCCTGCGGAACGAGGTCGACGCGATGCTCGAGCTCACCGACACCTACACCGAGAGCGGCGACCTTCCCGCGGCCCGGAAGGAGCTGGACCTGGTCTCCGAGCGAGCGAAGCAGTTGGCCCCCAATCCGCTCACGGATGCCCTGCTCGCCTACTCGCGCGGTTTCCTGGCGATGGCCCGCGGAGAGCGCGAGAAGGCACGCGACGAGCTCGCGGATTCGGTCCGCCTGTTCGAGGTCGCCAAGGCCCGGTTCGCCCAGACCGTCTTCGCAAGCGTCGCGCTGGCCAGGGCCGAGACGGCCCTCCGAAATTGGGACGCGGCCGAGGCCCGCTCCCGGGACGCGCTGGCCCTCGCGGCCTCACTCGTGGAAAAGGACTCGCCCTCCTACCTGACCGGCCATGCCCTCGCGGCCCTCGGCGAGGCCCAGCTCGCCCGCGGAGACCCTGCCGCCGCCGAGACGCTGCGCTCGGCCCGGGGGCAGCTCGAGCAGACGCTGGGTCCGACCCATCCCGCGTCGGTCCGCGTCCGCCGTCTCACCGAGGAGGCGGCGAATCGCGCGCCTAGGTCCTAGGTCCGCCTGAGAACGAGCGATCCCAGGAGCGCCAGGCCAAGCCCGAGCGCGGCGAGCCCGATTGCGGACAGCGCCGGCACGGCGACCGAGGCGGCGACGACCGGAGGCGGAACGAGTCGTCCGATGGCGCCCGCCACCTCCCCCTGTTCCGTGAACCAGACATTGCCGTCGGGACCGATGGCGACGCCGGTCGGGAAGGAGTCCGCCGTCGGCACCGGGAACTCGACGACGGAGCTTCCGTCGCGCGCGATCCGCCCGATCCTGTTCCCCGCCGATTCCGCGAACCAGAGGAAGCCGCTCGCTCCCGCGACGATGCCGATCGGGGCGGCTCCGGCCGTCGGCGTCGCGAACGGACCGAACGGCTGGCCCGCGGTCGAGATCCCTGCGATCGCGCTCTGGCCGAAGGCCGTGAACCAGAGGTCGCTCGGGCCGGCCGTGATGAAGAGCGACGCGGCGACGCCGGTGGGAAACTCGGTGAGCACCCCTGCGGGCGTGAGTCTCCCGACGACGCCCACGTCGGCCCCGGTGAACCAGACGTTTCCGTCCGGTCCGGTGCAGATGCCGTGCGCGGGCTGCGAGATCGCGAATTCCGTGAACGATCCGGACGTCGTGACGCGGCCGATCCGGGCGCCTCCCGCCTCGGTAAACCAGAGGCTCCCGTCGGGACCCGCGGCGATCTGAAAGGGAGCGCTGAGGGGCGTCGGGAGGGTGAGCTCCGTGACGACGCCCGCGGTCGTGATCCGGCCGACGACGTTCGCGTCGATCTCCGTGAACCAGAGGTTTCCGTCCGAGCCGGACGCGATCCCCTGGACGTTGTTGCCCGGCGCCGTCGCGGGGAACTCGGTGATGACCCCGCTCGTCGTCGTCCGGCCGATCTTTCCAAGGCCGCTCTCGGTGAACCAGAGCGCGCCGTCGGGACCGGCGGTGATGAAGACCGGGGCGCTGAGCCGTGTGGGAGTCGGGAACTCGGTGATCTGCTGTCCGCGCGCCGGGAGCGCAAGGCCGAAGAGCAGCGCGGCGAGCAGCGTAAAGGAGCGTCGGAGGCGCATCAACCTCTCGCTTCGGGTGCCGGCGGGCGCCGCGAGGGACACGAGCAGCAGAGAAAAGAGGAGCGCCGCCGTTCGGCGACTCGACGCGGCCCGAGCGGATCCCGTGGCGCGGAAACCGTCCATGACTCGCTCCGTTGAGTGCTAGCTGTTGGCGAAATTCTATCCCGGACGCGCGAGGAGAATCCCGTTCGCCGCGGTTAGCCCGCTATCCCGCTCCGGGTCCTTCTGCAGGATCCGCAGCTGCCGGAGCCGCTCGCCCTCGTAGTGGACCGACCGCGCCATGGAGGGGTGTTAGGCGACGGCGCCCATCGAGACGCCCCCGGCGAGGGACGCCGCGAGGCCCGCCCCGAGCAGCACCTCACGTCCTGGCTCGCCGAGGAGACACCGAGCGTGATCCCGAGAACGTTCACGAGCCCGTCCTGGCCGCCCAGGATGAAGTCGCGCAGCCAGGTGTGGTCGTGGGCGTGATCCGGATCCGTGGTTCCCCGATCGGTCTCGGTCAACCGCCGGCCGCCGCCTTCTCCTGCGCGTCCACGACGGCGATCGCGGCCATGTTGACGATGTCCGCGACCTCGACGCCGCGCTGGAGGACGTGCACGGGCCTGCGAAGGCCCAACAGGATCGGCCCGATCGCCTCGGCGCCCGCGAGCCGCCACACCAGCTTGTACGCGGCGTTGGCCGCCTCGAGGTCGGCGAAGATCAGGACGTTCGGGCGCTGGACCGTCGCCCACGGATACTGCGCCTCCAGCATCTCGGGCACGACCGCATAGTCGGCCTGCATCTCGCCGTCGATCGCCAGGTCCGGCCGGGCGCGCTTGACGAGCTCCACCGCGCGCTTCACCTTCAGCGCACTCGCGTGGGTGTTCGAGCCGAAGTTCGAGAAGGACACCATCGCGGTGCGGGGCTCGATGTCGAACCGCCGAACGGCATCCGCCGTCAGGATCGCGATCTCGGAGAGGTCCTCCGCCGTCGGCTCGATGTTGACCGTGGTGTCGGCGAAGAAGAAGGTCTGGTTCTTGAGCATCAGGATGTAGAGACCCGACACCCTTCGCACGCCGGGCGCGGTCCCCAGGATCTGGAGCGCCGGGCGGATCGTGTCGGAGTAGGACTGGGTCAGCCCGGAAATCACTCCGTCCGCGTCCCCCGCGTCGAGCATCAACGGCCCGAAGACGTTGCGCACCCGCGCCTGCTTCGCCGCGTCCTCCGGGGTCATCCCGTGCCGCCGGCGCAGCTGCTCGAGGCGCTCCGCGTAGCGCGCGAGCTTCGGCGCTCGGCTCGTGTTCACGAGCTCGATCTTCTCCATCGGCAGCTGGAGCTCGCGGGCCAGCGGCTCGATCTCCGCCTCGCGCGCCAGCAGGATCGGGCGGCAGATGCCCTCCTCCGCCAGGATCTTCGCGGCGCGCAGGACCTTGGGATGCTCGCCCTCGGGGAAGACGATGCGCTTCGGGTCCCGTCGCGCCTTCTCGATCACCGTGCTCATGACCTCGCGCGAGCGCGAGAGCAGGGCCTCGAGGCGACGCAGATACGCGGCCATGTCCGCGATCGGCTCCCGGGCGACGCCCGAGCGCATCGCGGCCTCCGCCACCGCCGGGGCCACCCACAGGAGCACACGGTGATCGAAGGGCTTCGGGATCAGGTAGTCGCGCCCGAAGCGGAAGGACTGCCCGCCGTACGCCTTGGACACCGCGTCCGGCACGTCCATCTTGGCGAGCGCCGCCAGCGCCTGCGAGGCGGCGCGCTTCATGGGCTCGTTGATCTCGGTCGCGCGCACGTCGAGCGCGCCGCGGAAGATGAACGGGAAGCCCAGGACGTTGTTGACCTGGTTCGGATAGTCGCTGCGGCCGGTCGCGATGAGGACGTCGGGCCGCGCGGCGCGGGCCTCCTCGGGCGTGATCTCGGGCTCCGGGTTGGCCAGGGCGAAGACGATCGGGTCCCGCGCCATCCCCTTCAGCATCTCGCCCTTCACGATCCCGCCGGAGGAGAGGCCGATGAACGCGTCGGCGCCCACGAGAGCGTCCGCGAGCGTGCGCTCGGCGGTCTCGACCGCGAACTGCGCCTTGTAGGGATTCATGTCCTGGGTGCGCCCGGCGTAGATGACGCCGGACTTGTCCACCATGCGCAGGTTCTCCTTGCGGACGCCGTAGGAGAGGTAGAGCTTCGCGCACGCCGTCGCCGACGCGCCCGCGCCGACGAAGACGATCTTGACCTCGTCGATCTTCTTGCCCACGACCTCGAGCGCGTTCAGGAACGCGGCGGCCGAGATGATCGCGGTGCCGTGCTGATCGTCGTGGAACACGGGGATCTGGAGCCGCTTCTTGAGCCGCTCCTCGATCTCGAAGCACTCCGGCGACTTGACGTCCTCGAGGTTGATGCCGCCGAAGGTGGGTGCGATCCGCGCCACGGTTTCGACGAACGTGTCCACGTCCGCGGCGTCGACTTCGATGTCGAAGACGTCGATGTCGGCGAAGCGCTTGAAGAGGATTCCCTTGCCCTCCATGACGGGCTTCGAGGCGAGCGGGCCGATGTTGCCCAGGCCGAGCACCGCAGTGCCGTTCGAGATGACCGCGACCAGGTTCCCCTTGGTCGTGTAGTCGTAGACCTTCTCCGGGTCCTTCGCGATCGCCAGGCACGGCTCCGCGACACCCGGGCTGTAGGCGAGCGAGAGGTCCTCCTGCGTGAGGCAGGGCTTGGACGGAACGACTTCGATCTTCCCCTTGCGCCCGCGGGCGTGGTACTCGAGCGCCTCCTCGGGCGTGATCCTCCGCATCAGACGGAACCGGCGCGCCGAGCCCTCATCCCGCGAGCTCGGCCCGCAGCCTCCGGACGGCGGCCACGGCCTCCGCCTTCGGGGTCGGGCGGGCGCTCTTGTCCCGGCGGGACACGACCTCGACGTTGCCGTCCTTCAGCGCGCGGCCACCGACGTTGACGCGGATCGGGAAGCCGATCAGGTCCGCATCCTTGAACTTGACGCCGGGCCGCTCGTCGCGGTCGTCGTAGAAGACGTCCAGCCCCTCCCGCCGGAGCGCGTCGTAGAGCGCGTCCGCCTCGAGCCGCGTCGCCTCGTCCGAGGGATTGAGCGAGACGAGCACGATCTCGAACGGCGCCAGCGCGAGCGGCCAGACGATGCCCTCCGCGTCGTGATGCTGCTCGACGGCGGCGGCCATGGTGCGGCCCACGCCGATGCCGTAGGTCCCCATCACGACCGGGCGGTTCTCCCCCTTCTCGTCCGTGAACTCGCACTTCAGCGCGACCGAGTACTTCGTCCCGAGCTGGAAGATGTGCCCGACCTCGATCCCCCGCGCGATCGCGAGCGGCTTGCCGCAGCGCGGGCAGGGGTCCCCGGCCCGCGCCTGAGCGAACAGACCCCACTCGGTGACCTTCGCGTCGCGGCGCTGGACGAACCCGGCCACGTGCCAGTCGCGCCGGCCCGCGCCCGTGACCGCGTTGACGGCGTCGCGGATCGACTCGTCGGCCACGATGCGGACGGCGTCGCCCGGGAGCTTGTGCGGCCCGACGTAGCCGACCGGCGCGCCGGTCGCCGTCTCGACCTTCTCCTCGGAGGCGAGGGCGAGATGGTCCACCTTGAGCGCGTTCTTGAGCGCGACCTCGTTGACGTCGAGGTCTCCGCGAAGGAGGGCCACCACGAATCCGGCCTCGGTCTCGTAGACGATGCACTTGATCATCCGCGAGGCGGTGATGCCCAGGTACGTGACGACGTCGTCGATCCCGCCCTTCCCCGGCGTCGGAACCTCCACGAGCGGCGCCTCGGTCTCGTCGGTCCACGGCGCGGTGCGCGTCCCCGTCTGCGCCTTCTCGAGGTTCGCCCCGTAGCCGCACGCGGCGCAGCGGACCACCGCGTCCTCGCCGGTCTCCGCCAGGACCATGAACTCCTGCGAGGCCGAGCCTCCGATCGCGCCGGAATCCGCCTCGACGACCGTGAAGTCGAGCCCGCAGCGCTGGAAGACCCGGCGGTAGGCCGCGTCCTGCTCCTTGTACGAGCGGACGAGCCCCTCGGCGTCGACGTCGAAGGAGTAGCCGTCGTACATCAGAAACTCGCGCCCGCGCATCAGGCCGAAGCGCGGGCGGATCTCGTCCCGGAACTTCGTCCGGATCTGGTAGAGCGTGAACGGCAGCTGGCGGTACGAGGTCACGCCCGCGCGCACCATCGAGGTCACGCACTCCTCGGCGGTGGGCGCGAGGCAGTACTCCCCGGCCTTGCGGTCCTTCAGGTGGAAGAGGAGCTCCTCCTTCTCGTACCGGGCCCACCGTCCGCTCTCCTCCCAGAGCTCGCGCGGCTGCAGGATCGGCAGCTCGACCTCGAGCGCTCCGGAGCGGTCGATCTCCTCCCGCACGATCGCCTCGGTCTTCCGGTGGGACCGGAGACCCAGCGGGGTCAACGAGTACATGCCCGCCGCCACCCGGCGAATCATCCCGGCGCGGGAGAGCAGCACGTGCGAGATCGCCTCGGCGTCGCCGGGCACTTCGCGGACGGTCTGGAGGAAATACCGGGACCAGCGCATCGGTCCCCGGACGATACCAAACCCGACTGCGTCTACCGATTCTTGGCCGGCGCCGCGGGTTCCTTCTTCCGAGGCCCCACCTTCTCGACCAGGCGCAGGTTGCTGCGCAGCTGCTGCATCATCCGGTCCTCGATGCCGGCGCCGCGGGCCGCCGTCTTCGCCTTCGTGAAGGCGGCTTTGGCGTCCTCGGCGCGGCCCGCCGCCAGGTATGCCATCCCCAGGTGGTGGAAGGTCGTCGGCACCGCGGCGCGCTCGCTCGAGCGCCGCAGGCACTCGATGGCCCGGTCGTACTCGCGCCGCTTGTAGTGCACCCAGCCGAGCGCCGCGAGGGGATACGGCTTGAGCTCCTCGGGAGCCGCGGCGAGCGCGCGTCCCGCGTAGTCGAGGGCGAGGTCGAGGTCCTCGCCGGACTCCGCGAGGCTCGTCGCGAGCTCGTAGTAGCCCACCGCCTGGGCCGTCTTCGACGGGTGGCGGTCGAGGAACTCGCGAAGGAATTCGGCCGCCTCGCGAGGCCGGCCCTCGGCCCGCAGTGCCTCCGCCAGCGTGGAGCACGCGGCGGCGGCGACGACGTCCTCGGGGTCCGCGGCGAGCACCTCGCGGCACGCCGCGATCGCCTCCTTCCACCGGCCCATCGACGCCGAGAGGAGCGCGAAGGAGACGCGGATCGTGGGATTGCGCGGCTCGGCGCGCATCGCCTGGCGATAGAGCTCCTGGGCGCGCTCCAGCGAGCCGCGCGCGGCGCTCTCCTCGGCGTCCCGGAAGGCCGCGGCGCCCGGGCCGTCCACGCGCGGGAGCGTGTAGCCGCGCCGGCTCTCGAGCAGGCGCACGGCCTCCTGGTACTCGAGCCGCCGCGGGTTCTTCTCGAGCGCCTGCTGGAAGCACTCGAGCGCCCGCTTCAGCCAGTTCTTCTCGAGGTAGCAGAGACCCAGCTGGAAGACGGCCTCCTCCGACTCCGGCGCGAGGCGCCGCGCCTCCTCGAATTCCTGGATGGCACGCGGAAGCTGCCCCGTCTCCCGCAGGACGTTGCCGAGCAGGATGTGCGCCGAGGGCACGGGCGCGGCCTCGAGCGCGCGCACGAGCGCCCTCTCCGCTTCTTCCCAGCGCGAGAGGTGGGCGTAGAGGGTGCCCAGCGCGAAGTGCGGGAGGAAGGCGTCGGGCTTGCGCTCGATCGCCCGCCTCAGCGCGGCCTCCGCGGCCTCGGTGTCTCCGGACTCGGAGGACGCGATGCCGCTGTAGACCAGAGCCTCGAAGTGGCTCGGGTCCACCGCCAGGATCTTCTTGAAGTAGGAGGACGCGCGCTCGAGCTCGCCCGCCGAGAAGAACGTCTCCGCCAGGTAGAAGCCGAGCTCCACGTTCTCGCGGTTCGAGCGGTAGAGCTCCTCCAGGACGCGGATGCCGCGGTCCGCGTCGAGGGCGAGGATCGCGAACTCGGCCTCCCGGAGCTTCTTCAGGAACCCCTCGCGATCGGCGCCCGAGAAGCGCCCGATGATCCGGTCGCGGCGCTCGAGGAAGCGGTCCTTCTTCTCGACCGCCTGCATCCGCTCGTCCATCTTGGATTCCCAGAGGTCGACGACCTCCTCCGCCCGCACGGCGCCGCGGCGCTCCAGGGTCTCCTGCAGCGCGAGGATGCCGGTGTGCGCCACGAAGAGGTTCTTCTCGAGGTTGCCCATCGACTCGAACAGCGACTTGACCGCCTCGGCGGTACGCTTGACGACGTCCTCGAGCGTCGAGATCCGCTCGAGGAGATGCTCGTCGAAGGGGATCTCCTCCTGCGGCTCCCCCGTCTCCTCGACCACGCCGACGCCGGAGAGGACGAGGAGCTTCGAGTTGCAGCGGCCGCAGTACTCCTCTTCGTCGGAGTTCTTCAGCCCGCAGACCTGGCAGAACATCAACGGATCCTACGCGCGACGTGCCAGGTGCTAGACGGGCGCATACTCGTAGAACCCTTTTCCCGTCTTCCGGCCCAGCCAGCCCGCGTCGACCATGCGGACGAGCAGCGGGCTTGGCCGGTACTTGGGATCGCCGAAGCCCTCCTGCAGGACGCGCAGGATGGCCAGGCAGGTGTCGAGCCCGATGAAGTCGGCGAGCGTCAGCGGCCCCATCGGATGGTTCATGCCGAGCTTCATGATCCCGTCGATCGCCTCCTTCGTCGCGACGCCCTCGCGCAGCGCCTCGATCGCCTCGTTGAGCATCGGCATCAGAACGCGGTTCGAGATGAAGCCGGGATAGTCGTTGCAGACGATCGCCGTCTTGCCCATGCGGCGCGCCAAAGCGTCGACGGCGGCGGCGGTCTCGTCCGAGGTCGCCATGCCGCGAATGACCTCGACGAGGGCCATCACCGGGACGGGGTTCATGAAGTGCATCCCGATGAACCGGTCCGGACGCGAGGTCGCCGACGCGAGCCGCGTGATCGAGATCGACGAGGTGTTCGAGGCGAGGATCGCCTCCGGCTTGCAGATTCGGTCCAGCCGGCCGAAGAGCTCCTTCTTGACCGCCTCGTTCTCGACGATCGCCTCGATGACCGCGTCGGCGGAGGAGAGCTCCTCGGCCCGGGTCGTGAGCGTGACCCGCCCGAGCGCCGCGTCCTTCTCCTCGGCCGTGCGCTTGCCCTTGGAGACCTCGCGCTCCAGGTTCTTCTGGATCGTGGCGCGGGCCTTCTGCAGGAGGGAGTCCTCGACGTCGACGAGGACGACCGGACAGCCGGCGGCGGCGGCGACGTGGGCGATTCCGTTGCCCATCTGCCCGCCGCCGATCACTCCGAGCGAGCGGATTTCCATGGCGAGGGGGACTCTATCCGACGAGGGAACGCGCCGGAAGCCGAAGGTCGGAAGTCGAAGCCGCCGTGCGGCTTACGAGAGCGCGATTCGGAACCGCGGCGTGCCGAAGCGTGAGACCAGCGCGACTCCGACCGCGACGATGGACGCGATGCTCCAGACGAGCGCGCCGACGACGGGCACGAGCGAGACGCCGGCGAGCAGGGCGAATCCCGCGGCGAGCGCCAACGGGCGCCGTGAGGGCGCCACGCTCTTGACGAGTTTCTGTCCGACGAGCAGGAAGATCGCGACCATGCCGAAGACCTTCGCGACGACCGCGATCGCGGCGGAGCCCAGGGCGATCGGGATCGCGAGCGCGGCGGGCAGGAGAGAGAGCGCCGCGCCGGCGGCCAGGAACAGCGTCAGCACGCCGAGCGCGCCCGCGAAGAGCGACGAGGAGAAGTCCTCCTCCGCCGACATCGCGGCCCGCGCGAGCGGCGAAGCGAAGAGGTAGAGGAGCGCGAGGGAGACCGCGAGCCACGCGGCCAGCGCCAGGAGCCGCAGGCCCGAGAGGACCGATCCCGGCGCGGCGGCCGCTCCGCCCTCCCAGGGCGCGCGCCGCATCTCCGAGAGATAAAGGCGGAGGAGTGTCCCGGGCGTCGAGACACGGCCCTCGACCGGAAGGGCCCGGTCGGCCGGCGCGTCGATCGCGCCACCGAAGACGAGCAGGTCGCCGGCGACGGAGCCGCCCGGAGCGAACGAGACCTTGCCGCCCCACACGACCACGTCTCCCGACACGCGTGCGGCGATCCGGACGTCCGCCAAGACCGCGATGACGCGCCCCGGATGGGCCTGCGAGACGACCACGTCGTGGCCGACCGAGCTGATCGTGGGAGAGGCGGCGAGCGACGCGGGCGCCGGCCGCAGGATCAGGAGGGAGAGAGAGAGGAGGAGGATCCGCCGCGTCATCGGCGGCCGGGAACGCGCGCGAGCACCCGGCGCAGGCCGATCCCGGCGGGGACCAGCAACGCGAGCGCCAACAGCCCCAGTGCGCTCTGTCCGCGCAGCCCCTCCGAGAGCGCCGCGAGTCCGGGCGGAGCCACGCGCAGGGCGTCGAGCGCCCATCCGGCGGTCGAGCGGACGAGCGCGAGCGCCGGCGCCAGGGCGGCGGCGCCGACCGAGACCTGCTCCGACGCCGTCAGGGCCGGCAGCGCGAGCAGCCCGACCCCCGCGAGGCCCAGGGCCGCGTCCAGCAGGACCGGGGTTCGCCACAGGGCGTAAGTCCGGCGCTCCCGGGACGAGAAGGCCCGGAGCCGCGTGACCCGGTCCGCCAACCCGCCGAGGCCCGTACCGGGCTCCGCGAGGGCCTCCAGGGCCACCGGGAAGGCCTCCGCGGCCCGGACCCGCTCGCCGCAGGCCGCGCATCCGGCCGCGTGGGCCGCCGCATCCGGCGCGATGACCGGCTCGGCGCCGGCGGCAACCGCTTCGGCGTCAATCGGATCCAGGGGGCGAGGGCACGGTGTCACGTCACTTCTCCCGACAACCTGTCCTTCAATACGGCTCTGGCGCGAAAGAGTTTGTTCTTGACGGTCCCGAGGGGCATCTCCTTGACGGTCGCGATCTCCTCATAAGACAAACCCGCGAAGTGCCGCAGGGCGATGAGCTCGCGGAAGTCCTCCGGCAGCTCCTCGATCGCCCGCAGGATCGCCTCGCCCCGCTCGACGTTGCGCAGCCGGGCAAAGGGATCCAGCCCCGGCGAGCGCTGCTCCACGGGAAACGGGCCCGCCCCCCCTTCCGGGTCCGGGGCCTCGAGGGGGACGGTCCGGGGGCGCCGCTTGCGGAGGTGGTCGATGGCGGCGTTTCCGGCGATCCGGAAGAGCCAGGTCGAGAACTTGTAGGAGGGGTTGAAGCGGTCGAGCGCCTGGAACACCTTGAGGAAGATCTCCTGGGAGAGGTCGATCGCGTCCTCCCGGACGCCCACCATGCGCGAGACGTGCGAGACGACTCGCGCCTGGTAGCGGCGAACGAGGACCTCGAAGAGCTCCTCCTCGCCCGACAGAATCCGGCGCACGATCTCGCCGTCTTCGAGCTCCGCGGGCTTACCCTCCACCGGCTCGCACCCTCGGCTTCCGGCAACTGTTAGAATCCCCGGGCATTTTAGTGGAGCGGGCCGGCGGCACCGGCCGCCTCAAAACCGGCGGCAGAGGCCGCTTGAAAAAATCGCCCCGCCGGGAGGCATGTACCGTGAGCACAGTCGCACCGCCGCAGTCCGAACCCCAGTTCCCCACGATCGGGTCCCATCCCCAGGGCACCGACTCGGCCAATCCCTTCGAGGAAATGATGTCGCGGTTCGACCTGGCCGCCCAGAAGCTGGGCCTCGACCCGGGACTCTACAAGGTGCTCCGGGAGCCGGTGCGCGAGACGAAGGTCTCGATTCCGATCGCGATGGACGACGGCCGGATCGAGGTCTTCGTCGGGTACCGGGTGCTCCACAACATCGCCCGGGGACCCGGCAAGGGCGGAATCCGCTTCGACAAGAACGTCTCGCTGGACGAGGTCCGGGCGCTGGCCGCGTGGATGACCTGGAAGTGCGCCGTCGTCAACATCCCCTTCGGGGGGGCCAAGGGCGGCGTCATCTGCGATCCGCAGAGCCTGTCGCGCGCCGAGCTCGAGAAGATCACCCGGCGCTACACCGCGGAGCTGATGGACCAGTTCGGACCCGAGAAGGACGTCCCGGCGCCCGACATGGGCACCAATCCGCAGACGATGGCCTGGGTCATGGACACCTACTCGATGCACGCGCGCCACACGGTCACGGCGGTCGTGACGGGCAAGCCCCTCTCGCTCGGCGGCTCGCGGGGACGCGTCGAGGCGACCGGCCGGGGCCTGATGCTGATCGCGCGGGAGGCCGCGCCGCTCAAGGGGTTCACGCTTCAAGGGAGCCGCGTCGTCATCCAGGGCTTCGGCAACGTCGGGTCGATCGCGGCGCGGATGTGTTTCGAGGCAGGCGCCAAGATCATCGCGGTCTCGGACATCCAGGGCGGCATCCAGACGGCCCAGGGCCTCGACATGCCGGCGGTCCTCGCGCACTACGAGAAGAACCGAACCCTGAAGGGCCTCCCGGGAACGACGGAAGTCTCCAACACGGATTTGCTCGAGCTCGACTGCGACATCCTCATCCCGGCCGCCAACGAGAACCAGATCCGGGCGAAGAACGCGCCCAACATCAAGGCGAAGATCATCGTCGAGGGCGCCAACGGCCCGACGACGCAGCGCGCCGACGAGATCCTCAACGAGAAGGGCATCCTCGTGGTGCCCGACATCCTCGCCAACGCCGGCGGCGTCACGGTCTCCTACTTCGAATGGGTCCAGGACCGCGCCGGCTTCTTCTGGCGCGAGAGCGAGGTCAACGAGCGGCTGGAGGACATCATGGTCCAGTCGTTCCGCGACGTCGCGACCATGGCGGAGAAGTACGGCGTCAGCCATCGCATCGCCGCGTACATGCTGGGGATCTCCCGGGTCGCGCACGACACGATGGTGCGCGGGCTGTACGCGTAGGGCGGCCCGTTCGAGCCGTCATCCCGAGCGATAGCGAGGGATGACGTCCCCGGCGGGTCCCGAGCCGGGCTGTTCGATCTCGGGATCCCTCGGGCTTCGCCCTCGGGATGACGGCTGATTCAGCGCAGGGTCACCCGCGGCCTGATTTCCGGCAGCTCCTGAGCGAGCTTCCTCTCGAGCTCGGTCAGCGTCGCCTCCACGGGCTTCTTCCAGGCCGGATCGATCAGCGAGACGGTCAGCCGCCGGCCCGCCAGGGCGGTCGGCTCGATCTTGCGCGCGAGCGGCTCCCCGACGATGCGGCTCCAGCGCGCCTGGATCCACGACAGCGCGTTCTCGCCGCGCGCCATGCGGCGGAGCAGGCCGTCGGCCGTCGCGTCGAGCGAGGAGAACGAGGACTTCTTCTTCATCGACGGCCTCCCTCGGGCGGCGCCGGACGCAGGGGTCTCTCCCCTGCCAGGACCCGGCGCACGTCTTCGACAACCATACGCGCCATTTCCCTCCGTGTCTCCACCGTCGCGCTGCCCGCGTGCGGCATCAGGACCACCCGGTCGTCGTCGAGGAGCGCCGGGGTGATCCCCGGCTCGTTCTCGTAGACATCCAGCCCGGCCCCGGCTACCGGCCCGGTATCGAGCGCGCGCGTCAGGGCGACCTCGTCGACGATCGCGCCCCGGGCCGTGTTCAGGAGAAGCGACCCCGGCTTCATCTTCGCGAGGGTGGCCGCGTCGAAGAGGTGGTGCGTCTGGTCGGTGAGGGGTACGTGGATCGACACCACGTCGGCGCGCCGCAGCAGCTCGTCGAAGGCGACGCGCGGCGGGTCGTCGGGGTCAGCCTCGTCGCGCGGGCTCCGTCCCGCCGCGATCACGGTCATGCCGAACGCCCTGGCCCGTCGCGCGACGGCCTTCCCGATCCGGCCGGGGCCGACGACCCCGAACACCTTGCCCTTGAGGTCCCTTCCGAGCAGGAGATCGGGCGCCCAGCCCGCGAATCCGCCGGCGCGCACGAGCCGGTCGCCCTCCACGATGCGCCTCGCCAGGGCCAGGAGCAGGGCAATCGTCAGGTCCGCCGTCGCGTCCGTCAGAACGTTGGGCGTGTGGGTCACGGCGATGCCGCGGGCGGCGGCGGCCGCGCGGTCGATCTGGTCGACGCCGACGGCGTAGCTCGCGATCACCTTCAGACGGTCGGCCGCCTGGATGACCCCGGCAGTCACCCGGTCGTCGACCAGGCAGATGAGCGCGTCGACGCCCGGAATCTCGGCGGCGAGCTCGAGCTCGGAGAGGGCGTAGCCCGGAACGCGCACCTCGAAGTCGGCCTTCAGCGTGTCGAAGGGCTCGGGAAGCTCGCGCGTCGCGAGGATGACCGCCTGGGCATCGCCTATCGCGCTCATCGCCTCATCTCACGCCCCGCTGCATCAGCCAGCCCGCGGTGAAGACGCCGGCCCCGATCGCGAGGAGCAGCAGCTCGCGCCGCTCGTCGTGACCCAGGAGTCCCACGAAGAACGCGGCGCCGGCGATGACGAGGCCGCCGAACTGGACGAGCCGGGCGAGAAGGCGCACCTCAGGGCATCCTCTCCGGAGCGACCGCGACGCGCACGATCCGGTCGCCCTGCTCGATCCGCCCGGCGATCTCCATGTCTCCGATGACTTTCCCGAATACCGTGTAGACGCCGTCCAGGTGCGGCTCCGGCGCGAGCGTCACGAACCACTGGCTGCCGCCGGTGTCGGGCCCGGCCAGGGCCATCCCGACGGTTCCCGTCTCGTAAGGCACCGTGTTGAGCTCGTCGCGGATCTCGTAGCCCGGGCCGCCGTTCCCGGTGCCCGTGGGATCGCCGTCCTGCACGACGAAGCCCGGCGCGACCCGGTGGATGCGGACGCCGTCGAAGTACCCGCGGCGCGCGAGCGCCAGGAAGTTCCGCACCGTGAGCGGGGCCTCGCGCGGCAGGAGCCGGATCACCAGCGTTCCGCGTTCGGTCTCGACCCGAACGATCGGAAGCGGCGAGTCCCGCTCGGAGGCGGCCGCCTGTTCGTACTCCTCCGCGCTCTTCGGGTCGTACGTCCGCCACGGGTAGGCCGACGGATCCGCATGGAACTTCCGGACCAGCGACCGGCGCGCGAGCCGCGACACGAGCACCGAGGGATGTTTGTAGGCCGCCTCCACGATCTCCCGGGCCCCCGGATCGTCCGAATGCGCCTCCGCGGCCGCGATGGCCTCGATCGCGACGTCGGGGCCCGCGGGCTTCGCCGCGGCGGATTTCACCAGCGCGTCCCGGATCACCGGCAGCACCGCGGGGTCCTCGAGCTGCGCGAGCGCGGCGACCGCCGCAGCCTGGACCCCGAAATCCGAATCGGAGAGCGCCGCGTCGACGAGGCCGCGATTGCGCGCGACGTCGGGCGGAGTGCGAAGCCCCTCCAGCGTCCGCAGGCGGACGACCACCTCGGGATCCGCCGCCAGCCGTGTGCGGCGCGCGTCGGCGTCGGCCGCCGGAAGGAAGGAGAGAGACTCCGCCGCGGTCGCGCGGAGGAAGGGATCGGCCGAGGCCATCGACGCGTCGACGAGATCCTTCGACCGCTCGCCGAGCCCCCCCATGAGCGCCGTCAGCGCGACCTGCTGCCGGCGCCCCCGGCCGCTCGAGGCGACCGACCAGAGGCGGCGGAACGCGTCGCGGTCCGCGGCTGCCCACCGCAGCAGCGCGAGCGACGGGACCGCGACGTTCGGGTTCGTGTCGCCGGACAGCTCGACCAGGCGCGCCGCCGCCCCGGCCGGAAGCGCCACACCGGAGTTCGAGTCCTTCTCGAGCACCGCCGCGAGCGCCAGGAGCGTGGCGAGGCGGACCGGAGGCCGCGCGTCCGCGGCGGCGGACCAGAGGGGCCCGACCGCCTCCGCCTTTCCGAGGAGTCCCAGGGCCCGCGCGCAGAGCGCCGCCGTGTCGGCGTCCACGCTCGCGTCCCCGAGGGCGGCGGTGAGAACCGCGCGCGACGACTCCTGCGGCCGGCGAGCCAGTGCGTAGAGAGCCGCGGATCGCGTCGCGCGGGCGTTGGGGTCGGCATCCGCGGCGAACGCCGACGCGGCGGCCGCCGCCGCGGGCGTCGGGTAGCGCCACAGCGCCCGCAGCAGCCCGGCGCGGCGGTCGGGCGGGGCCGAGCGAAGCGCCGAGACGAGCGCGTCCTGAGCCGCCAGCGTCTCGAGGGCCGACAGCGACCAGGCCGCCCACGCGGCCGCCGAGGCGTCCGGATCCGAGAGGAGCGTCGCGAGCGAACCGACGGCCGAGGGCGACGGATAGCCCAGGATTCCCGAAGCAAACGCCGCCGAACGCCGAACCTCCACGGAGGAATCCGTGGCGAGTCGGGAGAGCAACGGCGCCCCCCGCTCGTCGCCGATGCGGCCCAGCGCGAGCGCGACGCGGGCCCGAAGCTCCGCGCTCGTGCCGGCCGCGCCCGCCCGCAGGACGGCCTCGTCGAAGGCGCGGCGGTCCTCGAGCTCGAGCAGCCTCGCCTCCGTCGGCTCCGCCGTCCTAGTCGGCTCCGACACCCTGGAGGAAGCGGGCGCCGGAGGAGGCGTCGTCTCCGCCGCGGGCCGGTTCGGGGGCGGGTGCGGACCGCCGGTGCAGCCGAACGCCAGTCCCGCCGCGACGACCATCGTCGCGAGGATGCGTCTTCGCATCGAGCGGCTAGGCCCCGACCAGCAGCCGGTCGCCGAGGATGTGCGGCAGTCCCGCCTTGTAGATCTTGTCGCGCGTCTTCTCGGCCGAGTACGCGACGCGGTCGAAGTGGACCACGTGCTCCTCGTCGTCGTAGATCGCATAAGCGGCCGACGCGTTGCGGTCCCGAGGCTGCCCGATCGATCCCGGGTTGATCAGGTAGCGCAGGCCCTCGCGCAGCGGATACCGGATGCGGTCGCCCTTCACGAGCTCGACCAGGATGCCGTGCTCCTCGAGCGTGAACACGCACGGAATGTGGCTGTGCCCGAAGAAGCAGACCGACGAGGTCATCTCGCGGAAGTTCAGGTAGGCGTCGTAGTCGGTGAAGATGTACGCGTCTTCGTCGCGCGGCGAGCCGTGGCAGATCGCGAACGCGCCGTCCACGATCGCCGGGCCGACCGGGAGGGCCTCGAGGAACGATCGGTTGCGGGCCGTCAGCTTCTCCGTGGTCCAGCGGGCGGCCTTCAGGGCGACGGGATTGAAGAGATCGCCGGAGTCGATTCCGCAGACGACCTTGTCGTGGTTGCCGCGGATCATGGTCTTTTCCTTCCGGATGTCGCGGATCTTGTCGATGACCTGGTTCGGATTGGCGCCGTAGCCCACGAAGTCGCCGAGCACGACGACGCGGTCGAACTTCTTGCGGCGCACGCGGGCGAGCACCGCGGAGAGGGCCTCCGCGTTCGAGTGGATGTCCGAGAGGATCAGGTACCGCATGAGAAGAACCGGACCTCCTTCAACTCGGGAATCGTTCGAGGCCTTCGAGAGCCACGAGCACGCGGTCCGACGCCTCTTCGATCGTCTCGGCTCCGCTCAAATTCACCTGGACCGAGGCCATTCTATAAAACGGCGCGCGCTCGGCGAAGAGCCGTGCGAGCTGCTCGGGGCTCTGGAACAGAGGCCGGTCCGTCTTGCCGGACAGGCGCGCCTGCACCGCGGCGAGCGGAGGCAGCAGGGCGACCGACACTCCGAGCCGTGCGATCGCCGCGCGGTTGGCCTCGAAGCAGAAGGAGCCGCCTCCGGTTGCGACGACCGCCCGGGGAAGGCTGGCCGTCCCCGCGAGATACTCGGACTCCCGGACGCGGAACGCCGCCTCGCCCGACTCCTCGAACAGCGCCCGGATCGTCCGGCCGGACGCGCGCTCGATCTCCTCGTCCAGATCGACGAAGGCGACCCCGAGCCGCTCGGCCACGCGGCGACCCACCGCGGTCTTGCCGCTCCCCATGAACCCCACCAGGAAGAGCCGGGCCGCCCCAAGCAGGCCCGTTCGCCGAGCGGCATCGAGCGCTCGCCGCGCGTTCTCCTCGATGCGCCCGCCCTCGAGGAGGCCCGAGATCATCGCCGCCGAGTCCGCCCCCGCCGCGAAGACGGCGGGAAGGCGCTCCGCGGTGAGGCCGCCGATCGCAACGAGCGGCTTCGTCTTTCGCTCCGCGATGCGGGAGAGCGCTTCCAGGCCCGCCGCCGGGCGGATTCCCTTGGTCGGGCTCGCGTAGATCGGGCCGAACGCGACGTAGTCGGCATTCGCGTCGGCGAAGGCGCGTTGGGCGGCGTCCGGATCGTGCGTGGAGACGCCGACGACGGACTCCGGAGGAAGGATCGCCCGCGCGGCGGAGGCAGGGAGGTCGTCCTCGCCGAGGTGGACGCCGACCGCCGCGAGGCGGGCCACGTCGACGCGATCGTTGACCAGCACCCGCGCACCCGCCTCGCGCCCGAGAAGCGCGACCTTTTCGACCTCTCGAAGCAGGTCCGAGTCGGCGCAGTCCTTCTCGCGTACCTGCACGCAGCGGATCCCCACACGGAAGAGACGCTCGGCGATATTCGCATGCGCGGCTCGGTCCGCATGCGCGGTGGATGCGGCTCCCCCGGCGGAGGCGCGGTCCGTGATGGCGTAGATCCTGGGGAGGCGGACGGGCACGCCGGCTCCGACTCGCTTCAGGCCGACGCCGCGAATCGTTCCATGAAGCGGGTCGAGAGTCTCCCGTCGATGAAGTCCGGGTCGTCCAGGATTCGGCGGTGCAGCGGGATCGTCGTCTTGATGCCCTCGATGACGAAGAAGTCGAGGGCCCGCCGCCCGCGGTGGATCGCCTCCATGCGGTTGCGCCCCCAGACGATCAGCTTCGCGATGAGCGAGTCGTAGTGCGGAGGGATCACGTAGCCCTGGTAGGCCGCGGTATCCACCCGCACGCCGAGCCCGCCCGGCGGATGGAACGACGCGATGCGGCCCGGCGACGGGGCGAAGGTCACGGGGTCCTCGGCGTTGATCCGGAACTCGATGGCGTGCCCGCGCGGCGCCGTGTCCCGGTCGGCGAAGGACAGCGGCGCGCCCGCCGCCACCGCGATCTGCTCCTTGACGAGATCGAGGGCCGTCACCTCCTCGGTGATCGGATGCTCGACCTGCAGCCGCGTGTTCATCTCCATGAAGTAGAACTTGCCGTCGGCGTCGAGCAGGAACTCGATCGTTCCGGCGTTGGTGTAGTGCACGGCCTGGGCCGCGGCGATCGCCGCCTCGCCCATCTTCCGGCGAAGGCCCTCGTCGAGCACCGAGGACGGCGCCTCCTCGATCAGCTTCTGGTGGCGGCGCTGGATCGAGCACTCGCGCTCGCCGAGGTGGCGCAGGTTGCCGTGCGAATCGCCGAAGATCTGGAACTCGATGTGACGCGGGTTCTCGAGATACTTCTCCATGTAGACCTCGGCGTTGCCGAAGGCCTTCTCGGCCTCGGCGCGCGCCGTGTCGAAGGCGGACGCGAGCTCGCGCTCGTCGCGCGCGACGCGCATCCCGCGGCCGCCGCCCCCGGCCGAGGCCTTGAGGATCACCGGATAGCCCGCCTTGCGCGCCCACGGGAGCGCCTCGTCGACGCTCTCGAGGGGGCCCGGAGAGCCCGGAACTGTGGGCACGCCGGCCGCGGCGACCGTGCGGCGGGCGACGGACTTGTCGCCCATCTTGCGGATCGCCTCCGGCGACGGACCGATGAACGCGATGTGACAGTCCTGGAGGATCTCCGCGAAGTAGGCGTTCTCGGAGAGGAAGCCGTACCCGGGATGGATGGCGTCGGCCTCCGTGATCTCCGCGGCCGAGACGATCGCCGAGATGTTCAGGTAGGACGCGGCGGACGGGAAGGGCCCCACGCAGACGTCCTCGTCCGCGTAGCGCACGTGAAGCGCGTCCCGGTCGGCCTCGCTGTAGATGGCCACGGTCTTGATGCCGAGCTCGCGGCAGGCCGAGATGATGCGCAGGGCGATCTCGCCGCGGTTGGCGATGAGGATCTTCTTGAACACGGGAGGAGACCGCGGCTACGCGGCCAGGCGGATCGCGAAGAGCTTCTCGCCGTACTCCACGGGCTGGCCGTTCCGGGGATAGACCGCGACGACCTCGCCTTCGACGTCGGACTCGATCTCGTTCATCAGCTTCATCGATTCGATGATGCAGAGGATCTTGCCCTTCGAGATGCGCGACCCCACCTCCGCGAACGGATCCGCCTCGGGCGACGCCGACCGGTAGAAGGTTCCGACGATCGGAGAGGTGATGACGTGCACGTTCGTGTCGGCGGCGGGCTCGGCGGCGGCGGCGGGCGCCGTCTTCGGAGCTGCCGGCGCGGGCACGGCATAGGACAACGACGAAGACGCGGTCGCATCGATGCCGTTCGTGCGGGGCCCGTCGATGCGGAGCCGGAAACCCGCGCGCTCGATCTCCAGTCCGGCGAGGCCTCGCTCGGTGACCAGGTCGATGAGCTCTCGGATCTCCTTAATGGACAACATGAGTCAGACCAGCTCCTTCTCCAGGGCGGACGCCGCCTTGCGCAACTCGAATCGGCCGCGGCCGAAATTGCCGTCCCGCGCGAGCCACAGCAGCAGATAGTACTCCGGGGTCACCCGACAGAGGATGGTGGTGGCGCGGTCGGAGCCGACCGTCAGCTGGGTGACGGCGTCGTTCTCGGTCAGGGCGCTGGAGGCGCGGGCCGCCTTCACGATGGCTCCCATCTCCGCGGCGAGAGACTCCAGGGGAACGCCGTCTTCCCCGACGTAGGAGTCGATGGCGATGCCGTCCACCCCCACGAGCGAGACCGCGCGGGTTCCCTCGACGCGCTCGGCGACCCGGCGCAAAGTGTCCTGAAAGACGTTCATCCTGCCTCCGATGATGTCACGGCCGGAGGCCCGGAATCATCCCGCCTGGACGCGGGAGAGGAAGCGCTCGAGGACCCGGATTCGGGCCCTCCGCCGTTCGACGCCCGGATCCGGCGCCGTGGAGGAATGGACCTGGCCCGCCGGCAGCAGGCGCGCCTCGGCGTCCCGCCGCATCCGCATGAGCTCCTCGTCGAAGGGATGGCGCGTGACGAGGTCGTCGTAGATCTGGAGAGCCTCGGCGTAGTGCCCCTGGGAGTAGTAGAGGTCTGCGAGCGCCCGGCCGCTGGGCGTCGCCACCGCCGCCATGGGTGCCCCGGCGCCCGATGCCACCGGCTCCGACTCCGGCTCCGACTCCGGCTCCGACTCCTCCGCCTGATCCTCCGGGTGCTGGAAGAGCGCCGGCACCTCGCCGAAGACGGCGTCGTCGGTCGGACGGAAGAGGGGCGCAGGCGCACCGTCGCCGTTCTGGGGCGCGACCGGCGCCGGAGACGGGCTCGTGTCGTCGAGCGCAACCGAAGAGGCCGAATAGTCCGGCGTCTCCGGAGTCTCGGCCGGAGGCGGAGTGGGAATTGGGAGGATCATCGGACTGGTCGGCGAATCGAGAACCGGGTGGAACGATGGCGGCGCGGCCGCCACGACTGGCGACGCGGGCGGCGCCGGAGAGGGCTCGGCGGCGGCCGCCGCGAACGACGGCGCCTGGGTAGCCGCGATCGACGGCGCCTGAGGAGCTTCGAGCGGCGGCGCAGCCGCCGCGACGGATGGAGGCGGAGGCGCCGGAGCGGAGGGGGCCGCCGTTGAAGACGTCGACGCCGAAGCAATGGCCGCATCGCGCGTGGGAACGAAGGGGAACGGATCCTCCGAGGCGCCGCCGCCCGAGTCGTCACCGGGGTGGAAATCGAGGGACGTGATCTCGAACGCGTCGCTCAGCTCCGCCGCCGCCTGGTTCGTCGGGCGCGCGGACGAGCGGCGCCGGCTCTTGTCGGTCTCGTGGAACTTCGGCGCCGGGGGCGGTTCCGCGGCCGCCTTCTTCACCTGCCGCGTCGGCGTCACCGGCCTCGGCTCAACCTGCGACTCGAGGGTCGCGATCGACTCGTCGACCTTGCGGTCACCCGAGAGCGCCCGGTAGAGCTTGAGCTTCTTGAGCGCCTCGAGCTTGTCGCCCCGCGCGAGGTAGATGTCGGCGAGCGACTTGGACGCGACCAGGTTCCCCGGATCCACGACCAGGACCTTCGTAAAGGTTGCGATGGCGTCGGTGCCCTGTCCGACCTCGACGTACACGCGTCCCAGCGCGACCTGGGCGGCGACGTATCCGGGATGCGCCAGGAGCCCCTTCTGGAGCGCCGAGAGGGCCTGCTTGAAGCGGCCGAGCTTGCGGTATTCCTCGGCCAGCGACACGAAAAGTCGCGAACCGGGATCCATGTCGAGGCGGCGCTCGAGATCGCGGATGCGGGCGTCTGCTGAGAGCTCAGCCACGATCAGAAGTTAAGCCGCCCCCCGAGGTGGGGGGCGGCGATTGGTCGACTAGGGCGCGGCGGGCGTCGGCGTGGGCGAGACGCACTGACGCTGATACGTGAAGGCGGCGGAGAGCGTGGAGGTGCATCCCGTTTCCGAGGTCACGGTGATGTCGACCGTCTCGACGGTCACCTCCGTCATTCCGGGAGTGCCCGCCGGGCACGCCGGGGCCTGGGCGAGATCGTCCGGCACGGTCGCGGTGAGCTGCCCGTCGCTGATCCTCTGGAAGCTGGCAGCCCGGTTGCCGAAGGTCACCTTGGTGACTCGGGAGAGGCCCGACCCGAAGAGCGTCACCGTAATCGGCGAATTCAGGAAGACGTCGCCCACGCTCGGCTGGCTGAAGCTCAGCGCAGGAGCGAACGTCTTGACGAGGTAGCGGAAGTCGGGTCCGGCGGGCGACGTATCGCCTGTGTCGACGTTGGTCACGACCACCGGTCCGACGACGTCGCTGCAGTCGCTGACGAGAACACCCGTCGGCATGCAGACGATTTCGGTCGCGGAAACGGAGCTGACCGTGCACGGTCGCTGCCCCGCGATCACCGCAACGGGGGCCTGGAAACCAGTGCCAAAGATCGTGAGCGGTGTAAACGGCCCGTCTGACGGCTCTTCGACGGGATTTATGGACGTGACCTTCAGCGCAGGACCGTACGTGAAATTGATCCCTGCGGAGGTCAGGCCGGACGTGATGTTCTTCACGGTCACGCCGACGGTCGTCGTACCGCCGTTACCGCCGGGTCCGGCCGGCGAGATCGCCACGATCTGGCTGAACGTCGTCGAGACGACGGTCGCCTCCGTGTTTCCGAAGAAGACCTGGACGCCACCCGAGGTCGCAAAGCCCGACCCGATGATCGTGACGCGCGTGCCGCCCGAGAAGCTGCCCTGCGAAGGCAGAATAGCCGTAATCGTGGGCTGGTTCGAGGCGCTCGTTCCGAACGAGAAGCAGTTGGGCAGGGAAAGCACCACCGGGGTCGAGAGGTTCGTGCCGAGCGTCAGCGTGATCGAGGTGAGCGTGCTCGGTGCGGTCAGCTCGGGGAACTGCGGCGTCTGGACGGTGACGGCGCCCGTCGCCACGTCGGTGACGAGGCCGTCCTTGGTGATGCCGTTGGCGGTGAACTGCACCTTCGACGTCGCGGGCGTGCCGAAGAAGCGGCCGCCGGTGAGGACGATCGTCTGCGGTGCATTGGGATCCCCGAAGCTCGGCTGGCACGCCGAGACGAACGGCAGGGTGCCCGAGCTCGGCTGGAACGAGATGACGAGGTTCGCCGAACCCGTCTTACCGCCCGAGGTCGCGGTGGCCTTGACCTTGGCCTGGCCCGCCCCCGGTCCGCACAGGGCAGTGACCGCCTGGCCGCCGGTCGTCACCACGGAGACGGTCGGCAGGCTGTTCTGGGAGAAGGTTCCGAAGTCCGACGTGAAGACGACGCTCGTGCCGTCCGGCACGGAGTTGCCGTTGAGCGTGACGACGGCCTCGATCTGCGTGCACGTCCCGGCCTTGGGGTTCGCGTCGCTCGTGAAGAGCTGGATCGAAAGCGCGCTCGTTTGCCCGCCGCCGCCTCCGGCCGGGGGCTTCGTCGGAGCGTCCGCCGCGCAGGCGTGCAGCACTGCGACGAGCGCGACGAGCGACAGGGCGATGGCTATGCGGCGCATGAATCCCCCTTACTGGGCCACGAAGATCCGGAGTCCGGTTGCCGTCTCGCTCTGCACCCGGAACCCGGAAACCGTCTGGCCAAAGAACACAACGTCGTAGAACATCCGAATCTCGGTGTTGCCCGTCTCGCGGTCGATGCCGCCGTTGAAGGGCAGGAGCTGGTCGAAGGGGGTTCCGGCCATCGCACCCTGGCTCAGGACCGGGAAATCGCTGAGCGTCACGCTGCCGCCGCTGGCGACGGTCTCGCCGACCGCGAACTGTTGGACCGGCGGAACGATCGTCCCCCCGTCGGCGCGCCGGTACGTGACCGTGTAGTCCGCCAGCTGGACGGTCGCGAACCCGGCGGTGTCCGGAGCGCCGGGATTCTTGAGGTGGCTCGTGATCGTGATCGTCGGGATGGTCAGAGTCCGGGCCGGGAGGATGTTGGTCAGTCCCGCCTGATCGGTCAGGTCGACCGTCAGGAACACGGGTGACTCCGTCTCGCCCTGCTTGTTGGTGCACGCCGTCGCCAGCGTCAACGCAGACGCGAGAGCGACCCAGGCTGCCAGTGTTTTCTTCGTCAGGTTCATGCGCGTTCTCCCATTACGACCGCAGGATTCGGGGAGTGATGAAAATCAGCAGCTCGTCGTGTTTCTCGGTGCGCGTCTTGTTGCGGAACAGGTTTCCGAGCACCGGTATCTTCCAGAGGCCCGGGATCATGTTGTTCTGATCCTGGTCGTTGATCTGGAAGATTCCGCCGATGACCGTCGTGCCGCCGTCCTTGACCAGGACCTGGCCGCGATACTCGCGGATCGTCAGCGGGACGTTCTGTCCGAGGGAGAGGTTCAGCGCGACGGCCGGCTCGCGCTTCGTCACGTTCACCGAGAGGAGGATCGTCCCCTCGGCCGTGATCTGAGGCGTCACATCGAGCTTCAGCGTCGCGTCGACGTAGATGACCGTCGTGGTGTTGTTGACCGTGGTCTGCACGGGGATCTGGACGCCCGACTGGATCAGCGCCGGCGTGTTGGTCAGCGACGTGACCTTCGGCGAGGAGATGATCTTCAGGAGACCCTGGTTCTCGGCCGCCGTCAGCGCCGCGTTCAAGTTGAACGTGTTCAGGATGTTTCCGAGCACGAGCGAGGCGACCGTGGGCCCGTTGCCGAGACCGACGTTGATGCCGCCCGCGACCGAGTTCGGGAAGATGAGGTTCGTCGTGTTGCCGTGGGCGTTGTCCGCGTTGCCCGTGGCGCTCCAGTTGATGCCGAGGCTCCGTCCGAGGCTCTTCGTGGTTTCCACGATCCGGGACTCGATGACGACCTGGGGCGTCGCGGTGTCCAGGTTTTCGATGAGCTGGAGCACCGCCGGAAGGTACGTCGGGATCTCACGGATGATCAGGGTGTTCGTCCGGCCGTCGACCACGATCGAGCCGCGCTTGGACATCACGCTCTGCAGCGTCGGCGTGATCTCGCCCGCCTTCGCGTAGGAGAGCTTCTTGATGACCGTACGGGTCGGCTCCGCGGCCTGGCGGGCCTCGGCGAGGCGCGCCCGGTCGCCCTCCTCCGCCTGCAGCTTGGCGGTGGTGGCGATGCGCATGATGTTGTTCTCGAGCACGTAGCCGAGGCTGTTCTGCTTGAGGATCAGGTCGAGGGCCTGGTCCCAGGGAACGTCCTCGAGCTGGACGGTCACGGTGCCGCGGACCTCCGGATCGATCACGATGTTCAGGCCGGTCAGCTGGGAGATCGTCCGGAAGACGTCCTTGATGTCGGCGTCCTTCAGGTCGAGCGAGATCGGCTCGCCGGTGAATTGCGTCGAGGACTCCGCGATCGTGCGCGAGCGATAGGCCGAGCCGGCCTGGGCGGTCGCGGCCTGCTCCTGGTCGAGTGCCGCCGCGGCGGCCTCGAAGAGCGCGTCATTGCGGGTGCGGGCCGGGGCGGCCGATCCGGACTTCGCGTTCGGCTTCGAGGCGACCGTCGTCGTCGTGGGGGCGGCCGGGGTCTGCGCCACGGCGGTCGCGGAATCCGTCCGGTGGGCTGACGGGACCGGAGCTGCCGCCGGGGCCGGAGCCGCCGCGATCGCGACGGGCTCCGCCTTGGGCTCGACGTGCGCCGGTGCCGGAGCGACCGTGGCCTTGGCTTCGACGACCGCCGGCTTCTCGAGGGGCTTCTCATCGGCCACCGGGGCGGGAGCGGCCTTGGCTTCCATCGTCGTCGTCTGGGGGGGCGCGGTCTCGGTGCGCGTCACGGGCGCCGCCTCCGCCTTCAGCTCGGGCGAGCTGACGGGCGCCGGAGCCGGGGCCTGCGCCACGGTCTCGGCGGGCGAAGCCTTTGCGACGGTCGCGTGCTGCGCGGCCTGGGCAACGCTGGAGGTCTGCGCGGCCTGTGCCGCGACGGTCGAGGCCTGGGCGGCCGCGGCCGCGATCGCGTCGTTTCCGACGATCACGGCCAGCCGCTCGCCGTCCGAGGCGAGCGCGTGCGGAGCGGGGGCCGAGAGGTCGAGCACCACGCGAGTGACGTACTCGGGAGAGGTCTGGAACTGCGAGACGCGGACCTTCGTCACGACATTTCCGGCCACCGTGATCGCGCGCTGGCGGACCTCGTTCTTCACGCCGGGGAGGTCGAGCACGACGCGGGGCGGGTTCGCGAGGACGAAGTCCTTCGGCGCCAGCCAGCCGTCGCCGAGAAGCGTGACGGAAACCTGACCGTCGCGGGTCTCGCCGACGGTGACCTTCTCGAGAGAATGCGCGACTTCGCCGCGCGCGGCCGTGGAGGTCGCGGAGGTCGCCGCCACAGGCGCCGCCTGGGCGACGGCAACCGGCGCCGGGGCCTTCGCGGCCTCGCTCGACTCCGTGACGAGCGGCTCGGTCGCGACGGGATGGCTCGCCGGAGTCTCGGGCTCGGCGGTCTCGGACTCGGCCACCGCGGTCGTTCCGCTGAAGGCGATGGCGAGGCCCTGGCCGACCGAGCGGACATCCGCCTTGGACTCGGGTTTGTGCGCGATCGACAGGCGGGTCATCCGCTTGCCGAGCTCTTCGACCTCTTCGAACCGGATCGAGCCGACGACGCCGCCCGCGGTCTGCGGCGCGGCGAATCCCTGAGCCACGGAGGCGTCGCGGAGGTCCACGATCAGCAGGTCCGGCCGGGGCTCGTAGGAGGTGTACAGCAGGGGCGCGCTCGCTGACAGGACCACGCGCGCCCCGTCGGAGTCTTCGTTGAAGGCCGCCTGGGTGATCTTGGCGGAGGCGGGAGGAGCCGGCGTCGCGGCCGCCGGGGCGGAATCCGCCGGCGCCGCGAGGGCGGTATCCGCGGCGTTGTGCGTCGCCTTCGCGTGCGAGGCGCAGCCGGTGGCCGCCCCCCACGAAAGCGCGAGCGCCAGTGCCGTCGCGGTTGCAGTGAAAATCCTTCGCATCGTTCCTCCCGTCGCGCGAATGCCCATGCTCGCGGAGGTTGTCATTGCTTAACCGTCGCGTTGAGCTGCTTGGTGACTTCCCGAAAGGGCTTCACGCTTTGCGGATCGTTCAGATTCTGGCGAAACGAGACCTCGTTCGGTCCCACGCGCGTGACCTCTCCGTCGTAGAGGAGGTCACCGGCGCGAATCAGGTAGCTCTTGTTGTCCGTCGCGCGGATCTGGGCGACGTACCCCGCGCGCGTCTTCCAGATTCCGTGAACGACGAGGTCGTCGATCCCGATCCCGGCGATCCCGGGCGGCCGCTCGGCGCCGCCGCGGTTCTGTTCCCGCACGAGCAGCGACCGGAACGGATCGCGCCGTCCCGCCGGGTCGTATGTGTAGGCGCGGCCCGACATCGCCGATTCGTCCTGCTCGATCAGAGACTGGCCGGGCGATTCCGGCACCGGCGCGATCACGGCCTGAGGCGTCGTGGACGGAGTGGGGGCCGCCGCCGGGGCCTGAGCAACGCCGACCGACGCACAGAGAAGCAGCAGCGCGAAACCAAGGACGCGTTTCATTCGGCCGCCGCTCCCCTTCCCTCGGCGCGTCCCTTCAGCGTCTCCGCGCTCTTCGCGGCGGGCGCCGCCGGTTTCTGGCCCTGCGGAGGCGCCGCCGAGCCCGGCGGCAGACCCTCGGACGCCGTGGCCTGTCCGACCTCGTCGCCGGTGTAGATGAAGGTCTTCGCGATGAAGCTCGACTGGATCGACTTGCCCGGCGCGTTGTCGAGCGTGTTGACCTTGAGATCTTCGACGTTGACGATGCGCGAGAAGCGGCTCATCCGGTCGAAGAAGAGCGCGAGGTTGTGGTAGGTCCCGTCGATGGCGATCTGGATCGGCCACTCCGCATAGAAGTCCTTCTGGACGAAGTCGCCCGGCTTGAAGGTCTTCAGCGTGAAGTCGCCCTGGCGCGTCAGCGTCTCGATCCGCTTGATGAGCTCCTCGGTGTTGCGCTTGGAGGGGAGGATCTGGAGGAGCTTCGAGAGCTCGAGCTCGAGGCGCTTGACCTCCTCGCGGAACTGCGACAGCTTGCGCTCGGCCGCCCGGCCCTTCGCGATCTCCTGGTTGAGCCCGTCCAGCTCAATCCTCTTGTCCGCGATCTCCTGATTGAGGTTGCGGAACCAGGCGTACTGGACGATGCCCGCGAGGATCGCGCCGAAGAGCACACCGATGCCGATGGCGTAGTACCAGGGCTTGTCCTCCATCTTCAACTCGAGCGCCATGGCCTATGCTCCCGGCTTCGCGGCCGGTGGCCGCGCTCGGCCTGCCGCGCCCGCCCCCGGCTTCGCCGCGGTCGCCGGCTCGGCGCCTGCGGGCTTGCCGTGGGTGAACGTGACGGTCATTTCCCAGCTGTAGATGCCCTGGGGTCCGGAGTCGCGGCCCAGGTTCTTGAAGACGGGCTCGGCGAAGTACGGACTCTTCTTGAGGTTCTCGAGATAGGTCGCGACCGCGTTGGGCGACAGGGTCTTGCCTCGCAGCGTCAGCTGGTTGTCGCCGGCAATCGACATCTCGGTCAGCCAGACCAGGTCCGGCAACGCCTTCGAGATCTCGTCCATCAGGCGGACCGGGCCCTTCTGGTTCGTCTTGAGGTTGTTGATGAGGGCGATCTTTTCCTCGAGGCTCTTCTTCTTGTCCTCGTAGCCCTTGACCTCGTCGATGATCGACTTGAGCCGGGCGACCTCTTCCTTGGCCTTGCCGATCTCCTCGTCGAGGTGACGCTTGCGTCCGGTCAGAATCAGCGCCATCACGCCGATGTAGATGAGGCCGAGCGCCACCCCGGCGATCAGGAGGAGGTTGTTGAGCTTGGCGCCGGTCGGAAGTGCCGGACCCTTCTTCTTGGCGGCAGCCGCCCGGGCTTCGGTGAGAAGGTTGATTCTAATCAAGCGACTTCATCCCCGATGTGCCGGATCGCCAGGCCCACCGCCACGGCCAGGCTCGGCGCGTTGTCGGTCAGCCACTCGCCCGAAACGGGCGCGCCGGCGATGTCGATCTGACGGAAGGGATTCAGGATCTCGACCGGGATGTTGAAGCGCTCCTTGAGCTGCGCGTCCAGATTCACGACGCGCGAGGAGCCGCCCGAGATGAAGAGCTGATCGATCTTCTCCGTCGACGTCGTCGCCAGGAAGAAGTCGAACGTCTTCTGGAGCTCCTGGGCGAGGTCGTCGGAGACCGACCGGAGGATCGGGAGGATGTCCTGCAGCGAGCTGTCTCCGGTCTTCTCCCCCTTCTTGAGGCTCTCGGCCTGGTCGAAGGAGAGGGAGAGCTGCTTCTGGATCGCGTCGGTGTACTGGTTGCCCCCGAAGGAGATGTCGCGCCAGAAGATCGTATTGGCGCCAGAGAGGATGTTGACGTTCGTGACCGACGCCCCGATGTTGACCAGGGCCACGACGCGGCCCGGCTCGACCGGGTAGTTCGCCTCGAAGGCGTTCTGCAGCGCGAACGCGTCCACGTCGACCAGCACCGGGTTCTTGCCGGCCTGGGTGATCACGCTCGTGTAGTCGCCGATCTTGTCCTTCTTGACGGCGACCAGGAGGACGTCCATGGTCTCGCCCCCGCCGGACTCCAGGACCACGTAGTCCAGGTTGACGTCGTTGATGTCGAACGGGACGTACTGCTCGGCCTCCCAGCGGATCGACTCCGCGAGCTCCTCGGGAGACATGGCCGGCAGGGAGATCTTCTTGATGATGACGGAATGCCCCGACAGGGACGTTCCGAAGTCGGGGTTCCGGACGTTCAGGGAGGAAACGATCCGGTTGACCGTGTCGACGACCAGGGAGCCGTCCATGATGGCGCCGTCTACGATCGCCTCGGGGGAGAGGCCCTCGAGACCGGTCTTGACGAGGC
Organism: Thermoanaerobaculia bacterium; assembly: GCA_036493875.1. GTDB lineage: Bacteria > Acidobacteriota > Thermoanaerobaculia > UBA5066 > Gp7-AA6 > DAHUXD01. Next base: position 52,053 of record DASXPB010000028.1, read on the forward strand.
GATAGCCGCCTCCCTTCGAGTCCTTGAGTTCGACGAGTTTAATCGCCGAGGACCCGATGTCCAGACCAACCAAGTTCTTGGACTTACTGAACAGCACGCTTCGCCCCACCGAAAGAATTAATACGGTTTGGGACTTCGACTTATGGTTATTTCGGCTGGTTGCCAAAATAGCAAAAGGTTAATCGGTAGTCAAGAGATGAAACAGGGCAAAGCATCAAGGACGCAACGACTTATGCCGATCGGACAGGGATCCGCGGAACGGACAGCTGTTCTTCGTCCCGTTCTTCCTTGCGCCGCGCTCGCGCGCGGTATAGGCTTCGCGGGTTTTTTGGCCGTATCGGCCGCAAATCGAGGAGAACGAACACTCATGGCCCAGCACTGTCAGTTTTGCGGAAAGATCCCGATGTCGGGCCACCGCGTGAGCCACGCCCACAACCTGACGAACCGCAAGTGGCACCTGAATCTGAAGACGGTGCGCGCCGTGATCGATGGCGTCAATCGAAAGGTGCCGGCGTGCACACGCTGCATCCGCTCCGGGAAGATCACGAAGCCGACGCCGAGGCCGAAGGCGGCCGCCAAGACGGCGACCGCGTAGCTCTCTAGCTGGTCGTGACGCGCGACGTCGCTTCGCGCGTCACTCTCTCTCCCCTGCCTTCGGCACGTTGTACTTCCGGATCACGTCGCGCACGCCGCGCACGGAGCGGATCCGGCTGACGATTTTCTCGAGCTGCTTCAGGTCCGAGGTCTCGAGCGACACCGCGACGAAGGCCTCCCGCGTCTCCGCGACGCGCGCTTCGATCCGCCGGATGTTGGAGCCCTCGCCCGCGATCGCCTGCGTCACCTCCGCCAGCAGTCCGGGCCGGTCCTCGGTCAGGACCTCCAGATCGATCGCGTAGGACGCCTTCTTCTCCCCGGCCCAGGTCACGTCGATCTGCCGGCCCGGGTCGTAGAGCAGGTTCTCCACGTTGGGGCAGCTCTCCGAGTGGACCGACACGCCCCGCCCGCGGGTGATGTAGCCGATGATCTTCTCCCCCGGCACCGGATTGCAGCACTTCGCGAGCGAGGCCAGCAGGTCGTTGTGGCCGACCACGACGACGTCCGCGCCCGCGAACGGAAGGATCTTTCGGACGACGCGCGAGACCGCCGACTCCTTCCGTTCGGCCTCCGGGCGCGCGAGCTCCTCGGCCGGCACGAAGCGCTCGAGGGCGTTGCGCGGAGCGAGCTTTCCGTAGCCGATCGCGGCGTAGAGGTCCTCGGGCTTGGAGAAGCCCCAGTGGGCCAGCTCGCGGACGAGGCTGCCCTCGGCCTCGAGCTTCTTGATGCTGCGCTTGAACTTCTTGAGCTCGCGTTCGAAGAGCCGCCGCCCGAGCTCGACGGCCTGCAGCTTCTCCTGCTCGTGGATGAAGTGGCGGATCTTGTGTCGGGCGCGGCTCGTGACGACCGAGGAGAGCCAGTCCCTCGAGGGGGTCTGCGCGGGAGCCGTCAGGATCTCCACGATGTCGCCGCTGCGCAGCGGCGTGCGCAGGGGCACCAGCTTGCCGTTGACACGCGCCCCGACGCAGCGGTGTCCGACGTCGGTGTGAACGCGGTAGGCGAAGTCGATGGGCGTCGCGCCGCGGGGAAAGGCGAACACCTCGCCCTTGGGGGTGAAGGTGTAGACCTCGTCCGGATAGAGATCGACCTTGAGCGAGCTCAGGAACTGCCGGGGATCGGAGACCTCGCTCTGCCAGTCGACGAGCTGCCGCAGCCACTGGAACCGGGCGTCGTCGGAGTGGGAGCCCAGCCGGCCCTCCTTGTATTTCCAGTGGGCGGCGATGCCCCGCTCCGCGATCAGATCCATCTCTCGCGTGCGGATCTGGATCTCGAACGGCTGCCCCGTCTCCCCGATCACCGTGGTGTGCAGCGACTGATAGAAGTTGGGCTTCGGCATCGCGATGTAGTCCTTGATCCGGCCGGGAACGGGGCGCCAGATCTGATGCACGAGGCCGAGCGCCGCGTAGCAGTCCTTGGTCTCGGGGACGACGATGCGGAAGGCCAGGATGTCGTAGAGCTGGGCAACGTCGACCGCGGTCCGCCTCATCTTCAGCCAGATCGAGTAGTACCGCTTCATCCGGCCGGTCACCTCGGCCGCCACTCCCGCCTCCCCCAGGCGCGCCTCCAGCCTCTCGCGAATGCCGCCGATCATGGCCTGCGAGACCTTCATCCGCCGCGCGACCTCGCGAGCCACCTTCTCGTGCTCCTCGGGCTCGAGGTAGAGGAAGGCCAGGTCCTCGAGCTCTCCCTTGACGCTCCCCATGCCCAGCCGATGGGCGATCGGCGCGTAGATGTCCAGGGTCTCCCGCGCGATCTCGCGCCGCTTGGACTCGGGCAGGAACCCCAGCGTGCGCATGTTGTGGAGGCGGTCGGCCAGCTTCACGAGCACGATCCGGAGATCCGAGATCATCGCCAGGATCATCTTGCGGAAGGTCTCGGCCTGTTCCTCCTCCCGCGACACGTAGGAGAACTTGCCGATCTTCGTCAGGCCGTCGACGAGCTCGGCGACCTCGTCCCCGAACTGGGCCGCGATCGACGTCTTGGTCGTGAGCGTGTCCTCGAGCACGTCGTGCAGGAGGCCGACCACGATCGAGAGGTCGTCGGCCTTGAGCTCGGCCAGGATCGCGGCCACGTTGAGCGGGTGGACGAGGTAAGGCTCCCCGGAACGGCGCACCTGGCCCTTGTGCTCGCGGGCCGAGAACACGTAGGCCCGCCGCAGCAGATCCTGATCGCTGTTGGGGTTGTACGCCTCGACCTTCTCGAGGATTTCCTCGAAATGGATCACGGCCTAAGGGTAACCCGAAGTCCGCGGACGGAGGTCGCGAGACGCGAGAGACGAATGCCGGAAGGCGCCCCGGGCTCCCGACGGCTCCGGGACTATCTCCGGTTCTTCTTCTTCTTCGACCCCGAACCCGCCGGTGGGCGAACCGCCGCCGAGGATGCCGGAGCGGGCGGAGCGGACGGCTTCACGGGAGCCGGAGCCGGAGCGGGCACCACCGCGAGCTTGCCGCGGTTCTGGAAATTCTTCCAGATCACGACGATCGATGCGGCGACGTAGATCGAGGAGTAAGTCCCGACGACGATGCCGATGATGAGGGTCAGGGCGAAGGTGTTGAGCACCTCGCCGCCCAGGAAATACAGCGCGATCACCACGATCAGCGTCGCGCCCGAGGTCAGGATCGTCCGCGACAGGGTCTGGTTGATCGAACGGTTGATGACGACGTCGAGGGGCTCCTTCTTCGGGGTCCTGAGGTTCTCGCGGACGCGGTCCAGCACGACGACGGTGTCGTTGTTGGAATAGCCCACGAGGGTCAGCAGCGCGGCGACCACGATGAGGTTGAACTCGCGGCCGAGCAATGCGAGGAGCCCGATGGTGATCAGGGTGTCGTGCACGATGGCCACGACCGCCCCCACGCCGAACGGCAGCGAGCGGAAGCGGAAGACGATGTACAGCAGCATGCCCACGGTCGACCAGACGATGGCGAGGACGGCCTTCTTCTGGAGATCGGCTCCGACCTGCGGTCCGACGTTCTCCGCCGAGAGCAGCACGAACGGTCCGATGACGGTGTTGGCGCCGAGCCAGGCCTTCGTCTCCGCCGAGACGTCCGGGATGGACGCGAAGTCCGCGGCCGAGCGGAAGAGACCGACCCGCGAGCGCTGGGCGATGACGCGCTCGGCCACCTGCGAGTAAGCGGTGGCGAGGTCCGCGTCGGCGCGGCCGGCCACGTGGTCGGGGTCCGCCGCGGCGAGACGCGCGGCGAGGGTGGCCTTCCCCTCCGTATTGAGGTCGATCTTCGCCGGGTCCGTCGGGCCCTCGAGGCCCTGGCGCAGGGCGCGCAGGACGTCGCCCGCCACGTCGCGGCCCTCCTTGGCCTGCTGCTGAACCCGGATGAGGACTTCGTTCTTGTCGGCCTCCTCGTAGCGCTGGATGCCGATCTCGCCGAGGTTCGCGCCGTCGAGGATCTTGCGCAGCTTGTCGACGTCGGGCCGGTCCTTGAACCGGACCGCGATGGCGGTGCCGCCGGAGAAGTCGATGCCGAACTTCAGGCCCTTCTGGACGAAGATCGCGAACATGCCCACGAGGATGAGCGCCCAGCTGGCGCCGATCGCCCACCAGCGGTACTTGAGGAAGTCGATGTTGGTCTGACGAAAGAGTTCCATCTTTCTCTTCTCTCGATCTCGGAGACTAGATCGACACGGCGTCGATGTGTGCTCGACGACCGTACTCGATCTCGAAGATCGTGTGCGACACGAAGACCGCGGTGAACATCGAGATCAGGAGGCCGATGATCAGGGTCACCGCGAACCCCTTGACCGGCCCGGTCCCGAACTGCAGCAGGAAGACGGCGGCGATGATGGCCGTGGCGTGGGTGTCGACGATCGTCGCGAACGCCTTGGAGAAGCCGTTCTCGATCGCCGCCTTCGGAGCCCGCCCGTTGCGGAGCTCCTCGCGGATGCGCTCGAAGACCAGCACGTTCGAATCCACCGCCATGCCGATCGTCAGGATGAATCCGGCGATGCCGGGCAGCGTCAGGGTCGCCTCGAACAGCGACATGGCGGCCGCCAGCAGCAGGGCATTCAGGAGCAGCGCGATCACGGCGTTCCAGCCGGCCCGCCGGTAGTACACGACCATCGCGACGAAGATGAGCACCGTCCCCACGACCGAGGCCGTCACGCCCTTGCGGATCGAATCGAGACCGAGCGACGGTCCGACCGTCCGCTCCTCCAGATACGTCAGCCCGGCCGGCAGGGCGCCCGCGCGCAACACGAGAGCGAGGTCGTTCGCCTCCTCGGGCGTGAAGCTCCCCTTGATGATCCCGGAGTCCGTGATCCGGTCGTCGATCTTGGGCGCCGACTGCACGCGGTTGTCGAGGACGATCGCGAGCTGCTTCCCGATGTTGGCGCCGGTCGCGGCCCCGAACTTCTGCGAGCCGCCCGCCGTCAGGAAGAAGGAGACCGTCGCGGCGCCGAACTGTCCCTGGCTCGGACGGGCGTTCTTGAGGTCGCGCCCGGTGATCACGGCCTGCTTGCGCACGATGTAGTACGTGCGGTCGGTGCGGCCGGGCTCGGCCTTGGCCTCGACCATCTTGAGACCCTCGGGGACCTTGCCGCCCGGATAGCTGGCCAGCAGCGCCTCGCTCGTCGACGGGCCCTTGTCGACCAGCGAGAGCTCGAGAAACGCGGTGTTCTTGATGAGGTCCTTGACGCGCTTGGGATCGTCGATCCCCGGGAGCTGGACGAGGATCCGATCCTTGCCCTCGCGCGCTATCAGGGGCTCGGCCACGCCGAACTCGTCGATCCGGTTGCGGATCGTCTCGACGGCCTGGGCGACGGAGTTGTCCTCGATCTGGTGCCGGTTGACGTCCTTCAGGACGAAGGTCCACTTGCCGCCGCCCGTCGTGTAGGTCCAGTCGGGAAGGAATCGCTTGGCGGCGTCCTCGAGCTTGGTCTGATCCGTCTTGTCGTTGACGACCGCGCTGAAGGTCGTGTCGGTGGGCAGCTCGACGCCGGCGAGGCCCGCGTCCTTCGTGTTGTTCTTGAGCGTCTCGACGGCGTCGTCGCGCTCGGCCTTCAGCGCGTCCGCGGTGTTGACCTGGAGAACGAGGTGGATCCCGCCGCGCAGGTCCAGGCCCAGCTTGATGGCATGCTTGAGCGCGTCCTTGACCGTCGGCGTCGCGACGCCGAGGTCCTTACGCGCACGCGAGTAGCCCGTCAGCACGAAGCCGGCGACGGCCGCGGCCAGGACCAGCAGAATCAGAAGGACACGCCACCGCAGCTTCTTTCCCAAGCAACCTCCCCAAAAAAAAGAACGCCGGAGTTTACAGGAAGAAGGTGTCAGGTGAAAGGTGCCAGGTGTTAGGGGGCTCCCCCATCACCTCTCACCTATCGCCTTGGCCGTCAAGACCCTGTGGCGGTTGAGCTTGTCTCAGGCTCCCCGGCGAGGCCGGAGACCGCGCTCCGCAGGACCTTGATCTTCGTGTTGTCGGAAATCTGGAGAATGACGAAGCCGCGCTCCTCGTCGAGCGCGGTGATCCGCCCGAAGATCCCTCCGCCGGTGATCACCTCGTCGCCCTTCTTGAGCTTGGACAGCATCTCCTGCGTCTTCTTCTGCTTCTTGCGCATCGGCGCGATCAGCAGGAAGTAGAAGATGACGAAGATGAAGATCATCGGGAGGAACTGAATGAGTCCTCCCGCGGCGCCGCCGGGGCTCGCCGGGGCTGTCTGCAGCAGATCGATCATGGCGGCCGGAATCATACAAGAACCTCGAAAGGGTCCCTCCCCTTCGCTGCGGTCAGGGTCGGGATGACATGCCTACTCGCCCGGTTTCGAGAACGGCAGCGGCTCGGTCCGAGCCGGCATGGCCTTCTTCGCGGCCTCGGCGCGGTCCCAGAACTTCAGGAAGTTCTCCCCCAGCACGCCCCGCACCTCCTCCTCGGAGTGGCCGCGCCGAAGCAGTTCCTCGGTCAGTTTGGGCAGCTTCGAGACGTCCTCGAGCCCCGCGGGCGGGTCCTCGATCCCGTCGAAGTCCGTGCCGAGTCCGGCCGCCTGCGGTCCGCCGACCTTCATCACGCGCTCGATGTGGTCGACGACCTCCTTCCAGTCGGCGTCGGGATACTTGACGGTGGCTTGCAGCTTCTTGATCTCGGCGTCCCGTTGCGTCGGGTCGTCCTTCAGGCGCTCGCGTACCGCGGCGATCTTCGGCTGAACCGCGGCGCGCGACGCCAGATAGGCGTCGACCGACTTCTGGTCCAGGAAGAGCGTCGAGACGTTGACCATGACGACGCCTCCCTTGTCGGCGATGGCCTTGATCTGGTCGTCGGTCAGGTTGCGCGGGATGTTCGAGAGCGCGCGGCAGGAGGAGTGCGACGCGAAGACCGGCGCCTTCGAGACCTCGAGCACGTCGCGGATCGTGTCCGTCGACACGTGGGACACGTCCACGAGCATCCCGAGCCGGTTCATCTCGAGGACGATCTCTCGACCCAGGTCGGTCAGCCCGCCGTGGACCCGGGCCTTCTGCGGGTCGAAGTCGGCGGAGAAGAAATTGCCGGAGGAGTCGGCCCAGTCGTTGGTGTTGAAGTGCGTGAGGGTCATGTAGCGCACGCCCAGGCGGTAGAAGGCCGAGAGCGCGCCGAGCGAGTCCTCGATCGCGTGCCCTCCCTCGATCCCGATGAGGATCGCGATCTTGCCGTCCGCCTTTGCCTTCCGGACGCCGGCCACGGAGTCCGCGAAGACCAGGTCCTTCGGATAGTCGTCCGCGATGCGGTGGATGAGGTCGATGAATTCGAGCGCCTTTTTCGCGGATCCTCCGCTCTTGACGTACTCGCCGCTGACGTACGCCGCCAGAAACGGCGCCGTGACGCCTCCCTCGCGCCAGCGCGGGATGTCGACGTGGCCCACCGTGTTGCGGACGGAGAGGTCGATCCACTTCGCCTGGAGCGCCTCGGGCAGGTCCTCGTGCGTGTCGATGACGATGGCGCTCTTGTGGAGACGCATCGCCTTCTCGTGGAGGTCCTCGGAACGAAGGATCGAGGCGGCGAGCAGCGCCGCGAGAACCATGGCCGGTTTTTTCATGCGCGAGAGGCTATAACAGGCGCGGCGCGCCGGCCGATCTACTGGCGGGCGATCGCGGGGCGGCCGCCTCGCAGGACGAACTTCTGGACCTTCCCCGTCGCCGTCTTGGGCAACTCGTCGAGGAAGGTGACGCCCTTCGGCGTCTGGAATCCGGCGAGCCGCTCGCGCGCGAACAGGAGCAGCTCCTCCTCGGTGAGGGACGCTCCCGGCCGGCGGACCACGAACGCCTGCGGCACCTCGCCCCACTTCACGTGCGGCACGCCGACGACCGCGGCCTCCTGCACCTCGGGATGACGAAGGAGGACCCCCTCCACCGCGATGGAAGAGACGTTCTCGCCCCCGCTGATGATCACGTCCTTGAACCGGTCGCGGATCTCGACGTAGCCGTCGGGATGGACGACCGCCGCGTCGCCGCTGTGGAACCACCCGCCGCGCATCGCGTGCGCCGTGGCCTCGGGGTCGCGGTAGTAGCCGTCCATGACCACGTTGCCTCGAACGACGATCTCCCCGATCGTCTCGCCGTCATGCGGCACCTCCCGGTCCTCGGGGTCGACGACGCGCACCTCGCCCGAGGTCAGCAGCTCCACGCCCTGGCGCGCCTTGACCGCCGCTCTCCCCGCCGTGTCGAGACGGTCGTGCTCGGGACGAGGCTCGCAGATCGTGATGAACGGGGAGGTCTCGGTCAGCCCGTAGGCCTGCGTGACCGTCCAGCCGAGCTCGCCCTCGACTCTCTCGATCGTCGCGGGCGCGGGCGGCGCGCCGGCGGTCAACACGCGGACCCCGCGTCGGGCGCCGCGCCGCAGCGCCTCGGGGGCGCCCGCGATGCCGATGAGGACGGTCGGCGCGGCGCAGAGCATCGTCACGCGCTCGCGCGCCACCGCCTCGAACACGGCGCCGGGCTCGGGCCGGGCAATGCAGACGTGCGCCGCTCCGGCCGCGGTCACGGTCCAGACGAACGTCCAGCCGTTGGCGTGGAACATCGGGAGCGTCCAGAGGTAGCGGTCCTCCATCGTCATCGGGTGATGCAGGAGCGTGCCGATGGTGTTCATGGAGGCGTTGCGGTGCGTGATCATCACGCCTTTGGGCCGCGCGGTGGTGCCGCTCGTGTAGTTGACCGTGAGCAGGTCGTTCTCGTCGATCGGCGCCGGGCGGAACCCGGGCTCCGTCCGCTGGATCTCCGCCTCGTAGTCGAGCCAGCCCGGCCTCGGCCCGTCGAACGCAACCCGGAGCCGGACGCCCGGCGTCTTCTCGCGGATCCGGTCCACGAGCTCGCAGGAGTCGCCCAGCGCACAGACCACGCGGGCGCCGCTGTGCTCCAGGATGTATGCGACCTCATCGCCGCTCAGCCGATAGTTGATGGGGACGAGGACGGCGCCGATCTGCGGCACCGCGTAGAACGCCTCGAGGAGGCCCGCGGAGTTACAGGCGATCGCCGCGACGCGGTCGCCGGGCGACACTCCGAGCCGCTGGAGCGCCGAGGACCAGCAGTCGCAGCGATCCAGGAACTGCTCGTAGGTGAAGCGCCGCGCCCCGTCGACGACCGCCTCGCGATCGCCGTAGAGGCGTCGCGAGCGGCGCGCGAATTCGAGCGGAGTGAGCGGGAACTCCACGGTGACCTCCGGCGAAGAGAGATGTTATCCCCGCGCCCGGACCGTCAAGCTCCCTCCGGGATCTTCTCCTCCGGCGGCGCCTGCAGCGCGGCGAGCGAACCCGCCGCGATCGCCTCGCGGATGGTCCGCATCCAGGCCAGGTAGAAGAAGACGTTGTGGATCGAGATCAGCATCGGCGCGGAGAAGTCCTTCACGACGTAGAGGTGCCGGAGATACGCCCGGCTGTGACGCCGGCAGACCGGGCACCCGCACGAAGGATCGAGCGGCTGGAGGTCCTCCTTGAAGCGCTCGTGCTTGATCGTCACCTCGCCCCGCGCGGTGTACGCGTGCCCCATGCGGCCGTTGCGGGTCGGGAGGACGCAGTCGAAGAGGTCGACGCCGGCGCGCACCGACGCCAGGAGGTCGGCCGGCGTCCCGACCCCCATGAGGTAGCGCGGCTTCTCCGCCGGGAGGAGGGGCGCCGCGAACGCGGTCACGTCGCGGATCGCCTCCTTCGACTCGCCGACGGCGACGCCGCCGATCGCGTAGCCCGGGAAGTCGAGCGCCGCGAGATCCTCGGCGCTGCGCTTGCGCAGGTCCTCGTGCGTGCCGCCCTGAACGATCCCGAAGAGCGAGCCGGCTCCGCTCGACGCAGCCCACGCCCGCTTCGAGCGCTCCGCCCACGCCAGCGTCCGCCGGCACGCCTCCTCGACCTCCGCCCTCTCGGCCGGGAAGGGAGGACAGACGTCGAGCGCCATCGCGATGTCCACGCCGAAGTCCGCCTGGAGCTCCATCGCCCGCTCGGGACTCAGGAAATGAGCGGTCCCGTCCTCCGGCGCGCGGAACTCGACACCCTCCTCCGTGATCCGCCGCCGGGCGGAGAGGCTCATGACCTGGAACCCGCCGGAGTCCGTCAGGATGGCGCGCCGCCAACCCACGAACGCATGCAGCCCGCCCGCGCGCCGGATCGTGTCGATCCCGGGCCGCGCCATGAGGTGATACGTGTTGGCCAGGACGGCGCGGCAGTCCCACTCCTCGAGCAGGTCGAAGGTCACACCCTTCACCGCGCCGCGTGTGCCGACAGGCAGGAAGCACGGCGTCTCGATCCGCGCACGCGCCGTCTCGAGGACGCCTCGACGCGCCGAGGACCGAGGATCGCGCGCGAGCAGCTCGAACAATCTAGAAGTGCAGCTTGACCGACAGCGCCGCCCCGAGGTCCCGGCGGTCCACGTCGGTCGGGTCGATGCCGCCCTGAGGCGAGAGCAGCACGGACGCGTCGATGGCGATCACGACGGCGCGGAACCCCACGCCGGCGGAGATCGCCCAGTGCGGCTGGGTGGCGGCGAAGTCGTAGAACCCGCCGGCGCGGAACGCGAAGAGCGGGATCCTCCCCTCGACTCCCAGGGAGAGCTGCTGGCTCTTCGCGCCCGGCGCGAGCGTGTCGCTCTTCAAAAAGTCGCCGTCGGCCGCGATCGTCAGGAATGGGAGCGGGTCGACCGAGATCCCGCCGCGTATCTGCCGCGGCAGCGGGATCTCGCCCGGGGAGCCCGGGAGCGCGATGACGTTGAAGTGCGGCTGGGTGAGCGCGATCCCCGTGACGCCAAGCTTGACGATCCCGAGGTTGACCAGGGCGCCGGCGTCGAACGTGAACTCGGTGTCGTCCACCGCGTTGTTCTCGAACGCCTCCTTGACGATCTCCGAGAGGTCCTTGTTCCGGCACTCGTCGAACACGCCGCAGCGCTCGAAGTACGTGCGGCCGAAGACGACGCGCGCCGCCCCACCGAGAGAGACGACGCCGCCCAGGAACTGGTGTCCGTAAGCGAGCCGGATCTCGCGCGCGGAGAGCCCGGCGAGGTAGAGGCCGGTCGCGTTCTGGGCGAGGCCGTTGTTCGGCCCTCCGCCCGGAACGATGTGAGTCAGGTCGATGACCGGATAGACCCCGGCGTACGGCAGGTCGCCGACCGACAGCGCGAAGCCCTTGTAGGTGCCCACGATGCCCGCGACCCCCGAGAAGAGGACGCTCGTGTCCTCGGCCGCGAGGTTCCGGATGTCGTCGACCAGCTGGGGCAGCAGATCGAGCCGCCCGCCCGAGACGATGTCGCCGAAGGGCAGGTTGGTGAGCGAGTCGATCGTTCCGACGAGATCGTTGCGGTTGGAGCCGACGCCCCCGGCCAGGATCTCGAAGTTCAGGCCCTGGAGGCGCGCGAGCGCCGCGGGATTGGACCAGGCCGCGCTCGCGTCGTCCACCGCCGCGACCTGAGCGCCACCCATCCCGAGGGCGCGCGCTCCCGCCCAGGGGAATTGGGCCCGGGCCGGCCTCGGGGCCGCCCACAGGCCGGCGGCGAGGAGCCCGACCGCGAGTCTGTGCAGCCCGCGACGCATCCGGTTTCGATCGTAGCAGGTCGTCCGTTTCGCGGGTCCCGTCCCGTCTTCACGCATGCTCCGCCACCCCAACGGCAGGCTCGTGCAAGAGGCCGGCCACGGACTCGCGCACGAGCGCGAGCGACTCGCGGCGACTCTCGGTTGACCCCCGAAAACTCGCGTGCTAGGTTTGGCCGCCTTTCGAGGGGGAAATGCCCGAGCTCGGTAAAAAGTACGAATGCTTCCACTGCCACACGAAGTTCTACAACCTCGGTAAGCCCGAACCCATCTGTCCAAAGTGCGGAGCGAACCAGAAGAACGCGAAGGCCGACGACGCGCCTCCGCCGGCGCCGCGACCCCCGCGGCGCTCGGCGCTGCTCGAGACGATTCCCGACGAGAACCCGCCGGAGTTCGGTGAGGAGGCCCCCGCGGAACCCCCGGAGGAGGCCGATCTCGACGACGACGAGCTCGAGGAAGGCGAGGAGCCGCCGGAAAAAGACGACGAGGAAGAAGAAGTCTACTAAGCCGGGGCGCGGCGCGCGCGAGAAGCGCGACAAGCGCGACGAGGAAAGCCGCCCCGGGATCGCGTACCTCGCCCTCGGCTCCAATCGCGGCGACCGCCGCGATTATCTCGAGCGCGCCGTCGATGCGCTCTCGCGCCTCGCTCCCCTGCTGGGCGCCTCCTCCATCTACCGGACCGATCCGGTGGGATACCGCCGTCAGAGGCCGTTCTACAACGCGGTGGTCGCGATCCGCTGGAAGGGATCGGCCGTCCGGCTCCTGCGCGCCACGCAGGCGATCGAGCGGGAGCTCGGACGCACCGGGAGCTTCGCGAACGGTCCGCGGGAGATCGACATCGACATCCTGGACGTGAACGGGACGCGGCGCCGGGCGTCGGATCCGATCCTGCCGCATCCCCGCCTGCGCGGACGCCGCTTCGTGCTCGCCCCGCTCGCCGAGCTCGCGCCGGAGTGGACCGACCCGGAGACCGGAGCGACGGCGCGCGAGCTGCTGCGCGCGCTTCCCCCGCGGCCGGGCGCGAGGCGACTTTCTGGACCCTCTAGGACTTCTTCCAGTCCGCGAGGTTGGCCCGCGCGTCGTCCTGGATCTTGAGGTCCTCGACGAGGTGCTGCGGGGAGGGCGAGTCGTTCACGATGCTCTCCTCCAGCGAGAGGGCCTCGGCCTGGGCCTTCGCGTCCCCCTTGTGGAGAGCCTCGGCGAGGAAGTGTCGGTTGACGAAGTTGCGCTGGTCCTTGTCGAGCGCGAGGCGCAGATACTTGATGCCCTCGCTCTCCGAGACCCACCCCGTCACGAACGGAATCCAGGGGGCCTGGTCGTGCAGGCGCCCGACGATCCGGTAGCCGCCGCCCTCCTCGAAGTCGGGGTCGAGGCCGATGACGGTCAGCGCGTAGTCGCGAATCGTCTCGGCCGCGCCGGCCTTGGCGGCGTCGACCTTCCCCTTCGCGAGCGCCCACTGTCCCCACGCGACGGCCGCCCAGAAGTAGGTCGGCGGGGCTTCGGAGCGGTCCTTGAGCTTTCCCGCGAGAAAGTTCGGGCCCAGCTTCAGCACGTCCTGGACGTCCTCCACGTTGCCCGCGATGCCCTTGTTGAGCAGCGCGATGGCCTCCTCGGAGACCCGCTTCGCCTTCTCGAACACGGCGCGCCGGCTGTCCTGGTCGAGGCCGGTGTAGACGCCCTTGAAGTAGAGAGCACGCGCCAGCTTCCAGCGGGCCTCGAGCTGATCCGGCGCGCGCGCCGCCTCGTCGTAGTTGGCGATCGCCTGGTTGATCGGGCCCGGCGACGCGATCGAGCCGTTGCGGCCCTCCTGGCGGCGTCCGTACCAGCGGTCGCCGTCCACGACCAGCGGGTTGCGGGGACCGCCGGGGCCTCGATTCGGGTCCTTCGACATCCCCGTGCCCTGTCCGCGCGCTCCGGCCGCGACGAGGAGAAGAAGAGAGAGCGTCGCCGCGGTTCGTGCACGGAGCATCGCGCGAGAGTCTATCCCGACCGCCGCGCTAGACTGGGCCGGGAGGATGCCATGGCCGATCCGAAACCCGTTCCGATGAAGGTGACCATCGACGAATCGACCTCGGAGGGGCACTACGTCAACTTCGCCAACATCCTCCACAATCCGACGGAGTTCGTCCTCGACTTCGGACGCATGGTCCCCGGGCGGCCCGACGCCAAGATCCTGAGTCGTCTGCTCACGACGCCGTTTCACGCCAAGCAGCTCCTGCGGGCGCTGCAGCAGAACATCGAGCTCTACGAGCGCAGCTACGGGGAGATCCGCTCGGACTTCACGCACACCGCGGAGATGACGGACACCAAGACGAACTAGCCGAGGGACGAACCTCAGGGAACCATGCGCGAGCGCCGCACGAAGTCATCTCCCGCGGCCGCGATGGGTTGCAGCTTCTGGGATCTCCATCACCATATTTCGGGTGATGCGGACTTCTGGATGGCACACCCGGCTTGCCGCGCCGCGATCAATCGGAGGGTTTCGGGCAGCCCTTCGACGTATCCCATGGATCACCTGTACGTGGCGTCGGGATCGCCACGATTCGGCAGGGCTCTCTCCCTCGGGTGCGGGAAAGGGCATCTCGAGCGCGCCATGGTGCGCCTGGGGATCGCTTCCGAGGTCGACGCGATCGACGGCTCGGCGGTCTCGATCGAGCTCGCACGCGCGAAGGCCGACGAAGAAGGCTTCACGACAGTGCATTACCGGCAGGCGGATCTCAACCAGCTCGACCTGCCGCGCAACACCTACGACGCCGTCGTGTTTCACCAATCGCTTCACCACGTCAGCTCCGTCGAGAAGCTGCTCGAGCGCGTCCGGCGCTCGCTCAAGCCGAACGGCTTGCTTTTCCTGGATGAATGGACCGGGCCCTCGCGATTCGAGTGGAGCGCGAAGAAATTGGCGCGCGCGTCGGGCCTCTTCGAGTCCGTGCCCGCGGCCTGGAAAAAATGGCCGGAATGCCGCCCGCCCATCGAAGCGGCGGACCCTTCGGAGGCGGTCCGCTCGTCCGCGATTCTTCCGGCCGTTCACCGACTCTTCTCCACCGTTCTGGAGAGACCCTATGGCGGCCACGTGGTCGCGCTGCTTCTTCCCCAGCTCGCTCGCGAACGGGCGCCGGCGGCGGAGTTGGACGCGATCATCTCGCGTTGGCTGGAGGCCGAGGATCAAGACCTGGAGCGGAATCGAGATGCAGGTTTCTACACCGCGCTCGTCGCGAGTCCGCGGCGAGGTCTGCGCCTCATCGCGGGTCGAACGGCGAATCTCGGCGTCCGCGTGCTTCTCGCGTTTCGCTATCGCGTATGGGCCCGAGTCGGCGGCTCCCCTGCACACGCGAGCGACGCCTAGGTCCGCCGGATGACCCCGCCACCCAGGACCACGTCCCCCTCGTAGAAGACGCACGACTGGCCCGGCGTGACGGCGCGGACGGGATGGTCGAAGACGACGCGCGCTTGCCCGCCCTCTCCCGGGAAGACCGTCGCCGGGACCTCCTCGGCGCGGTGACGGATGCGCGCGGCGGTGCGGAACGGCGTCCGCCGCGGACCCGCGATCAGCCGCAGGTCGCCGATCGAGGCCTCGAGCGACTCGAGCTCGCGCGCCGGACCCACGACCACGCGGTTCTCCGCGGCGTCGACCTCGAGCACGTACAGGCGCTCCGTGGCCGCGCCACCATTCGAGCGCGGCCTCGAGGCCGCGACGTCCCCAAGCCCCCGACGCTGTCCGATCGTGAAGCGGAAGTGGCCATCGTGGGAGCCCAGTGACTTTCCGCTCGAGTCCTCGAGGCGGCCCGGCGCCGACGGCAGCGACAGCCCCAATCCGGCGGCCTCACGCGCGACGAACTCCCCCGCGCGGGTCCCGACGGGCACGAAGCAGATCTCCTGGCTCTCCGGCTTGTCCGCCGTCGGCAGGCCCGCGCGCCTCGCGTGCGCGCGCACCTCCGCCTTGGTCAGCGAGCCGACCGGGAACCGAGCGGCGGCGAGCTGCTCCTCCGTCAGGTCGTAGAGGAAGTACGACTGGTCCTTCGCCGCATCGACCCCCTTGCGCAGCGTCCGGAGTCCGGAGACCGGATCGTGGTCGACCCGCACGTAGTGTCCCGTGGCCACGGCCGCGCATCCGAGCCCGCGCGCGCGCTCCCAGAGCGTCGCGAACTTGATCTTCGCGTTGCAGGCGGAGCAGGGGATCGGCGTCTCCCCCGCGAGGTAGGACGCGACGAACGGGCGGACGACGTCCCGGCCGAATTCCTCCTCCAGGTTGAGCACGTAGTGGCGGATGCCGAGCGCCCAGCCCACGCGCCGCGCATCGGAGAGATCGTCCAGGGTGCAACAGCGCCCCGACCGGCCCGCCTCGCCCGAGTGGTCCCACAGCTGCATCGAGAGGCCGACGACCTCGTGGCCCTCCTCCTTCAGCAGCAGAGCGGCGACCGAGGAGTCGACGCCCCCGGACATGGCGACGGCGATGCGCATGGCAGGGATCTTAGCCGGCGCCTAGGCCGCCGTCACGATCAGCATCAGCGTCGAGCCGCCGACCGTGAACTCGCTCTGATTTTCGAGCGGCGTCTGGCTGATGGCCTGATCGCCGACGAAGGTCCCGTTGGTCGAGCCCAGGTCGAGCAGGAGGATGTCCTCTCCCCGCACCTCGATCGCGGCGTGGTTGCGGGAGATCTCGGGATCGTCGAGGGCGAGATCGACCTCCTCGCGGCCGATCACCACGCGCGGAGTCTCGATCGCGAACATCCGCCCGGCATCCGGGCCGGCGATCACCGCGAGAGACAGCTTCGCGTCCGTGGGCAGCTTGAGGGGACCCGCCGAGCGGCGCCGCTCGCGGGCCGGCTCGGGGCGGACGCTCGCCTCGGGGAACATGTCGGCGGACCTCCGCGTGACGGTCTCGCCGGCCGCGATCGGCGGCCGCACCGGCGGCTGCGCCTCGTAGGCGTGCGTGTTGAAGATCTCGAAGATCGCGCGGCACTTCGAGCAGCGGAGCTTCTTGGACGGCTTCCCGGCGAAGCGCGCCTCGTCGTAGTGGTACTTTGCCCGGCACTGATCGCACTCGACGATCATCGGGTTCTCTCCGTGGCCGGCACGAGGCCCGCCCTCCGGACGTCCTCGACGACCCCGGGCAGGATCTCGAGGACTCGCGCGATCTCTTCCTCGGTCGTCGCGCGCGAGAGCGAGAAGCGCACGACGCCGCGCGCCTCGCGGGGCGACAGCCCCAGTGCGAGGATCGCCGGCGACGGCGCCAGCGTGCCGCTCGAGCACGCGCTGCCGACGGAGACGGCCACTCCCTCGAGGTCGAGCCGGAGGAGCAGGGTCTCGCCGGAGGCGTCCTCGAAGAGAACCGCCGAGGTGTTGGGCAGGCGCGGCGACTCCGCTCCCACGATCCGCGTGCCGGGGATCCGGGCGAGGACGCCGGCCTCCAGGCGGTCGCGCAGCGCGCGAACCGCGGGCGCGTCGGCCTCCGGCGCCCGGGCCGCCAGCCGGGCGGCCGCGCCGAAGCCGACGGCGGCGAGCGTGTTCTCGGTCCCGGCGCGCCGGCGTTTCTCCTGGCCTCCCCCCGGCGTGTGCGCCGCGAGCGGGACGCCGCGCCGCACGTACAGCGCTCCGGCGCCCTTCGGGCCGTGAAGCTTGTGGGCGGAGAGCGAGAGCAGGTCCACGCCCCACTCGTCGGCGTCCACCGGGATGCGCCCGGCCGCCTGCACGGCGTCCGTGTGGACGAGACTCCCCCGCCGCCGGGCCTCGCGCGCGATCCGCGCGATCGGGAAGACCCCGCCGTATTCGTTGTTCGCGGCCATGATCGAGACGAGCACGGTCCCCGGCGTGACGGCGTCGAGGACGCGGTCGGGATCGAGCTCCCCCGTGCGCTCGGGCGCGATCGCGATGAGCTCGAAGCCGCCGTTCTCGGCCAGGCGGTCGGCGCACGCGCGGACCGAGGGGTGCTCGACGGCCGAGGTCACGATCCTCCCGGACCGCCCGGCGCAGGCGCCGAAGATCGCGAGGGCGTTGGCCTCCGTCCCCCCGGAGGTCCAGACGATCTCCTCGGACCTCGCCCCGACGAGCGCGGCGACCTCGTCCCGCGCCTCCTCGAGGCGCCGCCGCGCGGACTGACCCACGGCGTGGACGGAGGAGGGATTCCCGTACAGACCCGAAGCAGTCTCCATCGCCCGCCACGCCTCGGGGGCCAGCGGCGTCGACGCGTTGTTGTCGAGGTAGATCATGGCTTCAGATTCTCGGACGGCCTTCAAAATTATCGCTCCGATGACTGGGCGGCGTAAAACATTTCTCAAGGAATACCCGTACCGTGCCCGAGAGTTGAGTAAGATCGACAGTCCGATGCTGCGAACGGTGTTCCTGTTCCTCGTCGCCTCGGTCCTCGCCCTTCCCGGAGCATTGCGGGCTGCCGCGCCCACCGACCTGACGCCCGCCCAACGCGCGGACCGGATCAAGGCGCTCCCTCCCGACGAACGCAAGTGGCTCGAGGATTACGTCGCGCCCATCATCCTTCCGGAGGAGGTGCAGGTCTTCCTCGCTCTGACCGAGCCGGCCCAGCGCGAGCGCTTCAAGACCGCGTTCTGGACCCGCCGCGAGCAGCCCAACCTCGAGCCCCCGCTGGGGCCCGGCTACCGCACGCGCTACGACCATCTGCGCGAGATCGCCGCGTCCGACTTCGACGGGCTCACGCAGGACGCCGGCCGGCTCGTGGTCCGCCGGGGCGAGCCCGACTCGATCCAGAACTACACGGACTGCAACGACCTCTTCAAGTCTGTCGAGCTCTGGACCTACACGCGCGCCAAGGGAGACGTCGCCCAGAAGACGCTCTACCTCTTCTACCGGCAGGCGGTCGGCGCGCCGCGGAAGATGTGGTATCCGGCCGTCCCGCAGCGCGAACTGATGCAGTCGTCGATGTGCATCGCGGACTTCGCGGAGGCGTGCCGCGCGTCGGGCGCGGCGGCGGGCGCCACCGGCTCGGGAGCGGCGAGGCCGAATCCGAACTGTCCGACCGGGCAAGCCAGCTGCCCGAGCGCGTGCGCGATCGCGGAGGCGGCCGCGATGATCTCGTCGAAGGGCCTCGGCGCCCCGGAGTACGCCGCGCTCGACACGCCTCCCCCGGTGAATACGGAGGACCTCCGGGAGCTCGCGGAGAGCTTCGTGACGCCGCCGGAAGCGGGAACGAAGACGCTGACGGTCGAGGGCCCGGAGCCCGACGGCAGCGCCCACGCACCAGCATCGCCCAGCGCGACCGTCACGGAGTCCACGCCGCCCGCCGGGTCGGGTACCGAGACGGCGCAGGCCGCGCCGGCTCCGGCCGAGTCCGGCGCCAAGGGCGCGGCGGCGGCACAACCAGCGACCAGCGCCCCCCTGCCCGCGCACAAGAAGCTCACCAAGAAGGAAGCCAGGGCCCTGACCGAGGCGCTCGAGCAGAGGTACAAGAGCTTCCTCGATCTCGTCGAGCTCATCATCACCGACGAGGAGCGCGAGGTCTTCCTCCAGATCCACGAGAACTACCAGAAGGACAAGTTCATCGAGGCCTTCTGGAAGCGGCGCTCGATCGACAGCCAGGGCCTTCGGACCGACTACCGCGCGGTCTACACGCGCCGGGTCGAGCAGGCGGTGGCGGAGTTCCACGACCTCCACAACGACCGGGCCAAGCTGTTCGTCATCCAGGGACCGCCCGACGCGGTCATCCCGATCGAGTGCGAAGACGTCTACGTGCCGCTCCAGATCTGGTACTACGAGCGGATCGAGAGCCTGAAGAGCAAGGTCTACCTGCTCTTCTACCAGCCGCACGGCGTCGGACCGTACAAGCTCTGGCTCCCGCTGGACGGTCCCGGGGTGCTGCTCGTCGGCGTCGAGTCGAACATGATGACCGGGGCGCGCGTCCCGGACATCCAGCGCTGCTTCGAGTGGCGCACGGTGCAGCAGGCGCTCCAGTACACGTCGACGGTGCTCGGCACGGGCGCGTTCTCGATGCAGGGCGCCAGCAAGCTGTTCGATCCCCCGCTGATCGAGACGGAGGGCGTGGACCAGATCCTGTCGATGACCACGGACCTCCACGACAACTCCGCGAACCTCGCGGTCGCCAAGCTCGTCCACTTCCCCGAGGTGCGGTCGAACAAGCTCGGGATGGATCTCTCGCTGCTCGTTCCGAAGGCGGAGCTGAAGGCCCGCGCGCTCGGCGGGGAGAGCTTCTACAACGTCGACATCATCGGCGAGATCGTCAAGGACGAACGCCTCGTCGACAACTTCAAGTACCGCTTCGACATCCCGACCGAGGAGATCGGAGGGGAGAAGATTCCGCTGACCGTCCGGCGATACCTCTATCCCGGCGAGTACAAGCTGATCCTCAAGATCTCCGACGGCAACCAGAACGCGGAGGGCCGCCTGTCCGAGGCGCTCAACGTTCCCGAGCAGCCGGATGCGCCGCCGCCCCAGATCGCGGCCGCCCGCGCGGACGGCAAGGCCACCATCGACAAGGTCCAGGAGGCCGGGCTGATGCCCTCGGCGATCTCGCTCCTGCCCATCGCGAAGGAGATCGTGACGGGGCTGCAGCGCTTCGAGACGAAGGCGGCCGAGGGCGTCCGGGCGGTCGACTTCTATCTGAACGGGGCGAAGATCATGACGCGCACCAAGGCGCCCTTCGACGCGGACCTGAACCTCGGGCCGCTGCCGCGCAAGCAGACGATCCGCGTCGTCGCCTATGGCACCGCGGGCCGCTCGGTGGGCGAGGACGAGTACACCGTCAACGAGGGCCGCGAGGTCTTCCGGGTCCGCATCACGACCCCGGACAAGGGCTCGAAGGTGTCCGGGCCGACCAAGGTCGTGGCCGCGATCGCGGTCCCGGAGGGAAAGACGCTCCAGAAGATGGAGTTCTACAACAACGAGTCGCGCGTCGCGACGCTGTACCAGGCGCCCTACGAGCAGACGATGAACATCAAGCAGACCGGCTCGCTCGGCTACGTCCGCGTCGTCGGCACGCTGGACGACGGCGCCGTGGCCGAGGATCTCCGGTACGTCAACGCGCCGCAGTTCGTCTCGGAGGTCACGGTCGACGCGGTCGAGCTGTACACGACGGTCACCGAGAAGGGCCGCCCCGTCAACACGCTGCAGCAGTCCAACTTCAAGGTCTTCGAGGACGGCGTCGCGCAGACCGTCCAAGGATTCGAGTACGTCAAGAACCTGCCGCTGTCGGTGGGCGTCATGATCGACACGTCCGCCTCGATGCTCGAATCTCTGCCCGACGCCGAGCAGGCGGCGCTCAACTTCCTCGACTACTCGATCGGTGCGAAGGACCGGGCCTTCGTCGAGTCGTTCGACAACGAGCCCTACCTGCTCGCCAAGCTCTCGGGGCGGAAGGACAAGATGCTGCGGGCGCTCTCTGGCCTCCGCGCGGAGGGCTCCACCGCTCTCTACGACGCCATCATCTATGGCCTGTACCAGTTCACCGGGGTCAAGGGAAAGAAGGCCCTCGTCATCCTGACGGACGGCAAGGACACCGCGTCGAAGTTCGACTACGACACGCTGCTCGAGTACGTGCGCAAGTCCGGCCTCTCGATCTACGCGATCGGCCTGAAGATCTCGGGCACGGACCTCGAGGTCAAATACAAGCTCAACAAGATCGCCCAGGTCACGGGCGGCCAGACCTTCTACGTCGACTCGGCGAAGAACCTCGAGGGCATCTACCGCCAGATCAACGAGGATCTCCGCAGCCAGTACCTGCTGACCTACTACTCGACCAACTCCGACACGAGCAAGGACAAGTGGCGCAAGGTGGAGGTCAAGGTCGAGCCGACGAGCCTGCAGGCGCGCACGATCAGCGGGTACTACCCTTAGGAATTGGTGACTTGAGATTGGTGATTCGTGATTTGGGCGAGGGAGCCGCTTGAATAGCCCCACTCACAAATCACAAATCACAAATCACAAATCTCCCCTCGTCCTCGCCTCCGCATCCCCGCGCCGCGCCGAGATCCTGACGAGTCTCGGAATTCCCTTTCGCGTGGTTCCGGCGGACGTGCCTGAGGACGTCCTGCCCGGCGAGACCGCGGAGGCGGTGGCCACGCGGCTGGCCGAGGCGAAGGCGGCGTCCGTCTCCGCGCGCGAGCCTGACGCGTGGGTGCTCGGCGCCGACACGCTCGTCTTCCTGGACGGCCTCATCCTGGGAAAGCCCCGGGATCCCGAGGACGCCCGGAGCATGCTGCGGCAGCTCGCGGGCCGCGAGCACCGCGTGGTGACCGCGCTGCACCTCACGCGCGGAGGCGCTCCCGGCGCGGCCCACGCCGAGATCTCGCGCGTACGGTTCGCGCCGATGAGCGAAGAGGAGATCGCGTGGTACGCGGCGACGGGCGAACCCTCGGACAAGGCCGGCGCCTACGGCGTACAGGGGCTCGGGGCCCGGTTCGTTGAGGAGATCCACGGGTCGTTCACGAACGTGATGGGCCTGCCCGCCCGCGCGGCCTATCGCCTGCTCAGAGACGCCCCAGATCCCGCTCTTTCGACGCTCGCGCTTTCTTCCGGCTGAGCTTCATCTCGTACATCCGCGCATCGGCCTCCGCCAGGGTCTTCGGAAATTCGGCGTTGGCCTGGTGCGTGGCCCATCCCACGGAGAGGTCGATGCGGAGCCGCTCGTCTCCGGGCAGCTTGGGCAGGTGGCGGTTGGCGAGCTCCTCGCACTTCTGCGCGGCGGAGGCCTCGTCCGCCTGGGTCAGCAGGACGAGGAACTCGTCCCCTCCCCAGCGGAAGACGAGATCCGACTCGCGCACTCCGGCGGTCAGGTAGTTCGCGACGAACTGGAGGACGCCGTCGCCGACCGCGTGGCCGCGGACGTCGTTGATCTCCTTGAAGCGGTCCACGTCGATCAGAAGGACCGAGAGCGCGCCGCCGTGCCGGCGGGACCGGGCGAGCTCGCGCCGGATGACGTCGTTGAAGTAGTGGCGGTTGTAGAGGCCGGTCAGGCGGTCACGGATGCCCATCTCCTTGACCTGCGAGTCCGATTCGACCAGCCGCTGCATCTCGGACTGGAGCTGGGCCTGGCTCGCCTCGAAGAGCAGGATGATGATCCCGACGCCCACGGTCATCTCGAGGAACATCTCGACGAAGTGGGCATAGCTGTAGTAGCCCGGCATCGCGGACGGATCCGGGTAGCGCAGGTAGGCGAACCCGATGACGGCGCGCTCCGCTCCCCAGAGGAAGAAGGACGAGGACAGGATGGCGCGCCCTCCCGCGGAGCCCGGAGTCAGCGCGAACGCGAGCGCCGTGATCAGGTACGCCGCCGCGCGCAGGAAGGCGGGGGGCGCCTCCGGCACCGAGACGATGGAGAACCACCAGGAGACGACGAGGATCGGGATCGCCCAGAGCATCTCGACCGGCCGGGACACGGTCTCCTCGCGGCGGAACCGCCACACCCCGCGCAGGAGAAAGAAGACGTGCCCGAGGAGCGCGACCTCCAGGACGGGCAAAGCGATCTTCCGCCACGCGTCGGCCTGCGAGACCGCCAGCATGCCGATCGAGGCGAGGAAGAAGCCCCACGACGCGATCCAGTCGAGGAACGCCGGCCGGCGGAACTTCTGGTAGAGGAGCAGGAAGATGATGAACAGCAGGACCGTGCCCGCCGCCTGAACCAGCAGTGAGAACAGATACGTGTCCATCGGGTCTGAGTGCGTCCAGTGTACGTGACATTCCCCGGAACCGTGCCATCGAGTATCGTGGCGCATGGCCGTCGGCCGTCCCATCGTCTGTATCGCACCCGGGGGCCGCCTCTCGCGCGCGGACGAGACCGCCATCGCGGCGAGGCTTCCCGGCGCCGCGCTCACGGTGCGATCGCTCTCCCAGTACTGCGCCACGCTTCCCCCGGAATCGAGAATCCTGATCTGCGCCCCCGGAGCGTCGGCGTCGCGCGATCTCGAGTTCCTCCGACGCGTGCTCGGCCGGCTTCTGTGGCCGGCGCCGTCGGCCGACTTCCGTGACGCGATCGCGGGCCTCCGCGCGCCGCGGTCGCGGCCGAGATCCGCACGCTTCCGGCAGGCGCGGCCGCGGGGCGGAGACACGGTGGCCGCGCTCCTGCTCGAGGGCCGCGTGGATCCGGCGCGCATGCGGTCCGTCCTCGCCTCCTCCTCCACCTCGAGAGCCCCGCGCGACTGGATCGTGGAGTCGCCCTGTCACGTCGCGCTCACCGCACGCTGGGCCCGCACGCTCGCGCGCGCAGGGGTCCGGCTGTCCACGCTCGAGCCAGTCGAGCTCGTCGCGATCTACGCCGCACCCGCGGTCGCGCGCCGCCTGTCCGCGCGCTGGAAGAGGCTCCTGCCGCCGCGGACGCCAGTGTGGATCAAGGAATCTTAGATTTTAGATTTTGGATTTGGGATTTGGGATTTGGGATTTGGGATTGCCTGCTTCCAGACTTCCGAGCCAACGAAGATGTCCAGGAGTCCCGAGTCCACGGCTCCCTTCCGAGCCAGATCCGAGAGGATTCGAAGGGCGTCCTCGCCCGGGACCGCGCGCTTATACGGGCGATCCCGCGCCGCCAGGGCATCGAAGATGTCGCAGATCGTGAGCATTCGGACGGGGACCGGGATGTCGTCGGCCCTGAGGCGGCGGGGATAACCCGAGCCGTCCAGCTTTTCGTGGTGGGCATAGGCCCAGTCCGGCACGCGCGCCAGGTCGCGCGTCCACGGGATCTTCGTCAGGAAGCGGAAGGTCTGGGTCACGTGCGACTCGATCTCCAGGCGCTCCTCCGGCGTGAGGCTGCCCTGGGCGATTGAGAGGCAGGCGAGCTCGCCGTCGGTCAGGAGACGCGTGCGGTTCCCGTCCCTCGCGCGAAACGCCAGCGTTCGGAGCGCGTCGAGATCGGTGCCCGCGGCGGCCCCGGCGGCGTCGGCCTCGACCTCCACCCGGGGTTCGTCCGCACGCTCCACCAGCTTCCAACTGGCCTCCAGCTCCTCGCGGCGCCGCGAGAGAGCCTCGGTCACGGCGCCCACGCCTCCGCCGTTGCGCGCTGCCGCCTCCCACTCCTCGGCCCCGGCCGCGAGGAGCGCCTGTTCGAAGCGTGCCCGGATCAGCTCACGGCCGCCCGGGGACAGCTTGCGCGCCTTGACGAGCACCTGCTCGCGCACGCCGACCTTGCCGAAGTCGTGGAGCACCGCCGCGTAGCGGAGCTCCCGCAGCTCGTCGCGGCTGACGCGGAACGCGGCGTAGGGCCCGGTCTCCGCACGGTCGACGGCCTCCGCGAGCGCGCACGTGAAGGCGGCGACGCGATGCGAGTGGCCCGACGTCGTCGGGTCGCGCTGCTCGATCGCCGTCACGGCGGCCTCGACGAAGCCCTCGAAGAGAGTGCGGATCGACTCGGTGAGCCGCCGGTTCTCGACCGCGACCGCCGCCTGCGCCGCGAGCGAGCGCGCGATCGCGCGGTGGCTCTCCTCGAAAGGAACGACCTCCGCCTTGATGAAGCCGGTCGTCACCGCATTGGGCATGACGAGGCGCTTGCGGTTGATGAGCTGGAGCACTCCGATCGTCCGGCCGTCCGGAGTGGCCAGGGGGACGGCCAGGATCGAGCGCGTCCGATACCCGATCCTCTCGTCGAACTCCGCGTCGAAGCGGTACGGCGCGCCCGCCGGGATCTCGCGCGCGTCCCCGACCTGGACGACCTCGCCGGTGCGGGCCACGAATCCCGCGATCGAGGGGTGCTCGAGCGGCAGGACCGCCTCCCGGAACTCGAAGCGCACGGAGTCGTTCTGTGCCAGCACGAACTTCAGCGAGTCCGGCGAATCGGGAGGCGTGACGAGGTAGAGGCTGCCCGCGTCGGCCGCGGTCAGCCTGCGTGCCCGGGTCAGGATCGTCTCCAGAAGCCTCTGCGGATCGGTCTCCGCCGAGAGCGCGATGCCGACCTCGACGAGGGCCTGGGCCTCGTTCGTGCGCGCCAGGAGGGAACGGCGATCGCGGGCGCCCCGCGCGCGCTCCTCGAGGATCCGGAACGACGCGAGCAGGGCGCGCGCCCGGTGCGGCTGCAGCGCGTCCTCGGGGAGGGAGAACACGAGGCGCGCCTCCCAGAACGGGTCGAGCCCGACGAGCGAATCGCCCAGCTGCAGCAAGCCGACCCGGTCGGCCGCCTCGCCGAGCCCGGGGGGCGGAGGCAGCGCGAGCGCCGACGTCAGCTCCAGGCCTCCCAGGACGAGGCCCACCTCGTCCGCCGCGAGCGACCACGAGTCCTCGCGAAACTTCTCGGCGCGAATCTCGTCGGCCGCCAGCCAGGTGGCGAGCTCCGGGCGCAGCGCGCCGTGGAGGAGCACGCGGCGAAAGGCGGCTGCCCGCGGCTCGGCCATGTCGCCCGCTAGTGTATGCGTAGGCGTGCGCGTACGGCTCGCCCGGGACGCCGCGCTCCCGGGCGGCGAGCCTCAGCGCGGGGCGTCGAGGTCGGCGAGCAGCTCCCGGACGGTGTCCCGGGAGAGCTCCTGGCGCGCCCGGTAGTCGCCCTGCGAGACCTCGACCGCGGCGGTCGCGCCGGAGGCCAGGGCGGCGCGTCCCGCCTCGCCGGGCGCGAACCGGATGTAGTGCACCGCGGCGATCCGATCCTCCCGGCTCTGTCCCGGCGCGAAGAGCGCCGGGTACGCGAGCGGCCCGATCGTCATCTGGAGACGGCCCGGCTCGTCCAGGCCGATGAAGCCGTCCAGCACGGTCTGGATCCGAGACTGGTCGGTGATCTCGATGAAGAGCGTGGCCGCGATCTCCCCCGGACCCGGCAGCAGGACGTTGTACGTGTCGATCTCGTGCTGCACCTTGTCGGGCTGCACGATGCGCTCCACGCGAAGCATCTCCTGCACCTGGAAGCGCACCGTGTCGCGGTTCTCGAAGACCAGCGTCATCAGGGTTCCCAGAGGCACGCGCCGGCGCTGCTTCGTCTCGATCACGCGGCCGCGGAACTCGGGCCGCGAGAGCTCGTACTCGTGGAGGTTCTGGATGTCGTCGATGGTCAGCAGTCGCATGTGTCTAGATTTCCCTCAGGCCGTAGGCCTCGGCCAGGATTTGGATCGGGTGCTTCGCGGTGCGGCCTGTGCCCTGCTTGATCTGGATCCCGGCGAGCGGGCAGTCCGTCGCCACCCGATCGGGCGCCGCCTGCTCGACCGCCTCGAAGACGGGGCGGCCGATCTTCATCGACAGCGGAAAGTACTCGGTCTTCATGCTCCACGTGCCGTCGTGGCCCGTGCACTTCTCGACGGTCGTCACCTCGCTGCCCGGGATCAGTTGGAGCAGGTCACGGGATTTGAAGCCGATGTCCTGGACCTTCAGGTGACAGGGAACCTGATACAGGATCCTCCCCGGCGAGCGCTCGAAGTCCGTCGACAGCTTGCCCGCGGCGTGCCGGCGCATGAGGAACTCGCAGAGGTCGAGCGTGGCGCCGGCGACGGCGCGGGCCTCCGCGTCGTCGTCGAGCAGCGGGTACTCCTTTCGCAGCGTCAGGCTGCAGGTCGGACCCGGCACCACGATCGTGTAGCCCGCCTGCACGAACGGCCACAGCCATCGCACGTTGGCCGAGCGGCACTCCCTCGCGCCCTCGAGATCGCCGCTCTCGAGCGACGGCATCCCGCAGCAGCGCTGTTCCGGAACGACGACCTCGCAGCCGTTGCGCTCGAGGACGCCGACCGCGGCCCGGCCGATCTCCGGAGCCGCGTTGTTGACGGAGCAGGTCACGAAGAGCGCGACGCGCTCGAGGGCCCCGCGCTGAGGAGAGGGCTGGGTCGCGCCGCCGTGCTCCGCCCACCAGTCCTGGAACGTCTGCGCGGACCACACCGGCAGCAACCGGTCGCGGTGCACGCCGAGCGTCTTCTCCATCAGGACGCGCGCAAGGCGGCTCCCGTTGAGCGCGTTGACGACCGGGGCCGCCGCGGTCGCGACCCGGCCGACGGCGTCCGAGGACGAGAGCACGCGCTCCCGGAAATTCGGCTTTCCCGCCTGCCGGACGCGGGCGGCGCGGTCGCGCAGCACGACGCGGGGAATGTCGACTTCCCAGCGGTGCGGCGGGTAGTACGGGCAGTGCGGGATGCAGAGCTTGCACTCGTAGCAGAGATCCGAGAATTCGGAGAGGTCCCTCGCCTCGAGCCTCTCGGCCTCGCCGTCCACCTCCGGGCGATCCAGAGCCCGGAAGAGGACGTCGAAGGACGGGCACAGGTTGTAGCAGCGCCGGCACGTGTGACAGATGTCCGACACGCGACGGAGCTCCCGGTCGACCGCCGCGGGGTCGAAGAACCCGTGGGCGTTGGGATCGAACACGTTCTAGAACTTGCCCAGGTTGTCCAGGCCCTTCTGGAAGCGGCCGGCGTGGGACTTCTCGGCGCGCGCCAGCGTCTCGAACCACTCCGCGATCTCGGTGAAGCCCTCCTCGCGGGCCGTCTTGGCGAAGCCGGGGTACATCTGCGTGTACTCGTAGGTCTCGCCCTCGACGGCCGACTTCAGGTTGGCGTCCGTCCCGCCGATCGCGAAGCCCGTCGCCGGGTCGCCGACTTCCTTCAGGAAGTCCATGTGCCCGAAGGCGTGTCCGGTCTCGGCCTCCGCCGTGTCGCGGAAGAGGCCGCCGATCTCCGGAAAGCCCTCGATGTCCGCGCGGCGCGCGAAGTACATGTAGCGCCGGTTCGCCTGGGATTCGCCGGCGAACGCGTGCTTCAGATTCTCGTGGGTCTTGGTGCTTGCGAGTTTGGCCATGATTCGTCTCCTCCTTTTTTGAGGGCCCGCCGGCAGCTCCGGCACAGCCCGTGAAATTCGAGTACCCGGCCCCGCACCTGGTGCCCCCCGGCCCGGAGCCGCCGCTCGGCAGGCAGGGGCCGCGTCAGCCGGGGGATGTCGAGCAGAAGACCACAGCCGTCGCAGGAGAAGTGGTCGTGCGGCTCGAGATCCGCGTCGTAGCGGGTCCGGCCGCCGCGCGTCCACGACTTCAGCTCGCCCGTCCCCACCAGCACCTGGAGGTTGCGGTAGACCGTTCCGAGCGAGATCCGCGGCAGCGACCGCCGGACCGCCTCGTAGACCCACTCCGCGGTCGGATGCGAGTCCGTCGACTGCACGGCCCGCAGAATCCGGCTCCTCTGGCGCGTGGAGCGCCGGGGGGCGGGAGTGGCTCGAGTCGGCGTCGGTGTCCGGGGCGTCTTCATTATCAGGAATGATTACTATTACTAACTAGGGCGACGTGTCAAGCGCGGGATGGAGAGATGGGGACTGCGATCTCGCGTCCGGAGCCGGGAACGTGTCCGCCGGTCATCCCTCTCGGCGCGGTCGCGGAGCGCGACGCGGTAGAATCGGCGGCTTGGAGACCCCGGTTCCGCCGCCACCGACGGCCGAGAGGGACTTCCCTCTCGGCGAACCGGGATTCACCTACCAGGATCTTCACCGCGAGGATCGGCTCGCCGACCTCGACCGCGCGTTCCTGGCCGAATTGGAGGGGAACGACCCCGACGTGGCGGCGCGCCTCGCCGCCTATCGCGCCGACCCCGCGTCGCTCGACCCGCTCTCCCGGTCCCGGCTGCTGGTCGCGGCCGCGCGCCCGCTCTCGCTGTTCCTCGCACGGCTGTTCGGCGTCGAGACGGAGTGGCGCCTCCAGGCCTCCTCCGCGGGACCCGAGGCCGTCCTCTTCCGCGTCCGGCGCGACTTCCTCGTGCGACGGGCCGCCCGGGTCAAGCTTCCCGAGGACCCCGCCGCCCTCGACGCGGCCGTCTCCGCCCGGGGACGCTCGGCCCGTGCGCTCGAGCGCGAGCTCCACCCCGAGCTGCCGTGGGACGCCGATCCGGAGCTCGCGACCGCTCGAATGCTCGGCTCCCTGCTGGACCTCGAGGCCGACTTCATCGCGGCGCTCCGCCAGAAGAAGCTCCCCGAGGTCCCCCCCGCCTCCCGCGAGCGCGCCCGCGACCTCGCCCGACGCGCCGCCGCCTCAGCGGACCCGGGGCTTCCGCGGGTCGAGGGAGACGGCCAGGCCGACGACGCGCTGCTTTCGTTCCTCGAGAAGACCCTCGAGGGGTATGCCCACTGGTGCAAGCTGCGGCTCGAGGTTCCCGGACTTCCTGCAGGTTCGGCGATCCGCGGATGGGCCTCCTTCCACCTCCCCGAGACGCTCGACTACCAGAACCTCGTCGCCACCGAGCGCAACAACCCGGCGCTACCGGAGGAGCGTGTCGGCCCCGGGGAGCGCCACCGCCGGCGGGAGGGATTCGGACTGACCGACCCGCGGATGACGAGCCGCGAGATCCTGGGCGAGACCCACTACTGCCTGCTCTGCCACGAGCGCGAGAAGGACTCCTGCTCGAAGGGCTTCTTCGACGAGAAGACCACGTCCTGGCAGAAGAACCCGCTCGGCATCGCGCTGAAGGGCTGCCCGCTCGACGAGAAGATCTCCGAGATGCACGAGCTTCGCCGCGAGGGCGATTCGATCGGCGCGCTCGCGCTGGTCTGCATCGACAACCCCATGTGCCCGGGCACGGGCCACCGCATCTGCAACGACTGCATGAAGGGCTGCATCTTTCAGAAGCAGGAGCCGGTCAACATCCCGCAGATCGAGACCGGCGTCCTGACCGACGTGCTGCGGCTGCCCTGGGGCGTCGAGATCTTCGGCCTTCTGACCCGCTGGAACCCGCTCAACCCGGACCGCCCGAGCGCCCTGCCCTACTCCGGCAGGAAGGTGCTGGTCGTGGGGCTCGGTCCCGCCGGGTACACGCTCGCGCACTACCTCTTGAACGAGGGGTGCGGCGTCGCCGGCATCGACGGGCTCAAGATCGAGGAGCTCCCGGCGGACTGGACCGGGAAGGACGGCCGGGGGATCCGGGCCATTCGGGACTGGTCGGAAATCGCGCGCCCGCTCGACCGGCGCCCGCTCGCCGGGTTCGGCGGCGTCTCGGAGTACGGCATCACGGTCCGGTGGGACAAGAACTTCCTGACGCTCGTGCACCTGACGCTGGCGCGCCGGCGCCGCTTCGCGATCCTCGGCGGCGTGCGCTTCGGCGGAACGCTCAACGCGGAGCAGGCCCTGGACGCGGGCTTCGACCACGTGGCCATCGCGGCGGGCGCGGGACGGCCGACGATCATTCCCCTCAAGAACAACATCCTCCGCGGGGTCCGCAAGGCCTCCGATTTCCTGATGGCGCTCCAGCTCACGGGCGCCTTCAAGGAAGAGGCGCTGGCGAACCTGCAGGCCGAGCTGCCCGCGGTCGTGATCGGCGGCGGACTGACGGCGATCGACACCGCCACCGAGCTCCTCGCGTACTACCCCGTGCAGGCCGAGAAGACGCTGCTGCGCTACGAGGAGCTCTGCCGGGAGCACGGCGAGGAGACGGTGCGCGCCCCCTTCGATCCCGAGGAGCGCGAGATCCTGGACCGGCTGCTCGCGCACGGTCTGGCGGTCCGCAAGGAGCGCGACCGGGCGCACCGGGCCGGCGAGACCCCCGACCTCTCGCGGCTCTGCCGCGAATGGGGCGGCGTCTCGATCGCGTATCGCCGGTCGATGGAGGAATCCCCGGCCTACCGCCTGAACCACGAGGAGGTCATCAAGGCCCTCGAGGAGGGCATCGCGTTCATCGAGGGCCTCGAGCCCGAGGAGGCCGTGCCGGACGAGTACGGCAAGCTGAAGGCCGTGCGGTTCCTGCGCGGGGGCTCCGGGGAGACGGTCGAGCTCCCCGCGCGGACGCTGCTGGTAGCCGCCGGGACCACTCCGAACATCACGTACGCCAAGGAGTACCCGGACGCGCTGCCGCTCGACGCCCGCCGGCGTTTCTTCGCGCCCCACAAGGCCGTTCCCGACGGCGCCGGCGGATTCCGGCTCGAGCCGGCGGCGGCAGACGACGAGACGGCGTTCTTCACGGGCTTTTCGCGCGGCGGGAAGTTCGTGACGTTCTTCGGCGACAACCATCCGGCCTACAACGGCAACGTCGTCAAGGCGATGGCCTCGGCCAAGAACGGCTACCGGGCCATCTCGGAGGTCGTCCACGGCAAGGACCAGGAGCGGCAGCCCGACGCCGAGTGGGACGCGTTCCGCCGCCGGCTCGAGGACGATCTGACCGCCCGCGTCGTCGCCGTCAACCGGCTGACACCGACCATCGTCGAGGTCGTGGTCCGTGCGCCCGCCGCCGTGCGCAACTTCCAGCCCGGTCAGTTCTTCCGCCTTCAGAACCTGGAGACGCACGCCCCGCGCATCGACGGCACGCCGCTCCTGATCGAGCCGTGCGCCCTGACGGGCGCCTGGGTCGACGCCGGGAGGGGGCTGCTGTCGATGATCGCGCTCGAGATCGGCGGCTCGACGCGCCTCTGCTCGGTGCTTCGGCCCGGAGAGCCGGTCGTGGCGATGGGGCCCACCGGAAGCGCGACCGAGCTGCCCGAGGGCGGCACCGTCATGCTCTGCGGCGGCGGGCTCGGCAACGCCGTCCTCTTCTCGATCGGCAAGAAGGCGCGCGAGCGGAACAACCGCGTCGTCTACTTCGCCGGCTACAAGAAGGCGGAGGACTTCTACAAGCGCGAGGAGCTCGAGGCCGCCGCGGACGTGCTGATCCTGTCGGTCGACCGGGGGGAGGCGATCCCGGCCCGCCGGCCGATGGACCGCAGCTTCGTCGGCAACATCGTCGAGGCGATGTCGGCCTACGCCTCGGGCCGGCTCGGACCCGTGGCGATACCCCTCTCCCAGGTCGACCGCCTGATCGTGATCGGGTCGGACCGGATGATGGCGGCCGTGGGCCGCGCCCGGAAGGCGGTCCTCGCCGCCTACCTGAAGCCGGACCACGTCGGCATCGCGTCGATCAACTCGCCGATGCAATGCATGATGAAGGAAGTCTGCGCCCAGTGCCTCCAGAAGCACGTCGACCCGGCGACGGGCAAGGAGGAGATCGTCTTCTCCTGTTTCAATCAGGACCAGAAGCTCGACGAGATGGATTGGGGCAACCTCGCCGCGCGGCTGCGGCAGAACACCGTCTCGGAGAAGCTGACGAACCTCTGGATGGACCGGCTGTTCCGGATGGCGGACCCCCGGGCGATCTGACGGGCGAAGCGAAGCCGTTGCCCGTCATCCTGAGCGAAGCGAAGGATCCCGACACTGAACGACGACCGTGGCCGTAGCGCACGGGATCCTTCGTCGCTCGCTGACGCTCCGCTCCTCAGGATGACGGCGTGTTCGGGAGCAAGCAGCGATCGCGCAGCAGCGCGACCCGCGAGGGCGACGTTAGGGCACGGCCGCCAGGAAGAGCAGGTACGGGTTGATCGCGACGCCGGCGCGGAAGTCGTCGTCGTGGTCGGGCAGGCGGGTGATCGAGAAGTGCAGGTGCGGGCCGCCGATGACGTGGCCGGTCCGGCCGACGTAGGCGAGCACGTCGCCCTTGGACACCTTCTGGCCCGGGCGCAGGCCCTTCTTGTAGCGGGTCAGGTGGCAGTAGAAGAGCAGGTAGCGGCCGGTCGAGTCCTTCTGGTAGAGCGAGATGCCGCCGCGCTTCTCGCGGCGCAGAGAGGTGACCTCGCCATCCGCGGCGGCGAGGACCGGCGTGCCCTGGGGCGCGCCGATGTCGATCGCCAGGTGCTGGCGGTGGCTGCCCCGGGAGTTCAGGAACGAGTCCTTGAGGCGTGTGGCGTCCACACCCTCGACCGGGATCTGGACCCCGGCCGTCATGAGGTCCGAAAGGTCGACGTCCTCCGGCCGGACCGTCGACTCCGCCGACTTCGGCCGCAGGAGAGAGCCCAGGGACCGGGCCATCCGCGTGATGGCGCCGGCGGGCGGGGGCACGACCACCTCATCGAGCTCCGCCTCGGTGAAGTCGGGCTCGGGAGTCTCCTCCCGGGCATCGTGCAGCGTCGCCTCGACTACCGCGTCGTGCTCGGTGCACGGCGGACGCGGGTAGTCGTAGACCTCGAGCGGAAGGACGGGACCGTAGACCTCGGGCGCGATGTGTTCGACGGCGGACGACCGCGCCGACCCTCTCTTGCCCTTGCTCGTGCTCGTGCTCGTGCTCGTGAATGTCCGGGTGGAGTGGTGTGAGGCCGATCGCGAAGAGTGGTGCGACGTCTTGGCCGCGGCAACGCTCTTGCCGGCCGAGCTCGCAGTCCCGCTCTTGTGAGCGTGACGGGCCTCGGCGGACGCGGCTCCAAAAACGAACCCGGCGGCGATGAGCGCCGCCGGGATGACTGACATCCTGCGCACTGATCGCGATTATCTGGACCGCCCCCCGGGGCGTCAACCCAAAAGTTCAATCGAATCAAGTATTTATGCTGAATCAGCATAAGGCGTGACACAGCGCTACAGGGTGACTTTCGACGGGAGAGGATTCGAGGGAGACGAACCGGCAGCGACTTCCCCTCTTCTTTCGGTTGGCCCGCGCAGCGGGCCGCCCGGAGCCCCAGCCTCCGAGCCTACGCGCGCTCGAGGTAGCCGTTGTCCCGCGTGTCGATCTTGATCCGAGTCCCCGCCTCGATGAACTGCGGAACCATGACCTCGAGGCCGGTCTCGAGCTTCGCCGGCTTGTAGGAGGCCGACGCCGTCGCCCCCTTCATCCCCGGCTGGGTCTCGACGACCTCGAGGGTGACCGTGTTGGGAAGCTCGATGCCCACCGGATTGCTCTCGTAGAAGTCCACGTGGATCGCGGTGTTGGGAAGCAGGTACTTCATTTGCTCGCCGATGACCTCGTCGGACAGAGTGACCTGGTCATAGGTGGCCTGGTCCATGAAGTGGTGACCGGCGGCGTCCGAGTAGAGGTACTCCATCTCGCGCTCGTCCAGGGAGGCCTTCTCGACGCGGTCGGTGGATCCGAACCGGTGCTCGTTCATGGACCCGCTTCGGACGTTGCGCATCTTGGCCTGCACGAAGCCCCGCAGGTTGCCGGGCGTCTTGTGGACCATGTTGTGCACGCGGTGGAGCTCCCCGTTGTGGATGATGAGCATCCCGCTGCGAAGCTGTGTGGCTGGAATCATCATGGCCCGTCCCCCTGAAAGAGAGTCCCCGGAAACGAGTCCCCCGGGGAAAAAGACGGCGAAATCTAGCAGAACGGGCCGCGGCCGTCCAGCGAGGTCGCCAACGCCGGGCGCGCCCGGAGTCGGCAACCAAGGAAAAGCCCCGGGGAACGGTCCGTCCCCCGGGGCCTCCGTTTTGGGTTCTCTGCCTGTCGGGCCTACTCGGCGGCCGCCGGCCGGCCGACGGTTCGCGTCGGCCGCGCGAGCCGGGGAGGAGTCCGGTCCGCCGCGGGCCGCTGCGGGAGCGCCGCGTCGACCCCGAAGGAGGCGAGGACGCTCTTCCAAGTCGCGAACCGGTAGTGCCAGGCTCCCCCGTCTTCCACCGCCGCGCCCGCCGGCTGCGGCACGTTCGGCGTGAAGAGGGCGGGAGAGAAGTTCGGCCGGGGATAGACGACCGAGCCCGACGAATTCAGCGTTGCGATGATTTGGTCGGCCACGATGACGTAGCCGATGTTCGAGGGGTGTACGCCGTCGTAGCTGAAGAGGCCGCCCTTGAGGTAGTCGGTGGTCACCGTGATGCCCCCGATCTCATATCCGCCGGCCGCCTTGACCGCGGCGAAGAAGGAGTGGGCGTCCCAGAGCTGTTCGTTCCCGATGGAGGAAGCGATCGACGCGTTGTACTCATTCGTCCGCGACTGAAGGAGCTGGATCTCGTCCGGGTAGAGGGTCACGCCGGCGTGGGGTCCCGTCGCGTCGATGTGGCCATGCGGCAGAGGCAGGCCGCTGCCCCCCGCGGCGCGGGGAATGCCGATTCCCGCGGCGAGCATGCTCGAGGCCGGCAGGAGGACGAGCGTGCCCTGCGGCAAGGGGCACCCCTGATCCGGCGGCGTGGGCGTGCAGGGGAAGGCCGCGTCTCCCTCGCCGAGCAGCGGCACGGGCAGGCCGCCGACCAGGACCGGCTGCATCGTCGCCGGGTCGACGAGCACCGGCGGGATGGTCGTCGCGAACGGGATCGTGGTCACGTCGGTGATGTTCACCGCGACGAAGCGCGTGCTGGGGAGAAGAGCTGCCGTGATCGCCTTGTACCTCGCGTCGAAGTCGGCGGCGGTCGTCAGCGTCACGCCGTCGACCACGATGCCGGACGTGGCGGCGCCGAGGACGTCGTTGCTTCCGATCCACAGGGTGACCAGCGTCGGCGTGCCGGCGGGCCCCAGCAGGAGGTTGGCCTGATCGACGGCGCTGGTGCCATCGAAGGGAGACCCCGGGAAGTTGCGCAGCACGAGCGCCGCGATCTGGTCCTCCGAGTCCCCGACTGGATTGCTGTGTTTGAACTCGGTGACGTCCGCGACCTCGAAGCCGGGAACGCCGAGATTGTCGTAGGGGCGCCCGAGCAGCGCGTTGAGTGGTTGACCCATCTCGGACACCGGCGCGACCGTGATGCTGGTCCCGGAAAGGACCGCTCCCAGGCACGCGGTCGTCGGGGGATCGGTGAGGGCGATCTCCTGAACGAGCGGTTGCTGGAAATCCGCCACGCCAAGCGTTTGCGCGAGGACGGCGGGGTAAGACATCTGCTGGTTGCGCTGCACGAGGCAGCCGCTCTGCCAGCCCGCCGTGAGGCTGTCCCCCAGCGCGACGTACTTCTGGAAGGTCTGGGCACGGAGCGGTGCCGCGAGAAGCGAGACCGCAAGGGCGAAACCGAAGAATGCGATCGTGTTCTTCTTCATGGCTTACTCCTGGTCAGAACGAGAATCGGAAGCTCGCGGTACCGACCCACGCGTCTTCCGAATACTGGCCGAAGAAATTGTCCGTCGACTCCGTCAGGACGCTGCGATCCTTGAAGCGGATGTAGAGGCCGCCGACGTCGATGCCCCACTGCGGGGTGTTGTAGCCGAATCCTGCCGAGTAGACGTTGCGGTCGTTGTCCGCCAGGATCGGTCCGACGTCCTTCTCGGGCTGCGGCGTGTTGTCGTAGTAGTAGCCGGCCCGCAGCGCCCATCCGCTGGCGAATTTCTTCTCGAGGCCGACCCGGTATGCCCAGCTGTCCTTCCACGCGGTGGTCCGGTCGAGGTCGGGCGCGACGCCGTCCGGAAAGTGGATGTTCAGGGCGTCGAAGCTGGACCACTCGGTCCAGTCCGCCTCGAGCGCCAGGAGGAAGCCCGCCGGCAGCTCGATGCCGACGCCCGTGTTCAGGCTCGCCGGAAACGCGACCGACGTCGTCACCGGGTGCTCGCCCTGCGGCAGCAGCTGACCCACCAGGCCGTCGATGACCGGGTTCCCCGTGAAGCGCTGGGTGAAGAGCGCCGTCCCGTCGTAATCCACCGTGATCTTGCTGCGGTAGGCGACGCCCACGCCGATGTACGACAGAGGCTTGAACATGAGCCCGACGTTCCAGCCCCAGCCGGTGTTGGAGGTCAGGTCGCTGTTGAGCTTGACGTGCGCGAGGTCTCTCACATTGCCGCCGAAGGGGTCGACGATCCCGAGGTTCGAATTCCGCTCGAGCTGCACCTTCGAGAACCGCAGGTCCGCGCCGGCGGCGATCGAGAGCTCGGGGAACAGCTTGTAGGAGAAGACCGGGTTGACGTCGAGGCTCTTGATGACCGCGTTCTGCGAGACGAACCGCCCCGAGAAGGCCTCGGGGTCGTTCCAGCGCAGTCCCAGGCCGTACGGGGCGTTGACGCCGAGGCCGAAGTTGAGCTCCCCCGTCAGCGGCACCACCACGTACAGCATCGGGATGACGAACTCCTGCTTCTGCACGCTCTCGCTGACGCCCGCGCCGGGAAACGGGTCCGCTCCCGCGAAGTCGGCCTTCGCTCGGCCGAGGACGGACCCGCCGATCATGAGCGAGAAGTGCTCCTGGAATGCCATGCCCGCCGGGTTGAAGAAGATGGCGGACGGGTCGTCGGCGACGCCCGTGAAGGCGAGGCCCATGCCGGTGGCCCGCGCGCCCTGGGTCATCACCTGGAACCCCGAAGGTGTGGCCGGCGAGGCGAGGAGCCAACCACCCAGGAGGAGCGCCAGGAAGACGCGGGACGATCGGAACGCGGCCAGAGGACGTCGTGTCACGGTTCTCCTCCCTCGATTGTTCGCAAAGGGGTGCAGGCGCGGGGACGCTGGATTCGCACTCTTGGCGATCAATCTAGACCCCGAATTCTCGAAAGTCAAAAATGCCCCCCTAGCGTCCGGGGCGTCGCGCGCGTCGACGGGCTAGAATCTGCGTCAGCTTGTCCCACGAGAGCGAGTTCCCCACGCGCGACGGAGCGACCGGCCGGTCGAACTCCCGGGAGGCTCCCGTCCGCGTGGGCACGATCCTCGGAGGACGCTACCGCATCGACATGGTGCTGGGGTTCGGCGGCATGGGCGTCGTCTATCGCGCCCGCGACCTGAAGCTGGATCAGGAGATCGCGCTGAAGCGCATCCGGCCCGACCGCGTCTCTCCCGAACGGCGCGAGACGCTGCGCCGCGAGATCATTCTCTCCCGCAAGGTCACCCACGAGAACGTCTGCCGCGTCTACGACCTGGTCGAGATCGAGGGCGAGGAGTTCGTCTCGATGGAATTCCTGCCAGGCAAGACGCTCAAGGAGATCGAGGACAAGGAGCGGATGCTGCCGCTCGGCCGCGGCCTCGCGATCGCCAAGGGCATCTGCGGCGGCCTGGCGGCGGCGCACCGCATCGGGGTCCTCCACCGCGACCTGAAGCCCGAGAACGTGATCGTCGGCGACGACGGCACGCCCCGGCTGATGGACTTCGGCATCGCCATCGAGTCCAGGCTCTACCACGGCGAGGAGGGCGACACCGTTCCCGGCACGCCCCAGTTCCTGGCCCCGGAGCTCCTCCGCGGCGAGATCCCCAGCCAGAAGACCGACGTCTATGCCATGGGCGTGCTGCTCTTCGAGATGTTCACGGGACGCGTCCCCTTCGACGACAACGACACGGCCCGGCTCGTGCGGCGCGTCATTTCGGAGACCGCGCCCCGCATCGAGACGCTCCGCCCCGATCTTCCCCCCGAGCTGCGCGACATCCTGGAGCGCGCCATCGCGAAGGATCCCGACTCTCGATTTCCCGACGCGACGTCGCTCTCCGACGCCATCTCGGCCTTCGAGGGCCAGGTCCTCGACCGAGTGCTGGCGGAGGTCTCGGTCACGCGCGCCAAGATGGTCAAGCTCATGGTCATCCTGGAGGCCAACAAGGCGCTGGCGACGACGTTCGACCACACCGAGATCCTCCGGATCATCCTGAAGACCGCGACGAGCGAGACCGATGCCGAGCGCGGCACCATCTTCCTGGCCGATCCGAGCACCGGCGAGCTGGTCAGCCAGATCCTCGAGGGCGGCTCGGTCAGCCCGATCCGTCTGGCCGTCGGGACCGGGATCGTCGGCGCGGTGGCGAAGACCGGCCAGGTCGTCAACATCCCGGACGCCTACCTGGATCCGCGCTTCGACAAGCGGACGGACGCGAGCTCCGGCTTCAAGACGGTCTCCGTCCTGGCCGCGCCCATGCGCACGCCGCGCGGCGACATCGTGGGCGTGGTCGAGATCCTGAACAAGCGGCGCCGCGCCTTCACCAAGGAAGACGAGGAGTTCCTGGCCGAGGTCGGGACCCACGCGGCGCTCGCGGTCGCGAGCGTCCGCGAGCACGAGGCCGAGGTCGCGCGCGCGCGCCGCGAGGGCGCTCACGCCGTGCTCAAGGGCGTCCTGCCCCTCCTGAACCCGACCGCGTGGCCCGAGACGCCGGGGTTCGAGTCGGCTCCCCTGCGCTGGCGAAGCGAGCAGCCGAACCTCATGATCTACGCGGTGGAGCCTCGTGCCGACCGGCTCGCCCTCCTGCTCCTCGAGGACCGACGTCCCATCGAGGACGCGATCGCGGGGCTCGTGCGCGCCGCGAACACGGGCCGGCCGCTGCTCGCGACCTCGGCTCCCTCCGAGGTCGTCGCGCGCATCGCCTCGCAGGAGCCGGGCTGCTCGGTCACGGTGGCCTGCTGGGAAGGCGACCGCGTTCGCCTCGCCGCGCGCGAGACCGGAGTGCCTTATCTCCTGCGGTCGGGCCGCGCCGTGCCCTTCGAGATCGCCGACGTCGACGGGGCCCGGGAGGCGACGATCGAGACGGCCAAGGGCGACCTCCTCGTACTCTCCTCGATCGGACTCTTCTCGCTCGAGTCGGCCCGGCCCGTCTCGGCGGACCAGGCGATCCTCCGTCTCGCGCGGGCCGCCGAGACCCAGCCGCTCTCGGCGGCCTTCGCCACGCTGGTCGCGGAGTGGAAGAAGACGGGAGTCGCCCCCGGAGCGCGGGACGTGCTGCTGATCGCGGCGAAGCGGCAGTAGCCCTCGGGACGGGACGTCTAGAGGTCCAGGCGTCCGGGACTCTCAGCGACGCCATCGTAAATCAACCGGCCTTCCTCCACGCGTGCGAAGCCGGGCAGCCGGTGGATCCGCGCCTCTCCCTCGGAGATCACGTCGCGCACGTCCCAGCCCCGGACGACGAGCGCGTCCGCGATCAGCGACCGGTGGCATCGCCACGGAAGGGCCTCGGCGCACATCAGGGACGCATAGGCGGGGGTCCTTGCGGTGCCCCGAACCCCGGGCGGCGTCTCGCGCGCGAGCCGTTCCGCCTCGGCGAGCCCGGTCGCGAATTCCGGGGTGTCCATGAAGTCCGCGTAGCCCCGGAACGCCTCGACCCTCCAGGCCGTGTGCGGCGAGTCCTCGCGGGGCTGCCGTCTCCCGCCGAGCCCGGGCAGGCCGACGTAGCCGATGCCCTCCTCCGCCATGCTCTTCGCCAGGCGGGCGGATCCGAAGTGCGGCCAGCGCCGCGAGCCCGGGAAGCGGCGGACGTCGAGGACGCGGCGGATGCCGTGGGCCCGGAGGAGACCGAGGAAGTCCGCGAGGGGCTTGTTCGAGTGGCCGACCGTGAAGATCGTGGCGCTCACGGCGGTCACCGTACCGCCGAAGGCCACGACGCGAGGAAGCCTACGGCAGGACCGCGACCGCCAGGGCGCCGGGCCCTCCGTGCGCGCCCAGCGCCGGGCCGCACTCGACGATCATGATGTCCGTCTCGGGATAGCGCGCGCGGATCTCGCGGGCCAGCTCCTCGGCCGCGTCCTCGGCGTCGCAGTGCGCGATGCCGAAGCGGCGCGACGCGCTCGCACGCTCCCCCGCCTCCGCGAAGAGGAGCGCCATCGTCTTGCGACGCGCCGCCGCGTAGCCGCGCGCCTTGGCCGCCGGCTCCGCCTTTCCCTCGCGGGTGATCGCGAGGATCGGGAGCAGGCCGAGGACGCGGGCGATCCAGCCGCGCAGGGGCGAGACCCGTCCGCCGCGCACGAGGTGCTTGAGCGTCGGGACCGCCACGAACGTCCGCACGCGCTCCGCGGCGGATCGGGCGATCTCCGCGACCTCGGCCGCGCTCCGGCCGGCCCCCGCCGCCTCCGCGGCCGCGCGCACGATGAGTCCCAGACCGACCGAGACGTTCCGGCTGTCGACGTGATCGATCTGCGTCTTCGGGACGGGCCTCGCGCCCACGACGGCGGCCTGGTACGTGCCCGAGAGGCCCGCGGAGAGGTGCACGGAGACGATCGAGCCGGCGTGCTGGGACACGTTCTCGTAGACCTGCGTGAAGTCCGCCGGCGGCGGCTGCGAGGTCTTCGGCGCGACGTCCGTGACCGAGAACCGCGCGTAGAACTCCGCCGGCGTGATCGTGACCTTGTCCAGGTAGTTCTCGGAGCCGAAGTAGACGCGCACCGGCACGACGCCGACGCCCAGCTCCTCGAGGAGGGTCGGCGGCAGATCGCACGTCGAGTCCGTGACCACGCCCACGCGCTCCGCGCGATTCTTGTCGAAGCGGGACTCGTGCTGGGCGCGCATGTCCTCGACCTTCGTCTGCGCCAGGTCGGCGAATCGCGCGGCCGCCTCGAAGAGCCTCTCCGGCTCGTTGGTGTGGACGTGGAGCCGGACCCGCGAGGCGCCGCCGGCGATGACGATCGAGTCTCCGAGCAGCGCCACCTCGCGACGCAGCCCGTCACGGTCGATCGCGTCGCCCTCCAGCAGGACCTCGGTGCAGTAGCGGAACAGAATCGCCTCGGGCGTCCGGTCGAAGACGGCCGCGGCCACCTCCTCCGGCGCGACCGTTGCCGGGACGAGGCGCGCGGCCTCGCGGAGGTAGCGGACGATCCCCTCGAGCAGGTAGACGAAGCCCTGCGCGCCGGCGTCGACGACGCCCGCCTTCTGGAGCGCCTTCATCTGCTTCGGCGTGTTCGCGAGCGACGCGCGGGCGGCCTTCAGGGAGTCCGGCACGAGCACGCCGAAGTCCCGAACCGCCCCCGCGCGGTCCGCGACGTTCCGCGCCCAGTCGCGGATGACCGTCAGGATGGTGCCCTCGACGGGGCGCGCGATCGCGGAATACGCCGACTCGGCGGCGCGGACGACGGCGGCCCCGAACGCCGCGGTCGAGACGCGCGGGGCGTCGGGCAGGCCCTCGGAGAAGCCGCAGAAGAACTGCGCCAGGATCGCGCCGGAGTTCCCGCGGGCATTGCCCACGGCGAGATCGGCGATGCTCTTCGACATCTCGCGGATGTTGCGCTGGCGCGTGCGGCCGATCGCCGCCGCGATCTTCTGGAGCGTCGAGGCGACGTTGGTGCCGGTGTCGCCGTCCGGCACCGGGAAGACGTTGATCTTGTTGAGCGCCTCGGCCCGTTCGGCCACGAAGTGCGCACCGGCGATCACCGAGCGCGAGAGCCGATGACCGTCCAGGTAGGCGATGCCGATCAAGGCTTGATGGTGGCGGGAAACCCCTCGGGCGCGCGCTTGGCGTCCCGCGCCGTCCGGTACTCCTCCGCGACCGACGGGAGCCGGTCCAGGTAGAAGAGGACGACGCCGCAGCCCATGCAGGCCCAGGGGTACACCTTCTCGACTCCCCAGGAGAAGAGACCCGACTTCCAGGGCTTCTTCCAGAAGTACGAGGTGTAACCGGAGGTGTTAGAGCGGGAGCGCAGCATCTCTCCCCCGCAGAGCGGGCATTTCCGCTGGAAGTCGGCGGCGCTCATGCTCATGGAGTCGGGAGAGGATACCGCAGCCAGCCTGCTCCTGCCCGGCAAGAAGCCGCGCGTCAGCGAGCCCCGGGGGTTGCCGGCGGATGCGCCTTCTCGAGCTCCGTGATTCTTTCGCGCGCCAATTTCGCCAGGTTCGGAGGAACCTCCGGTGCCGCCAGCACCGCGCGGAAGTGCGCGAGGGCGCCTCTACGGTCGCCCTTCTTGAGGAGAGCCATTCCCTCGTCGTAGTCCTTCCGCGAGCGCCGCCACGACTCCTTGAGGCGCGCGGCCGCGAGCTCGTCGTCGACCAGTGCGCGGTCCTCCTCCGGGGTGACGCGGGCGAGCTCCTCGAGCTCGGCGACCGCCTCCTCGGTGCGTCCCTTCCGGAGAAGCTCGTGGACCTCGTCGAGCGCCGCGTTGCGCGCGAGCCGCTCCGCCCGCGGCGTGGGACGCACGCCCTCCGCCGTCAGCAGTGCGGGGTCGACCGCCGCCCGTCCGCGCAGCGTCTTCAGATCCCTCGCGAGGTCCTCGCGCGACGGGAGGCGAGCGACCGCCTCCTCGAGGAAGGGAACGCCCTCCGCCGCGGCGGGGCCGACCTCGGCGAGATAGGTCTGGCCCAGGAGCGCCTTGGCCTCGGGGAAGTCGTCGTTGAGCTCCACGCTCCGGTGCAGATCGGAACGCGCCTCCTCGAGGAGGGCCCGTGACTTTGCGTCGAGATGACCCGCGTGCTGCGCCGTGCGGAAGAGCTGATGCATCCGCGAGAGGCCGCCGTAGTAGTAGACGCGGAAGTCTTTCGAGCCTGAGGCACTCGCCCGGGCGACGAGGTCGGCAGCGGTGTCGTAGTCCCTCTGGCGAACGCGAATCCAGATCAGGCTGGCGAGGGCCCCGGCGTGGCCCGGCCTGGCCGACAGCGTCGCGTTCAGGAAACGCTCCGCGTCGGGGAGGCGATCGTCCCCGCCGTGCGCGAGGAAGTCGCCCAGCCGGGCGACGACGTCTTCCCAGGGCATCGGCTCGACGTGCACCACGTCGGGCACGGTCAGCTCGGCGAAAGTCAACCGGTTGTAGAAGAAGCGGCTGCTGCGGAGGTAGGCCGCGAGCTCGGCGAGCAGCGCCGACGTGTCCATCTGAAACGCCTCGCGAAACGCCTCGTCGCGGGGACGTCCATTCTGGATCAGGAGGAGGTAGCGCCCGAGCTGGGGCGCCCGCTCGGGCTTTCCGCGCATGAGGTAATGGACGAGCGCCCAGGACTCCGCGTAGAAGAGGCCCTGCTTGGACTGCTCGTTGTACTCGGGCGAGTCATGGTTCACCGCGAAAAGCTGGTCGAGGGGCATCAGCTTCGTCCCGAGGAGGAAGCGCACGTGATCGTCGATGACGATGCCCGTCCGCGCCTCGTTCTCGGTCGAGCGGAACGTGCTGTAGAACTCCGCCAGCCCCTCGTCG
This sequence comes from Thermoanaerobaculia bacterium, assembly GCA_036493875.1. GTDB lineage: Bacteria > Acidobacteriota > Thermoanaerobaculia > UBA5066 > Gp7-AA6 > DAHUXD01. The sequence continues at coordinate 95,949 of DASXPB010000028.1, forward strand.
TACCAGAGCGGCTGCGGCGGGAAGTTCGCGTGCAGGAAGTAGTGCAGGTACTCGTGGTAGACCATCGGCCGCGGGTCCGCGTTCCACGCCGCGGTGAACGCGATGAAGTTGCCGTCCGACGACGTCTGGAAGTATCCGTCGATGTTCTTGGGCTTGCCGCTCTCGCGCGGCAGGTAGGGCTCGAGCGCGGCGCGGTTCTTGAAGACGAGGAGCGAGGTCGGGACGGGCGAGTTCGCCGTCAACGACTTCTTCATCCGGAGGAGGACCGCGCGGAGACGCTCGAGGTCGAGTCCCGCTTCCTTGATCTTCGAGACGCTCGCGTCGCCGGAGAGCGTGAAGTTGGCGGTGCGGACCTGAACCCAGGAGTCGTCGCGGCCGGGGAGCGGGATTCCGTTCGGGTCCGGTCCGGGCGACGCGCCGCTCACGGCGGCGCCCCCGACGAGGGCGAACGCGGCGGCCGCCCGCAGGCGGGCCGCCGTCGCGCGCGTCAAGACGCCTCGGGCCTCCAGCGCAGGACCAGGTTTCGCGCCGCGCCCACCTCGTCGACGCGCCGGACCGGCGTCGTGTGCGGGGCGCCCCGCACGATCTCGGGATCCTCCGCGCACTCCCGCGCGATCTCGCGCATGGCGCGGATGAACGCGTCGAGGCCCGGCTTCCCCTCGGTCTCCGTGGGCTCGATCATGAGCGCGCCGTGCACGATGAGCGGGAAGCTCACCGTGGGTGGATGGAATCCGTAATCCATCAGCCGCTTCGCGATGTCCATGTTGGAGACGCCGCTTCCGTTGGCGGCCTGGTTCTTGTCCGAGAAGACGACCTCGTGCAGCGTGGGAGCGCCGTACTTCAGGTGGTAGACCCCCGTCAGGCCGGCGCGGATGTAGTTCGCGTTCAGGACCGCGTTCTGCGCGACCTCGCCGATGCGGTTGCCGTACGACGCGATGTAGGAAAGCGCGCGCACGAACATGCCGAAGTTGCCGAGGAACGTCCGGAGACGGCCGATCGAATCGGGCCGGTCGAAGTCCAGGACGAAGCGTCCGTCGGCGCGCCGCTCCACGGTCGGGCGCGGCAGGAACGGGACGAGGGACTCCGCCACCGCCACCGGCCCCGACCCCGGGCCGCCGCCGCCGTGCGGGGTCGAGAAGGTCTTGTGGAGGTTCATGTGCATGACGTCCACGCCCATGCGCCCCGGCTTCGCGACGCCCACGAACGCGTTGAAGTTGGCGCCGTCGCAGTAGAGGAAGCCGCCCTTGGCGTGGACGATCCGCGCGACGTCGAGGATGCGGTCCTCGAAGACGCCGAGGGTATTCGGAACCGTCAGCATCAGCGCGGCGACGTCCTCGGTCATCGCCGCCTCCAGCACCGCGAGGTCCACCGTTCCCTTCGCGCTCGACTTGAGCTCCTTGACCTTGTAGCCCGCGAAGTGCGCGGAGGCCGGATTCGTGCCGTGCGCCGAATCCGGGATCAGTACCGTCGTCCGCGGCCTTCCCGTCTTCTCGAGGGCCTTGCGGACCATGAGAATCCCGGCGAGCTCCCCCTGGGCGCCGGCCGAGGGCTGGAGCGTGACCCGCGGCAGGCCGGTCAGCTCGGCCAGGGCGCGCTCCAGCCGCCACGCGAGCTCCAGGGTTCCCTGCGACGCCTCTTCCGGGGCCAGCGGATGCGCCGCCGCGAATCCCGGCAGCCGCGCCATCTCCTCGTTGAGGCGCGGGTTGTGCTTCATCGTGCAGGAGCCCAGCGGGTAGAGGGCCTGGTCGATCGAAAAGTTCAACCGCGAGAGGCGCGTGAAGTGTCGCGCGATCTCGACCTCGGAGACCTGCGTCTCCCCTTCGATCTCCGTGCGGAGGAGGTCCTTCGGGATCGCGACCGTCTCGGGCACGTCCAGCGGCGGCAGCGAGTAGCCGCGCTTGCCCTGCCCCGAGCGTTCGAAGATCAGCGGCTCGACGCGCGGCTCCGGGTGCAGGCGGTCCTTGCCGGCGGCCGCGGGCTCGGCGACTTGTGTGCTCACGCCCCGGATCCCCCCGTCGCCGCCGCCTCGGCCGCGAGCGCCGCGACGAAGACGTCCATCTCGGCCCGCGTGTTCAGCTCCGTCGCGGCGACCAGGAACCGGCGCGCGTCTCCCCCGTAGCGCGAGAGCGGGATCCCGCCCAGGATCCTCCTCCGCGCGAGACGGTCGAGCAGGCCAGCCGCGTCGCCCGGCCCCTCGGCTTCCACGAGGAACTCGTTGAAGGTCGCGCCCGCGAACGGGATCCGGTATCCCGGGACCTTCGCGATCTCGCGCTTCAGGTACTCGGCCTTCGCGTGCGATTGCAGGGCGACCTCGCGCAGCCCCTCCTTGCCGAGCAGCGACATGTGGATGTTGGAGGCGAGCGCCATGAGCCCCTGGTTCGTGCAGATGTTGGAGGTCGCCTTCTCGCGGCGGATGTGCTGCTCGCGGGTCGACAGCGTCAGGCAGAAGGCGCGCCGGCCCTCGGCGTCGCGCGTCTGGCCCACGAGCCGTCCCGGGATCTGCCGCTGGTGGTCGATCTTGCAGGAGAGGAAGCCGAGGAGGGGGCCGCCGTTGTGCATCGGAACGCCGAGCGACTGGGCCTCCCCGCACGCGATGTCGGCACCGCCGGCGCCGGGAGGAGAAAGGAGCGCGAGCGAGACCGCCTCCGCGATCACCGCGACCGAGAGCGCGCCGGCCTTGCGCGCCGCCTCGGAGCCGATCCGCCAGTCCTCGACCAGACCATGGAAGTTGGGCGACTGCACCGCGACGGCGAACGTGGATGCGTCGACGGCCTCGGCGAGCGCGGCGGGATCGGTGACGCCGCCGGGCCCGAGCGGCACCTCCACGATCTCGAGTCCCAGGTTCGCGAAATACGTCCGGGCGGTCTCCCGATACTCGGGGTGGATTCCGGCGGAGAGGACCGCGCGCTTGCGCCCCTTGACCAGCCGGTCCGCCATCAGCAGGGCCTCGACCAGCGCCGAGGCGCCCTCGTACAGCGACGCGTTGGCGACCTCGAGGCCGGTCAGCAGACAGATGTGCGTCTGGAACTCGAAGATCGACTGCAGCGTGCCCTGCGAGACCTCGGGCTGGTAGGGCGTGTAGGAGGTCAGCCACTCCGCGCGGTAGAGCATCTGGTCCGCGATCGAGGAGACGTAGTGGTTGTAGACGCCGCCGCCCAGGAAGAAGGCCGTGTCCCGCGCGCTGGCGTTGCGCGCGGACAACCCGCCCAGGAATCGGCGGACCTCGATCTCCGACAGCGGCGCCGGCAGATCGGCCTTCCCGCGGACCGCCGGCGGGACCGAGGCGAACAGGTCGTCGATCGACGCGACCCCGATCGCGGCGAGCATCTGATCCCGCTCGGAATCCGAGGTGGGAAGGAACTTCACGTCCTCCTCACCCTCTCCCTTCCGTTTTCCTCATCCGTGCTCTTCCTCGCTGACGTAACGGGCGTACGCGTCGGCCGTCATCAGGCGGGCGACGTCTTCGTCGGTCGACAGCTTGATCTTGATGAGCCAGCCGTCGCCCAACGGATCGTCGTTGATGATCCCGGGCTCGGTCACGGCCCCCTTGTTGACCTCGACGACCTCGCCCGACACCGGGACGTAGAGCTCGGAGACCGCCTTGACCGACTCGACCGTGCCGAACTCCTCGTCCGCGTTGAACACGTGCCCCACTTCGGGAAGCTCGAGGTAGACGATCTCGCCGAGCTGCTTCTGGGCATGGTCGGTGATGCCGATCGTGCCGATGTCCCCCTCGACGTGGACCCACTCGTGGCTCTCGGTGTAGCGCAGCTCTTCGGGGTTCAAGATGGGTCCCTCCTTGCGTCCGGTCGCTTGTAGAACGGGGTCTGAATCACTCGGGCACGGGCGTCCCGGCCACGGATCTCGACGTCGAACTCCGCGCCGATCGCGCCCGCCGCCGCCGGCAGGAGCGCGAGGCCGATCGGCCTGCCGAGCGTGGGCGAGTGGGTGCCCGAGGTCACGACGCCGGGTCCTGCCGCCGTCTTCGCGGGATAACCGTGGCGCGCGATCCCGCGGTCGACCATCTCGAATCCCGCGAGCCTGCGTGCGACGCCCTGCTGCTTCTGCGCGGCGAGCGCCTCGCGCCCGATGAAGTCGCCCTTGCCCATCTTGACGATCCAGCCGAGGTCCGCCTCCCAGGGCGTGATCGTGTCGTCGATGTCGTTGCCGTAGAGCGCCATCTTCGCCTCGAGCCGCAGCGTGTCGCGCGCGCCGAGGCCGCACGGCTGGACGCCGTCCGACTTCCCGTCCGCCAGGAGCCCGCGGAAGATGCGCTCCGCGTCCTCCGGCCGGCAGTACACCTCGAAGCCGTCCTCGCCCGTGTACCCGGTCCGCGACACGAGCGCCGTCGCGCCGCAGACCGTCGTGGCTTCGCGGAACCCGTAGTACGGAAGGTCCGAGGGATCGGGCGACGACACGCGCCGCATCAGCCCCGCCGACGCCGGGCCCTGCACGGCGATCAGCGCGTAGGAGTCGCTCCGATCCTCCACGCGGACGTCCGTCGCACCCGCGCGCTCCGCGGCCCACGCGAAGTCCTTCGGCGTGTTGGAGGCGTTGACGACCACCAGGTACGAGTCCTGCGCGCGGCGGTAGACGAGGATGTCGTCGACGAAGGTGCCGCGTTCCGTCAGGAGCGCCGAGTAGTGGATGCGGCCGTCGGCCAGCCGCGCGACGTCGTTGCAGGTCAACCGCTGGAGCGCGGCGAGCGCGCCCGCTCCCCGGAACTCGAGCTCGCCCATGTGCGAGACGTCGAAGAGCCCCACGCGCTCGCGCACGGCGCGGTGCTCCTCCAGGATTCCGGCGTACTGCACGGGCATCTCCCATCCGCCGAAGTCGATGAGCTTCGCGCCGAGCTCGCGGTGCAGAGAGTAGAGCGGCGTGCGCTTGAGGGCGGCGGGCACGGCAGCGGGGGCGGCCATCGGGAACCGGAAGTTAGCACAACGGCGCGAAAACCGGCCGGGTCGGCAGGCGGCTGGCCCGCGCGGAACTCCCGTAGAATGCCGCAACGTGTTGGATTCCCCGGAGGAAAACGGCGCCGCCCCCACGGATTCGCCGTCGCAGCGGGCACGCGCGGCCGCACGACGCTGTGAGGCCGCGGGCCTGAACGCGGAGGCGGACATCCTCTATCGCCTGGCCGAAACGACCGAGAACCAGGATCGCACCTCGACCGCCGCGTCCTTCGCCCGCGTCCTCATGGCGTGCGGCCGGATCGATCAGGCGCGCCCCTTCGCCCTCGAGGGGAACGACCCGGTCCTCGTGGCCCGCCTGCTGCTCGAGGTCCACAACTTCGCGGACGCCCGGCGCCTGCTCGACGAGGCCCGACACCGCGATCCCTTCGATCCGCGCGTGGCCTCGGCGCGCGGCCGGCTGGCGTTTCTCGAGCGCCGGTTCGGAGAGGCCGTGTGGGACCTCCTCGAGGCGGCCCTCCTTCGTCCGGACGGACTACCGGACGCCACCGATCGGCGCTTCCTGCGCGCCGCCCGCGCGCTCGCGCCCGGCGAGATCCCGGCCTGGAAGGATGCGGTGAGCGTGGCCCGCGACCGGCTGGAGCAGGAGGCCCGACGGCGCTGCCCCGGGGTCGACTGGCCGGACCGCTCCGCCGAGCTGCTGCGCTCGCTCATCCGCCGCGGCTCCGCGGCCTCGGAGGGCGTCCTCGAGCGCGCGCGCCGGCTCGCGGAGCTGCCCGCGCTGCACGGCATGGACGAGCTCGCGCTCTTCTCGGCCGCCGCCGCCGGCGAGCTGCGCCGACTCGCCAACGGAAGCTCCCTGTACAAGACCGGCGATCGCGCCGGAGAGCTCTCGATCGTGATCCAGGGCGCCGTCGCTCTCTCGAGGGCCACCCCGGTCGGCGAGCAGCCGCTCGGCGAGGCGCAGCCGGGCGACGTCCTCGGCGAGGAGGCGCTCCTCTCCGCGCCGCGCGTCTCGGACGCGCGCGCCCGCGGCGCCGTGACGCTCCTGGGATTCCCGCCGGACTTCTTCTCGCCGGAGCCGGATCATGCCGTCTGGCTGCGCTATCTGCGGTCGCGGCTCGCGCGACGCCTGTCCGGGCTCAACGACCTCTTCCGCCAGTTCTGGCCGGAAGGGGAGGCGACCCGCCGACCCACCGTAGATCCGCACACGACGGCGCGCGCGAGCGACTCGATGTCGCTCGAGGAGAAGTCCCGCTCGCTCACCACCGTGGGCCTCTCGGAATCGGACCGCTTCCTCTTCGCGGCGTTCGCGGAGGAGAAGCTCTACCCCGCCGGCGCCGTCATCTTCCGGGAGGGCGACGCGGGCGACGCGATCTCGGTGATCGCGCGGGGACGCGTCCGCATCTCGCGGCAGATCTCGGGCGGCGAGGAGGCGTTCGCGATCCTCTCGCCCGGCGAGATCTTCGGAGAGATGGCGCTGCTCGACCCGGGCACGGGCCGTTCGGCCGATGCGGTCGCGCACGAGGACGCGACGGTGCTCGAGCTCTCCCGCCCGCGCTTCGAGGCCCTCGAGAGCTCGGACCCCGAGGGCTGCGGGGAGCTGTCCCTGCTCCTCTGCCGGCTGGCCGCGCGCCGCGCGGTCGAGACGGCCGAGCGGCTCGCGAGCTGGCGCGTCCTCGCCGGCCCGGGATAGAGACAAGGAAGGGATCGCCGTGGCCCCGCGACGGAGCGCCGGGACGCGCGCGCGGCTCGCCCTGCTCCTGGTTCTCCTCGTCCCGCTCGCGGTCTATGCCGACTGGGCGGCGCGCCTGATCCAGGCCGGCGTCGGATACGAGATGGACGAGGCCCTCTACGTCGAGTCGGCCGTCCACCTCCTGCGAGGCGGCGATTCGCCGCCGCCCTTCGTCCACGAGCCCGCGTCCTGGACCCGCGTCGCCGGCCGCCCGTGGCCCCTCATGATCATTCCGTACGTCGGAGCGACCAAGGCCTACGTCGCCCTGCCGCTCTTCGCGGTCTTCGGGATCGGCGCCGAGGTCGCGCGGTTCACGGGAGTTGCCCTCGCGGGCCTCGGGATCGCCGGCCTCTCGGTGCTGGTCGCGGAGACGGCCGGCCTCCTCCCGGCGTTCCTGACGGGGATCCTCCTCGCGATCCATCCGTCGTACCTCGACCTGACGGTCTTCGACAACGGGGGCACCGCGGTCTGGATGGGGGCAGTGGGCCTGCTCGCGCTGGCGCTGACCCGCCACCTCCGGCGCGGATCGCCCGCGTCGGCGTTCCTGCTCGGCCTCGCCGCGGGCCTCTCCGTCTGGGCGCGCCTGAACGTCCTGTGGCTCCTGGCCGCGGCGATCGTGGCCGGCGCGATCGTCTTCGGGCGGCGCGTGCTCCCGCGGTCCGGCACGCCGCGTGTGCTCGCGTGCCTCGCCGCCGGCGGCCTCCTGGGATCGAGCCCGCTCCTCTGGTACGAGCTCGCCTCCCGGCTCGGGACGCTGCGCTACATGCGGAGCGCGCGGCTGCCGCTGACGCCGGCGCTCGCGTGGACGCGCCTGCGCGGCGCCGCGGAGGTGATGGTGGCCGACCGCGAGCAGCGGACCGTCTGGGGCGGACCGCCCGTCGAGACACCGCAGATCCTGCTCGGCGCCGCGCTCCTCCTCCTGGTCGTGGTCGCGGCGTTCGTGCCCGCGGGATCCTCCGCGGAGGGCCGCTCGGACCGCGCGTCCTGGCGCCGCTGGTTCGCCTGGACCGCCCTGCTCCTCCTCCCGATCCTGGCGGCGTCGCGGCTCAACGTCACCCAGCATCACATCGCGGCGGTCCTTCCGCTCGCGCTCGCGGCGCTCGCGATCCTCTGCGCCGAGCTCGCCGGCCGCGTCCGCGCGCTCGTTCCGGTTCTCGCGATCGGCGCGGCCGCGCTCGCGGCCGTGTTCCTCGCGTGGGACGTACGCATCGCGCGGGGACTCCGCGAGAGCGGCGGAGTGCGCGCGTTCTCGAGCGCCCTGGACGATGCGGCGAGAGTCCTCGCCGCGCGCCGCATCCCGCCGGCTCGCCTCAAGATCGTGAACTGGGGTCTTCAGAACAATCTCTATGTGGTCTCCGGCGGGGCCGCGTGGGGGACGGAGCTCTTCTGGGGCGCCACACGCAGCCTCACGGCGCAGGGACGGAGCTGGGACGACGAGGTCCGGGACGGGGGCGCCTTCCTGCTCTTCGCGTTCCCGATGGGGCCGCCGTCGATCGGCGACGGGGCCGTCGGGTTCGAGGAGGCACTGGCGCGTTACGCCGGACAGAAGACCGAGACGATGTTCCGCGAGCGGTCGGGGGCGCCGTGCGTGCGGCTGATCGAGATTCCCAAGCCGGACACGCCTACTCGGCCTTCAGCTTCTCCTTGACGACGGCGCGGTCGCGGCCCGCGTTGCTCGAGACCAGGATCCGCACCGGCCTCGGCTTCCGGCCGGGGGCCGAGAGCAGGAGGTCGTGGACCTGCGGGCCGCGCAGCTGCAGGGGCGAGGCGGCGGTGAACGACGCGGCGGCGCCCAGGGGCTTGCCTCCCTCGGAGACGACCGCGTCAGGCGGATCGATGACGAACTCCACCGCCCCGGTCGTGCGATCGGAGACGGCCGGAAGCTTCTCGTAGGAGACGCGCTGGATGCGCTCCAGCTCCTCGTCAATCGAGATGCTGTCCTTCTCGGCGTCGGGCGAGACGTCGATGCGCAGCTGCATCGTCCGGTATCCCGGCAGCTCCATGCGCACGTCGTGCGGTCCCGACCGGTCGAACTCGAAGGCGCGGCCGCCTCCCCGGTTGTCCCAGTCGTCGGCGATGCCCACCGCGCGGCCGTCGATGATGAGGCGGGCCTGGTCCGGGCTCGAGGTGAAGCGCACGCTTCGGCGCGTGGCGTAGTTGTGGTCGACGCGCGATGAGCCCGCGCCTGCGCCTCCGTCAGCCGGTGGCGCCTCTCGCAGAGCCGGAGCCGGCTCGGCGCGCGCCACCTCGACCGGCGTGGGGACCCGCGCCGGACGCGCCGTCGGACGCGGGCGCCCCGAGCCCGCGATGCGGGCAGCTTCGGTCGTGCCGTCGGCGGCGCGCGGAACCCCGACCGTCGCGCCGGCGGCCTCCCGCGGTCCCGGTGTCGGAAGCTCGGTGATGGGCTCGGCGGCCGTCGTCGTCGTCGAGGACATCGAGGTCGTCGAGGATTCCGGCTCCGTCGCGGGGGCGGAATCCGAGGCGACCGCCCCGGGCGCCGAGGTCGCTCGAATCGCCGGCGCCGGCGTCGCCGGCCCGGCGGAGGCCGGAAGCGCCCGCTCTCCGCGGCCGAGGAAGAGCAGAACGCCCGCGAGGATCAGTACCGCGACGGCCAGCAAAAGAATCGGCAGACCGGGCGTGCGCCGGGGCGGCGGACCCTGAAGCACGGTGGACGGGGAGGGAGGAGTCGGCGGCGGCGGCGCAGCCCAGAATTCCGTTGCACCCTCGGAGGCGGCCGAGGGCGGAGCCGCCGGCGTCCGCGGAGCGGCCGGGGAGGGTGCCGAGAGGACCGTGGGCGGAGCAGGAGGGTTCGCACCCTGCGCGACACGGTTGGCCGCCGCGGCCGGCGCCACCGCGCGGCGGGTCATCTCCGATTCGCGCTGGAACGACTCGATGCGTGAGAGCTCCTGGAGGAACGCGCGCGCATCCTCCGGGCGTTTCTCGGGCTGCTTGGCGAGCAGCCGCGCCATGACCTGCCGGGTCGCCGCGGGCAGGTCCGCCTTGAGCTCGAGGGGATCGCGCGGCTCGGTGTGCAGGATCTGGTAGACGAGGGTGGTGATCGACTCGCCGGGGAACGGCCGCACCGCGGTCAGCAGCTCGTAGAGCACGACGCCCAGCGAGAAGAGATCGGACCGGCCGTCCAGCTTCTCGCCGCGGACCTGCTCCGGCGACATGTAGGCCGGGCTTCCGATCATCTGCCCGGTCCGCGTCAGGTCGGAGGTGGTCGCGGTGGTGAAGCGGCCGATCCCGAAGTCCGTCACCTTGACGCGGCCGTCGCGCGCGATGAGGATGTTTCCAGGCTTGATGTCGCGATGGAGCACGCCGCGCTCGTGCGCATGCGAGAGCGCCTCCGCGGTCTGCCGGACGATCGCGATCTTCGCGGCGAGGGGCAGGTCGTCCGGAGCCACGAGGTAGCGAGTGAGCGACTTCCCGTCGACGTATTCCATCGCGATGAAGTACTCGTCGCCGTCGCGGCCGACGTCGTAGATCGTGACGATGTTCGGATGCTGGAGACGGCCGGCGAGTCGGGCCTCCTTGCGAAGCCGCTCCTCGATCTCGAGCGCGCTCTCGTCCCGGCCCATCCCGGGCCGGACCGTCTTGATCGCCACCGGGCGGCCGATCTGGGGGTCGTTCGCGAGGTAGACGACGCCCATGGCGCCCTGCCCCAGAACGGAGGAGATCTCGAACCGGCCGAGCCGCGAGCCCGGCGCAAGGAAGTTCATGCCTCGTCGTCTTCGGCGAGGTTCCTCTCCGCGTCTCTCGCGCGCTCCGTGATCAGCGCACGGGCCTCTTCGGCGCGGTCCGGCGGCACCATGACCCGTGCCGTCCCGAGCGCGCCGAGGTTCTCGGGCCAGGGGGATGCGTCGGCGCCCTCGATCTCACAGGGGATCTCCTCGGACTCGAGCAGGCCGGCGATGATCTGCGCCTCCTCGTCGTCCCCGACCGACGCCACCTCGACCCAGTCGTCCGCATCACGCTCCGCCATGAACCGTCCCGTCCTTTCCGGTTTCCTCAGCCTCTCACGACCTCGAGTCGCTTCGCCGCGCGCGGCCGCACCGCGCCGATCACCGCCGCGTGGACCGCACCCAGGGCGCGGCACCTCGCCGCGAACGCCTCCGCCTGTTCCGCGGGCAGGGCGACCAGCAGACCGCCCGAGGTCTGTGCGTCGGAGAGGATCAGCAGGTCCTCCTCCCCCACGCCCGGCCCCGCCGCGGTGCGCTCGGCCAACTGTCGCATGTTCGCGCGCGAGCCGCCCGGCGCGACGCCCTCCGCGACGAGGCGCCGCACCTGCGACAGCAGGGGGATCCGGTCGACCGCCAGCTCCGCCGTCGTGTCGGACGCCTCCATCATCTCGTGCGCGTGGCCGAGCAGGCCGAAACCGGTCACGTCCGTCGCGGCATGGATGTCGAATCCCTCCATCGCCTCGACCGGGGCGCGGTTGAGGGTGCACATCACCTTCACCGCCTCCTCGAGCGCGTCGTCCGACAATTTCCGCGAAGCGCCGGCTTCGCTCGCCGAGTCGATCCGGCCGGCGCGGATGGTGATCCCGATCCCGAGGGGCTTCGTCAGCACGAGGGCGTCGCCCGGCCGGGCGCCGGCGTTGCGCGTCACCTTCGCCTCGTCGACGACGCCGGTCACCGAGAGCCCGTAGAGAGGGATGTCGTGGTCGATCGAGTGCCCGCCGGCGATCACGGCGCCCGACTCGGCGACCGCCTCGGAGCCGCCGCGGAGGATCTCCTCGAGGACCTCGCTCGGCAGCACCTTCATGGGAAAGGCGACGACCGCGAGGGCCAGCACCGGCCGGCCGCGCATGGCGTAGACGTCCGAGAGCGCGTTCGTGGCCGCGATGCGCCCGAACAGTCGCGGGTCGTCCACGACCGGCGTGAAGAAGTCGATCGTCTGGACGATCGTCGCGCCCGGAGCGACGCGATAGACGGCGGCGTCGTCGGACTCGGCGCTGCCGACCAGCAGGTTCGGATCGGTGGCGCCAGGGACCCTCCGCAGAAGCGCGGACAGGTCGAACTGGGGGATCTTGCAGGCGCACCCCGCGCTCGAGGCGAAGGTCGAGAGCGGTCGGTGGGCGGAGCGCGATTCCGGCATCCGGAGGATTCTAGCTCTCGGCCGTCAGCCAGCCGTCGGCTGTCCGCCGAAGGGGATCGAGACTCCTCAGCTGAGAGCCGAAGGCTTCTCTAGTCGTCGTCGCCGCGGATCAGGAATCCGAGGACGAAACCGACCGCGGCCGAAACCGCGATGGCGGTGCCGGGATTCTCGCGCACGTAGCCGCGCAGGTCGTCCCACAGGTAGCCGTAGTCGCTTTCGATCTTCTTGGCCGCCGACTTGACGGACTTGCGGACGTCCTCGCTGACGTCGTCGAACTGGTCGCGGGCCTTCGAGTACGAGTCGCCCAGGACCTCCTTGGTCCGGTCGATCTTCTCCTCGACGAAGTCGCGCGCACGATCGAACGGTGTGTCTTTCGCCATGATCGCCTCCCCCTTGCGAAACCGATCATATACCCTTGCCCGAGACATGAGCACCGCGGTCGCGCCGCGCGAAAGAGCCGCCGGCTGGCCGCTGCGCCGGGTGGTGGCGGAGACGTTTCGAGGCTTTCGCGCGGACCGAGGTCTCGACCTGGCGGCGTCGCTCGCCTTCGCGTCCCTCCTGACCGCCATTCCGCTGCTCGTGACGTTCTCGCTGTTTCTCGGGACCTTCTTCCAGGAGAACGACGACCAGATCCTGACCGTGGTCAACGCGATCCTGCCGTATCAGACGACGCGGCTGATGGAGAGCCTGGGCGACTTCGTCCGCGAGTCGACCGCGATCTCCACCGTGGGCCTCCTCCTCCTGATCGTGGCGTCCGTGCGGCTCATCTTCGTGGTCGAGGGCGTCTTCAACGCGGTGTGGGGCGCGCCGCGCCGCCGCGCGCGGCTGACGCGACTGATCCTCTACACCTTCGCGCTCGTCGCGCTGGGGCTGGTGCTCGGAGGCATCTTCTGGGGCCTCAAGGCCATGCGGCGCTACGTCGGCTGGGACTCGGTCCTCGCCTCGCCCGCGTTCGGCGCGGTCGCGCCGTTCGTCCTGAAGGCGTTCTTCCTGACCCTGCTCTACAAGTACCTGCCCAACGCGCGAGTCCGGTGGACGGTCGCGGCCGTCGCCGGCTCGAGCGTCGCCCTCGCGCTCGAGCTCCTGCGCGTGTGCTTCGGCATCTACGTGGACGCGCTGCTCCGGATGAACCTGATCACCGGATCGCTCGCCTTCCTCTTCTTCGCGGTCCTCTCGCTCTACTTCGGTTGGGTTCTCATCCTCCTCGGCGTCGAGCTGACGCACGTCCTCCAGGCGGAGGCGGCGGAGAACGCTTCGGGCCGTTACCGGTCGGGCCGGGCCGAGCGCGCGATCCGGATGCTCCTGCGGATGTCGAGCTTCGAGCCCGCGCCGCTCGCCGACCTCGAGAGCAATCCCGAGGCGCCCTCTACGGAGACGATCCCGATCCTCGAGGATCTGAAGCGCGCCGGCCTGGTGTCGGGCGACGCGGCGGAGGGCTTTCGGCTGGCCGCTCCCGGCCGCGAGATCACCGTCGCGCGCATCGTCGATGCGCTCTCGCCGGGCCTGTACCACATCGACCCGCAGAGCCAGGATCGTGTCGCGCTCGTCCTCGAGCCGCTCTTCTACCGTCTTGACGCCGAACGACGTGCCCTGCTCAACGCGACGATCGCGGATCTGCGCCGGACCTGACGGCGCGGCGAGCGGCTAGGCCGCCTGCTTCGGCCGGAGCGCCTTCAGCAGCGGCGGCGTGACGAACGTCGTCGCGAACACCGCCAGGATCAGCGCCACGAACACTCGCTCCGGCAGGGCCTTCGTCGCGAGCCCGAGGGACGCGAAGATCAGCCCGACCTCGCCGCGCGGCACCATGCCGGCGCCGATGAAGACCCGGCGTACGGGACCCCAAGCGCAGAAGCCGGCCGCGAACTTTCCGAGGATCCCAACCGCCGTGAGCGCCAGGCCCAGCCAGAGGGCCGGACGGTTCTCGGCCGTCGCGGGATTGAGGAGCCCGACGTCGGCCTGGGCGCCCACGAAGACGAAGAAGACGGGGGCAAAAATGTCCACAATCGGCCGGAGGGCCTCCTCGACGTCGTTGCGCCGGTTCGTGCGCGCGAGCGCGAGACCGGCCGCGAACGCGCCGATGATCGGCGCCGAGCCGGCGTCCTTCGCCGCCCAGGCCACCAACAGCGCGAACGCGACCGCGGAGGCAACCAGCATCCCGCGCGCGCGGGTGTTCCCGACGACGCCCACGAGCAGACGGGCGAGGGGAATTCCGATCGCGACCGCCGCGATCAGGAACGCGATCGAGAGCGCGGCCGATTTCACGGCGGCGCCGACCTCCAGCGTTCCCGACTCGGCCACCTTGCTCACGATGGCGAGCACCACCAGCCCCAGCACGTCGTCGGCAACCGCCGCGCCCAGGATGATCTGGCCCTCGCGCGTCCTGAGCATGCCGAGCTCGGAGAGCACGCGGGCCGTGATCCCGATGGAGGTCGCGGTCAGCGTCGCGCCGACGAAGATCGCCGTCAGGTTCTCGAAACCCAGCGCGCGGGTGACCGCCCAGCCGCCCGCGAAGGGCAACGCCATTCCCACGAGCGCCACGGACAGCGCCGGAGCGCCGACGCGGACCAGCTCGGAGAGATCCGTCTCGAGGCCCACCTCGAAGAGCAGCAGGATGATGCCGATCTCGGCGAGCAGGAAAACGCCCTCGGAGAGCGGGACGAGACCCAGCACCGACGGCCCGAGAACGATGCCGGCGACGAGCTCGCCGAGGACGGACGGCTGGCCCAGGCGCTCGGCGAGCCCTCCCAGGAGCTTCGCGCCGATCAGCGCGGACGCGAAGGCGAGCAGGAAGGCGCCGAGGTCGACGTGCACGAGCCCTTACTCGATCCTGGCGGGATGGACTTTGGTGGAGCTGACCGGGATCGAACCGGCCGCGCCTCGCTGACGCTCGGCAGCGTCCGCCGGCAACGTCTCCGTCGGGAGGCGCACGGCGCCCCCCGGACCCCTCACGGTCGCCGGTTCGATCATGCCGAACGGCTCATGTCCATCGACTCTGGAAATTTTTGGTGGAGCTGACCGGGATCGAACCGGCGACCTCGTGAGTGCGATTCACGCGCTCTCCCAAACTGAGCTACAGCCCCACGCGGAGAGGGCGCGGAGGATAGCACGGCGGCCCGAGGCGGGCAAACAAAGGCGGGGCGATTCCGCGCTTCACCCCTTCACGCAGACGACCTGCTTGAGGCGCGCGACGACCTCGACGAGGTCCGAGGAGTTCTCGATCACCTCGCCGATCGGCTTGTAGGCACCCGGGATCTCGTCGAGGACTCCGGCGTCCTTGCGGCACTCGACGCCGGAGGTCTGGGCGGCCAGGTCCTCCTTCGTGAACGCGCGGCGGGCAGCGCCGCGGCTCATCCTGCGTCCCGCGCCGTGCGGCGCCGATTCGAATGACTCGGGATTCCCGAGACCGCGCACGACGAAGGACCCCGTGCCCATCGATCCCGGAATGATGCCGAGGTCGCCGCGCCGCGCGCGGATCGCGCCCTTGCGCGTCACGAGGACATCGCGCCCGAAGTGGCGCTCCCACGCCACGTAGTTGTGGTGGCAATGGATCTCGGGCTCGAGCCCGAGGTCGTCGACGCCCGCGACGTGCGGGAGGTCCTTCAGGACGACTTTTCGGAGGTCCTCGAGGACCTCGGAGAGCATGATCCGCCGATTCCGCAGCGCGAACTCCTGGCACCACCGCAGGTCCGCGACGTACGCGTCGAAGGCCGCGCTGCCCTCCTCGAGGTGCGCGAGCTCCGGATTGGGCGGACGGGCGCCGGAGCGCCGCGTCCACTCCTTCGCCTTGTCGATGTGGCGCTCCGCCGTCACCTTCCCGATATTGCGCGAGCCGGAGTGCAACAGAACCCACACGCGCGCATCGTCCGCGTCCACGCAGACCTCGATGAAGTGATTGCCTCCGCCGAGCGTCCCGCACTGGAGCGCGGCCTTCCTCCGCTCGCTCGCCGTGGCCACCGACGGCGCGCCGCCACCGCCCGGCGTAGAGCCTTCGAAGAGCCCGGCCGCCGCGGGATGCGGCTCGCTCCGCTGGTGGAATCCCACGGGGATGCCGCGCTCGATCGCGTGGCGTAGCGCGGGGAGCTTTCCCTCGAGCGCCGACGCGTCGAGGCGTGTCTTGACCGCGGCCATCCCGCAGCCGATGTCCACGCCGACGGCCGCGGGGCAGATCGCGCCCTCCGTCGCGATCACGCTTCCGACGGTCGCGCCCATGCCCCAGTGCGTGTCGGCCATGGCGGCGACGTGGTGGTAGACGAACGGAAGCTCGCCCGTCTGCATCAGCTGCCGGCGGGCCGACTCCTCGAGGTCCCCCGTCCAGACCTTGACCGGCACCCGCGCGTTCAGGACCTGGCGGACCGGCATGTCCGAGACCCTATCCCAGCCGGCCGCTCTGGTAGTCCTCGAACGCCTGCACGACCTCGGCGCGGGTGTTCATGACGAACGGTCCCGCGCGCGCCACCGGCTCGTTGAGCGGCTCGCCCGCGACGAGCAGCGCGCGCAGCGGCTCGGCAGCGCCCGCCGCGAGGCGCACGTGGTCTCCGTCGTTGCGGAACAGAACGAGCTGGTGCGGGCCGGCGGGAGTCTTCGCGTCGCCGAACTCCCCCGAGCCCTCCACCACGTACACGAAGGCACGGAGCGGCGCCCCGATCGGCTGCTCGAAGACGGCGCCCGGCCGCAGCCGCACGTCGAGGTACGTGATCGGAGTCCGCGTGTCGATGACGGCGCGCTTGCCGAGCGCCTCGCCGGCAAGCACACGGACGCGCACAGCGCCATCCGCCGAGGCGGCCTCGGGGATCCGCGCGGCCGGGATCTCCTGGTAACGCGGCGTCATCATCTTGTCGCGCCGCGGGAGGTTGACCCAGAGCTGGAACCCGTGCATCCGGCCGCCGCTCCGCTGAAAGTTCGCCGCGGGCATCTCGGAGTGAACGACGCCGGAGCCCGCGGTCATCCACTGGACGTCGCCGGGCGTGAGCCGTCCCTGGTTTCCGCGCGAGTCGTGGTGCTCCATCTCCCCGGACAACAAGTACGTCACGGTCTCGAAGCCGCGATGCGGATGATCGGGCGCGCCCTTGGCCTCGCCGGGACCCAGGTCCATGGGACCCATCTCGTCGAGCAGGAGGAACGGATCGAACTGATCGAGCGCCGAGGTCGGGAACGGACGATGGACCAGGAACCCCGCCCCCTCCAGGGTCTCGACGCTGGGAAGAACCTTCTGGACGGATCTCGAAGTGCTCATTCAGCCGAAAGTACGCCGGAGCGAGGGGTCGCGGTTCGGCGTGCCCCGGGACGCGTGGCACCACCGCCGTGCGGGAATTCGGACGTGTTGTAATACGCGAACCGAAGGAAACGGAGAAGAAACCATGGCCAAGGCGACGTTCGGAGCGGGTTGTTTCTGGGGAGTCGAGGAGGATTTTCGCAAGATCCCGGGGGTCGTCGGCACCGCCGTCGGCTACAGCGGCGGAGCGCTGGCGAACCCGACGTACGAGGACGTCTGCTCCGACCGCACGGGCCACGCCGAGGTCGTCCAGGTGGAGTACGACCCCGCGAAGACCTCCTACGACACTCTCCTCGACGTCTTCTGGAACGGCCACAACCCGACCCAGTTGAACCGCCAGGGTCCCGACGTCGGCACGCAGTACCGCTCCGTCATCTTCTTCCACGATCCGGAGCAGGAGGCCGTGGCGCGCGCCTCGAAGGACCGCGTCGCAAAGAGCGGCAACTTCGGGAGGCCCATCGTGACCGAGATCTCCCCCGCGCAGCCGTTCTGGCGGGCGGAGGAGTACCACCAGCGTTACTTCGAGAAGCGCGGCGGCGGCTCCTGCCACGTCTGAGAGCCCTGCACCCGCCGCGCTTCCGCAGCGGCCGTGATAGATTCCGCCGCCTCGTGAAGGCCGGCTCGGCCGGCTCCGTCTAACCGAGTTCCACAAGGAGCGCATCCATGAAGAAGGTCCTCGCCATCTCTCTTCTCCTCGGAATCGCCGCTGCCGCGCCTGCGCCGCAGGCAATTGCTCAGCAGGCCGCCCAGCAGAAGCCGGCCTCCGGAGGCGAAGCCCAGCAGCCGTCCTCGATGCCGGAGCTCCAGCCCAAGGACGTCGACATGGCGAAGCTGCAGCACGCGCTCTCGACCAAGCGGCGCGAGCTCGTCGCCGCGGCGATGGGCGGCCTGAGCGCCGACCAGATGCAGACGTTCTGGGCCGTCTACGGCGACTTCGAGAAGGAGCGGGACGCCAACATGGCCGACCGACTCGCCCTTCTCAAGAAGTACAGCGACAGCTACGCGACGCTGTCCGACGCCGACATCGTCAAGATGGCCAACGAGTCGGCCGCGATCCAGAAGCAGACGCTGGACCTGCGGATGAAGTACTTCGGGATCCTCGAGAAGAAGCTCGGAGCGAAGGCCGCCGGCCGCTTCGCCCACATCGACGACTACCTGTCGACCCTGTTCCGGCTGTCCATGCTGGACGGAATGCCGGCGCTCCAGGTCGGCAAGTAGGTCTCAGGAAATCTTCGGCTTCGCGGCGAGGCGCTCCCGGATCAACGCGAGCGCCTCGTCGCGCTCCTCTCCCTCGAGGGGCAGACGCGGCGGGCGGACGCGCTCCGATCCCAGCCCGACCTCCTGCTGCACCAGCTTGATGAGCTGAACGAACTTGGGCACGACGTCCAGCCGCAGGAGCGGCAGGAACCACTCGTAGAGAGCGCGCGCCTCCGCGGTCTGGCCGTCCCCGGCGAGCCCGAACAGCCGGACGGATTCCTCCGGCAGCGCGTTCACGAGCCCGGCGATCCAGCCGACGGCGCCGGCCGCGACGCCCTCGACGATCAGATCGTCGACTCCCACGAAGATCGCCAGCCGCGACCCGGACAGCGCCCGGATCGCGCTGACGCGGCGGACGTCCGTGCTGGACTCCTTGACCGCCTCGAGATTCGGGTGCCGCGCCGCCAGCGCCGCGAGCGCCTCGGGCGAGACGTCCGTGCCATAGGCGACGGGATTGTTGTAGAGCATGCACGGGAGCGGTGTCGCCTCCAGGACGGCCGAGAAGTGGGCCGCGGTCTCGCGCGCGTCGGTGCGGTAGACGTACGGCGGCAGCACCATGAGTCCGTCGCAGCCGCGCTCGTGCGCGAGCCGCGCGGTCGCGACCGCCTGCGCGGTGGACAGCGCCGCGATCCCGGCCACGAGCGGCGCACGCCCCGCGAGCGCGGCGCGGCAGGTCGCGAGGATCGCGCGCTTCTCCTCGGGCTCGAGCGTCGCCGACTCGCCGAGCGAGCCGAGCGGCACGAGTCCCGTGCAGCCCGCGCGGATCATGCGGTCCACGTGCCTTGCCAGGAACTCGTGATCGACCGTCAGGTCCTCGCGAAACGGGGTCGTGATCGCCGGAAAGACTCCGCGCCAGTTCATCCGAGACCCTCCTCCTCCGAAGCCCGCCCGGCCGGGGCGACCCCAAGGGCCCCGAGCGCGGCCGGCTGGATCGGCGTGCGAACGGTATCCGAGTCCCAGCCGAAGAGAAACGCGAGCGCGGGCCCGCAGACGCGGCCCTGGCAGGGCCCCATGCCCGCGCGCGCGGCCAGCTTGGCCTCGCGCATCCCGTTGCAGGCGCGCAGGGGTCGCAGGGCCACGTCCTCGCAGCGGCAGACGAGCGTGTCCTCCCGAGCGAGGCGCGCGAGCTCCGGACGCAGGCGGAAGGCCCGTTGCATTGCGCCCGCGAAGGAGCGGGCCGCTGCCCGCGCCCGCGTGAGGCGCCGCCAGTCCCAGGGTTCCTTTTCCCACCCGGCCTTCGGGTCGAGCCGGCGGGGCGCCGCCGAAGCTGCCCCGCCGGCGATCTGACCCTCGGCGATTGCGGCCTCGACGCCCGCGACGCCGCAGGCCTCGCCGGCGCAGAAGACGCCGGGGACTCCGGTCTCCTGTCTCTCGTCGACGGCGACGCGCCCTTCCGTGATCCGGCAGCCGAGCAGCCGCGCAAGCTCGGTGTTGGGCGTCAGACCCCAGCCGATCGCCGCGAGGTCGCACGCGATCTCCCGCCCCCGCCCCCTCGCGTCGGCGAGCACGACGCCCTCGAGCCTTCCGCTTCCCCGCGCCTCGGCGATCCACGTCCCCGTGCGGTACGGCGTTCCCGCGAACCCGCGCCGGTACCGGACGGCCTCGCGGATCCGGGAGGGCGATCGTCCGAGACGAATCGCGAACCCGGCGAGGGAGGAGACTCCGGCCTGCTCGACCACGCCCGCGACCCGCGCCCCGGCCTTCGCGAGAGACGCCGCGACCGGCAGGAGCAGGGGACCGGAGCCGCCGACGATCGCCGTGCGCCCCGCGAGAGACGCCCCGCTTTTCCAGAGCGCCTGCGCTCCCCCCGCGCCGTAGACGCCGGGCAAAGTCCAGCCCGGGAACGGGAGGAAGAGCTCCCGCGATCCCGTGGCGAGCACGATCGCGCGCGCCGTGACGGCGAGGACGGCCTCGGCGCCCTCGGCGAGGAGCCGCCAGGCCTCCCCCGCATCCACCCGCACCGCGTCGAAGACGGAGACTCGCGCGCGGACCTCGGCCCCCGACTGCGCGAGCCGCGCGAGCCACGCCCGCGCCGCCGGGGGCGCCTCGCGGCCTGGAAGGTGGCGATGGATCTGTCCGCCGGGCGCGGCGCCCTCGTCCAGCAGGACCGTCCGGGCGCCGGCCTCCGCGGCGCGGCACGCGGCCGCGACTCCGGCCGGCCCGCCGCCGACCACGGCCACGTCGCACTCGAGCGCTTCGCGCTCGGAGCTGACAGCTGAAAGCTGACAGCTGACAGATTCTTCCCCCGTCCGCACGTCCATGCCCTCGCGCACGATCTCCAGGCACGCGCGGCGGTGCGGCCGTCCATCGACCGTGACACGGCACTCGTAGCAGACGCCCATCGCGCAGAGGACCCCGCGGGGCTCGCCGATGACGGAGCGTCGGAGCGGAGCCCGGCCGCCGCCGACGCCTTCGAGCGCCGCGGCGAGCGTGATGCCGGCGGGCGCGGAGACCGCGCGGCCGTCGCAGGTGAACGCGATCGTCTCAGGCATCGGACTCGGACTCGGCAATCTCCTCGAAGAGCCGCTCGGGCGCGTACGGGGCGGGATCGATCGCGCTCGCGCGGCCGAGAAGCGCATCGGCCGCGAGCCGCGCGGTGCCGAGAGCGGTGGTGACGCCCAGCCCCTCGTGCCCGGCGGCGACGAAGAGCCCCGGAGTCCTCGGCCAGCGCCCGACCAGCGGGAGGTTGTCGGGCGTGGCGGGCCGGAACCCGACCCAGGTGCGGATCGCGGACAGCCCCGCCAGGGCCGGCATGAACGCGAGCCCCCGCCGGATCATCCGCGCGCGGATCCGGCGATTGACGGCGGGGTCGAAGCCCGCGAACTCGCGCGAGGACCCGAGCAGCATCTGGCCGGTCGCGCGCGGCTGCAGGTTGAACGCGACCGACTCCGCGCGCTTGTCGGGACCGTGCGCGCTCGCGAGGTACCCGAGCTCCACGAGCTGATGGCGGCAGAATCCGGGATAGCGGTCCGTGATGACCAGGTGTCCCTTGCGCGGGAGGATCGCGAGCCCCGGAGTGAGGAGGGGCGCCGCCGCTCCGGCCGCGTTCACGACCGTGCCGGCCGCGATCTCCTCGCTGCGCGTCCGGACGCCTCCCTTCCCGATCGCGACGACCTCGACGCGCTCGCGACGCTTCGCGCCGCGGCGCTCCGCGCGCTCCAGGAACCACCGGGCCGCCGCCGGCGGGTACACCACGCGATCCCCGGGGACGCGCAGAGCGCCCGCGAGTCCCGGCCGCAGGTTCGGCTCCTCGCGCGCGAGATCCCGCTCGGACAGCTCCTCGGCCGCCACGTCGCGCGCGCGATAGGCCTCCCCCTTCGCGCGAAGCGACGCGAGCTCCGAGGCGTCGGCGGCGATCCAGAGCGTCCCCGTGCGGCGGTCCTCGCAGGAGGAGGGCAGCTCGGACGCCAGGTCCTCCCACAGGCGGCGCGAGTATTCGGTCAGGACGAACTGCGCCGGGGAGTCGTCCATGACGACGACGTGTCCCATCGCGGCCGCGGTCGCCCCGCCGCCGCAGAAACGGGACTCGAGGACGAGCACGGACAATCCCTCCGCCGACAGGGCGTCCGCGCAGGCCGCGCCGACGATGCCCGCGCCGACGACTACGACGTCGGGGACCACGTCAGGCCGTGGCGAAACGGGTCCCGCGGGTCGAAGTAGAGCGTGGCGCGCGCCGTCACGAACGCGCGGCCCTGGATCCGCGGAACGAGCTTGCCCTCGCGCTCCTCGAGCCAGCCCGTGAAGAGGCTCCCGGTGATGCCCTCCTGGCGCCACCTCTGGCCGGGGGCGAGGCTCCCGCGCGCATAGAGCGAGGCCATCGTCGCCGACGTGCCGGTGCCGCACGGGGAGCGGTCGTACGCGCCGCCGGGGCACATCACGTAGTTCTTGCCGTCGGCGTCGGTCCGCGCCGGCGGGCCGAGGAGGATGACGTGGTCGACCGCCTCGCCCCCGTCGCCGCGGATCCCCCGGTCCGCGAGGGCCTTCTGGATCGCGAGCGTCGCGCTGCGATACTCCTCCCGCCGGGAAGAGTCGATCGGCTGCGACTCTCCGAGGCGAGTCAGGAAGAACCAGTTGCCGCCGTACGCGACGTCGCCGACCATGCGGCCCCGGCCGGGGACCTCGACCGCGACGTCGCGAGCGAGGCAGCGCGCCGGGACGTTCTCGATCGTCACCATCCCGTCGACGGCGAGCTCCGCGCCCACGGTCCCCACGGGCGTGTCGAGGCGCACGGACCCCGGGCCGATGCGGCCCAGGTGCTCGAGCGTGCGCACCACGCCGATCGTGCCGTGCCCGCACATCCACAGCGGCCCCACGTTGTCGAAGAAGACGACGCCCGCGACGGACCCCGCGGCGACCGGCGGCGTCAGCAGCGCGCCCACGAGCGCGTCGTGGCCACGGGGCTCGAGCACGACGGCCCGCCAGATCGCGGCGTCGCGGCCGGCGAGCTGGTCCCGGCGTCCTCGCATCTCGGGGGCGGTCAGGTCGGGCCAGCCGGAGACGACGACCCGCGTCGGCTCTCCTTCGGTGTGCGAATCGATCACCTCGATCGACTCGGGCCACACGCTCACAGCGGATCTCGGGTCGGCGCGCCGTCCACGAGCCGCCAGATCCCCCGCGGGTTGGAATCCTGGAGCTCCGCGGGGAGGGCGGACTGGGGGAAGTCCTGGTAGCAGACCGGCCGCGCGAAGCGGTGGATCGCGGCCGTGCCGACGGAGGTCGCGCGGGAATCCGTCGTCGCGGGATAGGGGCCGCCGTGATGCATCGCGTGACACACCTCGACCCCCGTCGGGAACCCGTTGAAGACCAGCCTTCCCGCCTTTCGGCGCAGGACCGCGATGAGCTCGCCGTAGTCCTCGAGGTCCCGCCCCCCGGCATGGATCGTCGCGGTGAGCTGGCCCCTCAGGGAGCGCGCGAGCTGGAGCATCTCGGGCCGCGAGCCGCAGCGGACCGCGAGCGTCGCGGGCCCGTAGATCTCGCCGGCCAGGCGGGGATTGTCGCGGTAGGTCGCGACGTCCGTGACCATGAGCGCGGGATGCGCCTGCGTCTCCGCGAAGCCGCCCGGCGCCTCCGAGCGCGCGGCGATCGCCACCCCCGCTATGCGCGCGAACTGCGCGATCTCCTCGTCGTAGGCAGACTTGATGCCCGCGTGGACCATCGTGCCCGCCGGGGATCCGCCGAGCAGCTCGCCGACGGACTGGAGGAAGGCGCTCGACGACGGCGAGTCGACCAGCGCGGCGAGACCCGGATTCGTGCAGAACTGGCCGGACCCCAGCGTCACGGACGCCGCGAGCCCCTTCGCGATGGCGTCCCCGCGCGCCTCGAGCGCGCCCGGCAGGAGGAAGATCGGGTTCGACGATCCCATCTCGGCGTACACCGGGATCGGCTCGGGCCGCATCGCCGCGGCGTCGAAGAGCGTCCGTCCGGCGCGCAGCGATCCCGTGAAGCCGGCCGCGCGGATCAGCGGGTGGGTCACGAGCGTGATGCCGACCTCAGGCGCGGCGCCGTGCACCATCGAGAAGACGCCCTCGGGCATGCGCGTCTCCCGCGCCGCCGTGCGAATGGCGAGCGCCGCGAGCTCGGAGGTCCCGGGATGCGCGGGGTGCGCCTTGACTACGACCGGGCAGCCCGCGGCCATCGCCGAGACGGTGTCCCCTCCGGCCACCGAGAACGCGAGTGGGAAGTTGGACGCGCCGAAGACCGCCACCGGCCCCATCGCGACGAGCAGCCGCCGCAGGTCCGGACGCGGCAGCGGCTTGCGGTCGGGCAGCGCGCGGTCGATGCGCGCGTCGACCCAGGAGCCTTGCTCGAGCAGGCCCGCGAAGAGCAGGACCTGGCTGACCGTGCGGGCGCGCTCGCTCTCGAGCCGCGCCGGCGGCAGCCCCGTCTCCGCTTCCGCGCGTTCCAGCAGCCGGTCGCCGAGCGACAGGATCTGCTGCGCGACGGCGCGGAGGAACTCGGCCCGGCGGATCGGATGCAGGGACGCGAATGGCTCGAAGGCGCGGTCCGCGGCGCGCGCCGCCGCATCGATCTCGCCGATCGAGGCCTCGTGGTACTCGCCGTCGAGGACCTCCCCGGTCGCGGGGTTCCGCGCACGGAAGCCGGCTCGGGGACGCGGATCGCTCACGGGGCCTTCGACCTCGCGATCCACGCGCGCACCTGCTCCTCCAGGACCGACAGCGGCACCGCGCCGTTTTCCAGGACCGTGTCGTGGAACGCGCGTACGTCGAAACGATCTCCGAGCGCTTCCTCCGCCTCGCGACGCAGCGCGCGAATCTTCAGCTCGCCCATCTTGTAGCAGAGGGCCTGCGCGGGCCACGAGATGTAGCGGTCGGTCTCCGTCTGGACCTCGTGGAGAGAGAGGGCGGTGTTGTTCTCGAGATATTCCATCGCCTCCTGCCGCGTCCAGCCCTTGGCGTGCATCCCGGTATCGACGACGAGGCGGCACGCGCGCCACATCTCGTAGGTCAGGCGGCCGAAGTCGCCGTAGGGGTCCTTGTAGAAGCCGGCCTCCAGCCCCAGCCGCTCGGCATAGAGCGCCCAGCCCTCGACGAAAGCCCCCTCGGAGGCGAAGCGCCGGAACTCCGGAAGGCCGGTCAGCTCCTGCTGGAGCGCGATCTGGAGATGGTGTCCGGGGACCGCCTCGTGCAGCGTGAGCGACTCGAGCGTATAGAGCGGCCGCGTGTCGAGCGCGTACGTGTTGACCCAGTAGGTCCCCGCGCGCGTGCCGCCGATCGGCGCCTCCACGTAGCGTCCGCCGGTGTACTTGGGCGCGAGGTGGGCGGGGACGGGCTCGACGCCGTAGGGAAGGCGCGGCAGCCTCCCGAACAGGGACGGCAGCTTCCCATCCATCGTCTTCGCGATGTACGCAGCCTGCTTCAGCAGCTCCTCGGGAGTCTTCGCGTAGAAGCGCGGGTCGGTCCGCAGCGTGTTGAGGAAGGCGGCGAAGTTGCCCTCGAAGCCGGTCTTGCGGATGACCCCTTCCATCTCGATGCGGATCCGCGCGACCTCCCGGCGGCCGATGTCGTAGACCTCGTCGGGCGTCACGTCGAGGGTCGTGAAGGACTTCACGAGGTGCGCGTAATACTCGCGTCCCTTCGGCAGGCTCGAGGCGGCGACCGAGGAGCGCGCGCCGGGGACGTATTCGTTCCGCAGGAAGTCGGCGAGCGCGCGGTATCCCGCCACGACGCCTTCCCGGATCGCCGCGCGGCCCGCGTCGGTCAGCCGGGCTCGCTCGGAGTCCGGAACGCCGACCGGGAAGCGGCGGAAGGGTGCGAAGAAGACGCTCTTCTCGGGCGAGTCCACGACGTGCGTGGTCATCGTCACGTCGATGCCCTGGAGGACGACCCGCGGCAGCGTGAATCCCGCCTTCAGGCCCTCGCGCATCGCGCCGATCTCCTCGTCGACCCATCGCGGGAAGGCGCGCATGCGGGCGATGTAGTTCTCGTAGTCGCGCACCGTCCGGAACGGCGCGCGGTCCGGGAGGTCCGCGAAGTCCGTGTGGAAGCCGCTGTCCGCGTTGAGCGGAATTCGCCACGCGCCGAACTCGACGTCCGCGACGGAGTCGGACAGCTGGCGGACGAGCATGTCGTAGCTGACGCGGTCCGCCGTCGCCAGGCCGGTACGGTCGATCGCGGCGAGCCGCCGGAGCATGGTGCGGGCGAACTCTGCCCGCCGGTTCCAGTCCGCGCGCGTCGCGGACGGGAGACGGTCGTCGTAGCGGTGCTCGCCCGCCGACGTCGCGAACAGCGGATCCTCGCCGAGCCGGAAGGCCCACGCCTCGTCGAAGAGCGCCTGCAGGGTCGCGTCGGGGGCGACCGGGACGACCCTCATGCCCACCCCGGCCAGCAGAATCGCGGCGAGTGCCAATACGCGCACGTCGGCGGGCATCGTAGCAGGGTTGGGCGGCGCGTAACGCCGCCCGAGAAATCGCCACGCGGAACGCCGCCCGTGAGATCGCCGCGCGGAACGCCGCCTGCGCATCCGAGTCGCCGGAAGTTTTCGTTCCGCCGCCGCAAGCCTCACGAGCTAGAGCGCGTCGAGCTTCCTCCGCAGCGAGACGACCTGCTCCTCGGAGCGCTGCCCCTCCGGAAGTCCGTCCGCGAAGGTGACGGCCTCCTCGAGGGTCTTGCGGGCTCCGGAACGATCGCCCTTGCCGAGCTGGATGTCGACGATCGTCGACAGGACTCGGATCCGGCGCGGACCGTAGACGCGCTCGAGCGCGCGATCGGCCGCGGCCTTCGCGTCGTCGTAGCGCTGGAGCTTCAGGTAGACCACCGCCAGCCGCGCGGGCGGGTTGTAGTCCTTCGGGAAGTCCTTCTCCGACTGCTCGAGCATCGGGATGGCGTCCTCGATCCGCTTCGCCGCCTCGAACGCGCCCAGGCGGTTCGGATCGAGGGCCGTCCGCTGCTCCGGCGACTGCGCCCGCGAGGCCGCCGCGTCGAGGTCCGCCACCCAGGCGTCGGCGACGCGCTGGGCGCCCTCGGCGTCCTTCGCGTCGTCGCGCTCGTCGAAGAGGGAGGAGTAGAGGGCCGAACGGTCGTCCTCGGCGAGCTTCAGGGAAGGGTCGGCGAGCGCAGCCCGCACGTCCTTCGCGAACGCGGCGACGGACTCGGCGCGGGAGGGATCGCTCGGCGGCAGCGCGAGCGAGCAGTCGAGCCCCGAGCCCGCCAGGCTCGTGCCGGATTGCGTGCCCTTCAGCGACGCGATGCGGGATCGCGCGAGCGCGGCGCACGCGGAGTGGTCGCGCGTCGTCTGGTAGCAGAAGAGGAGCGACTCGACGACGCGCGGGTACTGCGGATCCTTGGGCGGGAGCGTCTCGAGCGTCTTCTTGTACGCCTCCCCCGCCTCCGCGTAGTGCCCGTCCCCGTACAGCGCATCGGCCTTCGCGAGGAGCGTCGCGGAG
This sequence comes from Thermoanaerobaculia bacterium, assembly GCA_036493875.1. GTDB lineage: Bacteria > Acidobacteriota > Thermoanaerobaculia > UBA5066 > Gp7-AA6 > DAHUXD01. The sequence continues at coordinate 123,122 of DASXPB010000028.1, forward strand.
CCCGTCCCGGAGCCCTTGACCGCCTTCGTCCCGTCCGCGAAGAGCTTCTCGAGCTGCGAGACCGTCGCGCCGCCGACCCAGCGCAGGGCGATCTTCTCCCGCACAGGGTCGATGACGTACAACGACGGCCAGGCCCGAATCGGGTACTTCTTACTGAAGGCCGCGTTCTTCGCGTTTTCCGTGTCGATCGAGAGCCAGACGAACTGTCCGGCGTGCTTCGCGAGGGCCTTGTCGGTGAAGACGAAGGCTCTCATCGAGCGGCACGTGTGTCACCAGGGCGCCCAGGCCTCGACGAAGATCGGCAGCTTTTTCTGCTTCGCGAGCGAGAGCGCCTTCTCGTAGTCGTCGTCGATGAACGGGAGCACCGGGGCCGGGGCGGGGGCATTGGCTGCCAGCGCCGCCGACGCGACGAAGAGCATCCAGGGAAGCGAGCGGAGACGCGTGATCATGGCTTCCTCTCCCCTTCCAAGATACCGCATTGGCCGCGGGCAGGACCGCGGCTAGAATCCCCCATTCGAGAGGAGGATCTTTCGATCATGAGATACGTCCTGCGTTCGCTCGTTGTTTTGACCGGCGCCCTCGTCTTCGCGGCCGGCCTCCAGGCCCAGGAGAAGGCCAAGAAGCCGGCGGCCAAGACCGCTCCCCCGGATGAGAAGGCCATGATGGAGGCCGTGCAGAAGGCGGCCACGCCTGGCGACATGCACAAGAAGCTCGCCGACATGGTCGGGACGTTCGACGCCGATGTCCGCATGTTCATGGACCCGTCCAAGCCTCCCGAGGACTCGAAGGGCACGTCCGTCAACACGTGGGCCCTCGGCAACCGCTTCGTGGAGAGCAAGTACGACGGCACCTTCATGGGGAACCCGTTCAACGGCATCGGCTACACGGGCTACGACAACACCCAGAAGAAGTACGTGGGCAGCTGGATGGACACAGCCTCGACGGGAATGATGTGGTCCACGTGCACGCTCGACGCCTCCGGCAAGTCGATGACGTGCAAGTCGACCTCGGTTTGGGACCCGATGAGCAGGAAGCCGAGCCCGATGGAGTTCAAGACCACCTTCACCGACCACGACCACTACTCCATGGAGATGTGGGGCGCGATGCCGGACGGGAAGAAGATGAAGATGATGGAGATCAGCTACACGCGGAAGAGCTGAGCGGAACCCGCAAGCCGGGATTCAGGTCCGGGCGATCGCCCGGACCTCGATCCGCCCTCCGTGCTTCACGTGCGGGCAGGTCCGCGCCACGGCGACCGCGGCATCCAGGTCCGGCGCCGAGATGACGAAGTAGCCGCCGAGGGGCCAGCCCGACACCGCATCGGGCGGACCCAGGACGCGGCCCTCGGACCGGAGCTTCTCCCCCGCGATCTCCCGTCCTGCGGCGCGGACGCCGCGGGCCCAATTCCGGTACTCGTCGACGCGCGTCTGCATCTGCGCGTCGGTCAGGGCCTTCTCGTCGGGCGTGTCGTAGAGGAAGAGCGCGAAGCGAGGGAGCGCCGAGGCGGCGGCGTTCGGGTTCGGGGCGCCGCGCCGGAGTCCGACGGCGACGCCCAGTGAGAACAGAACGACCGCCGCCGCCGCCGCGAGGAGACGACTCCGCCCGACGGATCGGCGCCGGGCGGCGACCAGCCCGGCCTCCGAGAGCCTCGTCACCGTCGCCGCCTCGAGCGCCGCGGGCGGCTCGGGACCGTCCGCGAGCCCGCGCAGCGCGCGCCGTTCGGCGTCGCCCAGATCCGGTTCGTCCGTCTTCATGTCCGCCTCCCTCCCAGGCGCGCGCGCAGCGAGCGACGCGCCCGCGACAGCTGGCTCTTCGAGGTCCCCTCGTCCACGTCCAGGAGCTCGGCGATCTCGCCATGCGTGTGGCCGTAGACGTCGTGCAGCAGAATCGCCTCGCGGTATCCGAGGGAAAGATCCCCGAGCGCGCGCTCGAGGTCGATCCGGTCGATCTCGCCCTCGGTCGGCGGAGAGATGGCCGCGAGGACTTCGAGATCCTCCGGCCGCTCCTCTCCGCCCCGTCCGCGCCGCCGGCACTCCTCACGCCACCAGCGGATCGCGATCCCGGCGAGCCACGTCGAGAGCGCCGAACGCCACGCGAACCGCTCGAGGCTCCGGCACGCGCGCACCCACGTCTCCTGGACTCCCTCCTCGGCGTCCGCGGCGCGACCCGTCAGGCGGAGCAAGAACCGGTACAGCCGGGCGGAGTGCCTCTCGTAGAGGTCCCGGAACGCCGCTTCGTCGCGCCGCGCCAGGAAGCGGGAGACGAGGGGGCGGTCCGCATCCCCACCTCCGGATTCCGCGACGCCTTGACTCGCGGCCTTTGCCCCGACGTTCACGGCTTCCGCGTCTGAACGATCTCCTCGAGCCATCTCTCCTTCCCGTCCTGATACCAGGTCCAGCGAGAGCGTACGCGGTCGTCGGCCTCGAAGGTGAAAACCGCCCTGTCCATGTGCCCCCTGTCTCGCGTCGGGATGTTCGCGCCGTCCTTGAAGGTGAAGACGACCGTGCGCCCGCCGTCGGCGAACGCCGTCGCCTCCAGCCGCGGCTGGTTCTTCGCCACACAGTAGTGCGTCAGGAGGAGGCGGTCCCCGTCCAGGTAGAACGCGGTCGCCATCGCCTCCCCCGGATGGGCGTCGAACGAGGTCTCGAGAACCGTCGAGCCGGCGGCGATCGACTGGTAGCGCAGCGACTCGACCCAGCCCCTGGTGCTGCGGCCCTCCCACGCGCCGTCGAGACCCCGGAACCGCTGAAAGGCGGCCCGGGCGAGCTCGGGAGTGGCCGGAGTCGTCGGCGCGAGCCCCTCCTCTGCCGCCATCGCGGAGGCGGCGAGCAGGCCGGCGAGCAACGCGAAGATCGAACGCATGGGAGCCCTCCTCTCCTCCGTGTGTGGCGGGAGGGGGCGAAAGGGTTGCACCGGCGCGCGCGACGCGCCCTAGAGCTTGCGGATGCCGGCGCCGACCGGGCGCAGCAGCACGAAGGCGCCGACGCCCACCATGACGAGCCCGTTGGCGATCAGAACCCGCGGGGCGGTGACCATCGCCGCGACCAGACCCGCGAGGAGATTCCCGAGCGGCATCGCGCCGCGGAAGGCGAGCGAATAGACCGAGACGACGCGTCCGCGGAGCCGGTCCTCCACGTTGGCCTGGACCAGCGTCATGAACATCGCGAAGACCACCATCAGGGAGGCGCCGGCGAGCGCCAGCAGCACGTACGAGACGATCCGGGTGCGGGACAGCGCGAAGCCCGCCATCAACGCGCCAAACGCCATCTGCATCGCCACGGCGACGATTCCCTTTCGGCGCACGTTGCCGATCCAGGCCGTCCCCACCGCGCCGCCGATCGCCCCGAGTCCGAACGCCGCGAGGAGCACGCTGTAGCCCTTCGCGTCCTGATGAAAGACGCTCTTCGCGAAGACCGGCAGGAACGTCACGAGCGGCATGGCGCAGAAGCTGCCGATGAAGCCGAGCGCCACCAGGCCGCGGAGGCCCTTGTCATCGATGACCGTCCGAAGTCCCGTCCGCAGGCTCTGGAGCACGGTCTCCGTAGACGGCGCGGACACCATCCCTCCCCGCCCGAGCAGGGAGAGCGCCGCGATCGGCGCGAGGAACGAGACCGCGTTGAGCCCGAAGCATGCGGCCGCGCCGAGCTTGTAGAAGGCGACGCCGGCAAGCACCGGACCGATCACGCGCGCGAGGTTGAACTGGATCGAGTTCATCGCGACCGCGTTGGGCAGGTCCTCCTTGTCGACGAGCGTCGGGATCAGCGCCTGGTAGGCGGGGCCGCCGAAGGACTGCGCGAACCCGACGACGAACGACAGCGTGAGGATGATCCACACTTGGATGTGTCCCGTCAGGATCAGGGCCGCGAGCAGGATCGCGCTCGACATCTGCACGGCCTGCGAGCCGAGGAGGATGCGCCGGCGGTCCATCCGGTCCGCCAGCACGCCTCCGAAGAGCGAGAAGAGGAGGAACGGCGCATCGCCGAGGAACGCGTCGAGGCCAAGCAGCGCGGTCGACCCCGTCATCGTGAGGATGAGCCAGTTCTGCGCGACCTCCTGCATCCACGTGCCGACGCTCGACGTGAAGGCGCCTGCCCACATCAGGCGAAAGTCGCGGTATGAGAACGCCTTGAAGGTGCGTCGCAACCCGTCTCCTCTTCCTCGTCGTCTTCCGCGGTCCTGAGACTACGCGACGGAACGCGGAGGCCCTGCGATATATTCGCCCACGTTTCCGTACTGCCGCGAGGAGGCCCCGTGAATCGCGAAATGACGCCTTCGATCAAGCTTTCGCGAGGCTCCGGGCTGATCCGAATCGGCTGGGCGGTGTTCGTGCTGATCTCGACGGCGGGCGCGGCGCCGCCCCCGAAAGCGACGTTCGAGCCCACGCCGACGCTGAAGGCGTCGGATTTCCTCGACGCTCCGATGCTCCGCGGCGACAACTTCGCCGTCGACGAGAAGGTCACGAACGACGGCCTCTTCAACACCTACACGATCCAGTCGGCTTTCGGCACGTTCCAGCCCCGGAGCACCACCCTTGCCAAGGTTCGGATCCACGAGGTGGGCGCGATCGCGCAGCTCAAGGAGGTCGACAAGGTCGCGGTCGCGGCGGGCGCCGCCCTGAACCAGGTGGAGCAGATGGGCGAGGGCACGCTCCACCTGATCACAAACCCGGCGGAGACCGCCCAGGGGATCGGCGACGCCGCCACGCGGCTGTTCAGCCGGATCAAGCGGTCCGTGAAGCGAGGTGAAGAGAAGGTGGGCATGTCCGGACCCAACAAGGGAGATGCCGACAAGTCCTCCGGCGCCAAGGTCGCCACGACGACGCAGGGCGTGGCGAAGGACCTGCTCGGCGCGCACCGCGCCCAGCGCGAGTGGGCCGCCAAGCTGGGCGTCGACCCTTACACACACAACCCGGTGCTGCGCGACGAGCTCGAGGAGGTCGCGGACTACGACGCCGGAGGCCGTTTCAGCACCAAGCTGCTTCCGATCGGCATCGTGGGCACCGTGCTTGGCAGCGCCAAGACCGTCAACAAGCTGATCTACGAGGCCGAGCCTGACGAGCTCCAGACTCTCATCGAGACCAAGCTCCAGGAGATGAACGTCCCGGACGATGACAGCCGCAACTTCCGCCTCAACACGCATTACACGCTGTCCATCCAGGCACGTCTCGTCGCGTCCCTCACCCTTCTCCCCGAGACCACCGGACGCCCCGAGTACGTCGCCCAGGCTTCGAACGCCGAAGCGGAAGTCGACGCCCGATTCTTCCAGGAGGGGGCGTACATGATGGAGCTCTTCCAAAAAGAGGAGTCGCCGATCCTGGGTATTGTCCCGGAACTGCCCGGAGCCTGCGTGATCGCCAAGGGCGATCGCTTCGCTTGCCTTTATCCCGTCGACTATGTGGTGTGGACTCCCGGGGTAGCCCAGTTCGTCAACGATGCGACGCGGTATGCGGAGACCAACTTCCCCACGGCGCGACGCGAGCTCTGGTTGACTGGCCGCGCCTCGGCGCGCGCGACCGAAGAGCTTCTCAACCGCCGCTGGACCGTGCGCGAGAAATCCATGTACGTTCTGCCGGCGATGCCCGTAACGCCGACGCCGGCTCCCGCAAACTAGCGTCCGCGCAGGAGGTCTCATGCAGCTCGGAATGATCGGACTCGGACGAATGGGCGCCAACATGGTGCGCCGCCTCATGAAGAACGGCCACTCCTGCGTCGTCTACGACCGCAGCGCCGACGCCGTGAAGGGGCTCGCGGGCGAGGGTGCTGCGGGCGCCTCGTCCCTGGCCGACTTCGTCGCGAAGCTGACCGCGCCCCGAGCGATCTGGCTGATGGTGCCGGCCGCCGTCGTCGAGGGAACCCTGAAGGACCTCGCGCCGCACCTCCAGAAGGACGACGTCGTGATCGACGGCGGCAACTCCTATTACATCGACGACATCCGCCGTCAGAAGGAGCTGCGGCCTCGGGGAGTCCACTACGTCGACGTCGGCACGAGCGGCGGCGTCTGGGGCCTCGAGCGCGGCTACTGCATGATGATCGGCGGCGACGACGACGCGGTCGCGCGGCTGGATCCGATTTTCAAGACGCTCGCGCCGGGCCGCGGCGACATCCCGCGTACTCCCGGACGCGAGAAGGCGACCGGCACCGCCGAGGACGGCTACCTGCACTGCGGGCCCACCGGCGGCGGGCACTTCGTGAAGATGGTCCACAACGGCATCGAGTACGGGATCATGGCCGCCTACGCGGAGGGCCTCAACATCCTGAGGCACGCCAACGTCGGCAAGGCGGACCATGCCGTCGATGCGGAGACGACCCCGCTGCGCCACCCCGAGCACTACCAGTACGACTTCCACCTTCCGGACGTCGCCGAGGTCTGGCGGCGCGGGAGCGTGATCGCGTCGTGGCTGCTCGATCTGACCGCGATCGCCCTGCTCAAGTCGCCCGAGCTCTCCAACTTCTCGGGCCGCGTGTCCGACTCGGGAGAGGGCCGCTGGACGATCCAGGCGGCGATCGACGAGGGCACGCCCTCACCCGTCCTGACGGCGTCGCTCTTCGAGCGGTTCGAGTCGCGGGGCGAGGCCGACTTCGCGAACAAGCTGCTCTCGGCGATGCGCTTCGAGTTCGGCGGTCACGTCGAGAAGAAGGATTAGCGCGCGATGGCGTCGTCCCCGCGCACGCTCTGCGTCGACATCGGCGGGACGGGGATCAAGACCCTGATCGTCGATCCGAACGGCAAGCCCCTGACGGAGCGCCTGCGAGTCGACACGCCGAGGCCGGCCACGCCTCGGGCCGTGATCGGCGCGATTCTGGGCCTCGCCCGGCGACAGGGACGCTTCGATCGGGTCTCCGTCGGCTTTCCGGGCGTCGTGCGGCGAGGGGTCACCCTGACCGCCCCCAACCTGCATCCGACCTGGATCGGCGTCGACATCGACCGCGCCCTGACGAAGGGGCTCGGCAGGCCCGTCCGCGCCGCCAACGACGCCGACGTCCAGGGCCTCGGCGCCGTGCGCGGACGCGGCGTCGAGCTGATGGTGACCCTCGGGACCGGATTCGGCTCCTCGCTTTTCGTCGACGGAAAGCTCGTGCCGAACGTTCAGCTCGCGCATCACTCGGGATGGAACGCGAAGACCTACGAGGAGGAGCTCGGCAACGCAGCGCTCAAGAAGGCCGGCAAGAAGAAGTGGAACAAGCGCGTGCGCAAGGCCATCGCCTCCCTCGACGCCCTCTTCAACTACGACCGGCTGTACATCGGGGGCGGCAACGCGAGAAAGATCACGATCGCCCTGCCTCCGCAGGTCAAGGTCGTTTCCAACATCGAGGGCCTCCTCGGAGGCATCGCTCTGTGGAACGGGAGGGAGAACTCCTATGGCGTCCGTTGAGCCGAGCCCGACGAAGCCTCCCGTCTCCGATGCGCTCGTGTTCTTCGGCGCGACGGGCGACCTCGCCTACAAGAAGATCTTCCCGGCGCTGCAGGGCATGGTGCGCCGGGGCAACCTGAGCTGCCCCGTCATCGGCGTCGCGAAGTCGGGCTGGACGGTCGCGCAGCTGCGCGAGCGGGCCCGCGCGAGCCTGACGGAGAATGGCGGCGGGGTGGACGAGGCCGCCTTCGCCAAGCTGTCGGAGCTCCTCGCCTACATCGACGGCGACTACGCCGACCCCGCGACCTTCGCGGCCCTTCGCAAGGCGCTGGGCGGCGCGAAGCGTCCGACGCACTACCTCGCCATCCCGCCGAGTCTCTTCGGCACCGTCGTCGAGCAGCTCGGGAAGTCCCACTGCGGCGACGGCGCGTGCGTCGTCATCGAGAAGCCGTTCGGCCACGACCTCGCCTCCGCGCGCGAGCTCAACCGGACCCTCCACACGGTCTTCCCGGAGACCTCCGTCTTCCGCATCGACCACTACCTCGGGAAGGAGGCGGTGGAGAACCTCCTGTTCTTCCGCTTCGCGAACACGTTCCTCGAGCCGATCTGGAACCGCAACTACGTCGACTGCGTCCAGATCACGATGGCCGAGTCGTTCGGGATCCAGGGCCGCGGGAAGTTCTACGACGAGACGGGCGCGATCCGCGACGTCGTCGAGAACCACCTGCTCCAGGTCGTCGGGTACCTCGCGATGGAGCCGCCCATTTCCGTGGACGCGGATCGGATCCGCGACGAGCAGGTCAAGGTCTTCCGCGCGATTCGCCCTCTTGCCCCCCAGGACGTCGTGCGGGGGCAGTTCGACGGTTATCGCGACGAGCCGGGAGTCGCGAAAGACTCCACGGTCGAGACCTTCGCCGCGGTGCGGCTCAGCGTCGACTCCTGGCGCTGGGCGGGCGTCCCCTTCTTCATCCGCGCCGGGAAGAGCCTGCCGGTGACCGCCACGGAGGTCCTCGTGGACCTGAAGCGGCCGCCCCTCTCCCGCCTCTCGCCGGAGGAGAGCAACTACTTCCGGTTCCGCCTGGGACCGAGGATCGCGATCTCGATCGGCGCGCGCGTGAAGAAGCCCGGGACGGAGATCGTCTCGATGCCGACCGAGCTGATGGCGGTGCAGACCTCCGGCCGGGACGAGGTGGACGCCTACGAGCGACTCCTGACCGACGCGATGCGGGGTGATCCCACGCTCTTCGTCCGAGAGGACGCGGTGGAGGCCGCCTGGGCGGTGGTCGACAAGGTCCTGGGAAACGCAACGCCCGTACACCGCTACGCGCCCGGCAGCTGGGGACCTCCGGAGGCGGATGCGCTCGTGGCCGAATACGAGGGCTGGCGAAACCCCGAGGCCGAGAGCTAGAGCTCGGGCGGCGGGGTCTCGTGCGCCGCGGCGGCCGCGGCCTCCTGCACGCGGTGCGAGACGTTCCGCACGGAGCCCTGGAAGAGCTGGAGCGGCAGGTGAAGGCGCAGGCCCCAGGCGTGCTCGTCGTGCTCCGCCAGCGGAAACGCGAAGTGCAGGAGGTCGCTCCCGTAGACCCAGCCCCGCGAGACGAGCGCCATCGCCATCGCGACGGTGACCTCGTAGTTGTCCTCGGGCCAGCCGCTGTCGAGGTAGAAGCGCGCGTCCCGCTTCTCTTCCGCGAGCACGCGCTCGAGGAGGTCGTCCCGGTGGCCGAAGGTGCTCGAGAGGCATGCGGCGCCGCCGAAGACGTCCGGCCACTCCCAGCCGAGAAAGAAGGACACGACACCGCCGAGCGAGGAGCCGATCACGCCGGTACGCTGAGGGCCGGGCAGCGTGCGAAACTCCTGGTCGATCCGCGGCTTCACCTCGTCGATCAGCGACTCGCCGTAGGCGGAGTAGCCGGGCTTCGTGTACTCGGCCATGCGGTCCTTCGAGTACACGCCGACCACGACGAACTCGTCGATCGCGTTCATCGAGTCGAGCAGCCCGACCGTGCGGTCCACCTGCCAGTCGGCCGCGAACGCCTCCTCCGGGAAGAACAGGTTCTGGCCGTCCTGCATGTAGAGCACGGGGTAGCGTTTCAGGGTGTTCTCGGAATAGCCCGGCGGCAGGTAGACGCGGATCTGGTGCGCGCGCCCCAGCCGGGTCGAGTCGAACGCGATCGCCGGGGCGAAGCGCCCGCCCGGCTCAGAGAGGAAATGCGGGTAGATCGGGCGCTCGTCCGGTTCAGTCATCAGGACCAGCTTGTTCGTGCCGGGCGCGAAGCGGATCTCGTCGCCGATCCGCAGACACGGCTTGACGTAGAGGAAGGGCCGCTCGGACTCCAGGGTGAAGGTGAAGGTGTGGCCGCCGTCCTCCGGCGCGTTTGGGAGGATGTCGCGCGACCAGTCGCGCTCGGTGCGCAGCACGATGCCGCCGTGCGAGTCGCCCAGCGGATAGATGATCCGGAGCGTACGGCGAAACCGCGGGCGTCCCGAGGCCGACGCCACGCTAGAACACCTTCGGGCCGCCCCCCGGGAAATCGTCGCCGATGCCGGGGCCGCGCCACGCCTTGTGGTTCAGGTCGTACTGCACGCCGATCTGCGTGTACGGGATTCGCACCGAGTCGACCAGCACGTAGAGCACGCGTTTCCACCAGCGGTCTTCCCGGAGGCCCGCCGCGCGGAGGATCTCGCTGAAGTGCAGGCCGACCTCGAGACCGATCTGCCGCTCGCGGAGCTCGGGCGCGGCGTAGGGATATCCCTTCACGCCGTAGGTGGTCGAGAACACGAGGAATCGCGCGATTCCCGGATTGAAGTGCATCCGTTTCGCGAGCCCGCAGACCTTGATGTCGGCCGCGTAGATCTCCTCGGTGTAATCCTTGCCCGTGCCGCCGTTGGGCTGTCCGACCACGTCGGGATGTGGGATGTACCCGATGCGGAAGCCCAGCAGGTCGTTCAGGCCGTACCGCGTGGTCACGTAGGCGGTCGCCGCGCCCGCCACGTCGCTGACGAGGTCCTCGTAGGAGAAGCCGTACTTGTTGGTCCCGTCCCCGATCTCCGTCGTGAGGCCGGCCAGCGCCGCGACGGCGGCGCCCCAGAGGTTGGCGCGGTCCTCGGACATTCCGAGCTCGCCGTAGACCTGCCCCACCAGGTGCGCGACGACGTTGTAGAGCGTGAAGTGGGAGACCTTGTCGCCGCCGCCGGCATAGGTGTGCCTCCCGAACCAGTTCTCGTTGGTGAAGTGAAAGCTCCGGCCGCCGCTGTCGGTGAAGGAGTTGAGCGCCGAGCCGGCCACGGTCGCGACGGTCACGGCGCCGATCCAGAACGGCCGCCGCTTGGGCGGCGGGTTCGACACGTACGTCTCCGCCGACGCCTGCGTGACCGAGGCGGCTGCGGCCTGCACGTCCTCGGCGCTGATCCCGGAGACTCCCCGGAGCTCGAGGTCGAGGGCGAAGCCGGAGGGAGCCGATCCCGTCTCGAGAACCGACGCGATGGACCGCTCGAGGCTCGGCTCGGCGGAAGCGAGGCGGGAGATCGCGATCCCGGCGGCGGCGATCAGGGTGGTTCGCCGGGCGGCTCGATGCAGTCGGCTCACGACCGTCGCCGCCTCGGGCTCATGGGGGGGGTCTGCACGCGCGCGAACTCTATCCGGTTGAACGCGCGGCCGGAACCCGCCGTTTCAATAGCCGCCCTCGCCGCCCGCGGAAACCTTGCCCCGGTGCATCCTCCAGACGATCGCGAGGTAGAGAAGGAGGAGAGGCGTGGCGAGGAGCAGCCAGCCGAAGGCCGTGCGCAGACCGCTCGCATCCCCCGCGGCGTTCTGCGCGGTCAACGACAGCGCCGCGTTCCCGCTCGCGCGCAGCATGATCGGATAAACGCTCGCCGCCGTCGCCACGGAGAGCCCACCGAGGAACGCGGAGGAGCCCAGGAAGGCTGCGCGGTCGCGTCCGCGCGGAAGGGCCACGAAGACGGCGATCAGACCCGCAAGGGCCGCGGCCGCGGGCAGCCAGGCGAAGGGACGGCCGAGCAGTCCCGCCAGGAATCCGGGATGCACGCGCCGGGTCGCCCAGGTCAGGACCGGCCACAGGAGCGCGACGGCGGGGAACACCGCTCGCGCGACGGCGCGGCTGCGCGCCTGGACGGCGCCGTCGGTCTTCCAGGCCAGGAACGTCGCGCCGTGCGCCGTCAGAGCGGCCAGCGCGAAGATCCCCACGAGGATCGTGTACCAGTCGAGGATTCCGACCGGCTCGCGCGCCGTGAAGTCCGTGAAGAGCGCGAGCTCGAACCAGCCGTCCGCATCGAGCGGCACGCCGCGGAGCAGGTTGCCCAGCGCGGCGCCCAGGAACACCGGCAGGAGCGTGCTCGCGACCGCGAAGAAGAAGTCCCAGCTCCTTCGCCACACGGGGTCCTCGACGTGGCTGCGGAACTCGAGCGCGATGCCTCGCAGGATCAGGCACCAGATCACGAGGAAGATCGCGAAGTAGAACCCGGAGACTCCGGAGGAGAGCACCCGCGGAAATGCCACGAAGAGCGCGCCGCCCGCGGCGAGCAGCCAGACCTCGTTCCCGTCCCAGTAGGGGCCGATCGCGGAGAGTACCTGTCGACGCTCGGCGTCCGTCCTCGCCACGAAGAGGTGCAGGACGCCGGCGCCGAAGTCGAAGCCGTCGAGCACCACGTAGCCCGTCAGGAGTAGGACCGTGACCGCGTACCAGGTTTCAACCATGGGTCGTCTCCTCCGGACCGTGCGCGATCTCGCGGCCGATCAGGAAGAGGTAGAGGATCCCGAGCACGAAGTAGAGGCCGCAGAAACCGAGCAGCGTGAAGAGCGTTGTCCCCGCGTGGACGGTCGGGCTCGAGCCCTGGGCGGTCCGGTAGAGCCCGTAGATGAGCCACGGCTGTCTCCCGAGCTCGGCGGTGATCCAGCCCGCCGTCACGGCGATGTAGGGCAGCGGGAACGCGAGCATCAGGACCCACAGCATCGGCGCGTTTCGCTCGAGCCGGCCGGTCCAGGCGAGCGCGTTCGCGGCCGCCATGATCAGGATCAGGATGGTGCCGACGCCCGCCATGATGTGGAAGGCGTAATACAGGAGCGCGACGTTGTCGGGCCAGTCGGACTCGGGAAACGCGTCCAGTCCCTGGACCGTGCTCGTCGTGTGGCCGAAGGCGAGGAGCGACAGGAGCCGCGGGACCCGGACGGGATTGTCGAGCCGCCGGGCGGGCACGTTGGGCTGGCCGATCAGGGTGAGCGCGGCCTCCGATCCAGTCTCGAAGTGCCCCTCCATCGCCGCGAGCGCGGCCGGCTGGTCGCGCGCGACGAGCTTCGCCTGCCGGTCGCCCGTCGGAAAGGCCACGACGACGCTCGCGAGAAGGCCCGCGGTCAGACCCAGCCGGAGGAAGAGGCGGGCGGACGAGACGCAGCGGCCGTGGAGCAGGTAGAACGCGCCGACCGCGACCATCACGAACGCGGCCGTCTCGACCGAGGCCGTCATGTTGTGGGCGTACTGCGCCCAGGCCCACGGGTTTCCCAGGAAGGCGCCGAAGTCCCGGAGGCGCAGCGCGCCGTCCTCGCCCAGGGCATGGCCCACCGGGTGCTGCATGAATGCGTTGGTCACGGTGATGAAGTACCCGGAGAGCCAGCTCCCCAGGAAGAGGGCCAGGGCCGCCAGGAAGTGGGCGAAGCGCGAGAGCCTCCGCTCCCCGAAGAGCAGCACGAAGAGGAAGCTCGACTCGAGGAAGAAGGCAAAGAAGCTCTCCATCGCCAGGGTCTGGCCGACGACGTTGCCGGCGTAGCGCGAGAAGCGCGCCCAATTGGTACCGAATTGGAATTCCATCGGCATCCCGGTGACGACGCCGACGGCGAACGTGACGCCGAATATGCGGATCCAGAACCGGGCCGCGTCGTTCCACCGCTCGCCGCCGCGCGCGAGCCCGAGCCCTTTCATGATCGCGATGAGCAGGGCGAGCCCCATCGTGAGGACCGGAAACAAGTAGTGGTAGACGATCGTGAAGGAGAACTGCAGCCGGTGAAGGAACAGGGGATCGCTCACCGGTGCGTCGTCCGCGTCGAGTTGACCATGAGGAACGCGTGAAATATATTCCACGCCCCGGCCGCCGAGAACTTTCGCGGAGCCGGCCCACGAGGAATTCCCGAGCGAGGAGGTCCCCGATGTTTCGTTGGATGCGAGCCCTTGCTGCCGTCGCCGTCGTCGCCGTCCTGGCGGCACCGGCGCTCCCCGCCGCCGAGACGCAGCTCTCGGCGGTGCAATTTCCGGATCGGTCGAGCGTCAGCCTCAAACTGATCCCGACCCAGCGCGTCTCCTCCGCCGAGGGAGAGGCCAGCGTGAAGTATCGCGACGGCCAGGCCCGCGTGGAGATCGACTACAAGCGGCTTCCGCCCGCGATCCTGTTCGGCGGCGACGTGACCTCCTACGTGGCGTGGGCGGTGGCCCGGGACGGCCGTGCCGAGAACCTGGGCGAGCTGATCGTCCGCGACTCGAGCGGAAGCGCCGAGTACCGGACCGGCCTCAAGGAGTTCGCCCTGCTCGTCACCGCCGAGCCGTACCCCCTGGTCCTCTCGCCGTCCGACCTCATCATCTTCACCGCGGCGGCTCCCCCCGCGAAGAAGGCGAGCAGCATCCCGTTCACGCTCGCGTCGCTGCGGCCCGGAGCGAAGCGCGCCAACGAGCAGATCAGCGGCATGGCCTACGCGAGTGATCAGCCCGTCGACCTGGTCCAGGCGCAGGCCGTCCTGCTGCAGGCCCAGGACATCGGGGCCGAGACCTACAACCCCGACGCGGTCCGCGATTCCAAGATCGCGCTCGCGCAGGCCACCAACCTCTTCCGCGCCAACAAGACTCGGGAGGGCGTGGACTACGCCCGCCGTAGCCTCGCGCTCTCGAGCACCGCAATCCGGGACACGGAGAGGAAGCTCGCCGACAAGGCCTCGGCCGATGCGGCCGCCGCCCGCGCGGCCCAGCTCCAGTCGGCCCAGCAGCAGGCCGCCACGGCGCAGGCCCAGGCGCTCGACGCCCGCGAGCAGGCGCTGCTCGCCCGCGAGCAGCTCGCGAAGTCGCAGCAGCAGCTGGCCGACGCGCAGCAGCAGGCGGCGAGCCTCCAGCAGCAGTCGGCCCAGGCGCAGCAGGACGCCGCCGCCGCGCAGCAGCGCGCGGAGTCGGCGGGGCTCTCGGCGGAGGCCGCGGAGAGCGCGCGGCGCGAGGCCGACGACGCGCGTGCCCGGGCCGAGACCCTCGCGACGCAGGCGCAGGGGGCCCGGCTGGAGGCGGAGCGGGCGAGCGCCGCACTCCAGGCCCAGAAGAGCGAGCTCGAGTCGAAGGTGACGCAGACCGAGGCTCAGAAGAGCGAGCTCGAGTCGAGGGTCACTCAGACCGAGGCGGAGAACGCCCGGCTCCGGCGGGAGCGGGACGACCTCACCGGCCAGCTCAACGGCGCGCTCTCCTCCGTCGCGCAGATCACGCAGACCGCGCGCGGCGTGGTCGTCAACCTGCCGGACATCCTCTTCGACACCAACAAGGCCACGCTCAAGCCCAACGCACAGATCGCCATGGGCAAGCTCGCCGGCATCGTGTCCGTCTTCCCGAACATCAACCTGCGGGTCGAGGGTCACACCGACTCGACCGGGACCGACGCCATCAACGACCGCCTCTCCAAGGAGCGGGCGCAGTCTGTGGTGAGCTTCCTCCAGTCGCAGGGCGTGGCGGCATCGCGCCTGACCTCGGAGGGCTACGGCTCGAAGATTCCCGTCGCCGACAATGCGACCGTCGAGGGACGGGCGAAGAACCGGCGGGTAGAGATCATCCTCGCGGAGGGCGTGATCAAGGAAGCCCGGCCCTAGGGAGGGCCGACTCGCGGCTCGTCCGGAGGCCCTCAGTCGGCCTTCGGGGTCGTCTCGTGCTCGATCTCGCCGGTCATCGGCACGAAGCGCACGGGCAGGACGTCCTTCTCCGTGACGGTCCCGTCCGCCTGCTTGGTGAAGACCTTGAGCTCCTGGAAGAAGCCGCCCACGGGAATCACCATGCGGCCGCCGACGGCGAGCTGGTCCACGAGCGGCTGGGGAATGCGCTCGGGCGCGGCGGTCACGATGATGCCGTCGAACGGCGCGTGCTCTGGCCAACCCCGGTAGCCATCGCCCTCCCGCACGGTGACGTTCGTGTAGCCGAGCGCCCGCAGCTTCTCGCTCGCCGAATGGGCCAGGGCGGGGACGATCTCGATCGAATAGACCTCGGCGGCGAGCTCGCCGAGGACGGCGCTCTGGTAGCCGGAGCCGGTTCCGATCTCGAGAACCCTCGCCTTCTCGGGAAGCGCCAGGAGCTCGGTCATGAGCGCGACGATGTAGGGCTGCGAGATGGTCTGGCTTCCGGCGATGGGCAACGGGTGGTCCTCGTAGGCGCGGTCGCTTTCGGACGGGTCCACGAACTTGTGCCTCGGCACCTTGCGCATGGCCGCGAGCACCCGCGGATCGCGAACGCCGCGGGCCAGGATCTGGGTCTCGACCATCCTCGCCCGGCGGGCCTCGTCCGGATCGTTGGAGGCGGCCTTCACCCTGGGTTGTCCCTCCCGCCGCGTGCCGCAGCCTTGCGCCGCCAGCCCGAGGCAGAGACAGGATAGCGCCAGCCCGCCGATGCCCGCCCGGCGCATCACGGCGAAAGCGCCCCGAAGACCGCGCGGCCGGCCACCACCGTGGCGAAGACCTTGACCGACGGAATCTCCTCCTCGGGCACGGCCATCGGATCGCGCTCGAGAATCGTGAAGTCGGCGGCGAAGCCGGGCTCGATGCGTCCGCGCCAGGTCTCCTCGAAGGCCGCGTAGGCGGCGCCCGACGTGAAGAGCGCCATCGCCTCGGCGCGCGAGAGCTTCTCCCCCGCTCTCCAGCCTCCCGGCGGCTTTCCCTGGAGGTCCTCGCGCGTCACTGCCGCGTAGAACCCGAGAAGCGGGTTCTCGGATTCCACGGGCGCGTCGCTCCCGCCGGCAAGGCGCGCCCCCGCAATCACGAGGCGGCGCCACGCGTACGCTCCGGCGATGCGCGACGGGCCGAGGCGATCCTCGGCCCAGGGCATGTCGGAGGTGGCGTGCGTCGGCTGGATCGAGGCGATGACCCCGAACCGCGCAAACCTCGGGAAGTCCTCGGGTGCGATCACCTGCGCGTGCTCGATGCGCGGCCGCGTCGCGCCCTCCGCGGCCTCGGGCACCGCCGCGGCGGCGGCCTCGTAGGCGTCGAGCGCCAACCGATTGCCACGGTCGCCGATCGCGTGGATCCAGACCTGCCAGCCCCCGCGGCGCGCGGCGAGCGCTATCTCGGCCAGCCTCTCGGGGGACGTCCGGAGCAGGCCGCGTCGTCCGGGTTCGTCCGCGTAGTCCGCCAGGAGCGCCGCCCCGCGGCTGCCGAGCGCGCCATCCGCGTAGGCCTTGATCGCGCGCACGGTCAGCCGATCGGAGAGCGTCCCGATGCGGACGCCCTTCGCCAGGGCCTTCTCGAGGTCGCCGGGCTTCGGAGACACCGTGGCGTAGATTCGGATCGGCAGCGCGCCGCGATCGGCGAGCCGCGCGAGCAACGCGATGGTGGCCGGGTCGTAGGCCGAGGCGTCCTGGACCTCGGTCAGGCCGAACGCGGCGCATTCGGCCGCGCCCGCCAGAAGCTGCCTCTCGAGGTCCGCCTCGGTCGGAGCGGGCTGCACTCGCGCCACGAGCGACCTCGCGTTGTCCACGAGGACGCCGCTCGGCGATCCATCGACGCGGCGCAGGATCCGGCCGCCCTCGGGATCGCGGGTCGCGGCAACGATGCCGGCGGCCTTCAGCGCGGCCGAGCTGACCCAGACCGCGTGCCCATCGACTCGGGCGGCCACGACGGGGCGGTTCCCCAGCGCCGCGTCGAGGACGCCCGCGTCCGGAAACTGGCGCCCGGGCCAGCGGTTCTGGTCCCAGCCCGTCGCCTCGATCCAGGCGCCGTTTGGCAGCTTCGACGCGAGCGTCGCGACGCGCGCCGCCGCGGCCTGGGCGTCGGCGGCTCCCCGGAGGTCGGCGACCTCGCGCTCATGGCCGATGCCGAACAGGTGCAGGTGCGCGTCGGCGAACCCCGGGAACACGAAGCGTCCCTGGAGGTCCACGACCCGGGCGCCGGCGGCTCCCGGAATCGCTCTCGCCGCGGCGGGCTCTCCGACGAAGCGGACGCGGCCGTCCTCGACGAGTATCGACGCCCTCACGGGCGCCGCGCCCGGCGACGCGTAGACGACGCCGTTCGCGAGAAGCACGAGATCGCCGGCGCCCTGAAGCGGCGCCGGGAATGCAAGGAGGAGCTTCAGCGCCAGAGCTAACGCATGGGGGCCGAGAATTGGCAGCACCGCGAGATTCTAGCGCGCCGGAGGCGCCGCCTCGATTACGTCCGGCGGAGGAGGAGAAGAGTCTGGTCGTCGTACTGCGGGACGTCGGCGGCGAACGACGCCACCTCGTCGAACACCCGGCGGCAGATCTCCTCCGGGGATCCCGCGTCGAGGAGGCGGGAGAGCCGCGGAACACCGAACTCCTCGTCGCTTGCGTCCAGCGCCTCGGTGATGCCGTCGCTGTAGACGCAGAGGAGGTCTCCCTTCGCCATTGGGCGGGTCTCCTCCCTCCACGCCGCGTTCGGAAACATGCCGAGGGGAACGCCCGTGGCTCCGAGCTGCTCGATGCCGCCGCCGGCGCGGCGGAGCAAGGCGGGGTTGTGACCCGCGGAGACGTACCGCAGGACACCCGTCTCGGGCTCGAGCAGGCCGAAGAAGGCCGTCAGGAACTTCCGCGTGACGGCGTAGCGCTGGAGGTGCCGGTCGATGCGCTGGACGAGATCCGAAATGGTCCGGGCCTCGTCGATCTGCAGATGCACCGCGGCGTGCACCGTCGACACGAGCAGCGCCGCGGGAATGCCCTTGCCCGATACGTCGGCGACCAGGAACGCGAGCCGTCCGCCGGAGAGAGGGAAGACGTCGAAGTAGTCGCCGCCGACCTGGCGGGTCGGAACGTTGCGCGCCGCGATCGAAATCCCCGGCACGCTCGGCAGGTCGCGCGGCAGGATCTGGCGCTGGATCGTCGCGGCGAGCTCGAGCTCACGCTCGATGCGCTCCTTCTCCAGAGCCTCCTTGTGCAGGCGCGCCGTCTCGATCGCGGCCGCGGCCTGATTGGCGAAGAGCGACAGCAGCCGCGCGTCGGTCGGGGTGAAGTCCAGCACGCGGCTGTCGCGCGATTCCTTGTCGGCGACCGCCAGGACTCCGAGCCGCCGCCCGGAGACCGAGATCTCCACCGCGAGCATCTTGTCGCACGGCAAGGAAGCTCCGCCCATGTCGACTGCGCCAGTCGCGTTGTGGATGAAGCCGCCCTCGGGCAGCTTCCAGGCCGCGGCGTCCCGCCCGGCGAGGATCTCCGCGCCGACGCTGCGCTCGAGCAGGACGGCGCCCGAATCCTCCATCAGGACGAGGGTCCCGCGGCCTGCGTCGGTCAGCGAGATCGATCGGAAGAGGACCTCGTCGGCGAGCGAGGAGAGGTCGAGCTGGCCGCCGAGCGAGAGCCCGAGGTCGTAAAGCGATTCGAGCTCCAGCAGGCGAGCCTTGAGCTCGAACTCCGCGTCGCGCACCATCCGCGCGAGCCGGTGAGCGCCCACGAGGGAGCCGAAGAGAAACGCCAGCAGCGCGCCGCTCTCCAGCGGCTCTCCGGGGACGCCGAGGAGCCGCAGCAGGCCGTGCAGCTCGCCTTCGGTCTCGAGCGGAACCCACAGGTCGCCCTCGCGGACGAAGGCGGAGCCGGGCAGAGGGTCGGGAATCTCGCCCGCCTCAACCGCCCCCGCGAGCTTCGGGCCGGAGCGCGTCCACGCGTCGCGTTCCCGGAGATAGAGGGCCGCCTCCTGCGCGCCCGTCGCGAGCACGGCCGCCTCGGCGATGCGCGCGGGAAGCGACTCGTCGGAGGCGAGGATCCCGGCGATCTTCTTCCAGAGCTCCTCGAGACGCACGCCTTGCACGAGGGACGCCGGCGAAGTCATGGGCGCGAGCCGGTCAGGCCGTCTTGGCCTCGACTCCTCGGAGTGCGTCTTCCTGCGTGGGGTAGATCTCGGCGTACTGCGCGAGTCCCATGATGCGGAACGTCTTGTCGATCGTGGGCGTGAGGCCGCAGAAGGCGAGCACGCCCTTGCGGTCCATCACCTTCTCGAGGACCTCGATCAGGATCGAGATGCCGATGGAGTTGACGATCCGGGTCTTCTCGAGGTTCATCACGAGAGCGCGCGCGCCCTCCTCCAGCCGCGAGTAGGCCTCCTTCGCGATCTCCTCGCCTCCCTGGTTGTTGATGTAGCCGTCGGTCCAGAGGATGGCCACGTCGCCCCGGCGCTCCGAGGATACCTTGCAGGTCTCGCTCACTTGTATTTCCTCATCAGGATCCGCGTCCCCCACTCACCCGTGGTGATGTTCACTTCGTCCATCAGGCTCTTGATGATCTGGAGACCCCAGCCTCTCTTGCGGTGGTTGTGAAAGGTCTTCTGCGCGCTGGGCTCCTCCACGCGGGCCTGATCGAATCCCTTCCCCTTGTCCAGGACCTCCACCTCCAGCCACTCCCTCCCCTTCGACTCCTGACCCAGGCGAAACGTCAGATGGAGCTGCTCGTCGCGGCAGTCGGCGTGTTCGAAGGCGTTGATGCACGCCTCCACCAGGGCGAGCTTGACCTCGTCGATCTTATCGCGCGAGAGCCCGACGTACTCGCCGAGCGCCGCGGCCTGGGCGGTCGCGACGATCTCCATCTCCGGCGCGACCGGAATCGACATGGACACTTCGCGGCCGTCTGACATAGCGAGCCCTGGCGGAGCGGATCCTCCGTGCGACATGGAGCGCCTCGAGGCTCCTAGAAGCGAAGGAAGAGTTGCAGTGACCGGATCAAGACGTCAGGCAGTCTACCGGAGGCGGCCATCAGCAGGGACAGCGAGAGCTCGCCCGCGAGGAGGCCCCAAAGGAGGTTGGGTGCCTCGATGGCCTCCAGTCCGATTGCGATAGCTTTCTTCATCACTGCGAGCATCCAGAAGGGCAAGACCCTTGCCACCTCGAAAGTGATCGGCTCGAAGCCAGCAAGTCCTTGTGGCCGCGGTACTTAGAGCCATCTAGAGGGCCTTCGGAGGTTGCGTGAGTAGCGTATCACAATGACACAGATCGTGGCAATTCCGAGATTTGCCACGATGTAAACTACTCATGATAGTGAGCTTGATACGAACTCGGGCCGTAATGACACAGTGCCCTATTGTCCCACTTGGCGCTTCCGATAGAGGGTTCGGCGGCTGATCCCCAGAAGCCGCGCCGCGCGGCTCTTGTTGCCGCCCGCCAGGCGCAGCACACGGCGAATGTGGCGCTCCTCCAGCTGCCGCAGGTCGGCGATCTCCTCCCCCTCGGCCGGGCTGAGGGCCTCCGGCGCCCCGTCCGGGGCGGCCGGCAGCCACTGGAGGTCGTCCCGCCGGATGGAGCCCCCCCGCGAGAGGGCCGCGGCGCCCTCCAGGAGGTTCTCGAGCTCGCGGATGTTGCCCGGGAAGTCGTGCGAGAGAAGCGCCGCGTAGGCCTCCCGGTCGAGGTCCGGGGCGTCCCGACCCTCCCGGGCCGCCACGCGGTCCAGGAAGTAGCGCACGAGCCGCGGGATGTCCGCGCGCCGCTCCCGGAGCGGCGGCAGCGCGATCTCGACGACCCGCAGGCGATAGTACAGATCCTCCCGGAAATCGCCTCGGGCGATCCGCGCCGCGAGGTTCGCGTGCGTCGCCGCCAGGACGCGCACGTCGATCGCGACGCGGCGGCGGCCGCCGACCCTCTCGATCTCGCGCTCCTGCAGGACGCGCAGGAGCTTGGACTGCAGCGTCAGGGGCATGTCCCCGATCTCGTCGAGGAAGAGCGTCCCGCCCTGCGCCGTCTCGAACTTCCCCGCCCGCGCCTCGACGCCGGTGGCGACGCCGCGCTCGATGCCGAAGAGCTCCGATTCGAGCAGCGACTCCGGAAGGGCTGCGCAGTTGATGGCGACGAAGGGCTTCTCCGCGCGATCGCTCTTGGCGTGGATCATCCGCGCCACGAGCTCCTTGCCGGTGCCGCTCTCCCCCGTCACGAGCACGGAGATCCGGGACGACGCCACGCGACCGACCAGGTCGAGCACGCGCCGCGCGGGAGGCGAGTCGCCCACGAAGAGGCGTCCGGCCGCGGAGCGTCCGGTCTCGTCGAGGAGCCGCCGGTTCTCCTCCTCGAGGCGCTCGCGATCCCGGGTCAGCCGCTCCAGGTGCCGGCGGTTCTCGATCGCCATCCCGCACAGGCCGGCCAGCGAGACCAGGAATCGCCGGTCGTCCTCGTCGAAGACGACCTGACCTCCGCGCCGCGCCTCCTTGTCCGCCAGCACCAGCACGCCGATCGGGCGGCCGCCGCCCAGGATGCGCGCGCCGACCGCCGAGAGGATGGGCGTGCGGAGGAGCTTGAACCGCTCGCGGGTGATCGCGCCTTCGGACTGCAGGACCTCGCTCAGGAACTCGTCCTGCGCGACCACGGCCTCGGGAGGGCGCTTGGGGAAGCCGACCCGAGCCTCCGCGCGGCGCGGACCGCCGCCATCGCTCTCGCCGAAGGTCGCGAGGTAGCCGCGCGAGGCGTCGAGCACGCCGACCGCGCGCGACAGGACGTCGTCCACGAGGGCCTGCTCGTTGGGCATGGCGCCCAGCGAGAGGCCCGCGTCGTAGAGGGTCTCGAGGAGAAGGAGCTTGTGCTGGGTTTCGAAGCTTCGGGACCGTTCCATGGGATTCGGCGGCCTGCTCGGGCGGCTACTTCGACGCGGCGAGCACCTTCGCGCGACGCATCTCCGCCACCGACTCCTCGGAGTGCCGGCACGGAGCCCAGCTCGGGTTCCACTTGCGGTTCTCGGCGATCAGCTTCTCGGCCTTGTCGAGCTCGCCGCGGCGGGCCACGATCTCCGCGACCTTGGCCCGGCCCTCCATGATCCAGCGGCGGTCCTGGAAGTCGAAGAACGGATTCGGCGGATCGGCGTTCAGCTGGTAGAGCGCGAGGGCCTCGTCCGTCTTGCCCTGGAGCTCGAGCGCCCGGGCCATCAGGTAGTTCCACTGAGGATTGTGTTCCTTGCGTCCCGGGAGGACCTTGCCGTTCTTGTAGCTGTCCTGCCAGAGCGCGTCGATTCTGGGTCGCAGCTCCTTGAGCCTCCGCTCCGCCTCCGCGGGATGCCCGTCGTTCAGGTCGGAGAGGGCCGCCAGGTAGCCGGGCCCGATCTTTCCGAAGTCGGTCTTGGGATCGGCCGGGATCTTGCCGACCTCTTCGAGCAGTCGACGCACCTCGTCACGGTCGCCGTTGATCATGGCGGCGCGTACGGCGGACAGAAGCGAATCCCGCCGATCGCCTTCCGGCGTATCGCCCATCGCCGCGCACTTGCGATAGGACTCGATCGCCTTGGCGTAGTCGCCCATCCCCTCGTAGGCGACGCCCAGGTGCATGTACGCGGGCTGGAAATCGGGCTTGATCGCGAGCGCGCGGCTGAGGTTCTCGATCGCCTCGTTGTAGCGGCCGGAGTAGGCCTCGTTCTCGCCCAGCGAGTCGAAGGGGTTGGCGTTGTCGGGCGAGATGAACTGGTACTTCTTGAGGTTCTCGATCGCCTTGTCGATCTCGCCGCGGTACCCGTACTGGTAGCCGATCTGGTTGTACGCTTCCGCATTGTTCGGGTCGACGGCGAGCAGATCCTGGTAGTACTTGACGGCTTCGTCCGGCTTGCCCTTCCCCATCGCGTCGCGGGCCAGCGCGCCGGCGCCGATGGAATCACCGGGATAGCGGGCGTGGAGTTGCCGCGCCAGCTCATGCGAGACCTCGGGCTTGCCGTCCGCGTCCGCCTTGGCCATGTCCACGATGTAGCGCTCGCGCTCGGTCAGGTGGTCGCGCTCGCGCGCGGCTCGGCGGATCAGCGCGATTCGCTGGTCGCGTTCGGGTGACAGCTGGGCCATGCCGAGCATCGCCATCGCGAAGTTGGGGTCGAGCTCGAGCGCCTTGGCGTAGCCGACCCGCGCTTCCTTGAAGTAGAAGCGCTTCAAGTTGAGCTCGGCCTCCCGGTAGGCGTCGTAGGCCGCCTTGGAGCTGGTCGTGAGGTCCCGCTTGTTGGTCAGGTACAGAGCCGCAGAAACGCCGGCGCCGGCGAGCAGGAGCAACCCCAGGATCCAGAGAACGCGGTGCTTTCTCATCCCTAACCCCTTCATACGGAGGGGCGAACCCGGGGTTTCGCCAAGAACCCCCTAAGATTTCCCTAATCCACCCTCAAGAACAGGAACGTCATGTCGTCGTATTGCTCGGCCCCGGAGACGTGGTCCCGGATGTCGGCCAGCACCCCCTGGGCCAGCTCCTCCAGCCGGTCCCCCCTCCTGGCCTCCATGGAGGCCATCAGGCGCTCCTCTCCGTACGGATTCATGGATCCGTCCATGGCCTCGGTCAGGCCATCCGTGTAGAAGAAGAGCAGATCCCCTTTCTTCAGGAAGAGCTCGCGGGTGTCGTAGGCGACCTCCCGGAAGGCGCCGAGCGGCAACCGGTTCTCGGGAGCCTCCAGGAGCTGGGGCCCGCCGTCCCCGGAGCGCAGGAGGATCGGCAGGGGCTGGCCGCCGATCGCGTAACGGAGGGTCATCGAGCGCGCGTCGAGGAGGAAGAAGCCGAGCGACACGAACATGCGGCGCTTGATCGAGTAGATGCGGCGGTTCGACTCCTGGAAGAGGAGGCCCGGGTCGGACGTCGTCAGCGCGCGCGAGTACACGATCTCCTTCGAGGCGACCATCAGGAGCGACGCCGGCACGGACTTGCCGGAGACGTCCCCGATCACGACGCCGACGCGGTCGTCCTCGAACGGGATGAAGTCGTAGAAGTCGCCGCCGACCACCCGCGCCGGAATGCTCCCGCCGAAGAACGAGAAGCCCGCGATGTCGGGCACGTTGCGCGGCAGGAGGCTCGTCTGGATGTCCCGCGCGATCTCGAGGTCGCGCTTGAGCTCGGCCTGGCGCGTCATCTCGTCGTGCAGGAGCGCGGTCTCGATCGCGAGCGCGGACTGGTTCGCGAGCGTCGAGAGCAGGGACTGGTCGTCGCGGTCGAATCGCTCCCCCGACAGCTTCTCCTTCAGGGCGAGGATGCCCATCAGCCGCTCGCGGTAGACGAGCGGCACGAGCAGCTGGAAGCCCTCCTCGAGCAGCCGCTCGCGAAAACGCTCGCTCTCGTCGTCGGCGAAGTGCAGGGAGATCTCGCGAAGGTCGGAGGGCTTGCCCTCCTGGCGCAGCACCCGCCGGATCGCCGCGGTCGGGGACAGCCGCTCCTCGCGGCGGCCGCGCCGCTCGAGCCAGCCCTCGCGGTCGCGCAGCCAGATCGACGCCCTCTCGAGGCGCATCGTGGCGACCACCGAGGAGGTCAGGTAGTCGGCGATGCGGCCGAGGTCGAGCTCGCCCGTGATGGCCTCGCTCATCTCGAGCAGCGCCGCCTGGTAGTCGAACTTCTCGCGGAAGAAGAGCTTGTCGAGCGGGGCCTGGAGGCGCCTCCGCATGACCTCGAAGAGCGAGATGCCCACGAGGAAGAAGCCGAAGTTGAAGAGGGGCGACGCCGAGAGACGCGAGCTCGCGAAGACCAGGTTCGCCAGGGCCACCACCAGCGCGTAGAGGCCCAGCAGCACCGCGGTCGTCGCCGCGTAGAGGAACGTCCGCCGCACGACCACGCGGACGTTGAGCATCTGGAACCGCACGATCGCGTACGCGAACGTCAGCGGGATGAGGATCATGGGGATGATCCCGTAGAACGCGTACTCATCGATCCCGAACGCCGACGGAAGAACGATGAAGAACAACACGAACGGGACGGTCCCGAGGATCGTCCCGACGAACACGTGGAAGGCCTGCCGGCGCTCGCGCGGGTCTTCGAGGGTGAACGCGGAGTGGGCGAGGACCACGAGGCCCAGCACGAGGTAGTCGCCCAGCAGGATCCAGGAGGACAGCGGCGCGCCGGAGAGCACCGTGACCTTCTCGCCCTGGACCTGGCGGAAGACGTCGTAGAGGAAGACGAAGGGCGGGATGGCGTAGAGCAGGTACAGGAGTCCCGGGCTCGCCGAGAGGAATTCCTGCAGCCTGACCCTCCAGCGGGCCGGCGGCTCCCCCGTCCACTCGTCGGGTCGCGCGAACCGCAGTTTCTTGGGAGAGGGGAAGACCAGGAAGAAGTGCAGGAACACGGCGGGAAGCAGGAACAGGCTGACCGTGCCCGTGTTCTGCACGAACACGTCGATCCACCAGTACGACGCCGGACGGAGCCTGCAGACGAAGAAGATCAGGAAGAGGACGCAGAGCAGGAAGAAGATCCGCGCGGAGCGCTCCTGCGGGACCCGGATGAGAACGAAGAGGCCGATCAGGAAGAAGAGGAAGCCGACCACCACCGCGTACAGGTAGGTCTTCCCGCCCAGGCGCTCGGAGGACAGCTGCACGCGGACGGTGCGCAGCTCGCCACGCGTGGCCTCCGCGGCGGCGGGCTGGCTCGGGCAGCCCCCCCGGAGCAGGAGGTAGCCGACCGCCTCGCCGATCTTGTGCCGGCGCAGCTCAGCCGAGGCATCGGAGCTCGTGTTGACCATCCGCTTGCCGATGCCCTGGATGCACTCGCCCGGCTTGATCCCCGCCTTCTCGGCCGGGCTGCCGGGCACGGTCGCGCGGACCTCGATGCCCGTCCGGCCGTAGGGGACGGGCACGATGCCGTCGTACGGGCGCGGCGAGAACATGTCGGCGATCGAGGCGATCGCGATCGCGAGGCCGGCGAAGCCGACGGCCAGCAGCCAGCCGGGCCGGGGTGCGGGCTGCGGCCCGCGGTCCTCACGCACTGAGCTCTCTCTCCTCTCGACCAAGAAAAGGAAACCCTCGAGAAGGCTCCATGTTAACGGGAATCCGACCCCCCAAACGCGGCGCGGCGCTGGGCTATTCTTCCGGCCGTGCCGTTCATCACCTTCGAGGGCGTCGAGGGCTGCGGGAAATCCACGCAGCTGCGGCTGCTGGACGAGCGGCTCCGCGCGGCGGGCCGCGATGTCCGCACGACGCGCGAGCCCGGCGGAACGGCGCTCGGCGAGCGCCTGCGCGGGATCCTCCTCGACGGCGCGCGCGCGCCGCTCGATCCGATCGCGGAGTGGCTCCTCTTCGAGGCGGACCGGCGGCAGCATCTCGCCGAGGTGATCCGGCCGTCGCTCGCGGCCGGGACCTGGGTCCTGTGCGATCGCTTCAGCGATTCGACCGAGGCCTACCAGTCGGCGGGACGGGGCCTGGACGCCGCGTTCATCGAGACGGTCGACGGCCGCGTTCGGGACGGGGTCCGTCCCGAGCTCACGCTCCTCTACGACCTGAACGTCGCGGAGGGTCTCGCCCGCGCGCGCCGGCGGGACGCGCGCGAGGACCGATTCGAATCGGAGGACCTGGCGTTCCACGAGCGCGTGCGCGGTCGCTTCCTCGAGATCGCACGGCGCGAGCCCGATCGCGTCGTCGTCGTGCCCTCCCAAGGCGACGCGGCCTCCGTCTTCGCCGAGACCTCGCGGATTGTCGCGGAGCGATTCGGGTGACGGCGAAGACGACCGCGATCGAGCGGCTCCTCGAGTCGCTCGCCGATGCGCCGGAGCGATTCCCGTCCGCGCTCCTGCTGACGGCGAGCTCCGAGTCGCGGCTCGAGAAGGAATCGCGGCGGATCGCCGCGCACCTGCTCTGCCCCGGTGACGCGGGCGCTCACGCCCTCGGCGATCCCGGGACGCCCGGCGAGAGCTGCTCGAGCTGCCGGCGCGTGGACGCCGGGCTCCATCCCGACTTCCTGTCGATCGAGCCGGAGGGCGTGCAGATTCGCATCGACCGAATCCGGGAGGCGCTCACCTTCGCGGCCGGACGGCCCTACGAGAGCCCGCGGCGCGTCGCGCGCATCGTGCGCGCGGACCTGCTGGGCCTCGAGGCGGGCAACGCGCTTCTCAAGGCGCTGGAGGAGCCCGGCGAGCGCGTGCGGTGGATCCTGACCTCCGCGAGGCCCGAGTCTCTCCTCGCGACGATTCGCTCCCGCTGCACGCGCGCCGCGCTCCCGGAGCCCGGCCTCGCCGAACGGCAGCGGGACTGGCAAAGTCGCGGGTTCGCGGAGGAGGACGCGCGCGAGCTCGTCCTCTTCGTTGCGGAGCAGCCCGACGACGCGGAGGATTCGGTGGATCCCGCGACCGCGCTCGCGGAGGGACGAGGCGCGAGGCAGATGATCCTGGAGGCGCTCGAGGAGGGCCTCGCCGGAGGGCGCCTCGTCCCGCTGCTCCTGCTGGCCGAGCGCCTCGGCCCGCGCGCCGAGGCCGACGGACGGCTCCTCGCCGAGCTCCTGGCGGACACCGCGCTCGCCTCCGGCGCGCCGGTTGCCGAAGCCGTTCGCCACCACGCCGTGGCCGGGAGGCTCGCGCGGCTTTCGCGCCGGGTGAGCGCGTCGTCGCTCCGGGAGGCGGCGATTTCCGCCGCCGATCCGCCGCCGGATAACCGCCGCGGCAATCGGAGGTATCACTACGAGAGTCTGCTGCTGAAGCTCTACGCGAGCCGGGAGGCCGAGGTCGGAACCTAGAGGCTCTCCGCGCGCCCGCCTACGACTTCCGAGCAAAAGAAAAACCCGAAGGAACCGTGGGTGGCTTCCGGCCCGGCGGGCTCGGAAGGATCGGGAAGAGTGCGGACCTGGGAGCTATCAGAATGACGGAAGGTGTGGCAAACTAGGATGACAGACGCCACCGGGTCTTCACGCCGCCCCAATCGATTCCTTCGAGTAGGGCCAGTATAGACAAAACCACCGTCAACGGTGCCAGTGTCTTTACAGAAGCTTTGCCCGGATCCGTCTCCGGCCTAAAGGGGGCGGACCCCCAGCGCCACGGTCAGTGGCGCTGGAGGTTGATGTCGACGGTCTCGGACTGACCGGCGGCCACGTCCACCTGGGTCGATTCGGGCGCGAATCCCGGCCGGCTGACCACGATCTTGTGCATTCCCGGCGCGATCTGGAGACCGCGGGTCAGGCTCGTGAGCTCCTCGGCCGTTCCCGCGAAGCGGTCGTCGACGTAGACGGCGGCGTCCGCCGGCTCGACCTTGAACACGAGGCGGGCTCTCCCCGAGGAAGGAACCGCCTGCCGCTCGACCGAGACCCCGTTGGGCGGCGCCGGATCGGTGTAGCTCTTGCCCGTAGGCGGAGACAGCGGCGGAGCATCCTGGTCGTTGGGCGAGCCGCTGGCGCTGCCGCGATCCCGCCAATCCCAGCTGCCCTGATCGTTGCCGTTGCCATTGCCGTTGCCGTTGCCGTTGTCGTAGCCATTCTCGTTGCCGTTGCCGTTGCCATTGCCGTTGTCCGGCTGCACCGTGATGTCGCCCTGGTTGTCCTTGCTCTTGGCGAAGTAGCGCTGCAGGCCGCCCGGCAGGTCCGGCGTCGAGTAGGAGCCGTACTGCTTCGCGCCCGGGACCTTGGCCAGCTTGTTCTTCGGGTTGTAGCGCGCGCCGCCGTGCGCATCGATGTCGACGGTCTGAGTCTCGAATCCCTCCAGCTGGAACTCGAGCCGGTACTTGCCCGGTGCGAGGTAGAGGAAGTCGGGATATCCGTCGAAGTCGTCCGCCGTCCCGATGTACTTCCCGTCCATGTAGATCCGGGCCTCTTCGGGAGAGACGTCCGTCTTCACGATCGTCCAGTTGGCGGAGCCGTTCCCGCCGTAGCCGGCGTACCCGTAGGCCGGATATCCGTAGGCCGGATACGCGCCGTAGTAGTAGCCCGGGTAACCCCAGCCCCAGCCCCAACCCCAACCCCAGCCCCAACCGCTCCACGCCCAGCCCCAGCCCCAGCCCCAGTGCCAGCCGTGGCCGCCGTGCCATCCGCCGTGCCAGCCGCCGCCATGGAAGGTGGAGACGTGGGCTCCGCCGTGCCAGCCGCTGTGTCCGCCGTGCCAGGCGCCGTGGGAGGGCGAGGCGTGGGCGCCACCATGACCCATCGAGCCGTGGCCCATCGAGTGACCGCCGCCGAAGTGGCCGCCGCCTCCGTGCCCGCCGCCCATATGTCCACCGCCGCCGCCCATATGTCCACCGCCCCCGCCGTGCGGAGTCGCCGTTGCCTGCGAGGACGCAAGAAGGAGCGCCGCGGCAAACGCGGGAGCAAGAATTCGTTTCATGGTTGCCTAAGACCTCCAGACCACTATAGAGCAATTCCGGGGCCATGCGGTTTACGTCGCCGCGCCGCTCCATAACTCCAAGCGACCGTTGGGCTTGAGAGATCGTCGCGCGCGGCGCGGCCGAGCCCGACTCTGACCTCCGAATGGGTCATCGCGTCATCTTTCGGAGAATGATCCGCCGTTCTCCTCGAGTCCTCTCCTCAACCCTCGCAGATAGTCCTCCTTAAGAACGCGGTCGACGGCCCAGCGCGTTCCCGGAAGCTCCGAGCGCTCCGCGAGGGCCGCCCACATCGAGACGAGGCGGTTCGCGACGGGCGCTCGAGCCGCCGGCGTCCGAGCGAGGGGCACGGCGAGGAAGTCGCCGAGCTCCGGATGCTTGCGATAGAAGATCGCCGCCGCCTCCCCCGCCTTCTCCTGGCGCCGCCGGAACGAGGCGAAGGTGATGTCGTGATGGTGCCGCGCGACCGCCGACGGCCGGTAGACCATGCGCATTCCGCGCTGCATGAGGCGGTACGCGACCTCGATGTCCTCCCAGGCGGCATGCGGGAAGCTCGTGTCGAACAGACCGACCTCGAGCAGCAGGTCCCGCGGAAGCGAGACGTTGGACGTGTAGAAGAAATTGAAAGGGACCGCCTCGGGATCGCGGATCAGGCCGTAGCCGAACTGCAGCCCGTACTCGTTGATGTGATGCAGGAAGGGCGAGACGTGGAGCCCTCGCGGCCAGGTCGTGTAACCCAGGACGGCGACCGGCTGCGGCCGCTTCTCGGCGTGCGTGCGCGCGTGGATGGAGAGGAGAGGCGGCTCGGGAACGGTGTCGTCGCCGAGGAACATCACCACCGCGCCGCGCGCCTCCCGCACGCCGCGGTTGCGCGCGGTCGCCGGTCCCGCGTTCTCCTGGGAGAAGAAGCGGAACGGGTATGGCGGGCGATACGCCCGCAGCCGCGGCAGCGTGTCGTCGCCCGACCCGTCGTCGATCACGACCACCTCGAACTCGGGCGGATCGACCTGCGACGCCAGCGCGTCGAGCACGGGGAAGAGCGTCTCGGCGCGCCGGAACGTCGGAATCACGACCGAGTAGGTCACGCGCCGCTCTCGAAGATGTCGCGCAGGGTGCTCCGGACGAGTGCCGGAGCGCCCTCCCAGAACGGCGCGAAGAACTCCCCCGCCAGCCGATCGTCGCCGGGATACGTGGGGACGAGGCGCATCGGGAACTTGCCGAAGATCTCCGCGTCGCTGCGGCGACGGCGCGCCTGGACCTCGCGCCGCTTGGCGGCGAGCGCGGCGTGGCTCCTGTGGATCCAGAGGAGCGCGCGCAGGTGCGCCACCGTGAGCGGATCACCCAGGGTGACGGGCGCCGCATCCTCCGCGATCCCGAGCAGCTTCCGGAGACCCGAGCCGTCGGACGAGGAGGCGGCGTAGGGATCGCGCGACAGCTCGGCGGCGCCGGCGTTGCGCGCGGCCAGCATCTCGGCGACGCGGGTCAGGAAAGTCATCACGACCGCCGGCATGAGCGCGCGGAAGCGCTCGGCATCGAGGTTCTTGTAGACGGTGGCGAACGCGTTCTTCTCGAAGAGGTACCCGCGCGAGAAGACGCCGAGCGCCTGCGCGGTCGCACCCCCGCGGTGGCGCGCGACGGCGCCGGGCTCCGCCACGATGCGCCGCCCGAAGATCCACTGGCGCCAGCCGAAGTCGACGTCCTCCAGGTACGCGAAGTAGTCCGGGTCGAAACCGGACTCCAGGAAGTCCGCGCGCCGCACCGCCATCAGGCCGCCGCACGCGAAGAGGCGTTCCTCTCCCGGAACCGCGGGAGGAAGCGCTCCGATCGGACGGCCGACGTCGGCGGCGAAGGCGTGGCCGTCGAAGGTCAGGAAGCCGTCCCAGAAGTCGTTGACGGCGCCGGTCGCGTCGGTCAGCCGGCCGCCCACGGCCACGACGTCCGGCTCCGCCGTGGAGAGCGCGGCGACCAGGCGGCGAGGGGCGTCGGCCGCCACGGCGGCGTCGTCGTTCACGAAGATCGCGACGGGGGCCCGCGACGCCGCGACGCCCATCCGGCAGCCCTCGGCGAAGCCTACGTTGCGCGCGGAGAAGATCCGCCGCACGGTCGGATGGCGGCGGAGGACCTCGTCCTGGGGAGTGTCGGAGGCGTTGTCCACCAGGACGACCTCGGCCGTGAGCCCCTCCCGCCGCGCCGCCTCGAGGGCGTCGAGCGCCTCGAGCAGGTGCTCGAGGCCGCGGTGGTGGACGACCACGATCGACGCTTCGGGGGTGGAGCCTGGGCCCTGGGCTTGAAAAGTCACGGGCGGGAGACTACCGGAAGAGACGCCGGAGCCGAGAGCCCAGGGAGTCGCCCGGATCCGAAGACGAGAAAGCGATGCGCCCGGCGTCCACCCGAGCCTCGGCGCACCACCCGGCCAGGGGCTCGGCCACGGCCCGCCACGTCCGGCCGGCGGCGAAGCGGCGGGCCGCCGCGCCGGCCCGGGCGCGGGCGGCCGGGTCGGAGAGCAGCGCGGAGACGCTCCCGGCGATCTCCCCCGTCCCGGTTCCGGATTCGATGGCCGCCCCCGCGGCGACGAGCTCGCGGGCGAGCGACCCTCCGCCGACGGTGACGGAGGGCAGGCCGCCCCACCCGGCGTCGAGCAGCCGGGTCCGATAGGCGAGCTCGGTCTCGAGGCCCTCGGTCGCGATCGAGACGAGAAGGTCCGCGGCCGCATAGAGGTCGGCCCGCGCCGCGTAGGGAAGCCACGGCGAGAAGGCGATCGAGGCGCCGTCCGGATCGATCCGCCGCGCCTCTTCCCGCGCCCGCTCGAAGACGCGCTGGGGAGTCGTCTCGGGATTCGGATTCTCGAAGAAGAGGAGCCGTGCGTCCGGATGGAGCCGCCGGATCTGCGGCCATGCGGCGAGCAGGGGTCCGGGGTCGTACCAGTCGTAGATGCCGCCGAAGAGCACGAGCGGTCCGTCGGCCGGAACTCGCGTCGCGGCGCGTCCGGCGGCGCGGTCGCCGCGCGCCTCCTCCTCGGGCACGCCGAACGGCACGACCGCGAGCAGACGCGAGAGCGCCGGATCGTCCGGGAAGTTCTCCGCGCCGATGCGCCCGCACGCGAAGAGCGCGCCCGCGTAGAACAGCCGCTGCTCGGCCGAGGCGCACAGGAAGAAATCCGCGCGCGAGAGCGCGAGCTCCAGGGTGCGGCGGTCGTGGAGCGCGGTCTCTGGTCCGAGGAGCCGCGCGTAGTGCAGGTTCTCGATCGGGAAGGGATCGTAGAGGTCCGCGGCCACGGGAAGGTCGGGCACCTCCTGGAACCACCCGTTCGCGGCGTGCCCGGAGACGACGGCGGTCTGGGCGCCGCGCGCGGCCTCCGCGAGGCCGCCGGGGGCCGTCCCGTAGACCGTGACGTGCCCGGCGAGCTCGCGCGCCTCCGCGGGATCGTTCGGCACGATCAGCCGCACGTCGAAGCGGCCGGCGAGGGACCGCGCGAGCTCGAGGGCGCGGATCCCCATGCCCGCCATCCGCGCCCGGATCGGCTCGGGGGCGAGGACGGCAATACGCTCGATCACGGACTCCCTGAAGGCGGCGTTCAGCGCCGCCCGCGCAACCGGTCGAGGAAGAGGTGCAGCTTCCAGGTGCGGGATTCGTAGATCTGCTGGAGGATGCCGTTCAGGCGCTCGACCTCGACGTTGGCGTTGGCCAGGAGCCGATCGTAGTCATCGTTCCGGGCCTGCGACTCGGTCAGTCGCGCGTGGAGCTGCTCGATCTCGGAGGCGAGGCGCGCCTTCTCGAGCCTCAGGTCGTTTTCCCGCGTCTCCAGCCGCACGACCTTCGCGTCCAGCCGCCGATGACTCTCCCGCTGGTAGCGCAGCTCTCCCTGCGAGACCCCGTCGCGGTCGTACCAGAACGCGATCTGCGCCCGCATCCGGTCGAGCATCCGGGCGAGGCCCGCCTCGGTGCGGCGCGCCGCGTAGCGCTCGAAGATCTTGCGCCGCGCGTCCTGGAAGGCGCCCGCTCCGGAGGCGACGTGGCTGGGATTCGAATCGCCGGAACCCGATTGCGGCTCGAAGACCCTGTACTCGCAGGTCACGGCGCGCAGGTGGCGGAAGGGCGTCTCGGCCGACAGGCGGATCAAGAAGTCCCAGTCCTCCGAGTACTCGAGCCCCTCGTCGAAACCGCCGACCTTCCGGTAGAGCTCGCGCGGCAGGAGCACGGTGTGGACGGGGATGTAGTTCGCGAGCAGGAGGAAGTCCGGATCGTAGTCGAGCGAGTACTGGAGCGTGCGGACGCGCGGCTCCCAGCCGCCGCCACCCTGGCCGTACACGACGGTCGCGGCGTCCGTGTAGACGACCGGCTCGGGACCCTGGCGGTGGCCCGCGACCAGACGCTCGACGTGATCGGGATAGCAACGGTCGTCGTCGTCCAGGAAGGCCACGAGCGGCTCCCGCGCCAGCGCGACGCCGCGGTTGGCGGCCGCGGAGCGCCCGAGGCGCTGCTTGGAGTCCTCGAGCACGACGTCGAAGGCCTCCCGGAAGCCGTCGGTGATCTCCCGCGGCGAGGCGCCGCCGTCGTTGACGACGATCACCTGCTTCGGGCGGACCGTCTGCGTCCGCAGGCTCTCGAGCGCCTCGCGCAGGAGCGCGGGACGGTTCCGAGTCCGGATCACGACGCTCACGGGCGCCGGCCCGGAAGGGCCGTCGCCGTCGACGTCGAGAATCGCGCCGGGCCCGATCGCGCGGCGAAGCTCCTCGAAGGAGATGGTCGACGCCTCGGCGAAGGTCAGCAGGCGGAACGCCTCGACGGGTCCTTGCCCGGGCAGCGTCAGCCGCCGGTAGGCGTTCAGGCCCTGCATCGCGCCGGCGTAGTCGCGCACCTCCTGCTGCGACGCGTAGGCGGCGAGTGCCTCGGCCTTGCGGGCCGCGCCGCCGGCGATGTCGACGAGCGTGTTGGGCAGCATCGGATGCGAGAGCTCGTAGAACGCCACGCGCAGGAAGCGGTACCGGTCGTGGTCCGGGTCCGCCGGGCGAGACGATGCCACGAGGCCGAACACGCTGCGCGCGAGCGCGCGGTGGTCGGGGTGGATCTCGGCCGGCGACGGGCAGAGCACCAGGTCCGGCGCGAACTCCTCGAGCTGTGCCCGGACCGCCGCCTCGACGAGGTCCGGTTGGCGCGCGAGGCCGCCGTCCTCGAGCCCGCCGAACCGGGGCGGATCGAGCCCCAGGATCCCGGCCGCCCGGACGGCCTCCTCGCGGCGCCGCGCGCCGTACGCCTCGCGTCCCTCGGGCTCGACGCCCTCCTGCCCCGTCCCGTCGGTGGCGATCCACACCCGGATCGCCTCCGCCTTCCCCGCGTTGAGCGCCATGGTGCCGCCCGCGCCGAGCGACTCGTCGTCGGGATGCGCGCCGAGCACGAGGATGCGTGCTCCGGTCAGCTCGGTCGCCTCGAACGGAATCAGCGAGTCTTCACGCGGCATGAAGTGGGTGCAGTTTAGCAGCGGCGAAAGCGCGAGTCAGACGCCCTCAGACGAGGTCGTAGAGGGACGGCACGAGGTGGAGCCGCCGCGCGAATCGGCTCGCGGACTTCGCGTCGAACACGCGCGCGATCATCGGGAAGCCGGCCTCCCGCCGCTCTCCGGGGAGCGACGCGATCGCGAGCCGGCCCGGCCCTCCCGGCGTCTCCCAGAAGATCAGCCGGCGCGCGCCAAGCCGGCGCGCCTCCTCCGCGGCGCAGGCGAAGAGGGCGGGCAGGTCGGCGCCGTCGGGCTCGGAAGACAGGAAGTCGACGACCGTGGCCGTGGCGGTCTCCCCCTGGGTGTCCGCGCAGAGCACCGCCCAGCCGATCATCTCGCCGGCCTGGAGTCGCCAGACCATCCGGTAGTAGCGCGTGGGCCGGCCGTGGAACCTCCAGTTCACGCGCTCGCGGTCACGGACGGCCGCGTGCGAGAGACGCGTCCGTGCCGCGGCCCAGAGCGGATCGAAGCTCTCCGGCGGGAACTCGCCCGACTCCATGTCGGACGGCGGAGGTCCGAAGGCGCCGGCGTCGACCTCCCGGAGGATCACCGGGAAGAGCGTCTGCGAGCCCACGATCCGCTCGCTGACGAGGCGGTGCCGCGCTCCCGGGAAACCGAAGCAGAACGGCACCTCCGAGGCGACGCTCTCGAAGAACGCCTCCGCCATCGCGCGGAAGACGCCGCGCCTGCCTCCCAGGCCCCGCGCCGACGGATCGGTGGCGACGTCTCCGACCGAGTAGAGCCGCACGGGCTCTCCGTCCACCAGGAAGCGCAGACCCCAGCCGGCGTAGTTGCCGACGATGCGGCCGTCGTGCACGCCGACGACGCCGCGCCAGCCGTCGGGGTTGCGCTCGAACTTCCAGCGCCACTCCTCCTCCGGCATCGCGGTGCCGAAGACGCGCTCGACGAGCGCGCGGACGCCCTCGGAGTCGGCCGGCGTGGCCTCCCGGATCTCGAAGCTCACGGCCTCTCCCAAACACCGGTATCGAGCGCCCGGCCGTCGGGGGCGAACGCGCGCAGGTACACCGGGCCCGCCCGCAACGACGCGAGGACGTCCGCAGGGAGCCGGAACTCCTCCGACAGCGGTCCCCCCGCGAACGGGATGAGCGAGGGGTTCGTCGAGACCCCGACCCACGCCCCGCCGCGCGCCGGGAGCGCGGGCTCCCGGAGTCTCCGGAGGCTGACGGAGGCGGCCGCCGCCCGGCCGCGAGGGCGGCGCTCCAACAGGGCGCGCCCGAGCCGCCCGTAGCGCTCTTCCCGATAGAGCCGGCGGGACGCCGCGCGGCGGCGCTCCGTATCGGGATTACGCGACGAGCTCCGCGCGAAGAGATGCCGCACCCGCGCCTCCGCGACGAAGCGAAGCCGCAGCCCCGCGGCGCGGACGCGATCCTCCCACTCCGTCTCCTCGTACTCGAACAGGAAGCGCTCGTCGAAGACGCCGACGCGCTCCAGGACCTCGCGGCGCACCGCGAGGACCGCACCCGCCAGGTGAACGGCGTCGCCGCCCCGCTCCCAGAGCTCCAGGCTGCGGCGCGCGAACGCCGCGAAGCGGCGCGCGTCGAGGGACGGGAAGCGCCCGCCGTGCCGCTCGGCGAGCTCGCCCCAGAAACCCGCCGCGGATTCCGCCGGCAGGCGCAGCCGGCCCTCCGCGTCCCAGAGGCACAGCGGCGCCGCGGCGCCGACCGCGGGATCCTCGATTGCCTGGAGCAGGGCGCCCACCGCCTCCTCGCGGAAGACGACGTCGGCGTTGCAGAGGAAGAGACGAGGCGCGCGGGCGCGCGCGATCCCCGCATTGATGCCGCCGGAGTAGCCGCGGTTCTCCTCCAGGAAGACCCGCGCGTCGGCGGGCAGCGCCTCGAGCAACCCCCGCTCTTCCGGGCCCGAGGCGCAGTCGACCAGGACGACCTCTCCGTCCACCCGCTCTCTCGCGAACGCCTCGCGCAGCGAGCGGACGCAGTCCGCCGCCTCGGCGGCGCTCCTGTGGTTGACCACGACCGCACTGACGCGGGGAGACGTCACGGCCTCTCGGCTCGACGGCGGCGTCGCCTCACCGCGGCGGCTCCTCCCGGAGCGCTCGCCGGAACTCCTCCTCGAGCCTCCGGGCGACGCGAGAAGAGTCGAACCGCGCAGCCGCGGCGGGACCGGCCTCGCGGGCGCGCGCGCGGGCGTCCTCGGAGAGCAGAAGCGGCAGGGCTCGCGCGAGGCTCTCGGGATCGCCGTCTTCGAAGTACCACGCCGCGTCGGCGCCGATCTCGCGCTGCCCCGGGACATCCGAGAGCAGCGCCGGCACGCCGCACGCGAGCGCCTCGAGCGAAGGAAGCCCGAACCCCTCCTCGACGCGCGAGGCGCCGATGAAGAGATCCGCCGCACGGTACGCGAACGGCATGCGCTCGGGCGGCACCCGGTGGTGGTACTCGTCCGCGAGCCCCCCGCGCCGCTCCGCCTCCGGGCACGGGAAGTACGACACCCGCCGCAGCCGGAAGCGCGCGCCGAGACGGCGCCAGAGCGCGAGGCCCTCGAGGGCGATCGCGACGCCCTTGAAATCGATCTCGAGCGGCCCCACGACGAGGACCTCCGGGGGATCGGAGGCCGACCGCACCGGCGCCGGGAAGAATCCCTCCCGATCGAACGCCTGGCCCACGTCGGCGACCGGACCGAAGCCCAGCCGCGCGAGGCGCTCCGCCAGCGTCGCCGAGATCGCGAGCTTGTGCGTCGGCGCGCGGTAGACCTCCTCGATGGCTTTCCAGCGGTCCCGGTACCAGGTGATCTCGCCCTCGTAGCCCTGGCAGAGGTGGAAGACCGGGCCGCGCGCTCCGGCGAGCGCCGGGGACACCGTCTCCCAGAAGGTCGCCACGCGGACCTGCGCGTCGGCGAGCGCGGCGGAGTCGGAGAAGGCCGAGCGCTCGAAGCGCGCGCGCATCAGCGGAAACCAGTCGGGCGGCGCGTCCGGCGAGACGACCGTGACCCGGTGGCCTCGCCGCGCCAGCGCCTCCGCCTGGAGCAGCACGACCTTGACGCCGCCGAAGAGCTCCGTCGAGTCCAGCAGGTACGCGACGGAGAGTGGGGCCTCCCGCGGGACGTCGCTCGTCGCGCTCATGGCGCCGCGGTCTCCTCCCTGCGAGCCTCCGCGACCCACTGGTACGTCCGAAGACTCGCCTCGTCCCGGTCGGGCCAGGCGTTCGCGATCGCGAGGAGCGCATCCGGCTCCGGCGACGGAGCGCCCGGCTCGCCCTCGATGCGGACCGCGGACCAGCCCGTTTCCTCGAGTGCGAGCGCGAGCGACTCCCGCGTGAACCAGCGCAGGTGCCCCGCGTCGAGCAGCCCGGCGGGGACCGGGTCGAAGCGGCCGCACAGGAGATCGCGCACGACCGACAGGTTCCCGACGTTGGGGACGCTCACGAGAAGCCGCGCCCCCGGCGCCGCCAGCGTCCCCGCGACCCGGAGGGCCTCGAAGGGGTCCTCCAGGTGCTCCAGGACGTCGGCGAGAACGATCACGTCGAACCGCTCTCCGTCCGCGCCGAGACGCGGGAGGATCTCGCGCAGGTCGCCCTCGAGGACCCGGTCGCAGCGCGTCCGGGCCTGCGCGGCGAGCACGGGTTCCCGCTCGACGCCGGTGATCCGCCAGCCAGAAGCGCGGCCGCCTCCCCCGGCGATCCCGCCGCCGGCGCCGCAGCCGACGTCCAGGATCCGGAGCGCGCCGTTCGGAATCCGGCGGGTCAGCTCCGGGCGTTCCCGCCCCGAGGGCTCCTCGAACCGGAGCACGCGGAAGGCCTCGTCCTGCGCGCGCTCCGCCGCGCCGAGTCCGAGGAGGCGAGCGCAGAACTCTCCGACGCTCTCTCCGGCGCGCGGCGGGTGGTCCGCGGGCCAGAAAGCGAACGCGGCGGCGGACTCGCCCGGCGCCGGCACCGTCGCCGTCCGGACGCGCGACCGTTCGAGCTCCCGAAGCGTATGGACGTACGACGGCGGCTCGGGCACGGCGCCCGCCGCCACGAGCACGCGACCGTACGGCGGCTCGGGGATGCGCGAGCCGGGGATCGGGAGGGCCGCGGTCTCCCGCACGACGACCCACGATCCCGCCGCGGCGACCGCCTGGTCGGCCGGCTCTTCGAGGCTCCAGTCGGCGACGCCCTCGGCGCGCGCGGCGCGTCGCCACCGCAGCCGCGAGAAGCGGGCGCCGTAGTCGAGCGGCCGCGCGGCGGCCACGAAGGCGAGCGACCGATTCAAGAGGATGCCGCGCGCTGGCCCGCCCGCAAGTCCGCCTCCGCGCCGTCCGGCGCCGCGTCCGCCCGGCCCGCGTCGGGCTCGGGGAACGCCCACTCGTAGGCCGGGCGCAGGAGGCCCACCACGTATTCGGAGGAGACCACCGAGAAGCCGGGCTTCAGGATGCGCGCGTCGTGGACGTGGAGGGCCTTCTCGTCGCCCAGGTAGACGAAGACGAGGAAGTCGCCCTGCGCCACCGGCAGCCGCGGAAACGAAAGCCGCAGGCGGTATCGGGTCCGGCCCGTCAGGGGCGCCCAGGGCTCCGGGCGGGTGTCGACCGCGAAGGTCTGGACGCCGTCCTCTCGGTCGACGCCGACGCGCACATGGAACGCGAGCCGCGGATCCCGCGTCTCGAACGCCACGTCGACCGCCACGGTCTCGCCGGATGCGAACTCCGTCCGCGGATAACCCGAGCCGTCGTGCACGATGACCTCGGTCAGGCGGGCCGGCTTCTGGCCGTCGGTCGCGGCGGCGTCGGTCGAGGCCGCGGGGGACCGGGGATCCGCCGCGCCGGCCGGAGGCGCTTCCGCCCCTTCCGGAGGAAGCGACATCTCGCCCTCGGCGAGAAGCGTGCGCTCGCGCTCCTGCAGGAACGCCTCGTAGCGCCGGACGATCGGGAGCGCCGGCCCGTATCCGGCAACGGCGCCGTTGCGGAGCCAGAGGGCCTCGTCGCACACCATCGCGACGTAGTACAGCGCGTGCGAGCAGAAGAGGAGAGTGCCTCCCCGGCGGTGGAAGTCGGTGATGCGGTCGATCGACTTCTTCTGGAAGTAACCGTCGCCGACGGCGAGCGCCTCGTCGACGATCAGGATCTCCGCATCGGCGTGCGTCGCGACGGCGAAGGCCAGGCGCAGGACCATGCCCGAGGAGTACGTGCGCACGGGCTGGTCGAAGAATTCGGAGAGCTCCGCGAAGTCGCGGATCAGGGGCAGCCGCTGCCGGATCTGCGGGCCCGACAGACCCAGGATCGCGGCGTTCATCCGGGCGTTCTCCCGCCCGGTGAAATCGGGATGAAAGCCCATGCCGAGCTCGAGGATCGACGCGACCGCTCCGCGGCACTCCACGCGGCCCGAGGATGCCCGGGTCGTCCCCGCGATGATCTTGAGAAGCGTCGACTTGCCGGCCCCGTTCTCGCCGATGATGCCGAGCGCGCGGCCCCGCGGCAGCTCGAGGGAGACTTCCCGGAGGGCGTGGAACTCGCGGTGCCGCGGGCTCCGGAAGAGAAGCTCCCGGAGGCGATCACCGGCCGAGTCGTAGATCCGGTAGATCTTGGAGACATGGTCCGCCGAGACGGCGGCGGCGGGCGAGCTCATGGTCGGCGTTTCTTCGTCCTGACGTGCATTCTATCGGGGCGGCGCGATGGGACGTCGCAGGCGGAGCCCGTCACCGCGCCGGCCCCAAAGAAAAGGGCCCCGCTCGCGCGGGGCCCGCTTTGCCGATCGAAGGAGAAGGATCAGTCGCCCTGCTGGCCCTGGATGAACACCGTGTCGGCCGAGATCTGGTCGACCGTCACGATGTAGGCACCGACCGGGCCGCCGGAAAGCGACTGCACCCGAATGGTGGTCGGGTTTCCGTCGATGCCGTCCAGCGCCGTCATCGGGACCTGCGCGAAGGCACCCGAGTGGCCGGGGTTGTTGAGCACGTAGCTGAACGTCGACGCGACGGTGCCGTCCTGCTTGACCGCGGAGATCTGGACGGTCGTGGGGTCGAGGCTCGTGGCGAAGAGGCCGATGTTGGTACGGAAGCGCAGGTTGGTCTGCGCGCCCGGCATGACCAGGAGCCCGTGGCCCGCCGCCACCGTCTGGGCGTCCGAATACGTCGAGAGCTGCATGCCCGCGGTTCCCGTGGACAGGTCCGCGTAGATGCGGCCGCCGAGGATCAGCGGGGCCGTCGCGACGTCGGCCGGCGCGAGCGAGGAGATCAGGAGCACGCCGAACGCCGTGCCGGTCGTGAGGTCGACGTCCGACGCCGAGTTCAGGAACGTCCCCACGAAGTCGTCGATCGAGACGCCCTGGTTCGGGAAGAGGTGCAGCGTGTTGAGCACGACCTTGTCGGCCGTCTCGCCCGGGGGCGTGTAGTGGAACTGGAAGGTCAAATCGCGCGCCTGGGAGCTCGTGTTGAAGAACCGCAGGTCCGTGCGCCAGTGGGTGTTGGTCCCCGCGTCCTCGATGCGGCCGACGCCCGCGATGTAGTAGTTCACGGTGTCGCCCGGGTTGACCGCCACGCGCGGCGTGTCGTCGGCCACCTGGACGAGGTCGTTGCTGCGCCGGTCGAGACTGGAGGCGAAGGCCTGAAGCGCGCCCGAGGTGTTCGAGACTTTCAGGACGTAGCGCTTCTGCGGGTCCGGCGTGAAGAGGTCGGTGTCGTTGACGCCGGCCTGGCTGTACGCCGGGACGGAGTAGTCCTTGCTCGCGACCTGCTCGCCCTGTTCGGTGAAGGCGTCCAGGTGGAAGAGGCCGACCTGGCTCGAGGCGTTGAACAGCGAGACGTTGAATCGGTAGAGCGAGTCGTCGCGAAGGCCCACGAGGAACTGGTCGTCGGTGGCCTGCGTCTCCTGGACGGCGGGCGACTGGCCGAACGGTCCCACGATGTAGGACGGCAGCGCCGTGCCGAAGGAGGCGCCCTGAGACGTGAAGTACACCCGCGAGGTCACGATGGGGGCCACCGCGCCCGTGAACTTCAGGAGCAGCAGGCCCTTGCCGGCCCCGTGGCGGTTCAGGATCGCCGGATCGCCGACGATGTCGACGCCCGACCAGGACTGCCCGCCGAGGAGCATGAAGCTGAGGCGCGAGTCGAACGGGAGCGTCGAGAGATCGTCCGGGATCGTGTCGGTGAACGCCGCGAAGTACAGGGTCACCGTGGTCGCCGCGTTGCCGGGGTTGGTCACGCTGAGGTCGGTCGCCCAGACACCCGCCGGGGAATCGATCGAGCCCGCGCCCGGGATCATGACGGCCTGGAAGCTCGGCGGGCTGATCGCGAAGCGCACGGCGCCCGAGGAGCTGCCGTTGGCGTTCGACGCCGTCATCGTCACCGTGTAGTTTCCCGCCGCGGTGAAGGCGTGCGACGCGACGCGATTGGCCGTGGACGCGACCGCGGCCGTGCCGTCGCCGAAGTCCCACCCGAAGGCGGTGCTCGTGTCGGGCTCGGTGGCCGTGAACGCGATCGGGATGCCCGCGGCCGCGCTCCAGGTGTTGTTGAAAGGGTTGAACGTCGCGCCCGTGACGGCGAACGTGTTGAGCGGAGGCGGAGGGCCGCCGTTGCTGATCGAGATCGACTGCGTCTTCGTGCGCTGCGTGCTGCCGGAGGTCGCCTGGACGGTCACCGTATAGGTACCCACCGCGGCGTAGGTGTGCGTGTTGGTCGCCGGGCCGGGCGTCAACGACTGGACGAGCTGCGTGCCCTGAGCGCAGGGGATGATCGGCGGGCAGTTGCCGCCGCCTCCGCCTCCTCCTCCGTCGCCGCCGCCACCGCCAGTGCCGCCATCGCCGAAGTCCCAAGCGAACGTGACGGATCCCGGGAAGCCGTCAGTGGTGGCCGTGAAGCTCAGGACCTGGCCGACCGTTCCCGACGCGGGACCCGAGAGCGACAGGGTCGGGTTCACCGGGCAGTTCGGCGGGCAACCCGGCGGCTGCTGCGTCCCCGTCGAGTATTTGAACGCGCGGACGATGCCCTGGACCGAGACCTTGATGTAGCAGTTGCCGGAGCAGGCCTGCGCCGCCCAGGCCTGCGGCCCCGCGTTCGAGGTGTCGCCGATGTGCGAGTCACCCGGGGTGATCGACTGATTGTTGTCGGAGCTCGTGTAGAACGAGGCGCCCGGGTGCGCCACGCCTCCCGGAAGCGTCTCGTCGTCGAACAGGAAGTACTGGGTTCCCGTCGTGAGGTTGAAGGAAGGCGGGTTCCCGGGGGCCGGGAAGACCTTCTGGGTGCGCGCCGCGTCCTTGTAGACGCCCAGCGCCGGGACCGGCTGGAAGTCCGTGACGCCGAAGGGAAGCGCCGCCTGCGCCGTCTTCTGGGCGCCGGTGTGGTCCGTGAAGTGGAAGGTCAG
Source organism: Thermoanaerobaculia bacterium (assembly GCA_036493875.1). Taxonomy (GTDB): domain Bacteria; phylum Acidobacteriota; class Thermoanaerobaculia; order UBA5066; family Gp7-AA6; genus DAHUXD01. The sequence continues at coordinate 166,434 of DASXPB010000028.1, forward strand.
CGTCACCGTGAAATTGCCGACCGTGGAGGGAGCCGTCACGCCGGCGGTGCCGTTGAGTGTGAGGAACGAGCCCGGGAGAGTGCCGCTGCCGCCGCTCGGAGAGAACGCGTAGTCGACGGAGTTGAGCGTCGCCGCGGCGGCCTTCTGCATCAGGTTCTTGAGCGTGAGCGTGCTCGACTTGAGCACCGGGTTCGGCGCCAGCGAGAAGTTGGGAACGAGGTCCACCTGCTGAATCGCGCCGCTGACGCTCGTGCTGTAGCCGCCCTTGTAGATCACCTGCAGCGTGAACGACGTCGCGCTGGTCGGGACGGTCACGACCTTGCACGGCTGCGTGCAGCTCGGCGCGCCGCCCGGCGAGAAGTTCCAGTCGAAGCTCGCATCGTTCGTGTTGCCCTGCGTGGCGCTCGCGTCGCCGTTGTTCGGGTTGCCGGCGAGAACCTGCAACGTCGTCCCGTCGAAGCCCACGACCGCGATCTGCGGCTGGCTCAGCGTGAACTGTTGCGAGGTGAACGTCACGTTGTCCGGCGGGTTGACGTTCTGAGCCCGCATCGCGAGCTGGTAGCTCGACACGATCGTGCCAAGGCTGCCGTAGCAGCCCACGCCGGTCGTGATGTCGCCGCCCGCCGAATCGTCGCAGGGCCAGTAGGCCGGATTGAAGCCGGAGCCGTGAAGGTCCGGCCCCGTCACGACCTTCTCCGCGTTGAACGTGCCGGTGTAGTGGAAGTCCCAGTCGAGCTGCAGGATCGGCAGGAACGAAACCGAGGCGTCGGTCAGAGCCCACCGATCGCCGAAGTAATTCTTGGCGTTCTCCGGCGCGGGGCGTCCCTGCGCCGAGAGGTTCGTCATCGTCGCGAAGGGAATCGGCGGCGCGTTCGGATCCGCCGCGATACAGGAGATGTCGACCTTGTCGGTGTGGATCGGGCTCTGGACCTGGGGCAGTCCCGGCGGCGGCGGATTCACCTCGCGATAGATGTGCGCGGTGACGTTCCCGCTGGATGAGGTGACGAACGACTCGAAACCGGAGCCCCGGTACGACTGGTCCGTCGCCCCGAAGTGCTGGATCGAGCGGGCCCGGATCGGCTGGCTGCCGTTCAGCCACTTTGTGTCCCAGATGTCGACGTAGCTGTTCCCGCCGCCCGCGTCGCGGTAGAGCGACATCGCGGGGAAGGGTGCCGGTCCGCTGATGTCGACCTTCTTGATCGTGCCGCTGATCGCCGCCGGAACGCTCACCTCGGTCAGCAGGCTCGGCGGGACGAACTTGTAGACCTTGAGCCCCGCGTTGGCGGAGGCCGCGAAGATGAAGATCTCGTTGTTGACGACCGCGACGTCGAGCTGGTTGCCCTGCGCGCTGCCCGTGATGCTCGCGACCTCGCTCGGGATGCCGGAGCTCGTGTTGATCACGGCGACGTGGATGACGTCGTCGGCGGGCGTGCTGCCGACGAGGATGTAGTTATCGTAGCCGGGGGATCCCGTGGTGACCACGTGGGCGGCCCGCAGGCGGACGCCGGTGCCGGAGATCGAACCCGAGGCCCAGCCGATCGCATTCGACGACTCGAGCGGAGGCAACAGGGTGCCGCTCAGGTTCGTGACGTCGGCGACGTAGACGCCGGCATTGATCACCGGGAAGTAGCCGAAGTACTTGCCCGTCGAGGCGATGTAGACCGCCGCGACCTGGGCGCTCGGCGCCACGGCGTCCGGCAGGTTGATCTGCTGCCCGAAGGTGGGGTTGCCGGTGCCTGCGGCCTTCGCGACCTGCGCCGGGTAGCCGGACGACGTCCCGCCGCCCTGTGCGAAGGGCTGCCAGTCGGCGATCAGTCGGGCCGTTCCATCCGGCGCCTGGGCCACGTCGAAGGTGTTCGAGCCCTGGTGACAGTCGCACGAGACCGGTACGGTCCCCGGGCTGCCCGAACCCGGCTCCTGTCCCATGACGACGTACGAATACGGGGCAGGATTACTCCCGTCGCCGAGCGCCGCGCGCGCGAATCCCCACTGCGTCAGGACGTAGAGGTAGTTGTCCTCGCCGGCGACGGTCATGGCGGCCGAACCGGGAAGCGTCCCCGACCAGGCCGGGAGAGTCGTCGTCGCCGTTCCCAGCGGGACGCCGCAATCGTTTCCCTGTGCCGTCAGGACGGCGCCCGCCGCGACGAGCAGGCAGACCGCGATCGCGAGGCAACGGATAGAGCGATTCATGAGCACGAGAACCTCCGAAGTGGGGTCGGCCGAGGCCGGTTGGCGGAGCGTGGAAGGTCCGATTTCACATTCCCCCCGAGGGGACCGAAGTTCGCCACCAAGGGAAATTTGAAATCAGAGCTTAGGAGCACGCGGGCTGGTTCCGTTCCAATAGAAAACCGATAAAAAAAAGTGGGCAGGGCCTTTCGGCCCCGCCCACTCCCTAGACAGCTAGGAGGTGACTCCCGTTCCGACGACGGCCGGAATGGCCGGCGTGATCGGCTGAGTCAGACCCTGAATCGCGGAACCCTCCGGGTTGCAGGTCGACGGATCGAGCTGCGTGCCCGGGACCAGGATCGTCTCGAAGGCGAGCGCGCCCTCGAAGGAGTAGTCGACCCAGGACTGATCGAAAATCGTGCCGCCGCCGGAGAGGTCGAGGAAGTCGAGCTGAACCCAGCCCGCCACCGCACCCGTCGGACGCGCGAAGTCCACGATATTCCGCTGCTGAGTCTCGAGCGGGAAGTTGAAGGTCGGGTTGGTGCAGGGCGACGGGCAGCGACCCTGGCCCGTCGTGTTTTCGTCTTCGTCGTAGAACCGCAGGGTGACGATCGGCTCGTTGACGTCGCAGTTGCCGTTGAACGCCGAGCCGGCGCGCCACACGCGGAAGTTCGTCGTCAGAGAGGCACCGGCGTCGAACCAACGAGCGGCCCAGCGCAGGCCCAGGGGCTCGCGCTGATCGCCGAAGCCGACATCCCAGGGAGCCCTCTGGAGGAGGTCGTTCTCGGGATTGGTCTGGTTGCAGTTCGGGCAGCCCGTCGGGGGGAACTCGTTGAGCGGATCCCAGTAGCGGGCGTCGAACGACCGCACCGGCAGGGCAAGCAGCTGAGCCGCGTCGCCGATGCTGGCGTCGGCCTCGATGTTGACCGTCGACATCGCGTAGGTCGGGATGCCCGAGCCAGACGTGAAGATGATCTCGCCCCAGAGGTTGTTCTCCATACCGATCGCGTCGTTGTAGTAGTAGTTCGGATCGGTCGGATCGGAGAGGTTGCAGTAGTTGGCGTGGTCGATGATGATGTAACCGATGGCGTCATCGTCGAGACCGCCGTCGCAGTTGCTGCGCAGCTTCTCGGGCAGACCGAGGCCTGGGAACGGCGCGTTGTAGTCCGTCGTCGCCTGGGTGTTGTCCTGGCCGGTCGCCGGAACGAGCGGGCGAACGCGCAGGAAGCCGTCCGGATCCGGATACACGGAAGCGTTGACGTTGACCTGGCAGGCATCCTCACCCGAGCCGTTGACGGTGTCCGGCAGCGATCCGGAGAGGATGTCCGACATGCGCATCGCCTGGACGTCGAAGGGCGTCAGCGCGATGTTGAAGTCGATAACCAACTGCGACTGACGGTCGAACACGTTGACGTGCGCGATCATCGGCGCCGCGGAGGCGTTCGCGATCGTCACGATCGTGTCGTTGCCACTCGCGTTCAGGTTGCCGTCCGAGTCGTATGAAACCTGGAAGAACGGAACGAGCAGCGTCGCGGCGGGACGCTGATCGATCGTGCACGTGATGGCGAACGCCGGCGTCGCGACTGCGAGCACCGCGACGACCGCCAGACACGCGAGAAGGGTTTTCTTCATTATTGAGATCTCCTCATTACAGTTGACGATTCGAAAACACGCGATCGAGATCACCTTCTCTCGAACGATCCCATCACCTCCCTACACTTCGATTTACTACACCCGCAAACCCTTGAAGACTGTTTCGTTTGGAGCCCAGGGGGGCCCGGCTGATTTGGATGATCGCCCCCGGGTTATGCCGTGTCAAGCTAAATATGGGAATTTTATGCTTCCGGATCATAAGGAACCCGGTAAGCCCAGCCGGCCCAAGGATAGCGTCCCGTCGCGCTACTTCCGGTTGAGGTAGACGTCCCAACCTCCCGGCTGTCGGGGATCCGACGAGGACACGGTCTTCGAGAGCACGATGTCCAGCCGCCCATCCTTGTCCAGGTCGGCCAGGCGCACGCATTGGCCCGGGGAGTCCAGTGCCGGTTCCTCGGACTCTGCCGCCTCGACGAAGGTGCCGTCCGGCCGCTGGAAGAGAATCCGCAGCTTCCGGGCCTCGTTGTCCGGGAAGACGACGTCGTCGAGACCGTCGCCGTCGAGGTCCCCCATCGCGAGGCCGAAGAGGTAGGCCCGGAACTCCTTCTTGCGCCAGATCCGGTGGCGGCTCCACTCGCCATTCTTGTAGACGTACAGGGTGATGCCGCTCGCCCGCATTGGAGTCGGGACGTTGGCCTGCATCGAATAGCCGTCCGCGAAGGCCGCCGCGCGGTCGGCGCCAAAGGTTCCGGGCTCGGTCGAAAAGTGGTAGGCGTACCCCTCGATGACGTTGTCGAAGCGGACGGGCTGGAACGTGCCGTCCCCGGCGTTCCGCCACAGGAGCGTCAGCGCGCCCGTCAAGTGGCTGCCGGTCAGCACGTCTGTCTTTCCGTCGCGATCGTAGTCCCAGGCGTGGAGGGTGTTTGAGTAGAAGCCTCCGACGAGAGCGTCGCGCTTGACCTCCCATCCCTTGTCGCGGCCCAGGAACCGGTAGAGCCGGACCTGCGTCTTGTCGACCGGATCGCCCTCCTTCGTCTCGCCCGAGTCGCGCGAGGCCACGAGGTCGAGCTTCCCGGCGCCGCCCGCGGCGAGCAGGACCACGGCCTGCGAGGAGAGGTCCTTCGTCCCCAGTCCCGCGCGCACGACATCGAAGTGCCCCTTGCCGTCGCCGAAGAGGGAGACGAGGCCGAAACCATGCGACGCGCAGACGATGTCCATGAACCCGTCGCCGTCGATGTCGCCGACGGCCACGCCGCCGTAGTCGATCGAGAAGCGATCCTCGGGCTTGCCCTTCTCGGAGTACGAGAGCTTCCAGGGAGTGAAGGCTCCCTTCCCATCGCCCAGCCAGACGTGCGGCTTGCCGTCGCCGAGCCGATCGGTCGTGCACACGATGTCGAGGATCCCGTCGCCGTTCATGTCGGCCAGCTCGAAGGAAGCGCGCCAGAGCCCCCTCTGCGGCAGCCCGCTCGTCGCAACCTTCTCGAGGCGTATGCGTCCCGAGACGCGCGTCGGAACGATGTCCGTGAAGTCCTCCGCGGCGACCCCGGTCGACAGCGGCAGCCCCGCCTGGGACGACGCGTGGGGAACCCCGGGGACCGGAGTCGGCGTGAGGCGCTTGAGCTCCGCCTCGCCCGGAATGGCCTTGGGCGAGCTGATGTAGTAGTACTGGTCGTCTTCCTTGAAGAACTCGATCAAGGCACTGGCGATCGGGTTGCGGATGTGACGATCGTCGACCTTGATGTACTGCTCCTTGGGGAGCCGTCGGATCACGTAGGTTTCGGTCTCCTCGACGACCGTGGGATCGGTCCTCGAGAGGACCCCGGGAGTCGGCGTCGGCGGCGGCACGGACGCCGGGGGAGGCGCCACGGGCTTGGTTCCCGTCGAGCAGGCCGACGCCAGGAGGAGCAGACCCAGGCTGGTCCGAATCGGAATCCTTCTCACGAAACCTCCTCGATCGGGAAAAGTGCCGACCCCTCAACGGTCCGTCCCCACGCTTTATTCTTCAAATCAGGTCCGCGAAATGGGGCCGTGCGCGCGCGAAAATCGCCGCCCCCGCAGCCGCGGCGAGCAGGCTGAAGGCGATCAGGTACGCGATGGACGCCGGCTCCGGCGCCGCGTGCAACGTAAACGCCCGGCGGTACAGGTCGACCAGAGCCGTCACGGGATTGGCCTGCAGGAACGGCCTCAGCCGCGCCGGGACGAGCGAGGCCGGATAGACGATGGGCGTGGCGTAGAAGCCGATCGTCAGAACGATCCCGACCGCGTGGGCCGTGTCCCGCACGAACGCGGTCAGAGTCGCCGCGATGCAGCCGAGGCCGAAAGTCAGAAGGATCTGGAGCGCCATCGCCGGCAGGAGCAGGAGCAGCCACGCCACGTTCAGATGGCCCAGGAGCCCGACGTAGACGCCGAACACGATGAACGCGATCGTCTCGTTGACCGCGGCCGCCACCACGATCGAGAGGACGAGAGTCTCCAGCGGGAAGACCGTCTTCTTGACCATCGAGGCGTTGTCGACGAGGACCGAGGCCGAGCGCGCGAGACCTTCCTGGATTGCCATCCACGGCAACAGCCCGGCCATCAGGAACTCGGGAAAGCTCGCGTAGCCCGGCTCGACGGGCACGCGCAGCACCAGCGAGAACACGCCGGTGTAGAGCAGCATCCAGAGGATCGGATGGGCGAAGGCCCAGGCTAGCCCGAGGCCCGATCCGGCATACCGCGCGCGCAGGTCTCTGAGGACCATCTCCTTGAGGAGAAAAGCTTTAGGTCCCAATCCGCCGTTCGTTCTTGACATCCCCATCAGACGGCGCATTATAGGGGCCTCCCCCTATGTTCTAATAGCATTTCTGGAAGCAAACGATGTCGTCCCATCCACCTCGCAAGGTCGCGCTGGTCGGCTCCCGGATCCGGGAGCTGCGCAAAGGCCGGCACCTCACGCAGACTGAGCTTTCCGAGAAGATCGGGGTCGCGCAGTCCGACCTCTCCCGCATGGAGCAGGGCGAGTACAAGGTCGGACTGGACACGCTCTTCAAGATCCTGCAAGTGTTCGACCTCAAGATGGGCGAGTTCTTCGGCGAGACCGAGACCGAGGCGGAGCGCGAGGCGCGCGACCTCATGTCCGAGTTTCGCAACCTCTCCGACGAAGCCCGCCAGGAGATCCGAGACTTCGTCCGCTTCAAGAAGCTCCAGGAGTCCGGTGATCCGGAACACGCCGACTCCGACGAGGCGGAAGAAAAGCCTTGAGTACTCCCCTCGGAAGCCTAGAATGGCCCGTTAGAGCCTCCGTGGTGAACGTTTGAGCGATCGACACAAGCATCTCGAGTTCCTCCGCAAGACCGCGAAGGACGCCCTCTGGAAGGGCGACTACGAGCGTGCGCTGACGCTCTACGAGGACGGCCTCGCGCTGGCGCGGTCGTGGAAGGACCGGGAGCTCGAGGACCTCTTCACCTGCAACCGGGCCACCACGTTGCTCGAGATCGACCGCCTCGACTTCGACCTCGGCAAGCTCAAGGAGATCTTCCTGCGCAGCCCTCGCAGCTACAACGGCGTGCTGGCGGCGTACGTCTCCTCGCACGCGCACGAGAAGCGCGGCGAGTACGAGCGCGCGGTGTTCTACGCGCGCACGGCGCTGCAGCGCAGCCAGGAGGAGGGCTTCGAGGAGCTGACCTCCGGATCGCTCAACTCGCTCGCGAACCTCGAGCTGCACGAGAGCCGCTTCGAGTCCGCTCGCGGACTCTTCCAGCAGGCGCTCGAGCGCCTCGAGTCGGCGGGCGAGAGCGACACGCACCTCGCGTACCTCTATTCCGACAACCTCGGCTACTGCCACATCGCGCTCGACCAGGTCGACGTCGGCATGGAGCTCGTCCACCGCGGACTGAACGGCTTCGAGCGGCTCGGCGCGCGGCAGGCGCTCGACTATCCGTGCCTCGACCTCTGCTTCGCGTACCTCAAGCTCGGGAAGCCCGACGAGGCCGCGCCGTGCGGCCAGCGTGCGCTCGAGCTCGGCGAAGAGTTTCACCGCGACGACGTCGTGAAGAACTCCCACTACCTGCTGGCCGAGGCCTACTCGGAGCTCGGCCGGGACGACGACGCCGACAGCCACTACGAGGCCCTCGCCAACTACTACCCCGATTTCCCGGCGCTCAAGAACTATCTTCACCAGATCAGCCTCATGGGCCTGATCAATCTGAGGGCCTGATGCGACACGGACGGATCCGGCTCGGCATGCTTCTCGCGGCGCTCCTGGCGCTGCCCGCGATCGGTTTCGCGTTCGAGGAGCAGTCCCTCCTGACGCCCGACGGGTCGCTGCACACGGTCCGGGCCGGCAAGGCCGTCGACCTCGGCGTCGCGGGCACGCCCTCTCCCGACAGCTTCGTCATCGACTGGAGCGAACGCGCGCAGGACGGGACGATCCAGACCGCGATCATCCCCGGCACGATTTCCTACCAGGAGAAGCGCGGCCTCCAGCTCACCTACGACGAGGCCACCGGGAAGCTCGTCCTGATCTGGATCGAAGAGGTCTCGGCGTACTCCCACGTGCGCGTGGGCGTTCTTCAGGACGGCGTCTGGACCAACTCCGCGCTGTTGCCCATGCAGGGCATCTCCCGGGCCTACAACCCTCAGGTCACGCTGGTGCACATTCCGGTGACCTGGCTCGACGAGAAGGACCAGCCGGTCACCGCCACGTCGTCGATCCTCTCGGTGATCTGGTGGGAGGAGTCGGTCGCCGTCGAGGCGCGCTTCGCCGCGCTCTTCCTGGACGAGAAGGCGGGCTCCGAGGGCAGCCTCACGGTCTACGAGATGCCGTCGCTCATCGGCGGCTCGACGGATTCGAGCTATGACGGCGAGGCTCCGGGCGCGTACCTGTATCCGGCCCTCCAGGTCGACGGCTTCTCCGGCGGCGTATTCGCGAGCTTCGCGGACCTCAACGACAAGCAGGAGAAGGTCGTCCGCATCGACTTCCCGCGCGACCGCGGCAAGCCGTCGGAATACGGGAACATCTCCTGGAAGCGCCGCCACGCCCCGATCGTCTCGATCCAGCTGACGGGCCCCGTGGCCCGCATGACGCCGGTCCTGGCGAACCACACCGACCCCAACATTCCGATCGGCACCTCCATCGGCTCCGGCTACCGCCCGACCTTCTACTGGCTCGACGGCGATGGCACCTCGCTCAAGTTCTCCCGGCTCGACGGTGCCGACTGGTCCCCGATCCGCTCCATCACGATCGACGACGCGATGACCTACGAGAAGGCGCGCGACCTCGTCGTCACGATGGGCCAGCGCAACTGACCTCGCGCTGAGTCATCCCGCGGCGCGTCGCGCGCCGAAGGATCCCGGGATTCTCTCCGGCCCGTCGACTCCCATAGAATCCTCCGCCTCGAGGAGGACTCATGCCTCTGCTTTCCGTGGGCGACAAGGCCCCCAGCTTCCGGACGACCGACCAGAACGGCGACGCGGTCTCGCTCGCCGATTTCAAGGGACGCAAGATCGTCCTGTACTTCTACCCGAAGGACGACACGCCGGGCTGTACCAAGGAGGCCTGCTCGTTTCGCGACGCGTGGGCGCAGTTCCGCAGGCGCAAGGTCGCGGTGCTCGGCGTCTCGGTGGACGACGAGAAGTCGCACAAGAAATTCGCGGACAAATTCTCCCTGCCCTTCACGCTCCTCGCCGATCCCGAGAAGACGATCGTGCGTGACTACGGCGTCTGGGGCAAGAAGTCGATGTACGGGCGCAAGTACATGGGCACGCTCCGCGTGACGTACCTGATCGACGAGAAGGGAAAGATCGCCGCCGTATGGCCGAAGGTCAAGCCGGAGGGACACGCGGAGGAGATCCTGGAGAAGATTCGTGATTCGTGATTCGTAATTCGTGATTCGTGATTTGGGCGGAGAGTCGACGCCCCGCCGAACTCACGAATCTGCGAATCTGCGAATCTTCTACAGGCCCTTAGGCAATTCCGCCCGCACGTCCTCGCCGTAGAGCGAATCGAGCAGCGTCGCCGCGTCCACGCCGGCCGGCGTCTGCGACTTCGGCACCATCACCCGGACGGTGTACAGGTGGTCGCCGACGCTTCCCGTCCGCGGATCCTTCACGCCCTTGCCACGCAGGCGGAACCGCTGCCGGCCCTGCGTGCCCGCCGGGATCTTCGCGCGGACGGTGCCGTGGATCGTCGGGACGTCGATCTCGGCGCCCGAGTACGCCTCCTTCACCGTGATGGGAACGACGCCGTGGACGTCGTTGCCCTGGCGCTCGAAGTAGGCGTGCGGCGTGACGCGAACCCCGACGTAGAGGTCTCCGGCGGGCCCGCCGCGCGCTCCGGCGCCGCCCTTGCCAGGGACGCGGATGGTCCCGCCGTCCGCCGTGCCCTCCGGGATCTTGATGCGGACGCGCTCGGACTCGGCGACCGCGCCCTCGCCGCGGCAGGTCGGGCAGACGTTCTTCCCGACGCGACCGGTGCCGCCGCAGGTCGGGCACGGCTTCTCGCGCCGCAGCGAGAGCGACGCCGTGCCTCCGAGCACCGCGTCGCGAAACGGGATCTCGATCTGTCCGCGGACGTCCTCGCCGGGCTCGGGTCCGGTCGAGGCCCGCCGCCCTCCTCCGAAGAGATTGCCGAACAGGTCCCCCAGGTCCCCGCCCTCGAAGTGGAATCCCTCGTAACCGGGCCCGCCTGGCCCGCCCGTCCCGAAGCCGCCCCCCCCGGGAAAGCCACCCGGGAACCCTCCCTGGCGGCCTCCCGCCCCCCGGGGGTCGAAACCGGGCCCGGCATGCCCGAAACGGTCGTAGGCGCGCCTCTTTTCGGTGTCCTTGAGGACGTCGTAGGCCTCCTGGACCTCCTGGAAGCGCTTCTGGGCGGCTTTATCGCCGGGATTGACGTCGGGGTGGAGCTTTCGGGCCAAACGCCTGTAGGCCCTCTTGATGTCGCCCTCCGGGGCGCCCTTGGAGACGCCCAGGACCTCGTAGAAGTCGCGTTTGGCCATTCCGCGCGGGGATTATAGCCATGCCCTAAATTCGGCCATTGACACGCTGGGAGAGACTAATATTATTAGTCACAAGCTTCGAACCATCTAATCTTATAAGGCAACCTTGAGAACGGTTCGCTTATGAGCATCGACGAAATCGATCTGCGCATCCTCGACATGTTGCAGCGCAACGGGAAGTTGTCGCAGGCGAGGATCGCGGGTGCCGTGGGATTGACCACTCCCTCCGTCAACGAACGGATCAAGAAGATGGAGCGCCACGGAATGATCAAGGGGTTCGTGGCCCTCCTCGATCACGAAAAGATGGGACTTCCGTTGACCGCTTACGTAGACGTGGCCCTCGAGCACCCGCGGTTCGAGAAGGGCTTCGTCGACGATCTCGAAAAACTATTGGGAGTTCAGGAGTGCCACTACCTGGCCGGTGATTTTGCTTACAGGCTCAAGGTCAAGGCCGCCGACCCGGCCGCTCTCGCCGACTTCCTCCAGCGCCGCATCCTCACGATCCGCGGCGTGGCGCGCCTGCAGGCTCAGATCTCGCTGTCCTCCAAGAAGGAATCGACCCTGCTGCCGCTGATCCCCGAGAAGGAGCCGAAGGAACCCAAGGCGTAAGAAGGGCAGCCTTCTCTCCCCCCGTCTTCCCTCTTCCGATTCCGGATCAGAACCGGATCACCGCTCCGGTGTTGGCGTTGAGGAACTGCCGGTGGGGCGTCGCCGACACGTTGTGGTACGTCAGACGCAGGACGATCCCGGCGTTGGCATACACCCGGAAGATCGCCTCGGCTCCGAAGTGCCAGCCGAACACGGTCTGCTTCTGGTCCGCGAATTCCGTGAAGGGTGGCGGCACCTCGTCGGGCTTGATGTGGTAACCGCCGATGCCGCCGAAGATCCCGGACGTGAACCAGCCCTCCCAGAACAGGTACGAAGCCCCGACGGTGATGTAGCCCACACGCTCCTTGATCAGCGGAACGCCGACCGGCCCGTCCGGCGTCTCGACGGTCGACTCCGAGTGCGTCTGCCCGATGCGCATCGAGCCGAACGTGACCCGCAGGAGCGAAGCCTTCTCGAAACGGTAGTCGATCCAGCCGTTCACGTCGCTGTGCTTGAAGCTGCCCGACGAGAAGTCGGTGGTGATGTCGTCGACCAGACCGAAGCTCGCGCCGACGCCGATGTTGGCGTTGCGGTTCTGGGCGCGAGCGCCGCACGCCAGCGCGGCCCACAGGATCGCTCCGATCGCGAGTGTTCTTCGGATCACGCCCACCTCCAAAGACTCGAGAGACTCGAGAAAGACTCTAACAGGCTCCCTCCGCGGGCGGGATCCTTTCGCGCGGACCAGCTACAATTCCGCCGCTTCCGGTCATACGGAGGAGAGCGCGGCAACGTTGAGCCGACATTCGAAACGCTTCGCCGAGGTGGCTCGCGCCGCGGCCGGATTCTTTCTTCCGTCCCGATGCCTGGCGTGCGCTTCGCACGACGTCGACGAGCTCTTCCGCGGCGGAGTCTGCCGCGCCTGCTGGGCGGCGCTACCCGCGCACGACTCACCCCGCTGCGGCGCCTGCGGCGAGTCGCTTCCTTCGGCCGCTTCGCCGGGAGCCGAGATCTGCGGACGGTGCCTGCTCGATCCGCCCGCGTTCGATCGGCTGCTCGGCGCCACGCCGTATCGCGGAACGGCCCGCGCGATGCTCCTCGCGTTCAAGTTCCGCGGCGCGGACTACCTCGGCCCGCGACTCGCGGAGGAGATGCTCCGACGCCTGCCTCCGCCGGAGGGCTGTCTCGCGGTGGCCGCGGTGCCCGCGACGGACCGCGCCCGGCGCTCCCGCGGCTACCATCCCGCCGAGGTCCTCGCCGCCTCGGTCGCGGAGGGCCTCGCGATTCCCTTCCGGCGGGGCCTCCTCCGCAAGACGCGCGAGACGCTCGTCCAGAGCCGCGTCCCGGCCGCGGGGCGCGCGGCGAATGTTCGAGGCGCATTCCAGGCCGACTACCGCCGCGCATTCCGCGTCGAGGAGAAGCCCGCCGGGGGCGTGCTCCTCGTCGACGACGTGGCGACCTCCGGCGCCACCGCCCGCGAGTGCGCGAAGCGGCTCGCCGCGGCGGGCGCTGGGCCGATCACCGTCTGGTGCTTCGCGCGGGCGTCACGCCTCGACATCCTGTCGGAGACGCTGCGAGGTGTCGCGTGAAGGCCTTGAACGAGCTCATCGTCCGGACGCTCCCGCTGGTTCCGAAGGCCGTCGTGCGCCGCATCGCCTCACGTTACGTGGCCGGGGAGACGCTGGAGGATGCGCTGCGCTGCGTCGCCAGCCTGAATGCCGAGGGGTGCATGGCGACGCTCGACGTGCTCGGCGAGGACGTCACGCGCCGCGAGGAGACCGAGCAGACCGTGCTCGACTACCAGCGCGCGCTCGACGAGATCGCGAAGCGCCGCCTGGACTCGAACATCTCGGTCAAGCTCACGGCGCTCGGCCTGAAGCTCGATTCCGCCGAGTGCCGCCGGCAGTTCACGCGCATCGTCGAGTCGGCGCGCGCCGCCGGCATCTTCGTGCGGATCGACATGGAAGACTCCTCCGTCACCGAGGAGACGATCCGCATCTTCCTCGAGTTCCGCGAGCGCGATCCGCGTGTGGGCCTCGTCCTGCAGGCGTACCTGCGTCGCAGCGCGGCCGATGCGAGGCGCGCGGCGGCCGTGAAGGCGAACGTGCGCGTGTGCAAGGGCATCTACGTCGAGCCGCCGGACATCGCGTTCCAGGACCGCGAGGAGATCCGCCAGAGCTACATGGGGATGCTCGAGCGGCTGCTGACCGAGGGGAGCTACGTGGGCATCGCGACGCACGACCCGATCCTCGTCGAGCGTTCGCTCGCGCTCGTCTCCCGGCTGCGCCTTCCGCGAGAGGCCTACGAGTTCCAGATGCTCCTCGGCGTCGCGGGGGACCTGCGCCGGCGGCTCGTGGCCCAGGGGCATCGCCTGCGCGTCTACGTTCCCTATGGAGAGGCGTGGTACGCGTACTCGGTGCGCCGTCTCAAGGAGAACCCCTCGATCGCGGGCCATGTTCTTGCAGGGCTGTTCCGACCGGAGCCCGGGGGAGGCCCCCGGTGAGGTGGGACACGCCGTCCCGGAGGGAGAAGTCCCTCAGAATCAGGAGTTCCCAAAAAATTGGCAATTGACACCGTAGAAATCCTATACTCCGGCTTGGACCTTCGGGCCCGCCCTATGAGTTGGCGCCGAATCGCCATCGCGCTCTGGACCGTGTTGCTCTCGGCGGCAAGCGGCTGGGCGTTTGCGAGCCCGCCGCCCTCGCCCCCGATCTCGGGTGTCGTGCGTCACCTCGAGTCTCCAGTGTCCGGCGTGCTCGTCATCTTCTACAACCTCGCCGACAGCTCGCTCAACCGCGCTCGCACCGCCGAGGACGGAACCTTCGTTCTCGCCTCCGCGCCCGTCGGCGTCTACGATCTGATCGCGTACAAGCGCGGATTCGAGCCCGCCATGCAGCGGCTGTGGCATCAGGCCGCGCTGGAGCAGATCTCGGCCGTCTCGATCGCGCTCACGAAGAAGGGCGGCCACGCCGGAACGGACGCCACTCCCCCGACGACGATCTGGGACCTCCGGGACCGCCTCCCCTCCGACGTGCTGCGCGAGCTCGCGATCGAAGAGAGCGCCGACGGATCGACGAGTCCGAAGGAACGCGTCCAGCTCAACCGGATCCTGGCCGGCGAGCTCAAGACCATCACCGACGTCGGCGCCCAGAACGCGGCGAGCTCGCTCGCGCGCGCCCAGCTCGGCCTCCACGGCGGGCTGCCCAACGGCTGGCAGTACGGCATCTCCGGCGACTACTCGCGGCTGGGCGACCCGGATACGCCCGGCGAGACGACGACCGGCAACGCCGCGGGCCTCGCGCTCGACGTCAGCCCATCGGCCGCGGAGCAGGTCAGCCTCTCGACCCGCCGGAACCAGCTCTCCTTCGGAGACGAGCCCGCGCAGATGCAGTCGCACAGCGTGAGCTGGAGCCGCGGCGCCGAGGAAGGGCGCGTGGAATCCGTCGGAGCCCGCTACATCGAGGAGACCAACCTCTACCGCGCCACCGCGCTCGGCACGAGCATCTTCCCGATCGCCTCGCGCACCTGGGAGGTCAACGCGAACTACAACCGCCCCGCGACGGACACCCCGGGCGTCGCGGTGGGCATGACGTATCGCCAGCGCCAGGCCGCCGTGGGCCTCTCCATCGTCGGCTCGCAGGGCGCGTTCAGCGAGTCCACTCCCGACGCCGATCTTTCAGCGGCCGCGTCGTTCCGCCTGACCGATCGCGCGGAAGTGGTGCCGGGCGTGGTCGGCCGCTATCTCGGGTCGTCGGCCTACGGCATCGCGCCGGCGGCCACTCTGCGCTACGACCTGGGCCCCGCGACCCTCTACGTCCGCGGCCTGTACCGGGTGGCGGAATCGGCGCCGAGCGCCCCCACGATCATGCCGCGCGTCGGATCCATCGAGGACAACCAGGAGCCGGCCTCGACGCAGGCGTACGCGGTCGGGATCGAGCGCAGGGTCGGACGCGACACGAGCCTCCTCGTCGAGGCCTCGCAGCAGAAGATGGGCGAGCTGGTGCGCGCCTTCTTCGAGGGCGACTTCCTGACTGACTTCGACAGCGTCTACCTGCTGGACGGGAACACGGTCCGGCAGTACCGTGCGGCGGTCCAGCAGAGGCTCTCCGACACGCTCGCGAGCAGCATCGCGCTGCGCTACGGCCAGATCGACGGGTCCGTCACGCCGGAGGGCGCCGCGAACTACGGCATCACCGGCAACGTCGGCAGCTTCTGGTCGGCTCGCGCCTCGATCGAGGTCCTCCCGACGCACACCGGATTCGCGGTCCTCGTCCACGGCATCCGTCAGAAGCTCGAGACGCCCGGCGCGACCCTCGCCAACGACGCCGACAAGCTGGCCCTCTCGGTGGCCCAGGACCTCTCGGTCGTGGGCCTGACGCCCCTCGGCGCGGACTGGAAGCTCCTGCTCGCCTTCGAGACCGCTCGCGGGACGAGCATCGAGCACAAGGACGACCCCGCGACCGCGAACCGCCTGATGGGCGGAGTCGCGGTCTCCTTCTAGCCTCCGCTCCCCCTCCCCGCCCGTCGGCTTTCCCGGAGCAGAACCTCGAAACCCGCACCTGTCGGACGGGCTTGAGAAGGCGCGCCGATTTTCGCGGAGCGAGGTCCCGAAGCGGAAGCCGAACAGCCCGAGGGGGTTGTGGAGACTGGGAAAACCGATTCGCCGCATCCAAAAGTTTTTTGGACTATATTCAAAATCTTGATTCATGACTGATTGGGATAGAATCGGACGATTCATATTCCTTGTAAACAAAGGGCTTAGATAAAAATCGGACAATCCGAATCATGGCATTCGGATTGCTGAACCCGAGTGACGTGAATCGTGTGGCCAAGCGAATTCTGATCGCTCTCCTGGCCGTGGTCACCCTCGCCACGGTCGGGATCGCTTTCGTTTCTTTCGCGCGCAAGGTCGACAGTTTCTCGACCGCGGGCCTCACGGTGCGTCCGGACGGCAATGCCCTCGAGATCCTGGCGGTCGAGCCCGACGGCGCCGCGGCGCGCGCGGGGCTCTCCGCCGGGGACCGCATCGTCCTGGCCGACGGACAGACGGCGGCCTCCCTGCCGCACCTCGAGAAGCTCCTCGCGCGCAAGCCCTTCCCGCACCCGCTCGTCGTGATCTCGCGCGGCGAGGTGCGTGGGTTCTCGGTCGGCGAGCCGTCCGTGCGGCCCGACGTCAAGTACCTGTTCCTGTCCTTCGTCGGGTTCCTCTATCTGATCATCGGTCTCTTCACGGTCGCGCGCGAGCGCTCCCGCGTGGCCGCGATCTTCTGGGGGCTGTGCCTCTCGTCCTTCGCCGTCTACGTCATCACGCCCGCGGGCCCTCGCGACGACCTCTGGAAGGCGTCCTGGCTCTCGGAGGACCTCTTCCGGGCGCTCCTGCCCGCGCTCTTCCTGCACTTCTTCCTGCTGTTTCCGCGCCCGGTCCGGGCAACCCGCATCCGCCTGCTGCCGCTGCTCTACGTGCCGGCCCTGGCCTACGTCGCGGCTCAGCTCGCGCTGCTGCCGGCCGAGGCGACTCCGCGGCTCGCGGCGTGGCTCGAGGGGATGGAGCGCTTCTGGTTCGGTTACTTCGTCGTCTACGTCGCGGCGGTGCTCGTCCGCCTCCTGCACCTTCTCCGCCATGCCCGCGACGCGGAGGCGGACAAGCAGCTTCGGTGGATCGGCCTCGGCGTCATCGTGGGCCTCGCCCCGTTCCTGATTCTCTCGGCGCTGCCCCGCGCGTTCGGGCTCGAGTCGCCATTGCTCTCGACCGTCGCCGTCGTTCCGCTCGTCTTCATCCCGCTGGCGTTCGCCTACGCGATCCTGAAGTGGCGCCTCTGGGACGTCGAGATCTTCGTGCGCGAGGCCATGGGGACGACGGCCGCCGTGCTGCTCGGCGGCATGACGTTCGTGCTGCTCAACTCGCTGCTCGACCGAACGCTCGAGGGGATGGCCGCGGCCGGGAAGAACGTCATCGCGTTCGGCTCGGGCCTGATCCTCGCCTCGCTGCTCGTTCCCGTGAAGAAGCGCATCACGGACGTCCTCGAGCGGATCCAGTACCACGACACCTACCGCGCGCGGCGCGCCCTGCTCGACATCGCCCGCGACTTCGCCACGCCCCGGCCCCGCGAGGAGGTCGTGCAGGCGATCGTCCGTCGGGTGGAGGAGGCCCTGCGCGTCGTCCCGTGCTCGCTCTTCCTGTTCGAGGGCCCGGCCCGCGACCCGGACGTCGCGGTCCTGGCCGAGACGCTCGCGGAAGAGGACCGCGTGACTTTGCGCGGCGGCGCGTTCGGCGCGGCCCCGCCCGCAGCCCTGCTGCGTCTGCATGCGCTCGGCTACCGGAGCTTCTTCGCGATGCGCTGCGGCGGGGAGCTCGTGGGCGCTCTCGGCGTCGGCCACAAGGACGGGCGCGTTCCGATCTCCTCCGAGGACGAGTCCCTGCTCACGGCGGTCATCGCGCAGGCCAGCCTCGCCTACGAGAACGCTCGCCTGTACGGCGCGCTCGCGGAGCGGCTCGAGCAGATCCGCACCCTCCAGGAGTACCAGGAGAGCGTGATCCGCTCCTCCTCGTCGGGCATCGTCGTGGTGGACGCCGACGAGCGCATCCACTCCGCGAATCCCGCGTTCGCGCAGCTGCTCAACCGCTCGGAGGAGTCGCTCCTCGCGTTGCCGCTCTCCGAAGTGCTGCCCGGCGTCACGCTCGGCGAGCCGCCGGCGGACGGAGCCGAGTGGCGGTTCCAGACGCGCCTGCCCGCCGCCCCCGGGGCCTCCGAGCGCCGCGATGGACGCGGGGACGGCCGCGACCTCCAGCTGTCCGTGTCCGCGTTCCGGGGCGCCCCGGAGCGCCGCGTCGTCGTGGTCGAGGACATGACCGACCGCCTCCGCTCCGAGCGCGCGCTGGCGGAGCGCGAGCGGCTGGCCTCCCTCGGCGTGCTGGCGGCCGGCGTCGCGCACGAGGTCAACACGCCGATCGCCGGACTCTCCTCCTACGCCCAGCTGCTCCTCGCGGAGACCGCGCCGGGGGACCCGCGCTACTCGATCCTGAAGAAGATGGAGCGGCAGACCTTCCGCGCCGCGCACCTGGTCAACAACCTGCTCGAGTTCGCCCGCCCGCGCCAGCGCACGCCGCAGAAGACCGACCTGCGGGGCGTGCTGGCCAACGCGGCGGAGTCCGTCGAGACCGCCCTGGCGGGCCGCGAGCTGGAGCTCGAGGCCGACCCGGACGGCCAACCCGCCTTCGTCATCGGCGACGCCCGCGAGCTCGAGCAGGTGTTCGTGAACCTGCTGACCAACGCCCGCGACGCCTCTCCCGACGGGGGCGTCGTGACGTGCCGTCTGCAGCGCTGCGGCGAGACGGTGCGCGTCACGGTGGCCGACCGCGGGCCCGGCCTCACCTCGACCGCCGCCGAGAAGATCTTCCAGCCCTTCTACACGACCAAGAAGTCCGGGGGCACGGGCCTCGGCCTCGCGATCTCCCGCGACATCGTGCGCCGTCACGGCGGCGAGATCCTGCTGGCGCCGCGCGACGGCGGCGGCGCGGAGGCGCGGGTCGAGCTGCCGCTCGTGCCGGCAGGATCTCCGTCATGAGGGTCCTCGTCGTCGACGACGAAGAGGTCATCCGCGACGTGCTCGGCACGCTGCTGACGCGCGAGGGCTACGAGGTCACGGCCGCCGCGTCCGCCGCCGAGGCCACGAGCCTCTTCGAGTCCGATCCCTACGACGTCGTCCTGCTCGATCTCATGCTGCCCGACAAGCCGGGACTGGAGGTCCTGCGGGAGATCCGCCAGCGCGATCCCGACGCCGTCGTCGTCATCGTGACGGCGTACTCGTCCATCGACGGCGCGATCGAGGCCATGCGCCAGGGCGCGTTCCATTACATCCCCAAGCCCTTCCAGAACGAGGAAGTGCTGCTGACCCTCCGCAAGGGCTCCGAGGCACGCCGGTTGACCGAGGAGAACCGCCGACTGCGAGAGGAGCTCTCGCAGCGCTTCGGCCTCGGCCGGATCGTGGGCAAGAGCAACGGCATGCGGAAGGTGTTCGAGCTGGTGCGCCTGGCGGGGCCGTCCCGCTCCACCATTCTCGTCGAGGGCGAGAGCGGCACCGGCAAGGAGCTGGTGGCCCGAGCGATCCATACCCACTCGCCGCGAGCCAACATGCCGTTCGTGACCGTCAACTCCGGCTCGATGCCGGCCGATCTGCTCGAATCCAACCTCTTCGGCCACGTGCGCGGCGCCTTCACGGGCGCGGTGGCCAACAAGAAGGGACTCTTCGAGGTGGCCGACGGCGGATCCATCTTCTTCGACGAGATCGGCACGATCAGCCTCGAGACCCAGGCGAAGCTGCTGCGCGTCATCCAGGAGAAGGAGTTCATGCGCGTCGGCAGCGTCGACACGCAGAAGGTCGACACGCGCATCATCGCGGCGACCAACGTAGACCTGAAGAAGATGGTCGCGGAGGGACGCTTCCGCGACGACCTCTACTATCGCCTCTGCGTCATCACGATCACGATTCCCCCGCTGCGCGAGCGCCGGGAGGACATCCCGCTGCTCGCCGAGCACTTCATCAAGCTCTACGCCAGCGAGAACTCCAAGCCGATCGGGGGCCTGGAGCCCGAGGCGTTCCGCGCGCTGCTCGACCACGACTGGCCCGGCAACGTGCGCGAGCTCGAGAACTCGCTGGAGCGCGCCGTCGTCCTCTGTCCGTCGGGCGGCAGGATCGGGCTCGACCTGCTTCCCGAGACCGTTCTCCAGCCCGAGAAGGGCGAGCTGCCGGTGCGGCTACCCGAGAACGGGGCGACCTACAAGCAGATGGTCGAGGAGTACGAGCGCCGGCTCATCCGCACCGCGCTGCGCCGCACGGGCGGCGTTCAGAAGCGCGCCGCGGAGCTTCTGAAGATCAAGCCCACCACGCTGCACGAGATCATCAAGCGGCTGGAGATCCGCGAGTAGGCCGGATCAGGCGAAACGCCCAGACCGCGAGAACCGCTCCGACGATCCCCACGAGCAGCGGCCCGAGCCAGTCCCACAGCGTCGCCCCCGGCCTCCGCGCGTGCTCCCAGGTAATGAACGCATGCATCGCCGCGAAGAGGGAGAAGAGCGTCCCGGTGATCCAGAGGTAGGCCTTCACCGTCCCTCCTCTCCCTAGGCGGGCAGCCGCCGCACCATCACCAGCGTCCGGTCGTCCGCGAAGGGCTCCCCGGCGGAGTGCTCCTCGAGCACCCGAGCGAGCGCGGCCTCGACTTCGGTCGGCGTTTTGCCTACCTGGCCCACCACGAACTCCTTGAGACGCGGCATGCCGAACTCGTTGCCCTCCGGATCGTTCGCCTCGGTCACGCCGTCGGTGTACAGGTACAGGAGGTCTCCCGGTCCGAGCTGGAGCTTCGAGGAGCCGTAGGGCTTGCCCGGAAAGAGCGCGAGCGGGAGGCCGTGGGACCCGAGCTCCTCGATGCCGCCGTCGGCGCGCAGCAGCAATCCGGGGTTGTGGCCGGCGTTGGTGTACTCGACCTCCCCCGTCGCGGGGTCCAGGATGAGCAGGAAGAACGTGATGAAGCGGTCCGGACCCGTCCTCCGGGAGATCGCCTCGGAGAGGCGGCCCGTCATCTCGGCCACGGGAACGCCCTCGTCGGCCCATGCGTGGAAGGACGCCTGCAGGGAGGCCATCAGAAGCGCCGGCCCGACGCCCTTCCCGCAGACGTCCGCGATGGTCGCGTAGATCTTCCCGTCGCTGCGGGGGCGGAAGTCGAAGTAGTCGCCGGACACCTGGCGGGAGGCGACGTTGGAGCCGTGGAGCTCGTAGCCCGGCAGCGGCGGCGGATCCTCGGGAAGGAGGCGCTGCTGGATCTCGCGGGCGAGCGCGAACTCGCGGTCCATCTGGCGCTTCTCCGCGTTCTCCTCCATGAGGCGCGCGTTCTGGATCTTGGCCGCCGCGACGTTGGCGAGCGAGGTCAGCAGGCGCAGGTCGGCTTCCTCGAAGGAGCGCGAGCCGACGCGGCAGTCGACGTAGATCAGCCCGACGACCTCGCCCTCGTTCTCGAGCGGCGCCGCCAGGACCGACTTGATGCCCGAGAGCCGGATCGAGTCGGCGAGGTTGACCCCCGATCCTGTCGACGTGTCCATCAGGAGCAGGCCGTTGCGCTTCTCCACGACGGCGGCGACGAGCGTCTTCGAAAGGCGGATGTCCTCGGCCGAGATGCCTTCGGCCACGCGCACGACCGCGGGGGCGAGCTCGCCGGTGGCGCGCGACCGAAGCAGCACGAGGCCGCGGTCGGGCTTGAGTGTCTCGAAGACCTTGTCCATCAGGAAGCGCAGGAGCTCGTCGACCGAGATGTCGCGGAGCAGCTCGATCGTGAGCTCGTTGACGACGCGCAGCGACTCGATCAGCTTGCTGAGCTGCTCGGCCGGCAGCCGCGGATCCGTCTCCGTGGCGTGCTTGCGCAGCAGCTCGGCGCTTGCCTTGAGGATCGTGTTGTCGAGCGGATCCTCGCCGCCGCCCTCGATCCGCACGCGCGTCGTGGATTCGGACTCGACCTTGAGGGTGACGCCGCCGACCGTGATGCGGTCCCCGGGCTTGAGCGTCTGGACCGTCGTCAGCCGCTCGCCGTTCAGGAACGTGCCGTTGCGCGAGCCGAGGTCCTCGACCGTGAGCCCGCCGTCGGTGTCGCGCACGATGCGGGCGTGCTGGCGCGACAGCATCTTGTCCGAGATCGGCAAGTCGTTCATCGACGACCGGCCGACGGTTGTGACCGGACGGTCGAGCGAGAGTTTTCGCGCGGCCATTCCCGGTGCGGTGACGTAGAGGTAAAACACGCTTTTTCCCTGATGACTCTAGAACTTCGGGATTCTAGCGCGCCTGCCCTCCGGGCCCCTTCCTGCCGGCCGGGAACCGGGTCCGGGAGGTCCCCGGGGGCCCGGGGGTTGGATGGGGCTTGCATGGCGGCGTCCGGATCCGTAGAATGCCGCGTCCCATGAAACCGACCATCCACCCCGAGCTCCACGAGGTCCTGGTCCACTGCGCCTGCGGCGAGACCTGGACCACCCGCTCCACCAAGAAAGAGCTGCGGATCGAGATCTGCAGCAAGTGCCATCCCTTCTTCACCGGGAAGCAGAAGCTGGTCGACTCGGCCGGCCGCGTGGAACGGTTCCGGAAGCGCTACGAGAAGAAGGCCTCGGGCTCTCCCGCTTAGGGGCATGAGCCCCGTTTCCCGCCTTCCCTACCCCTCGGCCGCCCTGTAGCGGCTCGATACCCAATTCATCTGGCTGAGAGCTGAGAGCTGTCAGCTGAAAGCATCCCTATGTTCGAAAAACTGGAAGAGATCCGGCGCAAGTACGAGGAGGTCCGGGCCCGCCTGGCCGACCCGGACTTCGTGCAGGACCATCGCGCCGTCCGCGAGGCCCAGAAGACACTCTCCGAGTTCCAGCCCATCGTCCAGAAGATGGAGGAGACGCGGCAGGTCCAGAAGGAGCTCGACGGAGCGCGGGAGATGGTCGAGTCGCTCTCCCCCGGCGACGAGCTCTACCAGATGGCCGCCGCGGAGCGCGCGACGCTGACCGAGCGCCTCGCCCGGCTGGACGAAGACCTCAAGGTCCTCCTGCTGCCCCGCGACCCCAACGACTCCCGCAACGTCTTCCTCGAGATCCGCGCCGGCACGGGCGGCGACGAGGCCGCCCTCTTCGCCGGCGAGCTGTTCCGCATGTACCAGCGCTACGCCGAGCGCCGCCGCTGGAAGGTCGAGATCGTGGACCGCGACGACACCGGGATCGGAGGCATCAAGACGATCACGGTGCTCATCGAGGGCGAGGGCGCCTACTCCCGCCTCAAGTTCGAGGGCGGCGTGCACCGGGTGCAGCGCGTGCCGGCGACCGAGGCGTCGGGCCGCATCCATACTTCCGCCGCCACGGTCGCGGTCCTGCCCGAGGCCGAGGACGTCGACGTGAAGGTCGAGGAGAAGGACATCCGCGTCGACCGCTTCTGCGCGTCGGGCCCCGGCGGGCAGGGCGTCAACACGACCTATTCGGCGGTGCGCCTCACCCATCTGCCGACGGGGCTGGTCGTGCAGTGCCAGGACGAGCGGAGTCAGATCAAGAACAAGGCGAAGGCGATGCGCGTCCTGAAGTCCCGCCTCCTCGAGATCGAGCAGGCGAAGCAGGAGGGAGCGATCGCGGCCGAGCGCAAGAAGATGGTGGGCTCCGGCGACCGCTCCGAGAAGATCCGCACGTACAACTTCCCGCAGTCGCGCATCACCGATCACCGGATCGGTTTCACCACGCACCGGATGCAGGATGTCCTCGACGGAAACCTCGACGAGCTGGTCGAGCCGACCATCGCCCACTTCCAGGCCGAGCGGCTCAAAGAGGAACTCGCGAAGGCTTGAAGAAGAGCTGATAGGTTCTTCCCCGTGACCATCAAGGAACTCCTCGACGCCGCAACCTCGAGAGCCGTCACCGCCGCAGCGGACGCGACCAACTGGGACGCTCGACTCCTCCTGGCCCACTCCATGGGCGGGCTCTCTCCCCTCTCCCTCGATCCCCGCGTGACGCTCGATCCGGGCGTCGTGGCCCGCTTCGAGCGCCTCTGGGAAAAGCGCCTCATGGGCGTTCCGGTCCAGCACCTGATCGGAGAGTGGGACTTCTACGGCCGGCCCTTCCGGGTCGACGGGCGCGCGCTCGTGCCGCGGCCGGAGACCGAGGTCCTGGTCGAGCAGTCGCTGCGCGAGGCTCCCGAGGCGCGGCGAGTCCTGGACGCCGGCACGGGCAGCGGGATCATCGCGATCACCTACCTCCTGGAACGCCCCGCGGCGACGGCCGTGGCACTGGACATCTCGGTCGACGCGCTGGCCCTGGCGCGGCAGAACGCCGGCCAGCACGGAGTCCTGAATCGCCTGCAGCTGGTGGCCTCCGACTGGCTCTCGGCGCTTTCCCCGACCGCGCCGCGCTTCGACCTGGTCCTCTCGAATCCGCCCTACCTGGCGATCGGCGAGGCGCCGCACCTTCCCCCGACCGTCCGTGACCACGACCCGCGGCGCGCGCTCTTCGCCGGGGACGATGGGCTCCTGGCCATCCGTCAGCTCCTGGCGACACTCCCCTCGGTGCTCGAGCCGGGCGGGCTTCTCGCCTTCGAGATCGGCTTCGGACAGGGCGAGGCCGTGCGCTCCGAGATCCTGGCGCGGCCCGTCTGGCGCTTCGTGCGCATCGAGCCGGACCTCGAGGGGATCCCCCGCATCTGCCTGGCGCGCCTGGAATCGGGTTCGGAGAGAATCCAGAGAACGAAGCGCCCGTGGACAAGTTCGTAGTCGAAGGCCCGATCCGCCTGACCGGCGAGATCGCCGTCGCCGGCGCCAAGAACGCCGCGCTGCCCTGCATGGCCGCGGCGCTCCTGACCGCCGACCCCGTCCGGCTGACGAACCTGCCCAACGTCGCCGACATCCGGACGCTCCGCCGGCTCCTCCAGCACGTCGGCGCGGAGGTCGAGGCCGGCACGCACACGGCGACGATCGCGGCGAAGCAGATCGGCTCGGCCGACGCAGTCGCGCCGTACGAGCTCGTCAAGACGATGCGCGCGTCGGTCCTGGTGCTCGGCCCGCTGCTCGCCCGCGCGGGTTCCGTCCGCGTCTCGCTGCCCGGAGGGTGCGCGATCGGCGTCCGGCCGATCAACCTCCACCTCGCGGCGTTCGAGAAGCTCGGGGCCGAGGTGCGGCTCGACCACGGCTACGTCGAGGCGAAGGCCTCGCGGCTCTCCGGCGCCGAGATCGTGTTCGATACCGTCACGGTCACCGGAACCGAGAACGTGATGCTCGCCGCGACGCTGGCCCGCGGGACCACGCGTCTCGTCAACGCCGCCCGCGAGCCGGAGGTCGCGGACCTCGCCCGCATGCTGGTCGCGATGGGCGCGAAGATCCGCGGCGCCGGGAGCGAGAGCATCGAGATCGAGGGCGTCGAGAGCCTCCACGGCGTGACGCACCCGATCATCCCCGACCGCATCGAGGCCGGCACCTACGTGCTGGCGGCCGCCGCGACCCGCGGCGACGTTGCGGTCCGCAAGTGCGCGCCCGAGCACCTCGCCGCGCTGACCGCGCGGCTCTCGGCCACGGGCGTCCGGATCGACACGATCGGCGACACGATCCGGGTCCGGGCCGACGGCGGCCTCGTGTCGCACGACGTCGCGACGGCGCCGTATCCGGGCTTCCCGACGGACCTGCAGGCCCAGTGGATGGCCCTGGCCGCCGGCATGAGCGGGGTCGCGACGATCACGGAGACGATCTTCGAGAACCGCTTCCAGCACGTAGCCGAGCTGGTCCGCATGGGCGCCCGAATACGCCTCGAGGGCCGGTGGGCCGTCGTCGAGGGCCCCTCGCGGCTGACCGGCGCGACGGTGATGGCCAGCGATCTGCGTGCGTCCGCCGCGCTCGCCATCGCCGCCCTCACGGCCGAGGGCGAGACGACGATCGACCGCGTCTACCACCTCGACCGGGGGTACGAGAAGATGGAGGAGAAGCTGACGGGACTGGGTGCGCGGGTCCGGAGAACGAAGTAGCCAGGAGAGTCCAGTGAGCGACTGTCTGTTCTGCAAGATCGCGTCGGGCGAAATTCCGTCCAAGAAGGTCTACTCCGACGACCACGTCTACGCGTTTTACGACATCGCTCCCAAGGCGCCGACGCACGTCCTCGTGATCCCCCGCAGGCACATCGCACGCCTCGCGGAGGCGGGCGCGGACGACCGTCAGCTGCTCGGCGAGGTCGTGTCGAGGGCCGCCGCGATCGCGAGGGACCTGGGCCTCGAGCACTA
>DASXPB010000029.1:0-12859 GCA_036493875.1 Thermoanaerobaculia bacterium
ATCCGCCGGGCGCTCGCGGCCAACGCCCGCACCGTGGTCGAGATCCGCCCGGACCGCGTGGGCGAGTTCACGTTCTCGTGCGGGATGAACATGCTGCACGGCCGCCTTCAGGTCACCGCATGAGTGAGAGCGAGACCCTCCGCGTCACGGAGATCTTCCGCTCCCTCCAGGGCGAATCCACCCGCTCCGGCTTTCCCTGCGCGTTCATCCGCCTCACGGGCTGCTCGCTGCGCTGCGTCTGGTGCGACAGCGAATACGCGTTCCACGGCGGAACGGAGATGGCCGTGGAGGACGCCGCGCGTGACGTGCTGGCGCTCGAGACGAAGCTGGTCGAGGTGACCGGCGGCGAGCCGCTCGAGCAGGAGGGCGTCTACCCGCTGATGGGACGCCTCCTCGACGCGGGCAGGACCGTGATGCTCGAGACCGGGGGACACGTCGGGCTCGAGCGCGTGGATCCGCGCGTCGTCAAGATCGTGGACGTCAAGGCGCCCGGCAGCGGAATGCAGCACGCGAACCTGGCGGAGAACCTGGACCGGCTGACCGACAAGGACGAGCTCAAGTTCGTCCTCGCCGATCGCCGCGACTTCGACTGGTCGCTCGGCCTCGTCGCCGCCCGCGACCTGGACCGCCGAAACACCGTCACGTTCTCGCCGGTCTGGGGCTCGCTTCCCGCGATCGAGCTCGCCCAGTGGATCCGCGACTCCGGGCGCCCGATCCGGCTGGGTCTCCAGCTGCACAAGCTCCTCTGGGGTGATGTTCCGGGAAGGTAGATTCGTGATTCGCCATTCGCAGATTCGTGATTGACCATGAAACAGGCTGAAATCACGAATCACGAATCACGAATCACGAATCCTCCTCGCGCCGTCGTGCTCTTGTCCGGAGGAGTGGACTCCTCGACCTGTCTGCTCCTGGCCCGCGAAGCGGGCTTCGACGTACACGCGCTCTCCTTCGACTACGGGCAGCGTCATCGCGTCGAGCTCGACGCGGCCCGCGCGGTCGCGGAGCGATACGGCGTTCGCGCCCACCGCATCGTGGCGGTCGATCTCCCGGGGGCGGCGTCGTCCGCCCTGACGGACGCCTCGCTCGCGGTGCCGAAGAACAGCCTGGGCAGAGACGCGATCCCCATCACCTACGTCCCGGCGCGCAACGCGCTCTTCCTGGCCCACGCGATCTCCTGGGCCGAGTCGATCGATGCGGCCGACGTCTACATCGGAGCGAACGCGCTCGACTACTCCGGGTACCCCGATTGCAGGCCCGAGTTCCTGGAGGCCTTCGAGAGGATGGCGAACCTGGGCACGCGGGCGGGAGTCGAGGGCCGGCTCGCGTTCCGAATCCGAGCCCCGCTGCTCCACATGACCAAGGCCCAGATCGTGGCCGAAGGCTCCCGGCTCGGGCTCGATTTTCGGCTGACGTCCTCGTGCTACGACCCGGCCCCGGATGGCCGGCCCTGCGGGGCCTGCGACTCTTGCCTCTTACGTATCAAAGGTTTCCGAGAGGCCGGGCTGAACGATCCAGGAGTGTAAATAGTGAGCATCAATCTATCAACTTATGGCGTATTTGAATTTGACAGTGTAAGACTCATGTAGTAATTTGGCAGCCTCGGAGCCGAAGCGCGGAGCCCCTCTCTAGCGCCGGGTCCGAGGGCGCGGAAGGACATCTCGATGCGTTTCGATCAACTCACCATCAAGGCCCAGGAAGCCGTCCAGGAAGCACAGCGCGACGCGCGCGCCCGCGGCAACGCGGAGCTGACGAGCGAGCACCTCCTCCTCGCCCTGCTCAAGCAGGACGACGGCGTCGTGGTGCCGGTGCTCCAGAAGCTCGGCGTCAACCCGGAGGCGCTCTCCTCCGGGATCGCGGCGAGCCTCGCGCGGCGCCCCTCCGTCTCGGGCGCCTCGGCGGACGCCGCGATCACCTTCGACCTCAACCGGGTCTTCGACCGCTCCTTCGAGATCGCGAAGGAGTTCGGCGACGAGTACGTCTCGACCGAGCACTTCCTCCTGGCACTCGCCGACGCGGGCGGCG
The DNA here is from genome assembly GCA_036493875.1 of Thermoanaerobaculia bacterium. Lineage (GTDB taxonomy): Bacteria > Acidobacteriota > Thermoanaerobaculia > UBA5066 > Gp7-AA6 > DAHUXD01. The sequence continues at coordinate 2,023 of DASXPB010000029.1, forward strand.
AGGCCGCGGCCGAGCTGAAGAAGGCCGGGGTCCAGAAGGACGCGCTCCTCAAGGCGCTCAAGGAAGTTCGCGGCTCGACGCGGATCACGGATCCCAATCCCGAGGACAAGTACCAGGCCCTGAAGCGTTACACGCGCGATCTCACGGACCTCGCCCGGCGCGGCAAGATCGATCCGGTCATCGGCCGCGATGAGGAGATCCGCCGTGTGATCCAGGTCCTCTCGCGCCGCACGAAGAACAACCCCGTCCTGATCGGCGAGCCGGGCGTCGGCAAGACCGCGATCGTCGAGGGGCTCGCCCGCCGGATCCACATGGGCGACGTCCCCGAGGGCCTCAAGAACAAGCGCGTCGTCTCGCTCGACCTCGGCGCGATGATCGCCGGAGCGAAGTACCGCGGCGAGTTCGAGGATCGGTTGAAGGCCGTCCTCAAGGAGATCGAGGAGGCACAGGGCACGATCGTCCTCTTCATCGACGAGCTCCACACGCTCGTCGGCGCGGGCGCCGCCGAGGGCGCCATGGACGCCTCGAACATGTTGAAGCCGGCGCTCGCGCGCGGGGAGCTGAGGGCGATCGGCGCGACCACGCTGAACGAGTACCAGAAGCACATCGAGAAGGACGCGGCGCTCGAGCGGCGCTTCCAGCCGGTCTACGTCGAGGAGCCCACGGTCGAGGACACGATCGCGATCCTCCGGGGACTCCAGGAGCGCTACGAGATCCACCACGGCGTGCGCATCACCGACGGTGCCCTCGTCGCGGCCGCCCGGCTGTCGCAGCGCTACATCACCGACCGCTTCCTCCCGGACAAGGCCATCGACCTCGTGGACGAGGCGGCGGCCCGACTGCGGACCGAGATCGACTCGGTGCCGACGGAGATCGACACGATCGAGCGGCGCATCGTCTCGCTCGAGATCGAGAAGCGCGCGCTCGCGAAGGAGAAGACCAAGGAGTCCAAGCAGCGGCTGCAGGAGATCGAGAAGCTCCTCTCGGACGCCCGGGAGGAGTCGAGCCGCCTGCGCGCGAAGTGGTCGGCCGAGAAGGAGTCCATCCAGAAGATCGGCCAGATCAAGGAGTCGATCGAGCGCGTCAAGCTGGAGGCCGTCGAAGCCGAGAGGCAGGGGGAGCTGCAACGGGTCGCCGAGCTGCGCTACGGGCGCCTGCCGGAGCTCGAGAAGCAGCTCGCGGCGGAGGACGCGCGGCTCGCCGAGCTCCAGAAGGGCCAGCGGATGCTGCGCGAGGAAGTCACCGAGGAGGACATCGCCGCCGTCGTCTCGAAGTGGACGGGCGTTCCCGTCAACCGCATGATCGAGAGCGAGACCCAGAAGCTCCTCAAGATGGAGGACCGCCTGCATTCCCGCGTCATCGGCCAGGAGGAGGCCGTCAAGGCCGTGGCCGACGCGGTCCGGCGCTCCCGCGCGGGTCTCTCCGATCCGAAGCGGCCGCTCGGCTCGTTCCTCTTCGTGGGCCCGACGGGCGTCGGCAAGACGGAGCTCGCGCGGGCGCTCGCCGAGTTCCTGTTCGACGACGAGCACGCCATGGTGCGGCTCGACATGTCCGAGTACATGGAGAAGCATGCCGTGGCGCGGATGATCGGGGCGCCGCCCGGCTACGTCGGATACGAGGAGGGCGGCCGCCTGACCGAGGCCGTGCGCCGGCGCCCATACTCGGTGATCCTCTTCGACGAGATCGAGAAGGCGCACCCCGACGTCTTCAACGTCCTGCTGCAGGTCCTGGACGACGGCCGCCTGACGGACGGCAAGGGGCGCGTCGTCTCCTTCAAGAACACCGTGATCATCATGACCTCGAACCTCGGGTCCGAGTGGATCGCCGAGGAGTCGACGCGCAGCGAGGAGGAGATCAAGGCGAAGATCGAGGAGGCGCTCCGGCGCCACTTCCGGCCCGAGTTCTTCAACCGGATCGACGACGTCATCGTCTTCCACCGCCTCACGCGGGAAGAGACCGAGAAGATCGTGCAGATCCAACTCGCCGGCCTGGCGAAGACGCTCCTCGACCGGGGGATCCAGCTCTCCTGGACCGCGGACGCCCGGAAGTTCCTGGCGGGCCGGGGATACGACCCGACCTTCGGCGCTCGGCCGCTCAAGCGGCTGATCCAGAAGGAGGTCGCGGACCGGCTGGCCGAGAGCCTTCTCCAGGGAAAAGTGGGAGAGGGCGACGCCGCGGAGCTGACGGTCACGCCCGACCGCGAGTCGCTCAAGATCGTGAAGAAGTCCGTACCCGTATCGGTCTAACGATTTTTTCAATGGAGGTTTCTATGAATCTGATGCGTTGGGATCCCTACCGTGAAATGGCGAGCCTGCAGGACAGGCTCAACCGCGCCTTCGGCGGCTACTCCTACGGAAACCGCGAGCGCGACGACGAGATGCAGCTGTCGGCCTGGGCGCCGCCCGTCGACATCGCCGAGGAGAAGGATCGCATCCTGATCACCGCGGAGCTTCCGGGCTTCAAGGAGAACGAGATCGAGATCCAGACCGAGAACGGAATGCTGACCCTGCGCGGCGAGCGCAAGTTCGAGAACGAAACGGACGGGAAGAGCTACCACCGCGTGGAGCGCTCCTACGGCCAGTTCGTGCGCAGCTTCTCTCTTCCCAACAACGTGGACCGCGAGAAGATCCAGGCCTCGTTCCGGGACGGCCTGCTGAAGGTGGAGCTTCCCAAGCGGGAGGACGCCAAGCCCCGGACGATCCGGATCTCGGCGGGCTCGGGCCCGGGCTCGGAGAAGCCCGAGACGATCGAGGTCAAGAAGAAATAATCGGCCTCTCGTTTTCCGATATCTTCGGCCCCGTCCACGGCGGGGCCGATTCATTTTGGAGTTGGATTGGGCGGAATGACGCCAGAAGTCGCGAAGTTGTGGCCGGCATGAGATCGAAGGTGGGCTTCCTCCTGATGGCCCTCGCCGCGGCCGCGGCCGTGGCGGCTCCCCTGTCCAACCGGCGCACCGAGATCGTCCAGGTCGTCGAGCGGGTCGCTCCCGCCGTCGTCAACATCTCGGCCGAGCAGACCCTCCGGCGCCGGCCGTCGATCTTCGACGATTTCTTCTTCGGCGTGGATCCTCGCCGCGAGCGCAGCAGCCAGTCGCTGGGGTCGGGGTCCATCATCGATCCCAAGGGCATCATCGTCACCAACGACCACGTCGTCTCGGGCGCCTCCAAGATCACGGCGATGACGAAGTCGGGCATGGAGCTCGAATGCGAGATCGTCGGCTCCGACGCGGACAACGATCTCGCGGTCCTGCGCGTGAAGAAGCCGACCGCGGCCCTGCCGGCGCTCAAGCTGGGCTCCTCGTCCGACCTCATGATCGGCGAGACAATCGTGGCGATCGGCAATCCCTTCGGGCTCTCCCACACCGTGACGGCCGGCGTCGTGTCCGCGACCGGCCGCACGATCAAGGCCGAGAACAACCAGACCTACACCGACTTCATCCAGACCGACGCCTCGATCAACCCGGGCAACTCGGGCGGCCCGCTCGTGAACCTGGACGGCGAGATGGTCGGCGTCGCGACGGCGATCATCGGCGGGGCGCAGGGCATCGGCTTCGCGATCCCCGTCGACCGCACGCGCCGCATCGTGGACGACTTGCTCCGGTACGGCGAGGTCCGCGCGGTGTGGGTCGGCCTCCGCGGGAAGACGCTCGTGTCCGGCGAGGAGAACCGTCCGCGGGGATTCCGCGTGCGCCTCGTCTATCCCGGCTCCCCGGCCGCCCGGGCCGGCGTGCACGTGGGGGACCAGGTCGTCTCGGTCGACGGATCGCCAATCGACTCGCAGGAGGCCTTCGAGACCGCCCTGTCCACCCGCGGGCCGGGCCGTCCGCTCAAGATCGCGCTCCGCGGCAAGGACGGCGAGCGCACGGTCACGCTCCAGGGCGAGACGCCGCCGGCGGGACTCGGGGCGCGGATCCTGCGCGAGGAGCTGGGACTCGGCGTGCGACCCACCACCGACGGCCTCCGCGTCTCGGTCGCCGACCGGGACTCGGTCTCCGCGCAGGCGGGGCTCAAGTCGGGCGACTACCTGATCGGCCTGAACGGAACACGCGTGCGCAGCTCCGAGGACATCGACCACGTGATGCAGCGCGACTTCAACAAGAACACGGTCCTGATCGAGATCGGACGCGGTCGGTTCTCTTACTCGGTCAGCCTGCCGCTCGACTGACGTCGCTGCGCGCTGCGCTACGGGTCTGCGCCTTCGGCGCACCGGCCGGCGGCTCGCGCGGATGCGCGCTCGACCGCCAGCCTGACCCTCCGCTTCGCGCTTCGCTCAAGCGGCGCGAACCTCCTCCCTCGCTTCGCTCGGGAGACTATTCACGCCGCGGACAGACGCTCCATGAAGGCGGCTTTGGACCAGCCGACGGGCATTTCGAGTACGATCCCGGTCCTTGAACGCCTCTGATGGCCCCCGCGTGCGCTTCGCGCCCTCGCCGACCGGCTCGCTGCACGTCGGCGGCGCCCGGACCGCGCTCTACAACCTTCTCTTCGCGCGGCGGGAGAAGGGAACGTTCATCCTCCGCATTGAGGACACCGACGTCGAGCGGTCGCGTGAGGAGCTGACCGGTCAGATCCTCTCGGCCATGGAGTGGCTCGGCCTGGAGTACGACGAGGGCCCCTACCATCAGTCCCGTCGTTACGATCTCTACAAGGCGGCGGCGGAGCGCCTGCTCCGCGAGGGCAAGGCGTACCGCGCGTTCGAGACTCCCGAGGAGCTCGACGCGGAGCGCAAGGCGGCCGAGGCCGCCGGCAAGTCGTACCGCTACTCCGGGGCCGGCCGCCGGATCGACCCCGGGGAGAGCGACCGCCGGGCGGGCGCCGGGGAGCGGTTCGTGGTTCGGCTCGCGATGCCGGACGAGACGATCGTCGTCGACGACCTGATCCGCGGAAGGGTCGAGTTCCCGGCCGAGGCGCTCGACGACTTCGTCCTGGTGCGCTCGGACGGCCACCCGCTCTACCACTTCTCCGTCTGCGTCGACGACGTCGACATGCGGATCTCCCACGTCATCCGCGGCGACGACCACCTCGCGAACACGCCCAAGCACGTGGCGCTCTTCCGCGCCCTCGGCGCCCCCATCCCCCGCTTCGCGCACCTCGGGATGATCCTGGGAACCGACAAGAAGAAGCTCTCGAAGCGGCACGGGGCGGCCGCGGTCGAGGAGTGGCGCGACGCCGGCATCCTTCCGGAGGCCCTCTTCAACTTCCTCGCGCTGCTCGGCTGGGCGCCGGGCGGCGACCGCGAGATCCTGACCCGCGCGGAGATGGAGCGCGAATTCTCGCTCGAGCGCGTGGGTGCGTCGCCCTCCGTGTTCGACCCCGAGAAGCTCCTCTGGATGAACGCGCAGTACATCGCGCGGATGCCGGCCGAGGAGCTGCTCGAGCGGGCGCTGCCCCATGCCGCCGGCGGCGCTCCCGCACGGGACGTGGCGCTGCGCGCGATCGAGCTGCACCGGCCTCGCGTCCGCACGCCGATCGAGATGGGCCGCGCTCTCTCCTCCTACGCCGCCGACCCGTCCGAGTACGAGCCGGAGGGTCTCAAGAAGCACGTCCGGCCCGAGACGGCCGCGCAGCTCGACGCGCTCGCGCGCCGGCTCGAGGGGATCCCGGAAGGCGAGTGGACCGCCGCGTCGACGGAGGCCGCGCTGCGGGAGACCGCCGAGGCGGCCGGCGTGTCGGCCGGAAAGCTCATCCATCCCACGCGTCTCGCGCTCACCGGCGTGACCGTGGGCGCGCCCCTGTTCGACGTCGTGGCGCTGCTGGGCAGGGAGACGAGCCTGCGGAGGCTCGCGCGGTTCAGGGAGAAGATCCGAGCCTAGCTGGCTGGCGGCCCGGCGGCCTAGGAACTCTCGGTCTTGTGGACGCGGTAGTCGTCGCGAAGCTTGCGGAGCTCCTTCAGCGCGCCGCGCAGCACGCCGATGACGCGCACCACCTCGCGGCCGTAGAACTTCATCTCCGCGTCGCAGTCCGTCAGGTTGTAGACCGCCTCGTCCTTCTCGAGCCGATCCTTTTCGAAGGTGATCCGCTCGATCATCTCGTCGAGCTCCGTTCGCAGAACGAACGCGACGTCTCGCACGCCGAGGTATCGGCTGCACTGCGGGCAGTGAACGTCCTCGCTGCCGTCGTCGGGGACGCTGTCGATCACGAACTGCCGTTCGCAGCGGGGGCACTCGAAGACTTCCGGGATCATGGCTCGATGCGGTGAGTGTACTCTGCGCGGCTCGAGCCGGAGGGCGTTTTTTCCGCTGTGCGCGGGCACACCAAGCCCGTACAATGCGGGCAGGTCGGCTGGCAGTTCGAAGCGACCGCGCCGGCTTCGGAACGGATCGTAATGAAGCTGCTCGTCGTCGTGGGAACGCGCCCCGAGGCCATCAAGATGGCCCCGGTCATCCGTCGCCTTGCGAGCGAGCGCGAGTGTGAGGTCCGCGTCTGCGCGACCGCGCAGCACCGCCAGATGCTGGACCAGGCGCTCGCGCTCTTCGACATCAAGCCGGACATCGACCTCGACCTCATGCGGCCCGACCAGACTCCCAACGAGCTCGCGTCGCGGGTCTTCGCGGCGCTCGACGCGACGCTCTCGAAGGAGGCGCCGGACTGGCTCCTGGTTCAGGGCGACACCACCACCGCGATGTGCGCCTCGGTCGCCGCGTTTCACCGGCGGGTCCGCGTGGGCCACGTGGAGGCGGGCCTGCGGACGGGGGATTTTCAGCATCCGTTTCCGGAGGAGATGAACCGCCGGGTCGCGGACCTGGTCGCCGACGCGCACTTCGTCCCGACGCGGCGCGCCGCGCGGGCGCTGGAGCTCGAGAACGTCCCGGCCGGCCGGATCTTCCTGACCGGCAACACGGTCGTGGACGCGCTCCTCGAGATCGCGGGCCGCGAGGAGGGCCTCGCGGAGGAGGACCTGGTCCTCATCACCGCGCACCGGCGCGAGAGTTTCGGCGAGCCGCTCGAGCGCGTCGTCCGCGCCATCGGACGGCTCGCGGAACGCTTTCCCTCCACGCGCTTCGTCCACGTCGCTCATCCCAACCCCAACGTCGCGCGGGTCGTGCGGCGCAACGAGGGCCGTCCCAACGTGACCCTCGTGGACCCGGTCGACTACCTGGAGCTCGTGCGCCTGATGCGGCGCGCACGGCTGATCCTGACGGACTCCGGCGGAATCCAGGAGGAGGCGCCGACCTTCGGCAAGCCGGTCCTGGTCCTGCGCGAGAAGACCGAGCGCCCCGAGGGCGTCGAGGCGGGGATGGCACGGCTGGTCGGAACCGACGAGGAGCGCATCGTCGGGGAGGCGTCGACGCTCCTCGGCGACGGCGCCGCGCGCCGGCGCATGGCGGGGCGGGGCAACCCGTACGGCGACGGGCTCGCCTCCGAGCGCATCGCGGCGATCCTGCTGCAGCGGCCCTTCGCGCCGTTCGTGCCGCCGGCATGAGACCCCGCTGGGAGTCCGGGTGGCGCGGGAGGCTCTACGCGCTCGGCCGGCGCGCGATTCCGCTTCCGCTGCGGCGCGCCGTGCGGCGCCGCATCACGCCGGAGAGGCTGCTCGGCCTGCGCAAACCGGCGCCCGAGCTGACGCTCTCGGCCCTCGATCCCGGCCGTCCCGTGCCCGGCCGCAGCGATCTCCTGATCCTGCCGGTGATTCCCTGGAGCTACCGACGCCAGCGCCCCCAGCAGCTCGCGGAGGCGATGGCTCGCCTGAACCGGCGCGTGTTCTACGGCTCGCTGGCCGGATCGGGGGAACCCGCCGAGCCGGCGGGCGTGGCCTCGGGAGTGACGCTTCTGCCGATCGAGGGCGTTCGCCGCGAGGACCCCTGGGACCGCCGCCTCGGCGGGAGCTCCCTCGCGCGCGCGGCGGCCTCCATCGGCGGCGCACGCGAGCGCTTCTCGATCCGCGAGGCCGCGCTCTTCGCGCAGAGTCCCTTCTGGGGTCCGCTCTGCGAGATGCTCCGGGAGCGATTCGGCTGGCGCATCGTGTACGACTGCATCGATGCCTACGGGGAGTTCCCGGCGACTCGTACACGCGCGCGTCTCCTGGCCGACGCGGAGGCGCGCCTCGCCGCGTCGGCGGATCTCGTCGTCGCGACCTCCGAGTCCCTGCGCGGCCGGCTCGTGGCCCGCGCCCGCGGCGGCGAGGTGCACTGGCTGCCCAACGCCTGCGACTACGCGCTGTTCGCGGGCCTTCCGCTCCCGTCGCCCGACCCGGACCGGCTGACCGTCGGCTACGTCGGCGCGGTCGACGCATGGTTCGACCTCGAGCTGCTGGGGCGCCTGGCGGAGCTCGAGCCGGGCTGGCGCTTCGAGATCGTCGGCGGGATCGAGGACGTCGCCGCGAGGCTGCCCCGGCGATCGAACGTCGACTTCCTCGGGGAGCGGCCGTACCGGGAGATGCCCGAGCTCCGCCGCCGCTTCGACGTCGAGATCATCCCCTTCCGGCTCTCGGAGCTGACCCACTCGACCGATCCCGTCAAGCTCTACGAGGCGGCCGCCGCCGGGCGCGCGGTCGTGGCCACGCCGATGCGGTCCCTGGAGCCGCTCGCCCGCCGGGGCCTCGGTGTCGTCCGGCTGGCTGCGACGGCGGAGGCCTTCGCGCGCGAGATTCGCGCGGCGGCCGTCGAAGCGGCCGAGGGCCCGGAGGCCGCCGAGCGGCGGCGCGCCTTCGCCCGCGAGAACACGTGGGACGTCCGGGCACGCGCGCTGGAGGGCTGGCTCTCCGCACTCGGCCCGGCCTCCGCGCCGAGGGCGTCGGCCGGAGGAGGCGCCCATGAGTGACGCCGAGGTCCGGCTCGGGTCCTCCGCCCCGCCGCTCTACGACTCGGCCCACCGGGGGCCGCGCTGGATCGAGGAGGCGGTCGAGCTCTGGAAGTATCGCGGCCTCGTCCACGAGCTCGTCATCCGGGACATCAAGGTCCGCTACAAGCGGTCCGTCCTCGGGATCCTGTGGACCATGCTCGCGCCCCTGCTCAACATGATCGCGCTGACGCTGGTCTTCTCGGCCATCCTGCGGCAGGCCGTCCAGAACTACCCCGTCTACTTCATGACCGGGTCGATCTTCTGGGCCTTCTTCTCCCAGACGACCACGACCGCGGCGTTGCAGACGGTCTCGTCGAACGAACTCGCCAAGCGCATGTTCGTTCCGCGCTCCGTCTTCATCGCCTCGGCCGTGGGAGGCGGGCTGGTCAACCTGGTGCTTTCGCTCGTTCCGCTCGTGCTGATCCTCCTGGTGACGGGTTTCCCGTTTCACGCGACGTGGGCGTTCCTCCCCATCTCGATTCTCATCGTCACCCTGTTCACGGCGGGGATCTCCTTCCTGCTGTTCACGGTGACCTCGCGATTCGCCGACGTCCGCGAGATGTACACGGTCATCGTCCAGACGTGGTTCTTCCTGACCCCGATCGTGTACGAGCCGTCGATCGTCCCCTTCCGCTACCGCGTGCTCCTGTCGCTCAACCCGATGTACCACCTGATCCAGGTGTTTCGGAAGCCCATCTACGACGGCACGATCCCCTCTCCCACGCTGCTCGCGGGATCGTTCGCCCTCTCGGTCGCGGTCCTCATCACCGGGTGGGTGTACTTCTCCCATCGGACCGACAAGATGGCGTACTGGAGCTGATCGGATGCCCGACCAGGCGATACGGCTCGAGGGCGTGACGATGCGCTATCGCGTGCCCCACGAGCGCCTCAACTCGCTCAAGGAGTACACGATCCGGCGTCTCAAGCGGACCGTCACGTACGGCGACTTCGTGGCCCTGCAGCGCGTGGACCTCTCGGTCGCGCCCGGGGAGCGCGTCGGCGTGATCGGGCGCAACGGCGCCGGCAAGAGCACGCTGTTCCGCGTCATCAGCCGCGTCCTGGCGCCCTCCGAGGGCCGGGTCGTCGTCGCCGGACGGGTCGCCCCGATCCTCGAGCTGGGCCTCGGCTTCAGCGGCGAGCTGACGGGCCGCGAGAACGTCATGATCCAGGGCGCGCTCCTGGGGTTCTCTCGGAGACAGACCCGCGCGCGACTCGACCGCATCGTCGAGTGGGCCGAGCTGCAGGAGTTCATCGACGCGCCGATCCGGACCTTCTCGACCGGAATGGCGGCGCGGCTGGCCTTCGCGGTGGCGACCGACGTCGATCCGGACATTCTCCTGGTGGACGAGGCCCTGGCCGTCGGCGACGAGAAGTTCCAGCGCAAGTGCCACGACCGCATGGCGGCCATCACGGCCCGCGGCCGGACGTTCCTGCTCGTCTCGCATTCTCTCGAGCACATCCGCAAGAACTGCGATCGCGTCGTCTGGCTGCACCACGGCGCAGTCGTACGCGACGGAGACACCGAGAGCGTCGCGCAGGCGTACCACGAGTGGTCCCTGGGCGAGTCCGACCAGGTCGCGCCCGCCCCGCTCCGCTAACCGTTTCTCGACCCGTTTCCCGGGCACAAAAAAAGGGCGCGGCCGAAGCCGCGCCCCAAACGTGGGAGAAACGTGTCTTGTTTACGCTAGGGAAGAACCGGGAACCCGAAGGCCTTCACGATGAAGACGGCCATCTGCTCGTTGGGAATGGGCGTCAGCGGGCAGAACAGCGGCGGGCTCAGCTGGCAGCCCGTCGTGATGCCGTCGTTGAAGAGCAACTCGACCCAGTCGCCGTACGGATCGCTCGGGGTCGGCGGGCACGAGACGTCGCCGAAGTACCCGGTGCAGGCCGGCGGGACGTAGTCCGAGCCCCGAACGCCCTTCTCGATGAAGACCGCCATCTGACCTCTGGGGATGCTCTGCGTCGGGCAGTACAGCAGCGGGTCCGCCTGGCAGCCGGCCGTGATCCCGTCGTCATACACGCCCTGGATGTAGTCCGCGTTGTAATCCCCGAAGAAC
>DASXPB010000030.1:0-28435 GCA_036493875.1 Thermoanaerobaculia bacterium
GACGCGGAACTCCTTCTCGTAGGGCTCGACGTGGATGTCCGAGGCGCCGGCCTTCAGCGCCTCGATGAGGATCAGGTTCGAGACCTTGATGATGGGCGCCGATTCGCTCGACTTCGCCAGGTCCGAGAGGTCGATCTCCTGGCCTTCCTCGCCCTTGACCACGTCGACGTCGGCGCCGGTGTCGAGGCCCGTGATCTCGTCCATGTTGAGCTCGCCGAGCCCGACGCTCGCCATGTCGTCCATGGTCAGGGCGGAGGACGCCATGACGTCGTCCATGGATGAGTCGGCGGCGAAGGGCTGTCCCGGCGTCGCCTTCGCCCTCTCCTTGAGCACGACCGAGCGCGGCGTCCCGTAGTGCTTGTCGATGGCCTTGCGCAGCGCGATCTCGGAGGCCACGACGGGCTCCACGTTGTAGCCCGTCATGAACTTGATGTCGTCCATGGCGAAGACGTTGGTCGGATCGCCCATGGCGATCGTCAGCGTCGCGCCGGTTTTGTTCACCGGCAGGACACCGTACTTGCGCGCGACCTCGCCCGGGACCACCTTGATGACCGCGGGATCGATCTCGAAGTGGGCCAGGTCGATCGAGGGGACGCCGAATTGCTGCGACAGGGTCTCCGTGATGTCTCCCTCGGAGACCGCGCCAACGCGTACGAGCGCCTCTCCGATCTTCCCGCCCTCCTCGCGCTGTAGCTTCAGGGCGGAGTCGAGCTGGTCCTGCGTGATCAGCTTCTGCTTGAGGAGAAGATCTCCGAGTTTGACGGCCATGGGGGTCGGTTGATGGTAGGGGTTTAGGGCGAAAGAGTCAAAGAGTCAAAGGCAGAAGGCCTCGTTCGGGCCGTCCTCATTTGCGGATCACCCGCATCGCGAGCTGGAACACGGCCTCGTCGCTCACGGCGCGCATGTCGGCGACGATTCCCTCGCGCAGGCGGTACGGCCCGTTGCGCACGGCGTCGTTGCGCGTCGGGTCCGACTGGCCGAACAGCGCCACGGTCGGAACGCCGAGCGCGTCCGCGAGGTGCAGCGGTCCGGTGTCCCCGGCGACGAAGACCGCCGACTCCCGGATGACGCGCGCCATCCCCGCGAAGGAGAGCAGGGGCAGGGGCGGGCGCCTGGGAAGGAGCGCACGGAGCCGCTCGGCGCGCCTCTCGTCGCCGGGTCCCCACGAGACGACCGGCGTGATCGCGGTGTCCCGGATGAACGCGCGCGCGAGGTGGGCGAAGCGCTCCTCGCCCCACGCCTTCTCGGGACGCGTGGCGCCCGGGTGGAGCAGCGCGAACGGCCGCTTCTGCGACGCGAGGAACGCGTCGGCCTCGGGGCTCGGGAGGTTCGCGAGATACGCCGCGTCCGGCGCGCGGGACTTCGGCGCGATCCCGGAGATTCCCGTCGCCGCGAGCAGCGCGAGATTCTGATCGACGACGTGCACGATGTCCGGCCCCGGAGCCACCGTCTGCGCGCACAGGAGCGCCGACAGCGGCTCGCGGCGAGACTCGCGCGCGAACCCGATCACGGGCGCGCCCGCAGCGCGTGCGAGCAGCGCCGTCTTCCAGAGGCCCTGCGCGTCGAGGACGCGGTCCGGCGCGAACGCCCGGAGCCGGTCGCGAAGCCCTCGCGCCCCGAGGAGCGTCTCGGCGGCGAGCGGACGGCGCCGCCACGCCTGGGTGTCCGCCACGAAGAGACTGTCGACGTCGGGATTCCCCTGGAGGACTCCGGCGAAGCCCCGCTCGACCACCCAGCCGACGGTCGCACCCGCGGCTCGCGCGTTGGCCGCCACGGGCAGCGTGTGGATGACGTCGCCCATCGCGGAGAGCCGGACGATCAGGAGACGCATTGGAGGAAGCGTAAGACCGAAAACGTAAAACGTAAAACGTAAAACGTGAAGCGAAACGGGCGACGCTTCGTTTGACGTCCTTACGTTTGACGTTTCACGAGGTTCTCGATCAGATCCGTCGTCGCGTGGTCCTTGGCGTCGCCGACGATGACGGTGCGCCCGCCGTATGCGGCGACCACGTCGCGTTCGGGGACGGAGTCCGCCGTGTAGTCGGTGCCCTTGGCGTGCACGTCCGGGCGGATCGCGGCGATGAGCGCGGACGGCGAGTCCTCGTCGAACACCGTGACCGCGTCGGCGCAGGCGAGCGCCGCCACGATCTCGGCGCGCTCGGCCTCCGGGAGGATCGGACGCCCCGGCCCCTTCGCGGCCGCGACGGAGCGGTCCGAATTGACCCCGACCGCGAGCCAGCCGCCCTCCCTTCGCGCGGCCTCCAGGTAGCGCACGTGGCCGACGTGGAGCAGGTCGAAGGCGCCGTTCGCGAAGACGATCGTCTGGCCCAGGGCCCGAGCGCGACCGGCGGCTTCGAGAATCTGGGCGCGCGAGAGGATCTTCGAGGGCGGCATGGATCAAGCCGTAAAACGTTAAACGTCAAACGTGAGGACGGAGCACGTTTTACTCTTACGTTTCACGTTTCACGTTTCACGTTTCACGATCCCCCGAGCAGCGCGCGGTCCGACTCGACGGCCTGCCGGAGCTCCTCGGGCGACACGACCGCGGTGCCCATCTTGGTGACCACGACTCCTCCCGCGAAGTTCGCGAGCAGCGCCGCCTCGAGCGGAGTGGCTCCCGCCGACAGCGCGAGCGCGAAGGTCGCGAGTACGGTGTCGCCGGCGCCGGTCACGTCGGCTACCTGGTCGGTGCCGTGCACGGGAATCCAGTTCGGACCGGGGCCGCCGTCGAACACCGCCATGCCGCGGGAGCCGCGGGTCACGAGGAGACAGGGGCTGCCCATCGTCTCGCGCAGAGCGGCTCCCGCCGCGGCGACGCCCTCCTCGGAGTCGGACAGCGTCGCGCCGGCGTGCTCCTCCAGCTCCTCCTCGTTGGGAGTGGCCGCGTCCACGCCGCGGTACTCGCCGAGACGGTGGCGCGAGTCCACGCAGATCCGGGCGCCCTGCGGCAGCGCCGAGCGCAGCGGCGCGACCGACGCCGGCGTGGCGGCGCCGTAGCCATAGTCGGAGAGGATCGCGCCGTCCGCCCCGCGCCCCGCGATGACGAGCCGCGCCGACAGCTCGGCCGAGAGCGCCTCGGAGCCGGCGAGCGTGTCCTCGACGTCGAAGCGGACGATCTGCTGCTTGATGGCATGCGGAGCGCCGCCCAGGATCCGCGTCTTGGTGGGGGTGCGGTAGTCGGCGACCTCGATGAGCCCGTCGAGCGCGATGCCGCGCGCGCGCAACAGCTCCCGCAGGATCCGTCCCGACTCGTCCCGTCCCGTGACGCCCACCGGGATCGGATCTCCCCCGAGCGCGCGGACGTTGGCGGAGGTGTTGCCCGCGCCGCCCGGGATGCTCTCGTCCCGGACGTGTCGCAGGATCAGGACCGGCGCCTCGCGGCTGACCCGCTTGGGATGTCCGTACACGAACCGGTCGAGGACGAAGTCGCCCGCGACCACGAGCCGGCGGCCCGAAAACGCGTCGATCAGGGCCCGGAGTCGCTGCCTCGAAACGGGAAACGGCACAGCCGCGGATTATAATGACCGCCCCGGAGAGAACTGAGACACCGATGCTCGACTCCCAAGTCCTCGTGCTCAATCGCGTCTTCCAGGCGGTGCAGGTGACCTCCGTCCGCAAGGCGTTCTCCCTGTTCTACAAGGGGCACGTCAAGGCGGTTCTCCCCGACTACTCGACGTACGAGTTCGAGAACTGGTGCGACATCCCGGTCCAGCCCCAGGACGAGGTGGTGCTCACGCCCTCGATGGCGATCCGGGTGCCCCGGGTGATCGCGCTCAAGGACTTCGACCGGCTGCCGCGTCAGGACGTCAAGTTCTCGCGCCACAACATCTACCTGCGCGACGGCAACCGCTGCCAGTACTGCGGCCACCGGTTCTCCTCCTCGGAGCTCTCCCTCGACCACGTCATCCCGCTGTCGCGCGGCGGCACGTCGCACTGGGAGAACGTCGTATGCGCCTGCCTCGCGTGCAACGTGCGCAAGGGCAACCGCACTCCGCAGGAGGCGGCGATGCGCCTGATCGCGCCGCCGAAGAAGCCGCGCTGGCACCCGGTGGGTCAGTTCGGGTCGGGCTCCCAGAAGGTCCACCCGTCCTGGCGCAACTTCGTCGACGTCGCCTACTGGAACGCGGAGTTGCGCTAGCGCCTCAGCCTCGCAGGGTCTCCTCCACCGCCCGCGCCGCGTCTTCCGCCTTCACGTCTCCCATCCGCTCGAGCACGCGCACGCGGCCTCCCGCCGGGACCGGGGCGGTGCGGCGAGGATCGGTCGGGCCGAAGAGCACGACGGTGGGGGTCCCGACTGCGGCCGCGAGGTGCGCCGGGCCGGAGTCGTTGGACACCACCGCCCGCGCGAGCGAGAGCAGGCCCGCGAGCTCCATCGGATCGAGGTCCGCGCCGATCACGGGCAGCGGAACCGGGGAGGCCGCGGAGACGGTTCGCCCCAGCTCGCGCTCCGAGGGGCCGACCGCAACGACGCAGGGGATTTCCGTCGCGGCGAGGAGGCCGGCGAGCGCGGCGTAGCGCGTTGCCGGCCAGCGCTTCTCGGGAGCCGTCGCGCTGCCGGGACACAGCACCACGAAGCCGGCGGGGACCGACGCCGCGGACAGCGCCGCGCGCGCCCGCTCCGTCGGAGGAATCGGAAGCGCCGGCGGATCCGTGTCCGGCGGGACGCCCGCGTGGAGGAGCAGCGCGTCGTAGTCGCGGAGCTGGTGCTCCGTCCCGGGCGGCGGCGGGAGCGCCTCGGTCAGGAGCGCGCCGCGGCGGTCGGTGGCGTACCCCAGGCGGCGGGGCGCCCGGGAGAGGAGGGCGAGGAGCGCCGCGCGGAACGAGTTGGGCAGAAGCCAGACCTCGTCGAATTCGCCCGCCCGCGCACGGCGTGCGTCGGGAAGCAACGCGCCGCGCCCGAGGACCTGGTCGGCGCTGCCCTCGGCCCGGTAGACCGCGGCGGGTCCGGAGCGCGCGAGCACGGCGAGGCGGTCGCCCGGATGGCGCCGCCGCAGGGCGCGCAGGACGGGCAGCGACATGACCGCGTCGCCGATCCAGTTGGGGGCGATCACCAGACGCGACGTCATGCCTCCTCCGGCCGCTTCGTCGGTTTCGTCGGCTTCGTTCTCCAGCGGTCGTGCATCCAGAGCCAGGCCGCGGGGTCGCGCCGGATCGCGGCCTCGGTGACCTCGGTGTAACGCGCGGTCGCCCGAAGGACGGCGTCCTCCCGATCGGCCCCGGCGCCCTCCGCGAAGAATTCCTCGGCGCGGATGGGCGGCTGCAGCTCGACGTGGTAGCGGCCCTCGGGCCGCGGCCACACGAACACGGGCACCACCGGGGCGCCCGTCTTCTGCTGGAACAGGGCGACGGCCGGGGAGGTCGCCGCGGGCCTCCCGAAGAACGGGACGAAGACGGCCTCGCTCGCGACGACGTTCTGGTCGATGAGGATCACGACGGCCTCGTTGTCGCGGAGGGCCCTGAGGATTCCCTTCGCCGCCGACTGCTTGAAGATCACCCGGTTGCCGAAGCGCGTCCGCAGGCGCGCGAGCTCGCGCTCGAGCAGCGGGTTGTCGAGCGGCCGGACCACGGGGACGACGGGCCGCTCGATGATCGCCGCGAGGATCGCCCCGAGCTCCCAGCCCCCCAGGTGCGCCGACAGCAGGAGTAGGCCGCGCCCCCCCGCGCGGGCCGCGTCGTAGTGCTCGAGACCGCTGATCGAGACGCGCCGGCGGATCTCCGCGACGTCCGCGCCCGCGATCGCGAGGAAGTTCACGAGCGCGGCGCCGAAGGAGCGGGCCGAGTCGCGCGCGAGGCGCTCGATCTCCTCCGGCATTTTCTCCGGGAAGGCGTGACGGAGGTTGTCGAGGAGCAGGCGGCGGCGCCGGGCGGACAGGCGCGCGTACGCGAGGGCCGCCGACGCGCCGAGCGACGCGGCGGTGCCGCGCGGAAGCAGGGACAGCGCGCCGACGGCGCCGCGGAACGCCCAGAGCTCGGCGCGGTTGCGGACCGCAGACCGGCGTCGCCGGCGGGGCCGCGCGGGCGCGGGAGCGAGGCCTTCCGTCACGAGGGCGCCGGCGAGCGCACCGGGAGGCGCGCGGCCAGGAAGGCGAAGAAGTCCGGCTCCTCGACCTCGACGGAGAGCCTCACCGTCAGGAGCGGCAGCCGCGTGCGGCCCGCCAGCTTCCCGGCGTCCTTCTCGGTCGTGAGGATCCAGCTCGCGCCGGTGCGCTGGGCCGCCTCCCGGATGCGGGCCAGGTGGCGCTCGCGATAGCGCTGATGGTCGCGGAACTCGAGCACCTCCTCGGGGGCGAGCGCCAGCTCGCGCAGCGTCGCCGCGAAGTCGGCGCCATTCGCGATGCCGCAGACGCCGAGTCCGCGCCGCGTCGACAGCTCGCCCGCGTCGAGGCTCGCGCCGGTCTCGTCGCGTACCGAGGACGCGCGGATCCGCGCATGGAACACGGGCACGGCCGGGTGCAGGCGGACGATCTCCTCGAGCGCCGCGCGGGGGGGATCGCCGCGATTGACGCGCGTGAGGACGATCGCGTCGGCCCTCCGGAGCGCCGCGATCGGCTCCCGCAGGCGGCCGCGCGGCGGGAAGCGGCCGCCCCCGAAGGGATCCCTCGAATCGAGCAGGAGCAGGTCGACGTCGCGCCGGACGGCGAGGTGCTGGAAGCCGTCGTCGAGGATCAGCAGGTCCGCGCCCAGGTCCGCGGCGCGCCGCCCGGCGTCCGCCCGCCGCTCGCCGACCACGACGATCACGCCGGAGAGGACCCGCGCGAGCGCGACCGGCTCGTCGCCGCCCTCGTCGGGCGTGACGAGCGGACCCTCTCCCGCCGAGACGACGACGACGCCGGTGGAGCGGCGGCCGTAGCCGCGCGACAGGATCGCCGGCGTGCGTCCCTCGAAGCGGAAGCGGCGGGCGAGGAACTCGACGAACGGTGTCTTGCCCGTTCCTCCCATCGTGAGGTTCCCGACCGAGACCGAGGGCCGCGGCAGCTCGCGGGAGGCGAGGCGTCCCGAGGCGTAGAGCCTCTCCCGCAGCGCGAGCGCCCTTCCGTACAGGGCCGACAGGGGAGCCGGGCTCACGGGGCGCCCCCGCGCGCCTGCCGCTGCGCGAGCCCGGGCACCAGCCCGAGGAGCGCGTCCGCGGCACGCTCCGCCGCTCCCCGGTTCTCGGCCACGAAGCGCGCCGCCTCCGCGCCGCGGCGGGCGGTCTCCTCGGGCGAGGCGAACGCGGCTGCGAGCCGGCGGGAGAGATCGGCGGAGTCCCGCGCGCGTTCCAGGATCCCGAGCGCATCGCCGCGCGCGGCGATCTCGCGGAAGTTCTCCATGTGGGGCCCGGCGATCGCCGGGACCCCGGCCGCCCAGGCCTCGATGGGATTCTGGCCGCCGGTCGCGACGAGGCTTCCTCCGATGAACGCGAGCGCCGCCCCGCGGTATGCCGAGGCGAGCTCGCCGATCGAGTCGAGGAGATAGACGTGGGGGGAATTGGTGATTGGTGATTCGTGATTGGTGATTGAGGAGCGGCGCAGAACCGTCAGACCGCGCGACGCGCACAACCGCGCGACGCCGTCGAAGCGCTCGGGGCGGCGCGGGGCCAGGAGGAGAAGGGGCCGTGGCGCGAGCGCGCTCCAGGCGTCGAGGACGAGCTCCTCCTCGCCCTCGCCGGTCGATCCGGCGACGAGCACGGCCCGGCCGGAGGCGGCGCGGCGGAGTCGCTCCGTGTCGGGGAAGGCCGGGGCCTCGGGCAGGTCGTACTTGAGATTGCCGAGATCCCGCACGCGCTCGGGGGCCGCACCGAGCGCCTCGATGCGGCCGGCGTCCTCGCCCGACTGCATCGCGAAGAGCGCGATCCTCGCGAGGGAGCCGGAGAGGAAGCCGCGGATCCGCCGGTAGCGGGCGAACGACCGCGAGGAGATCCGTCCGTTCACGAGGGCGACCGGGATCGCGCGGGCGGCGGCCCGTTCCAGGAACAGCGGCCAGATCTCGGTCTCGATCAGGACCACCAGGGAGGGCCGGGTCTGATCGAGCGCGCGCTCAACCGCGCCGGAGAGCTCGAAGGGAAAGGCGAAGATCGCGGCCTCCGCCGAGAGCGTCCGCGCGGCGAGCTCGCGCCCGGCGGCGGTCGTCACCGAGATCCCGACGGGACTCCCGTCCGGCAGGCGGTGCCGCAGCGCGCGCAGGAGGTTGCGTGCGACCCCGACCTCGCCGACCGAGACGGCGTGGATCCAGACGCCACCCTCGAGGCGGGGGTAGGGACGGCGGCCCAGACGCCCGCGCAGTTCGCCGAGCCGCCGGGCGCCGGTCAGCGAACGGACGAGCGCGAACGGAGCGTAGGCGGCGAGGGCCAAGACGGCCAGAGCCCGGTAGAGACGCAAGCGGGTCCGATTATCGCCCGAACCGGGCCTCGCGGCGCTTGCCGGGAGGCGTCCAAAGATTTAAGATTCAGTGGCTTAGGAGGGAGCGAAAAGGCCCAACGCAGCCGGCGCGACGTCCGTATAACGCGTCAGGAGGGGAGTCTCTCGAAGAACATGGAGCTCGTGTACAGCCAGCAGCAGGAGCGCGGGAAGGTGGCGGAGCTGCCGGATCGCGACCTCGCCATCCGGGCCCGCGAGGGCGACATGGTCAGCTTCGAGACCCTCGTCACGCGCAAGACCCCGGCCGTGGTCTCCCTGGCGCGGCGGATCGTCGGCAACGCCGAAGACGCCCGCGACGTGGCCCAGATGGTCTTCCTGCGAGTCTGGGGCGAGATCCACCGCTACGACTCCCGGTACTCCCTGAACACCTGGCTCTACCGCATCGCGACCAACCTCTCGATCGACTTCCTCCGGAGCTCTCGCAGCCGCGAGCGTGCCCACGGGGCGACGCTGCACCTGGTGAGGGAGCGCGAGGAGGCGACGGCCGCCGACGCGACGCGGACGGCGGAGGACGCCGAGCTCTCGCAGCTCTTCGAGGCGGTCTCCTGCCGGTTGTCGGAGAAGCAGAAGGCCGTCTTCGTGCTGCGAGAGATGCAGGACTGCGAGACGCGCGAGATCGCCGAGATCCTCGGGTGCGGCGAGTCGACCGTGCGGAATCACCTGTTCAACGCGCGCCGGATCCTTCGCAAGGAGATGGCGCGGCTGTACCCCGAGTTTCTCCGTGGAAGGACCCGCTCGTGAGGACGCCGAGCGCGCCGGACCAGACGCCGACGAATCCCGTCTGCGCGATCGTCCGCGCGAGTTTCGAGGACTACCGGAGCGAGGCGCTGCCTGCGCCGCAGCGCCGGATGCTCCGCGAGCATCTCCGCGGATGCGACGCCTGCCGCGCCGCGGCGGCCGCCGAGGACCCGACGTTCCGCTTCGCGCGTTCGCTGAACGAGACGGTCTCCGAGGGCGAGTCCCGGGAGATCCTCTCGGCGGTGATGACCGGCGTGGATCTCCTGCGGACCGAGCGGCGGATTCGGGGCCCGCGGCCCTCGCGGCGCCTCCGGATCGGCTCCGCCGCCGCGGCGGCAGTGGCCGCTGCCGTCCTCGTATCCACGGGATGGGGGATCCTGCAGTCCCCGGCGATGCCGACGGCGGGAGGCGTCCCCGTTCCCGCGTCCACGGCCATGATTTCCGCGCAGCCGACGTCCTCTTCAGCGCACACGGACGTGACGGCGCTGCAGCCGGCCGCGATGTCCGAGGACGCGCCCGCGCCGTCTCCGGACGCCATCGTCTACGACTGGAATCCCGGCGCCGGCCGGGAGGAACCTCGGGTGGTCTGGATCGTGGATCGGGGGCTGGACATTTAAGCGCCCGTTGAAACGCCACCGGGCTTTGACGATACGGGGGCCACTCGGTCTCCGCAACCCTGGGGCCGGCTCTCCAAGGAGCCGGGGATTTCAAGAAGGAATGAAGAGGCTACTGCGCGTCCTCGCCATGATCGTGTTCCTCGCCGCGCCCGGACTGGCGCAGGGCGAAGCGGCCGTGCGCGTGTACGTGCTGAAGCACAAGCGCGTGGAGGAGGCGGCGCTCCTGATCCGGCCGCACCTCTCCGACGGGGCGTCGATCACGCTGACGCAGAAGCTCAACGCGATGACGGTGACTGACTCGCCCGCGAAGCTCGACCAGATCGGCAAGGTCCTGGCCGCGTTCGACGTCGCCCCGCGGGGCTTCACGTTCGCGATCAAGCTCGTTCGCGCGCGCGCGGACGTTCCGGCGGGATCGATCGCACGCGAGATCGGCGGCCTCGGCGCGAAGCTCAAGTCGCTCTTCCAGTTCAACGACTACGCGTTGATCGATTCGGCGGTCCTGCGCGGCATCGAGGGCGGCCGCGTCGAGTACGAGTTCGGCGGCGAGTACATCCTGAACTTCACGATCCGGTCGGGCGCCGACGGACCCGAGCTGCTCCTCTCGCCCTTCTCGCTGTCGCGGGAGCACAAGACCGACAAGGGCGGCGTCCTCTTCCTAAAGCCGCTCTACCGCGCGTCGATCCCGGTGACGCTGTCGCAGACCCTCGTCGTGGGCGCGTCCAAGGAGGAGGCGTCCAAGAGCGCGTTGATCGTGATCCTGCTCGCGCAGGAGACGCCGCGGGGAGACGCCGCCGAGAAGGGGACGGCCGACGGCAAGTCGGTCCAGAAGGTAGAGAAGCCGTGAGCGAGTTCCGCGTGAAGGCGGGCTGGCCCGACGGCTCCGTGGCGGAGCAGTCGGTGATCGCGGCCGACATGGGTGCGGCGCGGTTCGAGGTCGAGAGCCGCGGCGGCCACGTCTTCGAGGTCCGGCGCAAGGGCTTCTCGCTCGCGGCCTCGCGCGGCGAGAAGCGTGGCCGGGTCAAGATGAGCGAGTTCCTGATCTTCAACCAGGAGCTCATCGCGCTCCTCAAGGCGGGACTCCCCGTCGTGCGCTCCTTCGAGATCCTGCTCGAGCGGCAGAAGAGCCCGACGCTCCGGCGCGTCCTGGCCGACGTGCGCCAGCGCGTCAACTCGGGATCCTCCATCTCCGAGGCGTTCGCGGCGGAGGGCGACCTGTTCCCGCGCCTCTACTGGACCTCGCTGAAGGCGGGCGAGAAGAGCGGCGAGATCGAGACGGTGCTGCGCCGGTATCTCAAATACCAGAAGACCGTCATCTCGATGTCGCGGAAGGTCGTCTCGACGCTCGTCTACCCGGCGATCCTGGTCGCGCTCTCGGTGGTCCTGATCGGGATCCTGATGACCTACGTGATCCCGCGGTTCTCGGAATTCTTCGCGGACTTCGAGGCCGAGCTGCCGCTGCTGACGATCGTCGTCCTGAAGGTCGCGAACTTCCTGCGGAACAACATCCTGATCATCCTCGGCGTCCTCGCCGTGGCCGGATTCTTCGGCAGCCGCTGGGCGAAGACGGCCGCGGGCCGCACGTGGATCGACGCGATGGCCCTTCGCATCCCGATCCTCGGCGGCATCTTCCGGCGGTTCGCGATCACGCAGTTCACGCGCAGCCTCGGCACGCTGCTGGGCGGCGGAACGCCCCTCGTGCCGGCGCTCGAGAACAGCGCCGACGCGATCGGCAACCGCTGGGTCTCGCGCCGCGTGCAGGAGGTCGTTCCGAAGGTGCGCGAGGGACGGGAGCTCTGGAAGACGCTCGAGGAGACCGGCATCTTCACCGACCTCACGATCGAGATGATTAAGGTCGGCGAGGCCTCGGGCGCTCTCGAGGAGATGCTCGCGTCGGTCTCGGAGTTCTACGAGGAGGAGATCGAGCTGCTGCTCGCGCGGGTCATCTCCTTCGTCGAGCCGGCGATCCTCGTCATCATGGGAGGCGTCATCGTGACGATCCTCCTGTCCGTGTACCTGCCGATGTTCCGGCTGATGTCGGCGATCAAGACCTAATCGCTAATCGCTAAACGGAAGCCCGGGGGAAGAAGAGAAACACATGGCCAAGCAGCTGAACGGCGACGTCCGGTTCGCATCCCGCGCCGAGGAAGAGGCGCAGGGGATCGCTCGGGCCGAGCGCCTCGGGCTCCCCTACGTCGACCTGAACTCCTTCCGCGTGGACGCGGAGCTCTTCCGCTCGATCCCGGTCGACTGGATGCTCCGTTACAACTTCGTCCCCGAGAGCCGGACCGAGAAGGTGATGACGATCATCTGCGCCGATCCAGCGGACGTCGTGCGCCTGGACGAGCTCGAGATGCTCGTCGGCGTGCCGCTTCGTCTGAAGGTCGGGAGCCGCGCCGCCATCGCGGACATCCTGCAGAAGAGCGAGTCCTCCCAGCGAGTCCTCGACGACGCGACCGAGGACTTCCGGATGCAGCTCGTCCAGGAGGACGAGGAGGGCGCGGAGACGCTCACGATCGACCGCATCGCCCAGGACTCCTCGCCGATCATCAAGCTGGTCGATTCGGTCGTCTTCAACGCGATCCAGCGCCGTGCGTCGGACATCCACATCGAGACGCAGGAGCACGTCGTCCTGATCAAGTACCGCATCGACGGCGTCCTCTACCAGGCGATGGACCCGATCGACAAGCGCCACCACGGGACGATCATTTCGCGCATCAAGGTCATGTCGGAGCTCGACATCGCCGAGAAGCGCATCCCGCAGGACGGCCGCTTCAAGCTCCGCGTGCGGGGACGCACGATCGACTTCCGCGTCTCGATCATGCCGACGGTCCACGGCGAGGACTCCGTCATCCGCATCCTGGACAAGGAGTCGGCCAACGCCGAGTTCAAGAGCCTGAACCTGGAGGTCGTCGGCTTCGACGTGGAGACCAAGAAGAAGCTGCGGAAGTTCATCCGCGAGCCGTACGGGATGGTCCTCGTGACCGGTCCCACCGGCTCCGGCAAGACGACCACGCTGTATGCCTGCCTCTCCGAGATCCAGTCCGTCGAGGACAAGATCGTCACGATCGAGGACCCGGTCGAGTACCAGCTCCGCGGAATCACCCAGATCCCGGTCAACGAGAAGAAGGGCCTGACGTTCGCGCGCGGGTTGCGCTCCATCCTCCGCCACGACCCCGACAAGATCATGGTCGGAGAGATCCGCGACGAGGAGACCGCGCAGATCGCCGTGCAGTCCGCGCTGACCGGCCACCTCGTGTTCACGACGGTCCACGCGAACAACGTCGTCGACGTGCTCGGCCGCTTCCTCAACATGAAGGTCGAGCTCTACAACTTCGTCTCGGCACTGAACTGCGTCCTCGCGCAGCGGCTGGTGCGGAAGATCTGCGTCCACTGCAAGGAGAAGGTCCCCGTGACGCCGGAGATCCTGCGGGAGGCCGGGCTCAACCCGGACACGCTGCGCGGTGTCGACTTCTTCGAGGGCAAGGGCTGCCTCGAGTGCGACGGCACCGGCTTCCACGGCCGCATGGCGATCGCCGAGCTGCTCGACCTCTCCGACCGCATCCGCGGCCTCATCCTCGAGCGGCGTCCCGCCTCCGAGATCAAGAAGGCCGCCAAGGATGAGGGAATGATCTTCCTGCGCGACTCGGCGCTCTCGAAGGTCTACGAGGGAACCACGACGCTCAAGGAGATCAACAAGGTGACGTTCGTTGACTGAGCCGAACCCATGAAGCTGCCGTTCTTCGCGCCCGTCGTTCCACCCCACGTCTTCTGCCTGCTGGAGGACGGGGTGACCTATGCGCGGATCCGCCGCCAGCCGGCCGGGTTCGAGGAGGCGAGGCACTTCCGCTACCCGGGCCAGTCCGCGGGGAAGGAGACGCCGGAGGCGCCGTCCCTGACGCGCGAGGCGATCGCGGAAGCGGTCAAGGCGGCCCGGGCGCTCTCGGGAGGCCACCTGACGCGGGCGTCGGTGCTCTTCCCCGACGCGTGGGCGAAAGTCCTCGCCGTCGAGCTGGAGGCTCCGATCACGGCCGATCAGGCCGGGACCGACGTGCTCCTCTGGAAGCTCAAGAAGCTGCTGCCTCAGTCCTCCGGGGAGCTCGCCCTCCTGCACAACGCGATGCCGGCGCTCGACGGCGAGAACCGCGTCCTCGTCGTGGCGACCCCACGGCCGACTCTCGACGCCATCGAGCGCTCCTTCGAGGAAGCCGGCGTGCGGATCGGCTACCTCGCGCCCGCGAGCGTTGCGCTCTTCCAGGGACTCGCGCCGACGCTCGCCGCGGCCGCGTCCGGGGACTACGCCCTGCTCCATCGCACCGACCGCGCCCTCTCCTTCCTGATCGGCCGCGGCGTGCAGGCCATCTTCTTCCGCCAGCGGCCGCCCGAGGAGGACGAGGACCACGACCGCGAGGCTCGGCTGTCGCTCTCCTATTACGTGGAACGGCTCAAGGGCCCCGGCCTCGCCGCCGTGTTCGTCCATGACGAGCGCTCCGGCGGATCTCTCGAGAACCTCGCGTCGTTTCCGGTGACGCCGACGAAGGTCACCGGGAGGCTGTTCGAGGCGGACCCCGAGTTCGACGAGAGGGTGGCCGCCCGGCCCGAGCTCCTCGCCGGTTTTGCGGCGGTGTACGGACAGCGATGAAGCGATGAGCGCCACGTTCAACTACGCCCGCCGGCCCTTCCGCGACGACCGCCCCGCGTACGTCTTCGCCGCCCTCCTGCTGCTGGCCGGCGCCGTCCTGCTGACGATCAACCTGCGCATGGCCGCCGACTACCGCCGCCAGGTCGCCGACACGCGCGCCGAGATCGCACAGCTCGAGACGCGCGAGCACAAGGCCGAGGAGAAGGCGCAGGCCGCTCGCGCCGCGCTCGGCTCGTACCAGCTCTCCGCGCTCGCTGAGGAAAGCCGCGGGCTCGCCAGGATCGCGGCCGAGCGCAAGTTCTCCTGGACGTCGCTCCTCGCGCGACTCGAGCGGACGCTGCCCCCGGACGTCGGGATCATGCACCTGCAGCCCCAGTTCGGCATGAAGGGTGAGTCCTCGCTCGAGATGCAGCTCTCGGCGCGCAGCCGCGACGCGCTCGTCCGGACCGTCGAGGCGCTGTCGAAGAGCCCTGAGTTCGGCCACGTCGATCTGAGGCAGGAGGCGCAGCCGGATCAGGCAACAGGACCGGACCCGCTCCAGTTCCAGCTCTCGTGCGCCTACGATCCGGAGGGGAGCGAGCGGAAAGCCGCCAAGGCGGTGGACCACGACGTGCCGATCCCCAAGAAGCCGGTGGCTCCCCGGGTGACTCCCCGGAAAGGGAAGCCGAAGTGAGCGCGCTGAGGCCACTCTGGCGGCGCCAGCTGCCGTTGCTCGCGGCGGCGGCGCTGTTCGCCGCGGGGAATCTCGGGTTCTTCCTGGTCTACCGCTCGGGCTGGCAGACACGGCGGGAGTCGCTCGAGGCGCGGCGCGAGGAGCTGCGCCACACGGCGGAGACGAAGGAGGCCGAGGCCGCGAAGCTCGGGGCTCAACGCGAGCGCCTGAGCGGCGTCTCGTCGGCCATCGACGAGTTCTACACGCATCGGATCGGGCCCGAGCGTGAGACCCTGGCCGAGATCGTCGCCGAGCTGCACGGCATCCTGAAAGACGTGGGCGTCACGGTACCCACGATCTCCTACTCGACGGCGACCGTGGCGAAGCTGCCGCTGACGCAGATGAAGATCAACTTCTTGATCAAATGCGACTATCCGCGCTTCAAGCGTCTCCTGAGGGCCTTCGAGACCGACAAACGCTGGATCGCCGTCCGCAGCGTCTCGATCGCGCGTGACAGCGAGCAGCCGGGGTCCGTCACCGTGGAGCTCGAGCTCGGGACCTATTTCTCCGAGCCCGCCACCGCCGCACAGGGGGTCGAGGCCTCCGCCGCCGGGACGGCGTCGCGGAGGGCGGGCTGATGCCGAAGATGGCCGCCCTCGGCTCCGCCCTCGGCTCCAAGAAGCAGGCGATCCTGCTCGCCGTACTGGCGATCGTCCTGGTGCTGGCCGTCGTACGCTGGCGGCCGGGCGGCGGCGCTTCGGCGCCGGCGTCCTCGACCACTTCCACGAGCGTCGCCGCGCGACAGGGCGTACCGGGCGGACAGAGCGCGTCGGCCGCCGACGACTCTTCGCCGTCGCCCTCGGCGACGCGTCCCGCTCGCGGCCGCGGCCGCGAGGTCCAGGTGGACGAGGTGCCGGTGATCAGCGAGAAGGACTTCCAGGTGCCGCCCTCGCGCGACGGCCTCGACGTCGGGCGCGACCTGTTCGGCGTTCCGCGCGAGCCGACCCGCAAGCCGCCGCCGACGCCGTTTCCGCCGCCGCCCCCTCCGGGGGACACGCGGTTCATCGGACCGCTCCCGCCGCCGGGCCCCACGCCGACGCCGAAACCGCCCGAGATCACGTTCAAGTTCGTCGGGACCTTCGGGCCGAAGGGCCACCCGATCGCCGTGATCCAGGAGGGCGACAAGGTTTACAACGTGCGGGCGGGCGACATCCTGTTCGACAAGTTCGTACTCCGTAACGTGGGTTACGAGTCGATCGACATCGGATTCGTGGGGTATCCCGACACCGAGAGCACTCGCATCGGGATCAAGCCCAATTGAAGATCGCGACACGCGAAACGAATGCCTGGAGGAGGGGGAACTCGACGATGAAATCGTGGAGGAGACGTTGGAACCCGGCGCGACTCGTCGCGCTGGCCCTGCCCATCGCGCTCGTCGCGCTGACGGCCGCCTGCGCCGGCTACGATCAGTTTCGATCCGCGCATGACGAGGAGGAGCTCGGACACTGGGACTTGGCGGTCATGAAGTACGCGAAGGCCGTCGAGCTCAACCCGAGCAGCGCCGGCTACAAGGCGGCGCTCGAGCGCTCCAAGATCAAGGCGTCCGAGTTCCACTTCGAGAAGGGCAAGATGTACCGCGCCTCTGGCCGTCCCGAGCTAGCGGTCGTCGAGCTCGAGCAGACGGTGCTCCTCGACCCCACCAACGACTACGCGAACGTCGAGCTGCGCAAGGCGCGCGAGGACATGGCCAAGCAGGAGGCCGACCGCAACGCCGACTCCCACATGGAGAAGATCAAGAAGAAGACCCGCGGTGTGCGCGCGGTGACGCCCCTTCTCGAGCCCGCGAGCGACCGGCCCATCAATCTGAATTTCCCGCAGCCGAAGCCCATCAAGCAGATCTACCGGGCCCTGGCGGACGCGGCCGGCATCAACATCATTTTCGACCCGCAGCTCAAGGACGACAACGTCTCGATCGTCCTGACCAACATCGAGTTCCAGAAGGCCCTGGAGACGCTGATCCGGCAGGAGAACCACTTCTACAAGATCATCGACGAGCGCACCATTCTGATCGCCGCCGACACGCCGGCGAACCGCAAGACCTACGAGGACCTGGTCATCCGGACCTTCTTCCTCTCGAACGGCGACGTCACCGAGGTCGCGAACTCGCTCCGTGCTCTGCTCCAGACGACGCGCATCTCGGTCAACAAGGCGGAGAACTCGATCACGCTGCGCGACACCGCCGACAAGGTCTCGGTGGCCGAGCGCATCGTGGAACAGAACGACAAGCAGCTCTCCGAGGTCGTGATCGACGTGGAGCTCCTGCAGATCAACACGGACAAGGCGGACACTCTCGGGCTGCTCCTCAAGCCGTATTCGATCGGCGCCCAGATCCCGGCGCCCGGCGGCGTCACGAACCTCGGCGGAGCGGCCTCATTGGCCGGCGGCAACTTTAGCTGGGGCCAGCTCAAACAGATCAACATCAACTCCTTCGGCTTCACGCTCCCGACGGCGCAGATCGACTTCATCAAGAACAACGGCGCGGCGGAGCTCCTGGCGAAGCCGCAGCTCCGCGTGTCGGAGGGGCAGAAGGCGCAGCTCCTCATCGGCGACAAGGTCCCGATCCCCGTGACCACGTTCCCGGTGGTCGGCGGCACCGGCGCAAACCTCACGACCAACGTGACGTCGTTCCAGTACCAGGACGTCGGCATCAAGATCGAAGTCGAGCCCCGCGTGCACCACAACAAGGAGGTCACGCTCAAGCTCCAGCTCGAGGTCTCGCAGATCACCTCCTACAACGCGGCGGGCCAGCCGACCATCGGTACCCGCACCGTGGCCGCCAACATCCGGCTGAAGGACGGCGAGACGAACTTCCTGGCCGGGCTCTTCCGTACCGACAAGACCCTGCATCGGGACACCATCCCGTGGGTCGGGGACATCCCGCTGATCGGCCGCCTCGTCTCGCACACGATCACGAGCACGATGAACACGGACGTGGTCCTCACGCTGACGCCGCACATCATCCGGATCCCCGACGTCACCGAGGAGGACGTGACTCCCGTGTACGTCGGCACCGACGCCAACATCTCCTACCAGGGGACGCCGCGCGTCGAGAACCCGACGGGCGGCACCGGGCCGTTCGAGCAGCAGCCGCAGAATCCGCCGCGGCCGGGGACGCAGCGCCAGCAGCCGCAGACCCCGCCGCCCCCGCCGATCAACATGGCGCCGTCGGGGGGTCCGAGCGACATCTTCAAGAATCCGCCGAACACCTCGAATCCGCCGACTCCTCAGTCCGTCGTGCCGCCGCAGCCGCGCAGCTCGACCTCGAGCTCGATCTCGGAGAAGTCGGAGGCGGCTCCGGCGGACGGGACCGATGCCGCGGCGACAACCGCGGCGATCGCAGCCGATGCGGCCGCGGCCGTCCCGACGACGCCCGCCGTCCTGATCGACTTCGACCCGGCCTATCTCTCCCTCGCCAACGGGCAGACGCAGTCGATCCTGGTGCGCGCGACCGCCTCGGCCGGCTTCCCCGGCGCGAACCTGATCGTCCACTTCGACCCGAAGGTCGTGGCGGCCCTCGTGGCCCGGCCGATCCTCGGGAGCGACGGCGGCACGGCCGACGCCACGATCGACGAGAACGGACGCGTCGCCCTCGCGATCCCGCCGATTCCCGACATGTCGGGCACGCGCGTGATCGCGCAGATCACGCTTCGCGGCGTGGGCCTCGGACGCGCGTCGCTCTCCTTCGAGCCCGTCCAGCTCGACGGCGTCTCGACGACGCTCTCGCAGGCGGTGGTGGACGTGCGATGAGCCTTCGGAGCCTCTCCGCGCGCCGCTCCCAGACCCGCGTGACCCGCCGGCGGGGGATCGCCGGCTTCGCGCGCCGGCGCAACGACGCCGGCTTCACCATGGTCGAGCTGGCCGTCGTCGCGGCGATGATCGCCATCCTCGCGGCCATGGCGATCCCGGTCGCCCGCTACTCCCTGCGGCGGCAGAAGGAGCTCGAGCTTCGCCACCAGCTTCGAACCATGCGCGATGCGATCGATGCCTACAAGAAGCTCGCCGACTCCGGCATGATCCCGATCAAGCTCGGAGGCGAAGGCTATCCGCCGGACCTCGACACGCTCGTCAAGGGCGTCGACCTCGTCGGCCGGATCGACAAGAAGGAGAAGTTCCTCCGCCGCATCCCGATCGATCCCACGACCGGCAAGGCGGAATGGGGCATGCGGTCGTACCAGGACGAGCACGACTCCTTCGGCTGGGGAGGCGAGAACGTCTACGACGTCTACTCGCTCTCCGAGGGCCGGGCGATGGACGGCTCGTATTACAAGGATTGGTGAGCGAACTGTGAAACGCCAGGTCGTGAAACGTGAAACGTCAAGCGTCAAACGAGGCTCGTCAGGCCGGGCTCCGTTTAACGTTTCACGTTTTACGTTCAACGAGCGGGAAGAAGCGCCAAACGTCAACGAGGCGGGCTTCACGCTGCTCGAGCTGCTCGTCGTCATGACCATCATCGGCATCCTCGCCGCGATCGCCGTGCCGGCGCTGCGCGACTCGCCCAAGCGCGCCCGCGAGGCGACCCTGAAGGCCGATCTCTTCACCTTCCGCAGCGTCATCGACCAGTACAAGGGAGACAAGGGAGACTTCCCGGCGTCGCTCGACATCCTCATCAAGGACGGCTACATGCGGAAGATCCCGATCGATCCGACCACCAAGGCCGCGGACTGGGTCCTCGTCATGGAGGAGGATCCCAATCCCCCGGAGGATCCGTCCCAGGTCCCGGTCCCGGGGATCATCGACATCCACAGCAACTCCAAGGAGAAGGCGCTCGACGGGACCAATTACAGTGATTGGTAACGGGCGGCGCGAACCGCGCGCATTCACGGGCCGCCGCACGGCCAGCTTTACGCGCCGGCGCACAGCCGGCTTCACTTTAGTCGGCGTCGTCGTCTTCATCGCGGTCCTCACGATCCTCGTCGCCGCCATCGGCCCGTCGGTGTACGCCGTGCAGCAGCGCGACAAGGAGGAGGAGCTGATCTTTCGCGGCCGGCAGTACGCGCGTGCGATCGGTCTCTTCCAGCGCCGCTTCGGCCGCCTCCCGACGTCGATGAAGGAGCTCGAGCAGAGCCGCCCGCACACGCTCCGGAAGCGATACAAGGAGCCGATGTGCAACTGCGACGAGTGGCACCTGATCTTCGCGGGGACGCCGGAGGCGACGCCCCCGGGGTCCGGGCCGACGATGCTTCAGCTGACCCCTCGGATCGGCCTGACGCCGGGATTCGGATCGCCCAACCAGCCCCCGTCGACGTACTCGGGCCTCTTCTCCACGACCCCGCCTCCGGGCACGGGTGGGGGAGCGCAACAGCCCACGCCGGAGTTCCCCTCGCTCTTCGGCACGCCGACCACGCAGACGGTCGGCCCGATCGTCGGCGTCCGCACGAGCGTCCATAAGAAGGGGTTCCGCCAGTGGCGCGGCCTCGACTACTACGACGACTGGCGGTTCATATCCGGCGACGCCGACAAGGACTTCGGCAAGAACCAGGGGGGGCCCATCCCGGGCGCGCCGCCGTATTCGGGCACCGGGCTCGGGCAACCGACTCCGAGGACCTGAGCGCGCCCGCGGCGCACGCGCGGCCCCCGGTCTAGAATCCCGCCTCCCTTGAGAGAGCCAAAGTCTCGGACCCCATCGCAGCCCGGCGTGGGCGTGGTCAAGCACGTCCTCGACGGCGGCCTCACCGTGCTGATCGACGAGATGCACGACGTCCGCTCGCTGACGGTCGGCGTCTACGTCGAGGCGGGTTCGGAGGGGGAGCCCGAGTCCCGCCGAGGGCTGTCGCACTTCCTGGAGCACGTCCTCTTCAAGCGCACGCGCCGGCGTTCCAACGTCGCGATCGCGCGCGCCGTCGACCTGCTCGGCGGCGACGTCGACGCGTTCACGACCAAGGAATACACGGGGTTCTACGCGCACACGCTCGACGCGCGGTTTCCCGAGGCGCTGGATCTCCTGAGCGACGTGGTTCTGTCGGGGGCCTACGACGCGGCGGACGTCGAGAACGAGCGCGGGGTGATCCTCGAGGAGATCGGCGAGGCCAACGACAATCCGGAGGACCTCGTGCACGAGACGTTCGTGCGGGAGCTCTGGAGGGATCAGCCGCTCGGTGCGCCGATCCTGGGAACCGAGAGGAGCATTCGCGCGATCTCACGCGGCGACCTGCGGGCCTACCACCGGGCGCGGTACGGGTCGGGCCGCCTGATCGTCGCCGTCGCGGGACGGGTGAATCCGGACGAGGCGGTCGAGCGCATCGCGCGGGCGTTTCGGCGGTCCGGTCTGCGCGGGCGCGGCCGCGCCGGCCGCCCGTCGGGGGGCCGCGCGAAGGCGCCGCGCGCTTCCGCCCATGCCACCCTCGTCCGCCGGCCCGGACTCGAGCAGGCGCACGTCTGCCTGGGCATGCCGGCGCCCGCGTTCACGAGCCCCCGCCGCTTCGCGTCGAGCCTCCTCGACGTGGTGCTCGGCGGCGGCATGTCCTCGCGGCTCTTCCAGGAGGTCCGGGAGAAGCGCGGCCTCGCGTATTCGATCGGCTCCTCGCTCCACGCGTACCGGCTCGGCGGCTACCAGGCGATCTCGGCGGCCTGCGCGACCAGGAACCTCGAGCGGCTGCTGGAAGTGACGCTCGCCGAGCTCGCCCGGCTGCGGCGCGACGGGGTCCGGCCGCGCGAGCTGCGCTGGGCCAAGGAGAACCTGAAGGGGAGCCTGCTGCTGGCCCTGGAGTCGACGGTGGCCCGGATGTCGGCGGCGGCTCGGGAGGAGCTCTACTTCGGGAGGCCCTCGAGGCCGGAGCGCTGGATCGAGAAGGTCGAGGCCGTGACCAAAGAGGAGGTGGACGCCGAGGCGCGGCGGCTCCTGGCCGGGCGAGGCTTGTCGCTGTCGGTCGTCGGCAACGTCCCGAGGCTGCCGTTCACCGCCGAAGACCTTCGCGCGCGCGTGGTATGAAAACGCCGTGAGCGACGACATCGATTCGCGCGACGAGCTCGTCGTCCCCGTCCGGCAACTCCCGCACGGCGAGGGACTCGAGTTGCCGTCGTATGCGACGCCCGGGTCCGCCGGCTGCGACCTGCGCGCGGCAATCGCCGAATCTCTGACGCTCCTCCCCGGCGGCCGCACCCTGCTTCCGACGGGCGTCGCGATCGCGATCCCGGCCGGCTACGAGGGCCAGGTGCGGATGCGCAGCGGACTCGCGATCCGCCACGGCTTGACGCTCCTGAACGGCCCCGGCACGATCGACAGCGACTACCGCGGCGAGATCCAGGTCATCCTCGCCAACCTCGGCTCCGAGCCCGTGACGATCACGCGGGGAGAGCGGATCGCGCAGCTTCTCATCGCGCCCGTCGCGCGCGCCCGCTGGGAGCCGGTCGACGAGCTTCCCGCGACCCCGCGCGATGCGGGCGGATTCGGATCGACGGGGAAGGAGTGACGAGAGACGCCGTCATCCTTGGCGCAGCGAAGGATCCCGGATCCACACGCGAGAATCGCGAACGAGCGCGGGATCCCTTGTCGCTCGCTCGGCGTTCTCGCTGCGCTCCTCAGGATGACGGCGGAACGGCCGAGGCGCCCTCAGACACCAATTGACCGACCCCCGGACGATATAATCCGACCGTGCGCGTCACCGTCCTGGCATCCGGCTCCGGCGGCAACGCCTGTGTCGTCGAGTCGGGCCGGACGCGGGTGCTGGTGGACGCGGGCCTCTCCGCCCGCGAGCTCGAGCGGCGCATGACGGCGCGGGGGATCGCGCCCGAGTCGATCGCGGGCCTCTTCCTGACGCACGAGCACAACGACCATTCGAGCGGAGCGCTCGTCTTCGGGGCGCGCTGGGACTGTCCGGTCTACACGACGGTCGGGACCGCATCCGCCATCGGCCTGGAGGGCGACCTGTTCACCCCGTTCGTGCGCGTCCTGCCCGGCCGCGACGAGCGGATCGGCGACCTCGGGTTCCGGGCGTTCGCCACGCCGCACGACGCGCTCGAGTCGGTCGCCTACTCCTTCGAGGCCGACGACGCGCGGATGGTCATCGCCTCCGACCTGGGCCGGGCCGAGGAGGCGTTCGTCGACTTCCTCCGCGCGGCGACGACCGTGCTCCTCGAGATGAATCACGACGAGGACATGCTGCGCGACGGCCCCTACACCTGGCCGCTGAAGAAGCGCATCTCGGGCGGCCTCGGCCACCTCTCGAACTCGCAGTCCGCCGAGGCGATCCGCCGGAGCGCCGGCGCGCGGCTGCGCCGCGTGGTCGCGACCCATCTCTCCCGAACCAACAACACCGTCGAGCTGGCGCGCGCGGTGCTCGCGCGGGCGATCGAGCGCTCGGGATGGAACGTTCCGTTCGCCATCGCGGACCAGATTGCGGGACTGGAGGCGTTCGAAGCGTGAGAGTCTGCGAAGCATGAGAGTGCGCGAAGCGTGAGAGTCGAAGTCCGGGTCTACCCGAAGGCGGGCGTGCTCGACCCGCAGGGCAAGGCGATCGCGTCGGCGCTCTCCCGGCTGGGACACCGCGCGGTGCGCGACGTGCGCGCCGGGAAGGTCTTCTTCATCGACGTCGACGGCAGCGACCCGAAGGCGGTCGAGGCGGACGCGCGGAGGATGGCGGAGGAGCTGCTCGCCAACACGGTCATCGAGGGATTCGACGTGAGGGTGCTGGGCGCTGGCACCGACCTCGTATGAAATTCGGGATCGTCGTCTTTCCCGGATCCAACTGCGACGCGGACTGCCACCACGTGGCGACGAACCTCCTCGGCTGCGAGGCCGACTACATCTGGCACCAGGAAAAGGACCTCAAGGGCGCCGACGCCGTGATCCTGCCGGGAGGCTTCGCGTACGGCGACTACCTGCGCGCGGGAGCGCTCGCCCGTTTCTCACCGGTGATGGAGAGCGTCGCCGCATTCGCACGCGAGGGCGGCGCGGTGCTCGGGATCTGCAACGGGTTCCAGGTCCTGCTCGAGGCGGGACTCCTGCCCGGGGCGATGCAGATCAACCGCGGGCTGCGCTACGTCTGCGCCGACGTGCACATGCGCGTCGAGAACGACGCGACGCCGTTCACCTCGCTCTACCCGAAGGGAAGCGTCGTGACGATGCCGATCGGGCACATGGAGGGCAACTACACGGCGCCGCCGGAGACCCTGGACGCGCTGGAGCGCGAGGGCCGCGTCGTGTTTCGTTACTGCGACCCGGATGGGCGGGTCGTCGACTCCGCCAACCCCAACGGCGCCTCCCGCGGGATCGCGGGCATCTGCAACGCGCAGGGCAACGTCGTGGGTCTCATGCCGCATCCGGACCGCTGCTCCGAGGGCATCCTCGGCAACGCGGCGGGAATCAAGATGTTCGAGTCCGCGGTCGCGGCGATGGCCGCGCGATGAGAAGCGCGACGAAGTGATGCCGGTGATCACCGAAGAACAGATCCAGGAGCACAACCTCTCCGAAGACGAGTACGCGCGCATCCTGGAGATCCTGGGCCGCGAGCCCAACCTCGTGGAGCTCGGCATCTTCTCCGCGATGTGGAGCGAGCACTGCTCCTACAAGTCCTCGCGCGTCCACCTGAAGAAGTTTCCGACGACCGGTCC
This sequence comes from Thermoanaerobaculia bacterium, assembly GCA_036493875.1. GTDB lineage: Bacteria > Acidobacteriota > Thermoanaerobaculia > UBA5066 > Gp7-AA6 > DAHUXD01. The sequence continues at coordinate 24,652 of DASXPB010000030.1, forward strand.
GCGCGTCCTGCAGGGGCCGGGCGAGAACGCCGGCGTCGTCGACATCGGAGACGGGCTCGCCGTCGCCTTCAAGATGGAGTCGCACAACCACCCCTCCTTCATCGAGCCCTACCAGGGCGCGGCGACGGGGGTCGGCGGGATCCTGCGGGACATCTTCACGATGGGCGCGCGGCCGATGGCGTCGCTCAACTCCCTGCGCTTCGGGCGCATCGACGCGCCGCGCATGAAGCACCTGGTCGACGGCGTCGTGCGCGGGATCGCGGGCTACGGCAACTGCATCGGCATTCCGACCCTCGGCGGCGAGACGACGTTCCACCGCGGATACGACGAGAACATCCTGGTCAACGTCATGAACCTGGGGATCGTGCGCTCGGACCGGATCTTCCTCGGCCGCGCGGAGGGCGTCGGCAACCCGATCGTCTACGTCGGCTCGAAGACCGGACGCGACGGAATCCACGGCGCCACGATGGCCAGCGAGGAGTTCGCCGCGGACGAGGCGAACCAGAAGCGGCCGACGGTGCAGGTCGGCGATCCGTTCACCGAGAAGCTCCTGATGGAGGCGTGCCTCGAGCTCTTCGAGACCGACGCCGTCGTGGGGATCCAGGACATGGGCGCCGCGGGCCTCACCTCGTCCTCCTTCGAGATGGCGGGCCGCGCCGGCAGCGGCGTCGAGATCGACCTCTCGAAGGTGCCGGTGCGCGAGACCGGAATGACGCCCTACGAGATCATGCTCTCCGAGTCGCAGGAGCGCATGCTCCTGGTCGCGCGCCGCGACCGGCTGGAGCAGGCCCTCGCGATCTTCCACAAGTGGGAGCTCGACGCCGTCGAGATCGGCCGCGTCACGGACTCCGGCCGCGTCGTCCTCTTCTTCGAGGGACGGATCGTGGCCGACCTCCCGGCGGCGCCGCTCGCCGACCGCGCGCCGATGTACGACCGGCCACGCGCGGCGGCCCCCGCGCCGGAGACGCCGCGGTGGCGCGAGGAGGACGAGCCGTCCGACTACGGCGACGTGCTCAGGCGGCTCCTCGCGAGCCCCAACGTCGCGGAGAAGAGCTGGATCTGGCGGCAATACGACCACATGGTGCAGACGAACACGGTCGAGCGGCCGGGCGGCGACGCGGCGGTCCTTCGGGTCAAGGGCACGAAGAAGGGCATCGCGATGAAGAGCGACGTCAACCCGTTCTTCTGCCAGGCCGACCCGTACCGAGGCGGCGCGATCGCCGTGGCGGAGGCCGCGCGCTCGGTCGCGTGCGTCGGCGCGCGTCCGCTTGCGATCACCGACTGCCTGAACTTCGGCAATCCCGAGAAGCCTGAGGTCATGGCGCAGTTCGAGGCCGCGGTCCGCGGGATCTCCGACGCCTGCCGCGCGCTCGACGTGCCGGTCGTGTCGGGGAACGTCTCCTTCTACAACGAGACGGCCGGCCGGGCGATCCCGCCCACTCCGACCGTCGGGATGGTCGGACTTCTCGACGACGTCAGCCGGCACGTCCGCCTGCCGTTCCGGAGGGCCGGCGACCGTATCGCGCTGCTCGGCACGACGCACGACGAGCTGGGCGCGTCCGAGTTCCTCCGGACAGTTCGTGGGCGAGATGAGGGTCCGTGTCCCGAGGTCGACCTCGCGGCCGAGAGGCGGCTCGTCGACTTGCTCGTCGCGCTCGCCGCGAAGGGCTTGCTCGCCTCGGCGCACGACGTCTCCGACGGCGGACTCGCGGTCGCGCTCGCCGAGTGTGCGATGCAGGGCGGCGTCGGCGCGGAGATCGCGCTCGATTCCGAGATCCGTCCGTCGTCGTTCCTCTTCGGCGAGTCGACCGGCCGCGCCCTCGTCAGCTTCGCGCCCGAGAACGAGGCCGCGATCGGCGCGGCGGCCGAGTCGGGCGGCGTGCCCTGCGGGATCGTCGGCACCGTCGGCGGCGGCCGCCTCAAGATGGCGGTCCGCGGCCGGACTGCAACCGTGGTCGTCGACGAGGACCTCGCGTCCCTGACGAAGCTCTGGCGCGGCGCCTTCGTCCACGCCATCGAATCCGCCGACGTCCTGTAGCCCTTACCGCCGAATCAGCTTTCTCGGCGTTCGAGTGCCGCCGCTCAGGGGGTTGACGGGCGCTCGTTCGGACAAGACGAGATCGCGGCGGAACACGCCGGCGCCGGTCGTGCCGGCGTACAGAAAGCGCCCGTCGGGCGATATGGCGAGCCCGAGTACCCCGTAGGGCTCGAGACCCTCGACGAACAGGTCCCAGTTCCTGCCTCCGTCGAGCGAGATATAAGCCCCCGCCCAGCTTCCGAGGTACAGAAGGCCGGGTCGGACGGGGTCGGCAACCAGCGTGAAGATCGGGGACCCTGACGTGGCCCCATCCGTATCCCAATGCTCCCAGGTTGCGCCGGAGTCGGCGCTACGAAGGATCGTTCCCGCATAGGTGGCGGCGTAGACGACCTCGTCGGAGAAGGGGTCTTCTGCGAACGCCGTCACCGCGCCGTCGCCCATGCTTCCCGCGCGTCTCCAGGTGCGACCGTCGTCGCGACTGGTCTGGACCGCGAAACCGGTTCCGAAGGGGTAGTAGCTCGTCTCCCAGGCCTCGCCGGCATAAACCGTTCCGGGGTGTCGGGAATCGAAGAGAAGGCTGTAGACCTGCTCGGGCAGAACCCCCGACCAGTTCTCGCCGCCGTCGTCGCTCGATTTCAGGCCGTTGCTGGCCGCCAGCACCTTCGACGAGGATGACGGGTCCACGGCGATTGCGTGGACGAAACCCGAGTTCTGAAACGCGACGGTTCCCGTTTCCGTCCAGGTGGAACCGCCGTCCGCCGAGCGGTCCACTTTTCCGAACGAGGCGGCGAAGAGATTTCGCGAATTCGAGGGGTCGATGCCGAGGCTGAAGACATAGCCGGGCCGGCCGGAGGCGGAGGCGGAAACCCAAGACGCGCCGCCGTCGCTCGAGCGGAAAACTCCCGGACCGGCCTGCGAAACGTCGTGGATGCGTGCCTCTCCGCCTGCCCAGATCGTGGAGGGATCCTTCGGGTCGACCGTCAGGGCGCGAATCCACGACGAATTCAACCCGACGCTCGACTTCGCCCAGGTCGCGCCCCGATCGGCGCTGCGGTACACCCCGACGTCGTTCCCGACATACACGGCAGCCCCGAACGGATCGATCGCGGCAGCGGACGCGAAGCCCTTCGGATCCCCGCTCACGGGCACGAAGTTCGCACCGCCGTCGACGCTCGAGAAGAGGCCGTCGTAGGAGAGCAGCAGGAGGCGCGGGACCTGTCCCTGAGTCTGCGGCGGGACCTCGAGAATATCGGACGGAGATATTCCGGGAAGGGCGTTGCACGTCCATGACGCGCCGTCCGGCTTCCTGCAGAAAGTCCCGGACCCGGCGGCATAGACCATGCCGGCGCCGAGGGCCACGCTGGTCACGGGAATTGCGAGCTCGGACCACGATCCGCCCGACAGGATGCTGAGGAAGCCGCTGGCCGCATACAGCACTCCGTCCCGGGAGTCGACCGCGAGCCTGTGGAAGATCCTGCCGGGAGCGTCCGGCACCGTCCTCCACGTCGTTCCGGAATCGTGCGTCACCGCCAGCGGCCCGTAGGTCGAGTCCAGGTTGGCGATGTAGGCCGTGCCGGGTTGAGTGGGATCGATCGCGAGGGCGTAACCGCTCGACACCTCTCTGTTCGACCACGTCAGGCCGCCGTCTCTCGAGACCCACAGAGTCGAAAACGGAACGGTGCCAATGAACACCATGCCGCTGGGCTCGGGGTAGAACGAGACGGCGAGCTGATTGTCGACGATCGC
>DASXPB010000031.1:0-62178 GCA_036493875.1 Thermoanaerobaculia bacterium
TCGCAGGAGTTCATCGAGGAAGTCCAGGTGAAGAGCTCCGGATACGAGGCCGAGTACGGCCGTTCGACCGGCGGCGTCATCAACGTCATCACGAAGTCGGGCGGTAACGACTTCCACGGCGACGCGTTCGGCTACTTCAACACCAAGGGCCTGACCGCGGACTACAAAGGCGCCTCGAACATCCAGTTCAACGCGGACCAGTCCAACTTCACCAACAGCGGAACGGATGCGGAGTACGTGGTCGACCGCAGCCAGCAGGACCGCCAGGACTACGGCGCGGACCTGGGCGGCTACATGATGAAGGACCACCTGTGGTTCTTCGGCGCGTACAACCGGGTGACCTACAACAATAGCCAGGTCATCAGCGCCGGAGCCGAGCCCATCTACGGTGACGCCGTGGCCGGCGTCGACAATCCCTTCGACTCGACCGCGAACATCTACTCGGGCAAGGTGACCGGCCGCTTCGGCCAGGGCACGACGCTCGTCGGCACGGTGTTCGGTGATCCCGAGACCCGCACCGGCAACCTCGCGAACCTGACCTCGGCCAACCCGGTCATCCGCCAGGCCGTCCGCGACCTCGGCGCGGTGGACTACTCCGGAGCGCTGACCCAGCTCTTCGGCAGCTCCGCCCTTATCTCGGCCCGCTACTCGAAGCACCAGGACAAGTTCCTGCTGTCGCCCGATCCGGCCGGCGCCGGCCCGCAGATCCGGGACTCGACTACGGGAGCGCTGATCGTGTCGAACGGCTTCGGGTCGATCTTCGGGCCCACCAACAACAACAGCTCGAAGCGCGACGCGTACCAGCTCAACGGCACCGTGTACCTCGCGAACCACGAGATCAAGGTCGGCGGCGACTACGAGAACAACCAGACGTTCACGACGTCGTTCTACACGGGCGGATCGGAGCTCCTCATCAACCCCTGCCCGACGACGGGTACGGTCAAGTGCACGTCGGCGGCTCCGATCGGGGGCGCGGCCAACGTGCCCGTCTACTACGGCCACGCGTTCTACACCAACAGCACGACGGACCCGGCGAGCGCCATCCTTCCGGACGGCAACGTCGCCAACCCGAAGAGCGTGCGCTACAGCGCGTTTGCTCAGGACAAGTGGACCATCATCCCGTCCCTGACTCTCTCCGCCGGCCTCCGCTGGGATCAGGAGAACATCAAGGACTACACCGGCTCGACGATCTTCTCGCTCAAGAACGAGTGGCAGCCGCGCGTCGGCCTCGCGTGGGACGTCATCGGCGATGGCTCGAGCAAGCTGTCGGCCTCGTACGGCCGCTTCTACTTCGCGGTTCCGACGGACCTCAACGTCCGCGCCTACGGCGCCCAGACGACGGCCCAGGTCTTCAACTACGATCCTTCGTTCGATGCGATCTTCCAGGATCCCACCGCTCCGAAGAACCAAAACGTGCAGGGCGGACCCTTCACCGAGCCGGTGCAGGGCTTCACGCCGGGCTGCGGACAGAGCGGCAACCCCGCCTGCCAGTCCACGCTCAAGGGCATCTACCAGGATGAGTACAGCCTCGGATTCGACAAGGCGATCGATCCCACCTTCGCGGTCGGAGTGAAGGGAACGTACCGGCACCTGGGCCGCACGATCGAAGATCGCTGCGATCTCGACGCCGCGTACCCCGAGGCCAACCAGAGCACCTGCGTCATCATCAACCCGGGCTCGAACGACGCGTTCGCGACCGGCGACTTCCACGGCTGCCTCGGCTTCGACGCCCCGGGCTCCTTCGACAACACGGGCTCGCCGGGCACGGCGTGCAACAGCCAGGCGACGACGCCGACCTCGCAGCCGCTGCCCCCGGGCGGTGTGTACACGTCGGCCGTTCCGGCTGCCAAGCGCGACTACTGGTCCGCCGAGGTCGTCGCGAAGAAGCAGGTCGGCCGCAGCTTCTGGACCCAGGTCTCGTACATCTGGTCGCAGCTCCACGGCAACTACGACGGTCTCTCGCGTCAGTCGAACATCGGCCAGACGGACCCCGGCATCAACGCCGACTTCGACTACGCCGCGTTCCTCGTCAACGCCGACGGCAAGCTCTACCTCGACCGGCCGCACTCGTTCCGCCTCGACGCCGCCTACACGGCGCCGTTCGGTCTGACGTTCGGCCTCACGGGGTTCGTTCGCTCCGGCGCCCCCAAGGATCAGATCGGCTACTTCAACAGCCAGTACGGCACGGAGCTCTTCCTGGTCCCGCGCGGCTCGTTCGGCCGGCTCCCGACCGACTACGAGATCAACGCCTCGCTGGGATACACCATCAAGGTCGCCCCGGTGGACATCACGCTGTTCCTCCAGGGCTTCAACCTGATCAACCGGCAGACCGTGATCCAGGTGGACAACGAGTACACCCAGGACCTCGCGGGTACTCCGGACGAGTTCTACGGCAGCTTCGACAAGGCCATCGCGCGTCGCGCGCCTCGTTCGATGACCTTCGGCGCCCGCGTGAGCTTCTAGAAGCCCGCGCGCGCTCGATTTCCCGAGGGGGGAGGCCTGGCCTCCCCCCTTTCTTTTTGTTGGGCGATCACGACTCCCCGGGAGATTCTGAGGAGACCACCTTTTTTTTCTGAGGGCCGGGTCGCGAAGCCGAGAAGTCTCCAACAACCTCTCGCACGCGCCGGCGCGTTCAAAAAGCCGAATGCGCGCCTCGGCGGATCCGCCAGCGAATTCGCGAATCCGCCGGTGAGCTCTCCTCGGCCTCCGGGACGAGGCGTTCGTCACCGGTTTCCCGTTCGTCCTCCGCTTCCAGTCCGTTGATTCTCCATCCGGCGGATCGGATCGCGGACGACGCGCGCCGCGCCGCCGCGATTCTCGTCCACGCCGCGGAGGAGTTCGTCCCGATTCGTCCGCCGCTCGGCCCGAGCGCATCGCACTCACGCGGATCGACGCCGTGGCACCGCGGTTGCTCTCCGTGTCGCTTGCGCCGGAGCGCGAGAGCGCGTCGCGGCGGAAAGGAGGAGAAGCGAAAGGTCGCGATCCCGTCGTCTTACCGAAGAGACAGCAACTTCTTACAGAGAGGTTTGAAAGCATGAGTTGGAACACGAAGCAACCGAGAAGGAGAACATGGGCGTGGGCGCCGCTGCAGGTCGCAGCGCTCCTCGTCCTGCTCTGTCTCGCTCCGGCCCTCTGCGCGCAGCAGCTGGTCGGCAACATCTTCGGAAACGTCACCGACGAGCAGGGCGCACGCCTTCCCGGCGTCACCGTCTCGCTGACCGGCGTCGGCGCGCCGAAGGTCCAGACGAGCGACGCGCGCGGCGAGTACCGGTTCCTCAACCTCGACCCCGGCAACTACACGCTGGTCTACGAGCTGCAGGGCTTCACGAAGGTCACGAAGCCCGACGTGCAGGTCTCGGTCAACCAGAACACGAACACGAGCGCGGCGCTCAAGATCTCGAGCGTCGAGGCGACCGTCACCGTCAAGGGTGAGGCCTCGCTGCTCGACACGCGCAAGGTCGAGAACGGCGCGGTGGTCGACCAGGAGCAGCTCAAGTCGATCCCGACCGCCCGCGACCCGTGGGTCATCCTGCAGACGGTCCCGGGCGTGCAGATGGACCGCGTGAACATCGGCGGCAACGAGAGCGGCCAGCAGAGCAACTATTCCGCGCGCGGCTCTCAGGCCGATCAGAACGCCTGGAACGTCGACGGCACGACGATCACGGACATGAGCGCGCTCGGCGGCTCGCCCATGTACTACGACTTCGACTCCTTCGAGGAGATCCACGCGTCGACGGGCGGGAGCGACGTCACGGCGGCGGCGCCCGGCGTGCAGCTGAATCTCGTCACCAAGCGCGGGACCAACGACATCCACGGCTCCGCGCGCATCTTCCTGGCCGACAAGGCCTGGCAGTGGGACAACCTCTCCCAGGAGGCGATCGACCAAGGCGTCACCGGCGGCAACCGCGTCAACGAGGTGCAGGACTACGGCGTCGAAGTCGGCGGCCCGCTCATCAAGGACCGTCTGTGGTTGTGGGGCGCCTACGGGCGCAACCAGGTCAACCTCTTCAACGTCAACGGCAATCCGGACAACACGACGTTGAAGGACACCAACGGCAAGCTGAACGCGCAGCTCTTCGACTCGACCGCGCTGGCCGGCACCTTCTCGGACGGCAACAAGATCAAGGCCGGGCGCGGCGTCAGCCCCCTCCGGCCCCCGCCGGCCGCCTGGAACCAGGACGGCCCCTCCCGCGTGTGGAAGGGGGAGCTGTCGCAGGTCTTCTCCTCGAGTCTCTTCATGACCGCCTCCTACTCCCACGTCGACAACCAGTTCTCGCTGCTCCCGGCGGGCGGCACGGACTACAACAAGCTCTTCATCGATCCGAACGGCGTTTTCCAGGGCAGCTACCTCGCGTACTCGACGGTCCGTCCCCAGGAGCAGGTCAACGCAAACGGCTCGTACTTCTTCTCGACCGGCCAGATGGGCCACGAGCTGAAGTACGGATTCACCTACCGCAGCACCTCGGTCGACTCCACGTCGGCGTGGCCGGGCGCCGGGAACTTCGGCGACCTGGCGAACTTCGCCCCCGCGAACCCGAGCGTCGCAACGCTGACCCGGCAGGCGGTCACGAGCGTCGGCCTCAAGTACTACAGCGGCTTCCTCTCCGACACCCTGACGCTCGGCAATCTGACGGTCAATGCCGGCGTGCGCTACGACTACCAGCGCGGCCAGCTCGACGCCGTCACGATTCCGGGCAACCCGGTCTTCGGCGACATCCTCCCGACGATCAACTTCGCGGGCTCGGCGGCGCCCTTCAGCTGGTCGAACGTGGTTCCTCGCCTCGGCCTGACCTATGCGCTGGGTGAGGACAAGCGGACGCTGCTTCGCGCGAGCTATTCGCAGTACGCGGACCAGCTCGGCAGCGGCACGATCTCCTTCGCGAACGCGGGCGCCCTGTCGGCGGAGTTCTTCCCGTGGAACGACGCGAACCACGACGGTGTCATCGATCGCAGCGAGGTTGACCTGTCGCGGCTCCTCTACTTCTACGGCCTCGATCCCGCCCACCCGTCCAGCACGGTCTCGCCCAACGTCATCGACCCGAACCTGAAGGCCGGGAAGACGCACGAGATTACGGGCGGAATCGAGCGGGAGATCCTGCCCGAGTTCGTCGTCGGCGCGACCTACACGTGGCGGCAGTACACGGGCGCCATCTATCCGCACCGGACCGGCCTGACCGCGGCCGACTATCAGGTCGCCGGGTTCCTGGACGGAACGCTCGCGGACGGCACCAAGTTCCACCAGCCCTACTACGCGCTGGACCCCGGCGTCGACATCCCGGCCGGCGTCACCCTGAGCAACCGGCCGGATTGGAAGACGCTCTACAACGGCGTCGACCTCAACTTCCAGAAGCGCCTGACCAACAAGTGGATGGTCCGCGGGGACGTCACCTGGCAGAACTGGAAGCAGAAGGGCGGCCTCGATTCCTGCTACGACCCGACCAGCAACCGCGGCGGCAACGCCCTGGTTTGGCCCGGCACCGCGATCCCGGTCGCGACGGGCACGACCTGCGCGCTCGACGACATCGCGGCCGCGCCGGCCGGCGCCTACGGCAACAAGACCGAGGTCTTCCTGAACTCGCGTTGGCAGTTCAACGTGGGCGGCCTCTACCAGCTCCCGGTGGGCTTCGCGGTCGCCGCGAACGTGTACGGCCGCGAGGGCTATCCCTACCTCCAGTACGTTCGATACGATCCGGGCGACGGCCTGGGCACCCGCGACAACATCATCGGCGCACTCGGCGACCACCGGTACAAGGACGTGTTCGACGCCGACCTGCGCATCGAGAAGGTCATCGAGGTGCGGCCGCTGCAGATCACGCTCTCGGCCGACTTCTTCAACTTGCTCAACAGCGGGACCGTGCTCCAGCGCAACGCGCGTGCGCCTGGGACCGCGACCGCGAACGACGGCACTGTCCAGGTGGTCGACTCGGCGACGTACAACAACATCTTCGAGCTCCAGAGTCCTCGCCTGGTGCGGTTCGGAGCCCGCATTTCGTTCTAAGTCACTTCCCTCCGATTGTGGGCGGGCCCTCGGGCCCGCCCTTTTTTTGCTCCTCGAGCAACCCTGAGGCGCAGCCGCCGTAGTCCGAGGGAGGAGGTTCCCCATGAGGCTGCGGCAATCGGCGATTCTTCTGGCGCTCGCCCTGGCGGCCGGTTCTTCTCCGCCGTCCGCGGTGGCGGCGCCTGGCGGACCGAAGGATCCCGAGACCGTCTTCGTCACCTACCACGTCCGCGCGGGCAAGGAGGCGGAGATGGAGAAGCTCATGCGCGAGGACCACTGGCCGCTCCTGCGGCGTCTGGGGCTCGTGCGCGAGACGCCGCACGTGCTGGTCCGCGGGACCGAGGCCGACGGCAAGCCGTTCCTGCGCGAGGTCCTGACCTGGCGCGATCACGACACGCCGGACAACGCGCCGCCCGAGGTCGAGGCCGTGTGGAAGCGCATGTACGACTTCGTCGAGAAGCGGGGAGGCACTCCGGCCATCGAGATCCAGGAGGTGGACCTGATCGTTCCGGCTCCGTAGGGGCGGGGGTTGAGCGTTTCTTCGTGGCAAGATAGGCCTTCTGAGCCACGAACCCACCGAGAGTGCGGCCGAGGCCGCCGTTGCCCCCGCCCGCGGGTTCGACGTTTTCTGCCTTCCCATCATCGAGTGGGGGTTCCGCTTCCAGCGCCCCCAGCAGCTCCTGTTGCCGTTCGCGCGGGACGGCCACCGGGTCTTCTACGCCCGCACCGGGTTCCTGGGCCTCGACCGTGAGCCGACGGTCCGGCCGGTGGAAGGAGTCGGAGTCGGAGTCGGGATGGAGCGGGTCTACGAGGTCGGTCTTCCCGGTGAGTACGACTTCAACCTCTACCGGGGGGAGCTCGAAGGCGAGACCCTGGAGCAGGCCGCCGAGGCCGTGGACGCGCTCGCTGCTCGATACGCCATCACGGAGGCCGTCTGCTTCGTCCAGTACCCGTCCTGGGAGTCCCTGGCCCGCCGGCTGCGCGAGCGCCACGGGTGGACGGTCGTCTACGACTGCATGGACGAGCACACGGGCTTCGGCACGCATGGCCCCGCGACCCAGAGGGACGAGGCCCGCCTCGTCGCCGAGAGCGACCTCGTCCTGGCGACCTCGGGGCCGCTCTTCGAGAGGCTCCGCGGGACGAGACCGGACGTCCTGCGCTTGCCCAACGCGGCGGACCTCGCACGCTTCTCGCGCCTGCCGCCGCGGGAGACGAGCCCACTGGCGCGCCTTCCGCGGCCAGTCGTCGGCTACTACGGCGCCATCGCCGAGTGGTTCGACGCCGACTCCGTGGCGCTCGCCGCATCGCGGCGGCGGAGCTTTTCCTTCGTCCTGATCGGCCGCGAGAGCGGGGCGGACTTGAGTGCACTCGCCGGGCTGCCGAACGTGCACCGCCTGGGCGAGGTGCCCTACGCGAGCCTGCCCGAGCACCTCGCGGCGTTCGACGTCTGCACGATCCCTTTCCGGCGGACGCCGCTGACCGAGGCGACCAATCCCGTCAAGCTCTACGAGTACCTCGCCACCGGGAAGCCGGTCGTGGCGCGGCGCCTGCCCGAGATCGAGCCGTTCGCCGACGCCGGCGCCGGCGGCAAGCTCATCGAGCTCTACGACACGCCGGAGCAGTTCGACGCGGCGCTCGAGCGCGCGCTGTCGCGGCGCCCCGACGAGGAGGCGCTGGCCGGGCGGCGGCGTCAGATCGCCCGCGAGAACACGTGGGAGATCCGGTACCGGACTCTTCGGGAGCGACTGGACGGTCTGCCGAGGCGCCCCTCACCCCTTCCCTCTCCCGCGGGGAGAGGGGGTTCGGAGGCGGCGTCGGCGTCGTCGGGCTCGTCCGCTTCCTCGATCGCCCGGCGCGTCAAGGAGATCCGCCGCCTCTCCGGCATCGTCGCGGAGCAGCAGGAGGGGATCGCGTTCCTTCGAACGGAGGTCGAGACGCGCGACCGGATCCTCACGGAGACCGACGCCGCGCTTCGCGGCGAGATCGCTCGCGTGCAGGCGGAGCAAGACCGCATCGCTGCCGAGTCGGAGCTGCGCCGCCGGCATCTCGAGGAGGCGCTCGCAGAGCTGCGGCGCTGGGACGAGTCGCGTCTCGGCCGCCTGCGGAGGAGAGCCCAGCAGACGAAGGACGCCGTCTCCTCCGCGCGCCACGCGATGGGCCGCGCGACCGCGCCCGGCACGCCGCTCTTCAAGGTCGGCCGCGCGCTGATCCCGCCGCCGCTCGCGCGCTACCTGAGAAGGACCGTCGCCCCCGTGAAGCAGAAGGACAAGATGGTCCGGCTCGACCCGAAGTCGCCGCGGACGCTCCGTAGCGATGCGCTCCCGGCGATCCCGAAGGGCCGCTACGACGCGATCGTGTTCTCGATCATCGACTGGGACTTCCGGTTCCAGCGCCCGCAGCAGCTCGCCACACAGTTCGGCCGGCACGGCCACCGCGTGTTCTACCTCTCGACGACGCAGTGGCTCGCGAACGACGATGACGGTCCGGCCTGGGACCTCGTCCGCAAGGCCCCCAACGTCGCGGAGCTTCGCATCCGCTCGCGCCGCCCGCTCGACGTCTACAAGGGTGCGCTGTCCGAGGCGGACCTGGACGTCCTGGTCGAGGCCTTCGACGCGTTGGCCTCGGACCTCGCGATGGGCGACGTGGTGAGCCTCGTTCAGATCCCGTTCTGGGCGCCGCTCGCCCAGCGGCTGCGGGAGCGACTGGGCTGGCCGGTCGTCTACGACTGCATGGACGAGTGGACCAACTTTCCGGGCTTCGGCCCGGAGGTCCTCTCGCGCGAGGAGGCCCTGGTGCGCGGCGCCGACGCGACCGTGGTCTCGGCCGACCGGTTGTGGGAGAAGTGGAAGGGAACCGCGCCCCGGCTCATCCTCGCGAAGAACGGCATCGACGCGGAGCACTACCGCGCGTTGTACGGGCCGAACGACCTGCTCGGAAGTGTGAAGCACCCGGTCATCGGCTACTACGGAGCGCTGGCCTCGTGGGTCGACGCGCCGCTGCTCGAGAAGATCGTCCGCGGGCACCCCGAGGGGACGGTCGTGCTGGCCGGCGGGCACTTCGACGTGGACCTCTCCGGGATCGCGAAGGCGCCGAACGTGCGGCTGCTGGGGCAGCGGCCCTACGACGAGATGCCGAAGCTCCTCTGGAACTTCGATGTCTGCGTGATCCCGTTCCTCGTCAACGACATCACCGAGGCCACCAACCCGGTCAAGTTCTACGAGTACCTCTTCGGCGGAAAGCCCGTCGTCGCGCCCGCGCTGACCGAGCTCCTGCCGTACGCGGAGCTGTCGTACCTGGCTCGCCCTCACGACCACGCGGAGTTCCTCGCGAAGCTCGAGGCGGCGCTCGCCGAGCCGCCGGACGATCCCCGGCGCGCCGCACGTCGGAGAGTCGCGGAGGAGAACGACTGGGCCCACCGCTACGAGACGATCGACGCGGAGCTTCGGGACGTCGAGGCGTTCCCGCTCGTCTCGGTCGTCGTCGTCACGTACGGCGGGCTCGAGCTGACCAAGGCGTGCCTCGACTCGCTCCTCTCGGCAGAGACCTGGCCGCGTTTCGAGGTCCTCGTCGTGGACAACGCCTCGACGGACGGCACGCCCGAGTATCTGCGCGCTCTCGCGCTGGCGGAGCCGCGCGTTCGGTGCATCCTGAACCCCGAGAACCGCGGCTTCGCCGCGGCCAACAACCAGGGCGTGCGCGAGGCGCGCGGCGAGGTGATCGTCCTGCTGAACAACGACACGGTCGTCCCGCCCGGCCTGATGGGCCGGCTCGTGGCCCACCTCCGGCGCGACCGCTCTATCGGCCTGCTGTGCCCGACGACCAACTTCTGCGGGAACGAGGCGCGGGTGGAGCCGGACTATGACAGCGCCGCCTCCGGCGCCGTCCCCACCGCGGCTCTCGCAGCCTTTGCCGCGAAGCGCGCCCGCGAGCACCGCGGCCGGATCTTCGACATCGGCGTCGCCGCCATGTACTGCGTGGCGATGCGCAGGAGCGTGTTCGACCAGGTCGGCCCGCTCGACGAGGCGTACGGCGTGGGGATGTTCGAGGACGACGACTTCGCCGTGCGCATGCGCGAGGCCGGCTACCGCGTCGTCTGTGCCGAGGACGCCTACGTCCACCACGTCGGCCAGGGCGCCTTCCGCAAGCTCTCACCGGCCGAATACGACGCGCTCTGGAAGAAGAACCAGGCCTACTTCGAGAAGAAGTGGGGCGTCGAGTGGAGGGCGCACGTGCCCAGAAAGGGCGTCGCCGCGGTCAGCTCGAAGATCGGAGCGGAGGAGTCGTAACCGGCGCAAGGGGACGGAGCAGGACGGCGTCCTGATCGTTTTCCACGCGCACGGACTGGATATCGACGACCTCGAAATACCGTGACCACTCCCGGCGGATGTACGCATGGGAGTGGAATGTATTCTGGTAGAACTCCGGCAGCGAGATGCTCTGGCCGTAATCGCCGTCGCGATGCAGGAAGCCTTTCTCGTCCAGGACTCCTCGGAGCTCGTTCGAAAGGTTGCGATAGTTCTTCTCGCCGCTCGTCGTGAGGATCAGGTACCCCTCCGGCTTCGTGATGCGCCGGAGCTCCGCCAGCCAGGCGAACTGCATCGGCTCAGGAAGATGGGTGAAGACGCTGACGCCGACGATGAGATCGAAGAATCTCTCCGGATAGCCCGTCGGCGGATGGGGGTACGCGAGGCGGAACTCCGCGAGGCGTCCGTAGTGGGACTGCAGCCAGGCGACAGCCTCCGGATCGATGTCGGTCCCGTGGATCTCGTTCTTCGGGTGGAGAAGCTTCAACGCCCGGGTCGTGCGGCCGCAGCCGCATCCGAAGTCGAGGATGCGCGGGAAATCCGCGAGCGTCTTTCCGGCGACGCGCAGCGCGGCGTTGAAGTCGTTGCAAACCCGGAACCCGCTCTCCAGGAAGTGCGGAACGTAGTTGCCGGATACACGGATCTGCAAGTGCGACGGAGGCGGGACGAGAGCCGGGTCTTCCTGACCCAGGGTAGAGACAATCTGCTGGACGAGGGTCTGCAAGTCGCGGACCTGATTGTTCAGGGCGTCGAAACGCTCGACCACCGTCTGGTTTTGATTTTTGGACTCCTGATCCTTTGCTTCCGGCGCGTTGCCGAGGCCCTGCAGTCGCCCGCCGAGAGCGGCGGCGATCTCCTCGGTTCGCGCCTCGAGAGGCCGCCAGGTCTCGCGCGCGATCTTGGCCACCCGCTCCTTCGCCTCGTCTTTGAGACGCGCGGGAAGCAGATGCCGAATCTTGTTCCAGACCATTGTCGCTATTTTCTCCGCAAGACGATCAGCGCGAACATCGCGACGGCGCCCATGACCGGCGCCGCGGCCGCCTCCGCGGCGCGCCACAGGCCGAACGTGAAGCCCGGCATGAGGCTCGGATACGACATGCCCCCGGACAGCAGGTAGGTGATGGGCATGAACGGCTCGATCCGCTCGAGCGCCCACTCCGGGAACTCCCGCTCGAACCGTGCCCGGTCGCGCGCGAACATCATCCAGGGCAGGGCGTTGTTCGCGCCCGAGACCGGACCCGTCGACGGGAACTCCCACTCCGCCGCGTCGGGCTCGAACGGCTCCTCGTGCAGGTGTCGGTAGACGAGCCGGGACCATGCCGTGACCCACGGCTCGACCATGACGATCGCTCCGCCGCCGCGCACGGAGCGTCCCGCCTCGCGCAGGAATCCTCGGGCGTTCGGCAGATGGTGGAAGACGTTGGTCATGACGATTGCCCGCAGGCCGCTCGCCGGGAACGGGAGCACGTGGGCGTCCGCGACGAGCGACACGCCCTGCCACGCGACGATCTCGGAGGACAGCAGCGACGGAATCCACTCCCCAAGGAAACCGCCGCCGGAGCCGAGCTCGAGCACCCGCCCGTCGCCGGAGGGCAGGGCCTGGACGACCCGGCGGTACCAGTCTCCGTAAACCCTGCGAAGAAAGGACTTGGACCTGAGCAGGTCGCGACGCGCGAGCGTCGTATGGGGATGGTCGACGTCGCGCTCGACGCGCCCACCCATCAGACGAACTTCAGCCGGCGTGCGGCGACTCCGACCATTCGGAGCAGGAGCCAGCCGTGGCGCCAGCGCTGGATGTTCGTCTCGCCGTAGGTGCGCTCGCGGTAGCGGATGGGCACGTCCACGATGCGCAGCCCGAGCTTCGCCGCGCCGAACAGCAGGTCGAAGTCCCCGAACGGATCGAAGTCGCCGAACGCCGCGCGGTTGGCCGCGATGCGCTCGTAGTCCTTCTTCCAGAGCACCTTCGTCCCGCAGAGCGTGTCGCGCACCGACTGGCCCAGCAGCCACGAGAACGCCGCGCTGAAGAACTTGTTGCCCGCGAGGTTCGCGAGCCGCATGGCCTGCTGCTCCATGGGGTAGACGAGGCGCACGCCGTTGATGAAGTCGCCCTTGCGCGAGACGAGCGCGTCGTAGAAGCGGGGGAGGTCCTCGGGCGGCACGGTCAGGTCCGCGTCCAGGATCATGAGGATGTCGCCCTTCGCCTTCTCGAACCCGAGCCGCATCGCGTCACCCTTGCCGATGCCGGTCTGCTGGAAGGCCTGCGAGGCGATCTCGGGATGGCGCTCGCGCGCCGCCAGGATCGCAGACCATGTCGCGTCCTTCGAGTGCCCCTCCACGAAGACGATCTCGGTCTCGCGGCCCATCTTCGGGACTCGCCGGAAGATGCCGTCGATGTTTCCCTCCTCGTTGCGGGCGGGGACGACCACGGACACCGAGGGCCGCGCGTCGCCGGAAGGAGCCGACGATGCCGAGCGCACGGTCATGACGTGCGCGAGCGCCAGGTGGCGGAACGGCCACACGTGGACCACGAGCTTGTTGAAAAACGGCGCGAGCAGCGGGACGTCGAGCGGGAAGAGCACCTCCTCGGTGTCCCGGACGACGTCGAGGTTCGCGAGGCGCAGGAGGTTCCGGACGTCCTCCGGCGTGAGCCAGTTCTGGCGCAGCGTCGACTGCGCCGCGCCGAGCCGCGAGGCCGCCCGCAGCGGGAGCTCCCAGAGGTGGCTGAAGAAGTTGAGCACGAGTCGCGTGCGCGGGCCGACGAACGGGGCGAGCTCCTCGAGCACTCGCTGCACGTCCCAGAGGTCGTTGACGAGGTCGGAGAGCACGACGAAGTCGAAGTCGCCTCGCAGCGGGAGAGCGTGCGCGTCGGCCTCGACGAAGTGCAGCGCGGGGTGCCGTCGCCGCGCCTCCCGGACCGCGGCCTGGCTGAAGTCGACTCCGACGCCGAACGAGGGCCGCAACGAAGCGAGCAGGTCGCCGGTCTCACAGCCGATCTCGAGCACGCGCTGGCCCGGCGGGATCGTCAGCCGGTAGATCTCGGCCAGACGCCGCTGGTACGCGCCGCGCGCTCCTCCCCAGGACAGCCGGCGCGAGGCGATCCCGTCCCAGTGGTGGATCCGGTCGCGGCGGTAGACGTCTTCGCTCATGCCGCCGGGATCTCCGGGGCGGACGCCGGCGACCAGATCCGCTCCGCCGCAGCGGTAATGACCACGGCCGCCGCCGGCGCGAGCTGCGCGAGGAGGCGCGCATAGGCGCCCTCGATGTGGAGCGCGATGTCCCAGTTGGTGAAGAGGAAGACGCTCGCGTCGATCCCGATCGCCGCCGCCACCGCCAGAGCCACGAGAGTCGGCCGAGTCTGCTTCCGGGCTATCGCGATCGCCGCCGCCACGAAGAACGCCGGCCAGAAGAGCCCCCACGTGCTCGGAGAGACCAGGATGCGCAGACAGAGCGAGGCATCGATGCGCAGGCTGTGAAGGGCACGGATCCGATGCTCGGCGTCGAACGGGCCCCACGTGATGTCGTGCACGCCGGTCCAGCGGACGTAGGTCACGCGGGTCGCGACGAAGGCGGCGATCACTGCGATGGTGGCGGCCTGCTCCCGAAGGCGGGCGACGAAGCGCCGCGGGCGCTCCAGGATCCACGAGAAACCGATCGCGGCGCACGCAATCACGACGAGAACCATCCCCTCCTGCTTGACCGTCGTCATCGCTCCGAGCAGCCAGGGCAGGGGCGATCGCCAGCCCAACGCTCGCCCGTCGGATCGGAGGCTCGAGGCAACCACGGCCGCTACGAACGCGGCCAGAGGCATGTCTACGTATCCGCCCGCGGCGAAGCCCGTCGTCAGCTCGGGCAGGAGCGCGACGAACAGAACCGCGGCGAGCGCCCAGCGACGCGAGCAGAGCGTGCGCGCCGCCGCAAAGGTTCCGAGCAGCAGGCTCGCGTACAGGCACAGGAAGATCGGCTTGAGTCGGTCGAAGTCGAACCCGCCCCGCAGCCGCGAGAAGGCCGCCTCGAAGAAAGAGATGTACGGAGGATACGCGAGCAGGCGAACGTCGTAGCCCTCCTCCGGAAACCACTCCCGCGTGAAGCCGCCCTGCACGAAAAGCATCTGCGCCTTCGTCGCCCACACCTGAATGCTGTCCCACAGATTCCCGGAGCGGAGGTTCAGGATTCCGAAGAACGCCGCGATCGAGAATAGGGCGCCGAGGAGCACGACGGCGACGGGATCGTCGGTGATGGCCGGCAGGTCCCCCGCCCAGGGAGCGGGTGTCTTATCCGCCTGCGGCGCTCTCCGCCGAACCCGGCGCCAGACGACGACCGCGACGGCCAAAGCGACGAGGCAAAGCTCGACGTCGAGGGCGTGACGCGGCGTGAGGAGCGTGAGCGGAAAGAGAAGGGCCGCACAGGCGCCCGATCCGATGAGAAAGGACTCGTTCCACGCCAGGAGATCGCGGGAGTCGCGCCGGAGAAGCGTCTCTCCCACGGCCGCGAAGCCTAGCGCGAGCAGTGTCGCGAGAAGGGACCCCAGGACCCCCCATGTCACGGCGCGAGCTCTCCGAACCAGGTCACGCCCTGTAGGCCCGGCACCACGCCCAGGTCGACTTTCCAGGCGAAGCCGAGGTCGACCGGGGGCTGTCCCACGGAAATCGCGAAGCGTGGGCGGTATTTGGCGCGCAGCTCGGGCAGCTTGGGAAGGTCCCAGGGCTGGACGACGATCGTCCGGTAATCCGGATACAGCGCGCGCTGCCACAGGCGGGAGAACCATCCCTCCGGCTTCGTGGATACGTGAAGCACGGAGACGCCCCGCGGCAGCCGGGACCGTACGAGTCGGACTTGCTCCCGGAACTCGGGGGAGTAGACCGATCGCGCCGGACTCACGGCGATGGGGAGCTCCCGGATCAGGGCGACGACCGCGCACGAGAGTCCCGCCGCGGCGACGAGCACCGTGAAGAGACGGGCTGCCAGAATGGATGGCCAGCGAGACCGCACGGACACGGTTACTACTCTCGGCTCCGTAACCAGATGCTGCCCCCGCCGAGGAACACGCCAGGAACGGACGGCACGTAGGGCTTCAGCAGGTCGGGCGCCGTCTTCTGCAGGTAGTACACGCCAAAAAGGATCTCGTACTTCGTGCTGTTCGCGAGGAGCGCGGCCAGGACGTATTGCTCGTTCCAGTAGCAGAGCACGTCCTCCGACCAGCTCCTCGGGTATTCGTACGGCAGGCAGATGTCGTGGATGTGGACGAGGACGCCCTTCGGGATTCGCGGCAGGATCCGGAGGAAGATGTGGTTGACGTCGGAGCCCGTCTTCGAGATGTGCGAGCCGTCGATGAAGAGGACGTCCGAGGGCTCGAGCGAGAGGAACGCGGAGTCCGGCGCCTCCTGAACGGGATGGGTCAGGATCTCGACGTCCTTCCCGAGGGAACGCAGCCAGGCCGGCGCATGCGGATCGATGCAGAGGATGCGCCCGGAGCCGTTGTCTCGGACGGCCTTGTGCGCGAGCTTGGTCGAGTGTCCGGCGCCGACCTCCACGATGCGCCCCGGACGAAATCGCCGGATCATCGAATAGTAGAGAGAGGCGTCCGAGTGGCTGAACTGGTCGTTGCCCCAGAAGAAAGCGGTCTCCGCGCTCTCGTTGCCCGAGAAGGGCAGCGCCGAGAGCTCCGCGGCGAAGCTCGGCGTCTCGCGGAGGAACGCGCGCTGCGCCTCGAGGTCCCAGCGCCCGCAGTCCGGAAACGTGCCGTCCCACACCGACGCCGGAAGGTTCGAGGGGGAAAAAACGGAGGTGTAGAAGAAATCCGGAATGACCTGGAGGCGGCGATCCCGTGAATGGCGATGGAGTTTGCGAAGAGCCTCGAACCAGCCCGGATACTGCGTGTCGAACCCCAGGCGCCGAACGATGGCGTCGTAGAGCGCTTCAATCGTCGGCTCCGCAGGGAGGGGCGAGTGGGCGGGCGGCTCGGTTCCACGGCGCCAGATCCGGCTCAGCGCTTTCATGCCTCGAGTGCCGTGCGCGCGGGGATCGTCGCGCGTGAAGGGGCGACGGTAAGCCATACCCAGATCAGGCAGAGGATCCCGGCCAGCCCACACGCCCCGAGGGCGCGGCGAATCCAACGTCCGCGAGGGGAGACAGGGAGTCGCAACAACAGAGGCTGGGGCTCGGAGAAGGGGCGCAGGTCGACCTTGTTCCAGGTTTGCTGCCATTGCGGATTCCGGAAGTCCCAGAGACGAGGAGCGCGAAGATACTGCGGCGGATCGTCCGATCCCCGTCGTGACAGCCAGACCCCCAGGAGACGCGCATTGAGGCGGATGTGGTTCCACGTCAGGTCGCCCTGCAGCGACTCCATCGTCAGCGGCCGCGTCCGCGCCGCGATGTTCATGAGGCTGCCATAGTAGAAGCACGCTCCGAGGAACGACACTAGCAGTCCGAGGACGACCGCGACGGCCAGCGGGGCTTCCTTGCGCAATCCGAGTACTCTGTCCCGCCGCGAGGCGGCCAGGCAGAGGGCGAGAGGGGCGATCGCCGAGTGCAGGTAGCGAGGCCCCCACGTCTCGTCGGCCCACATCTCGAGGAAGACCAGACTGCCCGCGAAGCCGAGGAGCGTCAGAAGCGCGAAGACGGCGACCCGCCGGTCGACTGCCGCCGCCCGCGGGATCGCGAAGAGGGCGAGAAGGGTCAGGGGGGCATAGACGAAGAGTCCCTTGTTGGGTGATGCGAAGAATGCGAGGAAGTGGAGAACGGGCGAGACCGGGTCGTGCACGAGCCACCAGGAGGCGAAGTGCACCGTTCCGCCGAAGCGTTCCCAGGCGAGGCCTCGGATCCAGGCGTTCGCCAGAAATACGGCCGCTACGAGCAGGATTACGGCCGCCTTCTGCGCCCGCGTCGGAGTCTTCCCGGGTCCGATCGCCTGGTCGCGGAAATAGCACCACGTGAGGTATGCAACCGCGGGAACGAGGAGCACGCCCCCGGACTTTGCGCTGATCGTCACGGCCGCGGAGACCGCGAAGAGCATCGCGCGAGGCCACGATCGCGATCCGGAGGGATTCAGTGCGAGGTATCCGGCGAGCAGAAGGAAGAGCGACTGGGTCGTCTCCAGGCCGATGTAGGCGTAGGGCCAGAGGAGCGTCGCGAACCCCGCGGCGAGGGCCAGGACGAAGCCCCAGGCGCGGCTCCCCGCCAGCCGCGAGCCCCAGAGGAAGATCAAAGTGACGAGGAGGGCGGTGGCGAGGACCGGCTGCAACGCGATCCCTCGGTCTTCGGCGCCCGTCGACTTGCCCAAGACGAGGTCGCCGGCGGCCATGAAGGGGCACTGGAAGAGCAGCCCGACGGCTCCGTTTCGCGGCCACTGGATGGCGTCACCGTGGCCCAGAAGCTTCCCCTCGATCTGTCGGCACGCCGTCATCTCCTCCCCGATGTAGCCCATGCCTTCCTCCGAGAGGGGGGAGAAGGAGAGGTAGAGGAGGGTGACGCCGGCGAGGAAGAGGGGCGTGGCGAGGCGACGAGACGGGCCGCTCACGCGCGCACGCTCTCCGTGTGACGACGACTCTTGCCGGCGTGCTTCAATCGGGTCTCTTGCCGATGATACCGCCGCGAAACCTCACGTCGCGGCGTTCCGAGTTGGAGCGACGCTCGTCTCTCGTCGGCGAGCGAAGCACGCGGAGATCGCGACGAGGAGGCCAGCTACCGACAGCGCGGCGCCGGCCCGGAAGCTCGCGGGTTCGTACACGATCCGCACGGCGTGCGCGCCCGGGGCGAGCGCGACCGCAACGAACGCGTAGTCCGCGCGCAGCAGCGACGCGTCCTTCCCGTCGACGATCGCCTTCCACCCCGGGTAGTGCATCTGGCTGACGACGAGGAGGCTCGGCTCGGCGACACGCGCGTTCAGCGCGACCGCGTTGAGGCTCTGCGAGTACGAGGTCACGCCGGGATTCTCGACGGGCGTCCCCGATCCGATGGGAGGAGGAGGCGCCGGCAAGAGTACGGTCCTCCGGGGGTCGAGGTCGGGCTCTCGGACCGCGAGGAGCTCGGGGCGCTCGCCCCCCGTGACGACCCGAACTCCTGTGGCTGGGACCAGGAACGCGCGAGGAAGGACCGAGAGGTTCTCGAAGACGCGGACCGAGACGTCAGAGAAGACCAGCCGGTAGCGGTCGGGGTGCGCGGCGAGCAGCTCCGCGCTGGAGTTCCAGGTCGTGGCCGCCAGGTACTTCACGTTCGCCAAGTCCAGGAGTCGCGTCCGGGAGGCGGCCACGTCCTCCGCGACCAGGTAGGGATTTTCGTCGCGGAGGCCGAGGGGGAAGAAGAATCGGGTCAGGCGGCGGATCAGGACTGTGTAGCCGGTGGCCGACTGGAGGCCGTACATCGACTCGAAGCTCGATCCCCATGTCCGGCCGACGGTGGCCACGCGATGCGGCTCGGGGTCGCGCCGGAGGAAGTCGAATGTCGCCGTCGGCGGAAAGATCTCGGCGGGCTTGCAGAAGGGAAGGAACGCGAAGCCGGCGGTCGCGAGGTCGGCGGCGCAGAAGGCGAGCGCGAGCTGGGCGAAGCGGTGGCGGGAGAGGCGGCGAGCCCCCGAGAGCGCCATCATTGCTGCGGCGGCGGCCAGCACCACCGCCGACGAGATCGGCGAGCGGAGCCACGTCCAGTTGCCCGGTCCGCCCCCTCTCAGCTCGGGTTTTGCGAACTGGAGGACGAGCCCCACGCCCGCGACACAGATCGCGAGGGCGGCCGTCGGGAGCGTCCACCACGAGAGCCCGGACCGTCCCGGGTCTCGCGGCTCCGACTCCTCGTTTCGCGCGGCTTGCCGCCGCGACTCGAGGGCCGAGAGCGCCAGCGCGGCGAGGACCGCGAGGCACAGGTCGGCCACGACGAGGAGGCGCCCGTTGGGGATGCCCTGGAGGATCGGCGTGTGCAGAGAGAGCCAGTAGACGGGCCCCGTTCCATAGACGACCGAAAGGGCGCAGATCAGGAGCACGGCGAAGAAGAGAACGTCTCGCCGGTTGGAATGCATCCAGGCCAGCGGCGCCAGCAGCAGGGTGAGCATTCCCGCGTACGCCGCGCTCTCCGGGACTACGACGCCGGCGGAGTTGGGATTCGAATACAGATCACGGGAGAGAAACGCCGCGATCTCGCGCAGCGGCTTGGGGCCCCACGGCATCGTAAGGCTGCGCTCGAGCTGTGAGATGAACTCGAGGCCCGGAAGGATCTGGATCGCGGCGAGGGCCACGCCGAGCATTCCCGCGGCGGCGAAGAGGCCGGTAAAACGCAGCCGTGTCGTCTCTCGTCCGGGAGGCCAGCCGAGGCGGAAGAGGAAGAAGAGGAGGGCGACCAGCGTCACGTGCGCCGCGTTCTCCGGCTGTCCGGCCAGGACCGGGAGCGCGAACGCGGCGCCCGCGAGCGCGACCGAGGAGCCGGCGGGCCTTCGCTGCAGGCGATCGATGCTCAGGAGAACGAGCGGCAGCCAGAGGGAGGTGTCGAGGTGGGGGCGCGTCTGGAACGCCGTGACCCAGCCGCAGAAAGCGAAGATCACGCCGGCCAGGAGGGAGCTCGTCCGCGTGGCTCCGAGGCGGCTCGCCAGCAGTGTCGCGAGGATCCCCGCGAGCACCGTGCGAAGGAGGACGGAGAGCGACCACGCGAGCGGAGTAGGGAGGACGAAGTAGATCCAGTTCAGCGGATAGAACAGCCCCGTCTGCATGTCGCCGAGGAACGGCGCGCCGAGAAGGAGGTTGGGGTTCCAGAGCGGGAACGTGCCCGAGGTGATGGCTCGGCGCGTGTAGGCCTTCCAGGGATAGAGCTCCGTGACGAGGTCGCCCATCTCGGCGTGGGGTGTCCCGATCGGCGGCGGGTTCGGTGTGACCGGCCGGACCGAGTCCCAGGGCGGGAATTGCGTGACCAGCTTCGCGGGAAACGGCACCCTGCCGAGCAGGATCGGCCAGTACATGACGAGCGAGATCGCGCCGCACAGGAGAAGACTCCGCTTGGCGAGCCAGACAGTCTCGGAGGGTTCGGAGCGGGAGACGGAGCGGCTCAACGGATCGATCTCCCGCCGATGATACAGCGGCGAAGAGAAACCGCGGTTCGCCGGGCGGCGCGCTACTCGCCGGGCGCGGGAGGCGTGGAGTAGGCGAACGGCGGCGCGGCGTTCGCGGGCGACTGGGCGCGGAGGATGTCGCGCGTCGACGCGTCCTCGGCCTCGAGGAAGAACGCGGCGATGCGCCGCGCGTGCTCGTCGAGCCGCTCGCCCTCGATGTTGGAGAGCATGACGGTCACGAGGCGCGCGTGCGGAACGACGACGATCGCGGCGCGTCCACCGACACCGCGCCCGTCGTGCCAGACGTAGCGGCGGCCGCGCGCGTCGGTCTCGACGTACCAGCCCAGGCCGTAGCCGGTCCGCTGGCCGGCGCGCGTCTTCTGAGGCGTGAACATCGTCTCGAGCGTCTCGCGGCGGACGATCTCGCCCCGCAGCAGCGCGGAGGCGAAGCGGACGAGGTCCTCGGTCGTGGAGACCAGACCCCCCGCTCCGGAGCGGCAGCTCGTGTCCACCGTGCGCGCCGAGCGGAGGAGGCCGAGGAACCCCCGCTCGTAGAACTGGGTGCGTCCCGGCAGGTACCGCCGCGGGTCGTCGATGAGCGTCGAGGTCATGCCCGTCGGGCCGGCGATCGTCTCGTTCAGGAGGTCCGCGAACCGCTCTCCGGTGGCGGCCTCGAGCGCGGCCGACAGCATCATGTAGCCGTAGCGCGAGACGGAGAGCGCCAGCCCGGCCGGGCGGACGAACGGGTTCCCGCCGCCCAGCGCCCGCAGGGCGTCGCGAGCCCCGGAGCAGGTCCCCGGAACCTCCTCGTCCTCGGCGAGGTCGCGGACGCCGCCGAGGTGCGCCGCGAGGGCGCGCAGCGTCACCGGGAGCGCGCTCTCGCCGGCGTCCGGCAGGTAACGCTGGATGGGCGCATCGAGGTCGATGCGGCCCTCCTCCGCGAGGCGCGCCATGACGGTCGCGGTCAGCGGCATCGCCGCCTCGTAGATGCGGAACTGGGTCGAGCGGGAGACCGGCCGCTGCCGGTCCACGTCGGCGA
The DNA here is from genome assembly GCA_036493875.1 of Thermoanaerobaculia bacterium. Taxonomy (GTDB): domain Bacteria; phylum Acidobacteriota; class Thermoanaerobaculia; order UBA5066; family Gp7-AA6; genus DAHUXD01. Next base: position 21,369 of record DASXPB010000031.1, read on the forward strand.
AGCCGAAGGCCGTCGACCACACGATGTCGTCGCCGACCGCGACCGCGACGGCGGTGCCGGGGTACAGCTGGAGGACCTCGTCGAGCATGGCGCGCGACTTCGCGATCGCCTGGGCGTACGCGGCGCGCGGCCGGGCGTCGGCCGCCGAGGGCGACGCGAACAGCCCGAGCGCGAGGGCGACGGAGAGAACCGCTGCGCGGCGGAGCGCGGCCACGCCGGCGCCGCCGTTCGCGGCGGCCGCCGACGAGGAGGCCGGCTTGGGATACGCCAGCGGAAAGCTCAGCGTGACCTCGCAGCCCCGGCCGGGCGCGCCCTCGAACGTGAAGTCGTGGTCGTTCGCGTAGAGGAGCTCGAGCCGGTCGCGCGTGTTGCGCAGGCCGACGCCGCCCTCCCGCCTCGGGCTGGTCCGCGGCGGGGCCTCGGACGGGCCGGGCCCGTCGTCGCGGACGCGCAGGAGGAGGCGCGCGCCGTCCCGCCGCGCGAGGACCTCGACGCGCCCCGCGCCCGGCCTCGCCGCGATGCCGTGCTTGATCGCGTTCTCGACCAGCGGCTGCAGGATCAGGTTGGGGACGAGCGCCTCCTCGGCCTCGCGCTCGACGTCCAGCCGCACGGTCAGGCGGTCCTGGAACCGGGTCTCCTGGATCTCCAGGTAGACCTGCAGCACCTCGAGCTCCTTGCGCAGAGGAATGAGATCGCTCGCCTCGTTCTGGAGCGAGAGGCGGAGCAGGTCGCCGAGGCGGACGACCGTTCGCGCGGCGGCGTCGCGATCGCGGAAGACGAGCGGGAGGATGCTGTTCAGCGTGTTGAAGAGGAAGTGCGGATGCAGCTGCATCTTCAGCGCCTCGAGCCTCGCCGTCGCCACGCGCGTCTTCATCTGCGACGTCCGCAGCTCCCGCTCGCGCGAGAGTCGCGAGTAGAGGATCGTCCAGGTCGCGCCGACGATCGCGCAGTAAGTCACGAAGTGCGTCGGGAACGCGACCGGCAGGAGCCGCCTCACCGCGCCGAGCTGCACCGGAACGATGCACGGGAACCCCATCAGGAGCGGGTAGAGCAGCTGGTACGCCGCGCAGTGGATGACGGGGAGCGCGAGGCCCACCGCGAGCAGCCGGGAGAGCGGAGCCGCCCAGTTCGCCCGCGTCGGGAGCGAGTGTTTCGCCAGGACGACGACGGCCGGGGTCATGGCCGCCCAGATGTAGGAGGCGAGGAGGCTCTGGGCGAGCGCCTCCCACAACCCGAACTCGAGGCGCTGGCGCTGGAAGGGATCGCTGAAATAGCGGTCGGCCGCGCGGAAGAAGCCGACGAGGGTCCAGGCGGCAAGCACCCAGAGGAGCGTCCGCCACTTCCAGACGGTCTGCATCCGGAGCAGCATCCGCTGCCGTAGCGGGCGGCGGCCGTCGAGCACGGGGGCCTCGAGAATCCCGGCGTCCATTGGAATTCGCGCTTCGGTGCTCATGCGACGCCCTGCACCGGGACTCTTGCCGCTCGCGAGGAAGCGAGGGGAATCGTGAGCTGCAGCTCATGGCCCTTCTCGAGCTTGTCGGACATGGCGACGAGGTGCTGCCCCGGGTAGAGCAGCTCGAGGCGCAGCTTGGTCTTCCGCACGAACGAGTCGTCGAGGTCGACGGGGACGGGAGGCTCCGTCGCGTCGGCCGCGCTCTCGTGCACGGCGACGCGCAGCTCGTCCGAATCCGGCCACGCCTGGATGGTGATGCGGGCCTTGCCCGGCCGCACGGAGACGCCGTTGGCGATCGCGCTCTCGATCAGGGGGAGGAGGATGAGGTTCGGCACCGCCGCCTCGAGCGCGCCGGGATCGATCGCGAAGCTGACCTCGAGCCGGTCGCGCAGCCTGGTCTGCTCGATCTGGAGGTAGAGGCGGATGTACTCGAGCTCCGTCTTGAGCGGAACGAGGCCGGTCGCGTCGTTGTGGAGCGCGAGACGGAGGATGTCGCCGAGCTGGACCACCGTGCGCGCGGCCGCGCGGGGCTCCGTCCGGATGAGGGGCAGGATGGCCGCCAGAGCGTTGAAGAGAAACGGCGGGTGGAGCCGCAGCTTCAGCGCCTCGAGCTGCGTCTGCACGAGCTCGCGCTCGAGCTCGGAGGTCTCGAGCGCCTTCTCGCGGTACGTACGGTAGTCGTCGATGCCCCAGGTCACGCCGACCAGGCCAAAGAAGGTCGCCAGGCGCGCCGCGCCGCCGAAGGCCAGGGTTGCCAGGAACATCGCCGCGAAGTCCCCGGAGCGCGGCCTCGGGTCGACGGCATGCCAGAAGACGTTGGTGGCCGTGAGATGAACGAGGGCCGCCGCGGCGCCCGCGAGGATCAGGAGCGGCACGCTCCGGAGCACCGTCCCCCGGCGTGGGCGGAGCCGGCGCGCCGCCGCCATCACGGCGGGCGTCAGCGCCGCCCAGATGTACGCCGTCAGGAGGCTCCCCACGAGGGACTTCCACCAGACGTCTTCGACCGGCTGCTGCAGCGACGGGGCGCGCAGGTAGCGCTGCGCGGCGAAGAAGAACCCGACGCCGGTCCAGAGGAAGAAGATCTCCCGGACGTGGCGCCGCCTCCGGATTCGGTCCGTCGGCGTCGCCCCGGCGACTCGCCACGCGCTCGCGCGCAAGGCCGTCGTGCTCACTCGGCTACACGGCTAGCCGCCGGAATTCCTTGAGCCGCTCGCGGTAGGTGCTCGAGAGGGTCAGCTTGGTCCCGTCCTTCAAGCTCACGGCGTAATCGCCGTTGAACCACGGGTGCATCTCCTTGATCTTCTCGATGTTCACGATGGTGGAACGGTGAATGCGGAAGAACTTCTTCGGGTCGAGCTTCGCCTCGATCCCCGACGTGGTCTCGTGGAAGACGTAGATCTCCTTGCCGACGTGCAGGCGCACGTTGTTGCGCGAGGATTCGATCCAGTCGATGTCCGCCACGCGCAGGAAGACGCTGCGATCTTCCTTCTTGATGAGCAGCCACTCGGGGAACGCGCGCTCCTTCTGGATGTCGTCGAGCAGCGCGTGGAGCGCCGCCTTCAGGTCGCGCTGGGACGTGCGGTCGACCTCGGCGCGGGCTCTCTCGACGGCGTCGTGGAGGCGCTCCGGCGAGAACGGCTTCATCAGGTAGTCGACGGCGTGCGCCTCGAACGCCTTCAGCGCGTAGCGGTCGAACGCGGTCACGAAGATCACCGCGGGGAGGTCCGAGGGCTCGAGCGCCGCGAGGACGCCGAATCCGTCGAGGCCGGGCATCTGGACGTCGAGGATCATGAGGTCGGGCTTCAACTCGGTGACCGCCTTGACGGCCTCGAAGCCGTCGCCGCACTCACCCACGATCTCGACGTCTTTATTGGATTCTTCTTGGAGGCCGTTGCGGACCCATTCGCGCGCCAGGGGCTCGTCGTCCACGATCAGTGTTCGGATTTTCATCCCCTACCTCCCTCGGATTTTTTTCAAAATCCGCAGCGTGATACGTAAGCGAACGCAAGGAGTTACGAAAAGATGCCGGATCCTTTCGGCTCAAGAATCCGGACGAAATGTTCAAAAACCGGAACGATGGCGCGGAGGGCGGGACGCGGCCATGGCGAACCGGGACGAAAGGGACGATTCCAGGGACAACTGCTCCCCGGGCGCCGCCCATGAGCGGGATTCGTCCCGGCGCGCCCGATTTCTTTGCGAATTCCGGACAGAGAAAGGCCGCCTCGCGGCACAATGATGGCGCGATGAGACCGCGGCTCCTGTTCGCCGCGCCGGTTCTCCTGGTGGTCTGGCTCGCGTCCGGGCACGGAGGCTCGCCCACGGGCCGCGCCGCGGGCGCCCGGGCTCAGTCCGATCCGTCCACCTCGCAGCCCGACTTCCTGCAGGCTGCGTCCGCCGCGGCTCAGTCCGATCCGACGAAGACCCCGACGGCAGCGCCGGAAGCGGCACGCGACGACGTTTCCTTGCAGGCGTCGCCCGACGCCCAGTTCGCGGCCACCATCCGGCCGATCCTCGTGAGCCATTGCGCGCCCTGCCACGAGCCGGGCGGCAAGATGTACGAGCGGCTCCCGTTCGACCGGGCCGAGACGATCGCCTCGCATCGCGAGGGCGTCATGAAGCGGATCAAGGCTCCCGACGAGCGGGCGGCGATCGAGAAGTGGCTGGCGAGCCTCTAACCCCCTCTCCCGGCGGGGGAGAGGGGGTTTTGAGGCCTACGACTTCTTCGGCGCGTAGATCCCGTCGAAGACGACCTGCCAGGTCTTTCCGGCGTCGCTCGAGCTCTCCCAAAGCTGGCGCACGCGTCCGCCGTTCTGCGGCGTCCAGGAGATCCGCTCGCGCGTGGTCCTGCTCGCCCCTTCGGCCGCCAGCGTTGGACGCTCGCCCTCGAGCACCATCCGTCCGCCGCGCCATTCGCCCTCGAGCAGCAGCACGAGACCCTTGTCGTCGACCCAGGTCTGGTGCCAGCGGCGGAGCGCGGAGTCATAGACGTTCAGGCTCGTGCCCTTGCCGCCGTCCGCGCCGGCCCATTCCTCCCGGAGCGCGCATCCTCCGAGGACGCGACTGATCCGGTTCGTGCCTGCGACCTTCCCGGCCTCACGGACCTCCCAGTCGCCCTGCCAGAAATCGAACTGATGGTGCTCCGGGCTCGCGCACGGCTCAGGGGCGGGCTTCACCGACAAGGATGCCGGCGACGGCGCGTGGACGCTTCCGCCGTCCCCGACCGTCAGAGCGAGGACGCCAAGGAGTGCCGGAACGATCGCGATCATCTGCGGGCTCCTCCGAACCGTGCGGGCTCACGGTAGAGAGGCGATCGAGCGCGCGCAAGGCTCCGCGGACGGGACGAAGGATTCGGAGGACGAGCCTCTCAGCGCAGCCGCCGGAAGACGTGCGTCTTGACGGCGATCCATGCGGGCCGTCCCGGCGCGAGCTCGAGCTCGCGCACCGCCTCCTTCGTGACGAGCGCGTTCCACTCGATGCCCTGCGCCCGGATCCGCGCCCAGCCGCTCGCCTCGCCGATCTCGAGCGCGACGACGGCGCCGGGCAGGACGTTGCGCGCGGAGATCCCCACGAGCGGCCGGTTCGAGACGAGCACGTCCTCGGGAGAGACCGCGAACACGGCGCGGGAGGAGGCCGGGTCGGCATCCTCGGTGGGAACGACGAGACGCGCCTCCCCCACGCGGAGCACTCCGATCCCGCGGAAGCCGCCCCCGTCGGAGACCGTTGTCTCGAGGCTTCCCGCCAGGATGTTGTCGAAGCGGGCCTCGGGATCCCCCTGGGAGATCCACTCGAGGGCCTGTTCGGGCGCGCCCGCGAACACGACCGCTCCCTCTCGGATCACCACGGCCTCCTCCGCGACCGCGCGGGCCTCGCCGGCGTTGTGCGTGACGTAGAGAAACGGAATGTGCAGCTCGTCGCGGATTCGGAGGAGGTAGGGGAGGATGCGACCCTTCAGCGCGACGTCCACCGCGGCGAGCGGCTCGTCGAGCAGCAGCAGGCGCGGCCGCGCGGCGATCGCGCGCGCGAGGGCCACGCGCTGGCGCTCGCCGCCCGACAGCGTGGACGGGAACCGCGCGAGCAGGCGATCGATCTCCAGGATCGAGACGGCCTCCCGGAAGAGCCGGCCGACCTCCTCCGCGCCCTCGCCGCCGGGCGATCCGTAGCGGACGTTGCGCTCGACGGTCAGGTGCGGGAAGAGAAGCGCGTCCTGCGGGACGTAGCCGAGCCGGCGCCGCTCGGGCGGAACGAAGAGGAGGGCACGGGTGTCGAGGAGGACCTCGCCGTCGATCGCGATCCGTCCCCTGGCGCCCGCGCGGAGGCCGGCAATCGACTCGAGAAGAGACGTCTTGCCCGAGCCCGACGGGCCCAGGACCGCCACGGCGTGTCCCGACAGTCGCCGCATGACCCGCAGGGTGAAGCGGGCGAGGGGCAGCGTCAGGTCGAGCTCGATCACGCGGGACCTTCGCGCGTCCGCGCCGCCTTCCGCCGCGTGATGACCTCGGTCGTCCAGACCGTGACGAAGGCGAGGACCACGGTCACGCCCACGAGCCGGAGCGCGGAGTCGTCCTCTCCGATCTGCGTGCGCTGGAAGATCGCGAGCGCGAGCGTCTGGGTTCGGCCCGGGATGTTCCCGGCGATCAGGATCGTCGCGCCGAACTCCCCGAGCGCGCGCGAGAACGCGAGCAGCGTGCCCGCCAGGATGCCGCGCCACGAGAGCGGCAGCGCGACCTTGCGGAACGCCTCGAACGGGGTGCTCCCCAGCGAGCGGGCCATCGCCAGCAGGCGCGGGTCGACCTCCTCGAATGCGGCGCGCACCGGCCGGACGAGCAGCGGGAACGACATCACCGCCGTCGCGAGGACGACTGCCTTCCAGGTGAAGAGCAGCTCGATGCCGACGCGGTCGAGCAGGCGTCCGAGCGGTCCGGACCGGCGGAGCGCCTCGAGCAGCAGCAGCCCCACCGCTGTCGGCGGCAGCACCAGCGGGAGGCTGAGGATCGTCTCGGCGAAGGTGCGGCCGGGCCCGGCCCGCCGCGCCAGGAGCCACGCCACCCCGACGGCGACCGGCAGGATGACGAGCGTCGAGACCACCGCGACCCGCAGCGTCAGCAGCAGGATCGAGCCGTCGGAGATCTCCACCTACTTGGGCGCGGGGACGAGGAACCCGCGCTTCTCGAACTCGGCCTTGCCGGCGGCGCCCCGGAGGAACTTCACGAACGCCTCGGCCCCGGCGCGGTTCTTCGAGCCGGCGATCGGGGCGACGACGTAGGTGATCTTCGGGCCGTCGGCGACCTCGAAGGCGACCTTCGCCTTCTTCGCGAACGCCGCGTCGGTGCGGTAGACGACGCCCGCGGGCACCGCCTCGCTCTCGACCGCGGCGAGCGCCGCGCGCACGTCGAGAGTAGGCACGACCTTCGGCTGGATCTGCGACCAGACGCCGAGGCCCTCCAGCCACTGCTTCGCGTAGACGCCGGCCGGGACCGCCGCCGGGTCCGCCACGGCGATCCTCGGCAGGGCCGCGAGGTCCTGCGGTGTCTTGACGGCGGCGGTCGAGCTCGACGGGACGACGACGACGAGCAGGTTCGAGAGCAGGTCGACGCGATCGGCGGCCTCGACCATGCCGGCCTTCTCGACCTGATCCATCTTGGCGACGTCCGCCGAGAAGAAGACGTCCGCCGGCGCGCCCGCCCGGATCTGGCGCGCGAGGTCGTTCGAGCCGGCGAAGGAGAACTCGACCTCCGCCCCGCCGCCGGCGGTGAACCGGCTTCCGAGCGCCTGGAGAGACTCCGTCAGGCTGGCGGCCGCGAAGACGAGGAGTTTCACGGGCTCCGGAGCCGCGGCCAGACCCGAAGCGAGCCCGAGAGAAGCCGTCAACGGGAGCAGGATCGCCATAGCTTTCCTAAGCACGGATTACCATCACCTCCGTGGCCTTGATGAGCGCGATGGCGGGCGAGCCGGGCTTCAGCCGGAGCTCCCGGGCCGCCGTCGCGGTAATGATGGAGGTGAGCGTCTGACCTCCCACGTCGATGGCGACCTCCGCGAGAAGGCCCGACACGCGGATTCGCTTCACGACGCCGGCAAGCTTGTTGCGGCCGCTGATCGCATCGAGCGGGCTGGCCCCGGGCTCCGCCGAGCGCAGCGCCCCGGAGGCGCTGAGCCGGGCGATCTCGGAGCGGGGGATGCGGTGGTGGCCCCCGGGCGTCCGCACCGAGCGGATCCTCTTGCGATAGATCCACTGCTTGACCGTCGGGTAGCTGACGCCGAGGGCCCGGCCGGCCTCGGCGGGAGTGAGCGACTCGGATGGGAGCTTCGCCATGAGGCGGGCGAGTATATACGATTCAATACGGATCGACTTGCTATGATCCGCCGCAAAATGGAGACGATCGCATGAAACGTTTCGTGGCCTTTCTTCTCGTCGCCGCCGGAATGCTCCTGAGCCGCGCCGCCTCCGCCCAGCAGGTTTCCTCCGACACTCCACCCGCGAAACCCGCGATCCAGTACGTGGAGGGCCGCGGCATGGTCTTCCGCTCGCCCGACAACCTCTTCGAGGCGAGCCTGGGATTCAACCTGCAGGTCCGGTTCAGCGACTTCGACTTCGACCAGACGGGCACGACACCGGACGCGGCCGAGTTCCGCGTGAGGCGCTTCAAGCTCTTCCTGTCCGGTTTCGCGCTCGACCCGCGCCTGACCTGGCGCTTCCAGGCTGCGTTCGAGAGCACGGCGGCGAACCGCTACCTGGACGACGCCTGGCTGAACTGGAAGTTCTCCGACGCGATCTCGGTCCAGGGCGGCCAGTACAAGACGCCGTTCTCGCGCGACGAGCTCTACAACGACGGCGTGATCCAGTTCCCGGAGCGCGCGCTCGCGACGGACTCCTTCAAGCCCAGCCGCGACATCGGCGTGATGCTCGCGGGCAACTTCCTCAAGAACCAGTTCGCCTACCAGGCCGGCGTCTTCGGCGGCGAGGGGCAGAACACGGTGCGCCCGTCGGAGCACGTGATGCCGATGCTACGGCTGGTCTGGAATCCCATCGGCGAGATGGGCCAGGGAGAGCCCGACGTCCAAAACCACAAGGACCCGGCCCTCTCGTTCGGCGCCGCCGGGTTCCACAACACCCTCAAGAAGACCAGCGACACGGACTTCGACGCATTGCCGCTCAACTATGCCGGGAGCGCGGGGTGGCTCGGCCGCGGCGCCAAGCTCTTCACCATGGGCGAGGAGATCTCGATCCAGTCGGGCGGGCTCGAGGGACAGTTCAAGTGGCGCGGCCTCTCGGTTCAGGGCGAGTATTACGTGGGGCAGGCGCTCGGGAAGGACAGCCGCGTCGAGCTCTTCTCCTACGGCTTCTACGGCCAGGCCGGCTACTTCGTCCTGCCCTGCAAGCTCGACGTGGCGACCCGCTACTCGTTCGTGGACTACAACCGCAACACCACTAGCGACAGCGTCTCGATCGTATCCGCCGTCACCAACTACTATTTCCGCCGGCACAGCCTGAAGCTCACGTTCGATTACTCGCGCACGCACCGCCAGCGCGGCATCGTCGGACCGGCCAACGATCAGTCGTTCATCATCCAGGCGCAGCTGTTTCCCTGATCGGGTTTCGACTCCTCGAGCGTGAGCCCGCACGATTCCCGTACCGCTCAGCCGTCGGTGCCAAAGCGCACCGTCACGGTGAGGTAGACCGGCACCGTGCGGCCGTCGAGCGTCGCCGGCCGGTACCTCCAGACGCGGACCGCGCGGACCGCGGCCTCGTCGAGCAGCGGATTCACGGACTTCAGGACGCGAACCTGCTGGACCTCGCCCGACGTCGTGATGGTCGCCTCGAGAATGACGGTGCCCTGCAGCCGCGCGCGGCGCGCCGCCTCCGGATAGTCGGGCTCGAGGCGTTCGAGCAGGATCGGCGCGCGCACGTCGCCGCCGACGGGGAGGATCTCGTCGCCATCGCCTCGGTCGCCGTTCCCAGGGCTGCCCGGACCGCCGGGCCCGGTGGCGCCGTCTCCCTTTGTACCGTCGGCCGGCCCGGCGCCGTCGTCCTGGAATTCGGTGGGCTCGCCGGTGCTCTGCGTCGTCTCGGCGGCCGTAGTCGTCGGCAACGGCTCGATCCGTGACAGGTCCGGTTGGACCGGCCGACGGTTGATGTGAAGCCCCGAGCCGAGCGTCTGTTGTTGGACCGCGCCGCCGCCCGCAGAGTCCGGACCCCGCCGCGGAACGAACACGATCGGCACGACCGCCTTCTCGGCCGGCTCCGGAGGCTCGCCCGGGAACCAGGCCGAGGCGCCCACGAAGGCTCCGATCACGGCCGCGTGCAGCCCCAGGGCGACCGGCAGGCTGAGGCGCCTCGCGCTCGGGGCGCGAGTCTTCCGGGACTCCAGGAGCGCGTCGTCGAACATGTTCGGGTCCTCCTGAGAAGAGGAGAACCCGGTGACGGGGGGAGGTTCCCGGCTAGTACGTCGGGGCGGGCGCGACCGGGGGAGTGGAGATCTCGGCGGCGGGGGTCTGTATCAGCTGGACGTCGTGGTTGGTCTCGTCGTCCACGCGGACCTGGCCGGGCCTCGGGCGGACCTGCCTGGAGAAGAGCGAGATCTCCGGATCGAAGAGGAACTGGACGAGGACCCGCGTGTACGAGCGGTGGCTCTGCAGGGAATCGTAGGCCTCGGGCGCCGCCTTGCGCAGCGCGGGCAGCCGATTCCATGGCACGGACGGAAAGTCGTGATGCTCGTTGTGGTAGCCGATGTTCATCGCCAGGTGGTTCGCGACCCCGTAGTAGCTGGACGTCGACTGGCCGGGGAAGAACACGTAGTGCTCCTGGACCCAGCGCGCGCCGAGCGGGTGCAGGCCGATGCTCATGAAGAAGGAGGCGAAGAGGTACCAGAGCGCCCCGGGCCCGAGGAGGAACCACACGCCGAGGTTGAAGAGGATCTGCACCGCGAAGTTGATCACGACCCAGTGGTCGATCGGCTTGATCTCACGAAGGCGCGCGGGCCGCAGCGACTGCATGATCGGCGTGAAGAAGAGCCAGATCGCCTTGCGCCACGGCGAGGTACCGACGATCCGCGCCTCCCACCGGTAGGGGAGGTCGGCGTCGAGCTCGTAGACCCCGAGGTACGTGTGGTGACGCGAGTGATACCGGCCGAAGAGCACGGAGCTCGGCACGACGTGGGGAAGGTTCGCGACGATGCCGGCGAAGTGATTCCCGGAGCGCGAGCGGAAGACCAGGTTGTGCGTGCATTCGTGGATCGCCACCCAGAGCGCGTGGTTCGCGGTCGCTCCCGGGAGGGCGGCGACCAGGAGGATCACCCACCACGGCGCATGCGCGACCGCCGCCGCCAGGACGACCTGCAGCACCACGATGCCGAGGATGATCCAGAACGTGGCGGCGTTGGTGCCGATGTGCGCGCGGACCTCAGGGTGCTCTCGGAGGATCCACTGCGCTCGGTTGCGGTGAGGATGGTCCGAGGTCGCGGCGTGCAGGAATTCCGGCCGATCTTCCCCACGCTCGAAGTCGGGACGCACGCTCGGACTCAAAGGATACGCCGGCTGTTGGTTTGGCAACGCGGACTTGATTCTATCCAAGGTCTTGAAGAACCGCGAACCCGAATTCCTGGCCAAAAGGCGGTTTGGAGCCGATGACCGGACTTGAACCGGTGACCTGCGGTTTACGAAACCGCTGCTCTACCGACTGAGCTACATCGGCTCGGGAGGGCGGATCTTACGGAAAGGCGGTCGGCCCGTCAAACGCGAGCCGTCGGGCGGAGGAAACCGAACGCCTCCGGGCTAGTCGAACCGGACCGACACGATCTTGGAGCAGCCGGGCTCCTCCATCGTGACGCCGTACATGACGTCGGCGGTCTCCATCGTGCGCTTATTGTGCGTGATCGCGATGAACTGCGTCTCCTCCGTCATGTCGCGCAGGAGACGGGTGAAGCGGTCGATGTTGGCCTCGTCGAGCGGCGCGTCGACCTCGTCGAGGATGCAGAAGGGCGATGGTTTGAACCGAAAGATGCCCATCAGAAGCGCGATCGCCGTCAGCGCCTTCTCGCCGCCCGAGAGGAGCAGGATCGACTGGTTCCGCTTGCCCGGAGGATGGGCGTCGATCTCGATCCCTGACTCGAGCAGGTCGCCCTCGTCGAGCAGCTTCATCTCGGCCGACCCGCCCTGGAACAGCCGCTCGAACATCTGCTTGAAGTTCTCGTTGATCGCGTGGAAGGCCTCGGCGAAGCGCTCCGAGGAGGTCGCGTTGATCTTGCGGATCGACTCCTGGAGCTCGGCGATCGAGCGCAGGAGATCGTCACGCTGAGCGGTGAGGAACGTGAGCCGCTCCGACATCTCCTTGTGCTCCTCGTACGCGAGGACGTTGACGGGACCCAGACGCTCGATCGAGGCGGTCAGCTCGGCGACCTCCGTCTCGAGCGCCGCGAGTCCCTCTGGCGAGGCGTCCGCGGGCGGAGTCAGCGTCTCGGGGCCGGCTCCGAACTCCTCGCGCGCCTGGGCGTGCAGGTGCTCCAGGTCCGAGGCCACGCGCGTCGCCGCGACCTCCGCCTCGAAACGGCTCTCGCGTGCCGCATCCAGCGCCGAGCGGTCCAGGCGCGCCTGCGCCTCGGCCGACTCGACCGCCGCCGCGGCGACCCGTGCCGACTCGAGCAGCGTCCCGTGCGCGGCGGCCTTGACCTCCCGCGCCGCGACGTTCTCCTTCTGGCGCAGCCGCGCGTCCTGCTCCTCCTGGGCGAGCTCGGCGCCGCGGGCGCGGATGCGGCTCTCCTCCTCGCCCGCCTCGGCCAGCCGCCGCTCGAGTGTGGTCTGCGCCTCGCGAAGCCCGTCCCGCGCGGTCTCCATGGCCCGGCGCCGCTCGGCCGACACCTCGGCCTCCGTCCGGCGGTGGGCGAGCTCTTCCGCCGCGCCCATCGCGAGCGACCGGGCCTCGGAGAGCGAGGCGGAAAGCGTGGCGACGCGCTCGTGCGCGATCCGCTCCTCCTCGGCGTGGACGCGCTCCTGCTCCTCGACCGACCTCCGGCCCGAGTCGAAGCCGGCGACCTGCTCGGCGAGCGCCCGCTGCTCCTCGGCGGCCGTGTCGGCCTCGCGGCGGAGACGGTCCCGTTCGGACCGGCGCTCCTCGAGCCGCGCCGAAAACGCGAGGCGGGCGCCCTGGGCCTCGCGCTCGCGGTCGCGCAGGGGAGGCAGGGCGGCCTCGCGGCGCTGACGGTCAATTCGCAGCCGCTCGAGGCTCGCCTCGGCGTCGGCCAGTCCTCGCCGGGCCTTCTCGAGGCGGGCGCGGAGGTCCTCCTCCTCGCGGCGCTGCGCGAACAGCCCCGCGCCGGGAGCGGAGGCGCTCGCGACGCGGACGACCGGGCCCCGGACGACCTCGCCCGCGCGGGTGACGAACGATCCCGAGGGATGCCCCTCGGAGAGCGCGAGCGCGTCCTCGAGCGTCTCGACGAAGGCGGCGCCGGGAAGCGCGGCGCGCTCGGCGATGGAGAGCTGCCCGAAGCCCTCGAGCACGGCGTCCCATCCGAGGGCGCCCGCCGGCGGCGACACGACCGCGTCCTTGCGCCAGTCGTCCCGAACGACGCGTCCCGCCGAGAGCGGACGCAGGGCGTCGACCGCCCGCGCGACGCTGCCCGATGCGAGCAGCGCATCGGCGTCGCGCCCGAGCACGAGCCCCACCGCGATCTCCCAGCCGGATCGCGGGCGAATGCGCTCCGAGAGCGCGCCGCGCTCGGACAGGCCCGCGCCGCGGATCGCGTCGCGCACGGCGTTGACGGAGACGTCGCGCGCCCGCAGCAGCTCGACGAGCGCCGCGAGCCGGTGCTCGAGGGATCCCGAAGACTCCCTCGCGGCCTCGCGCGCCGCCTCCGCGCGCGACAGCTCCTCGGCGAGCGCGGCGAGGTCCGCCTCGGCGGCGCGCACGCGGCGGGTGGCCTCGTCGGCGGCTTCTCCGAGCCGAGCCGCCTCGGACTCGGCCTCGGCCGCGTCGGCCTCCCGCTGCGCGAGCTGTTCGGCCGCCTTCTGGGCGGCCTCGCCCAGCCTCGCGAGCGAGGCGGCGACGCGCTCGGCCGCGAGGTCGATCTCGTGCCGGGCATTGCGGCTCGCGACGCGCTCTCCAGCGGCCGTGAGCGCGCGGTCGCGCGTCTGCTCGAGCTCCTGATCCAGGGCCGCGCAGAGCGCCGCCGCCTCGGCGGCCCTGCGGTCCGCCTCCTCGCGGGCGAGCGACTTCGCGCGCGCGTCGGCCACGCTGCGCGAGAGCCGCTCCTCGAGCTCGGCGAGCTCCCGCTGGGCGCGCGCCTGCTCCGCGGCGAAGTCCCTGCCCTCGCGCTCGAGCGCGGCGCGGCGCGCCGCCAGGTCGATCGTGGCGCGGCGGTTGGACTCCTGGAGGGCGTCGTCGCGCGCAATCGCCGACTCGAGCGCCGCGAGCTCCTCGCGGAGCGCGTCGCGCGCGTTCGCCGCTTCCGACGCTTCGACCCGGGCCGCCGTCAGCGCCGCTTCCGCGCGGGCGAGCGCGGCCGCCGCCTCCGCCTCACGTCCGCGGCGCTCCTCCCGGAGAGACTCGGCCGCGCGCAGCGACTCGGCGAGCTGGTCCGCGCGGGCGCGCATCATCGACGCCCTCTTGCCGCGGAGCGCCTCGGACTGCTCCTTGTAGCGGGCGGCGCGCGAGGCCTGGCGGCGGAGGTTCGCGACGTTCTTCTCGATCTCGGAGATGATGTCGGAGAGGCGGAGCAGGTTGCCGCGCGTCTCCTCGAGCTTCCCCTCGGCGAGGCGCTTCTTGAGCTTGTATCGGGTGATCCCGGCGGCCTCCTCGATCAGGCGCCGGCGGTCCTGGGGCTTGGTGGAGAGCACCTGGTCGATGCGGCCCTGCTCGATGACCGAGTAGGCCCGCACCCCGAGACCGGTGCCGAGCAGCTGGTCCTGGATGTCCCGCAGGCGGACCTGCTTGTCGTTGAGGAAGTACTCGCCCTCGCCGTCGCGGTAGACGCGCCGGCCGACCCGCAGGGTCCCGTCCTCGCCTCTCTCGGTGTCGCCGTTCGTGGCGGAGAGCGTCAGGACCACCTCGGCCATGCCGAGCGGCCGCCGCTTCGAGGAGCCGTTGAAGATGACGTCGTCCATCTTCTCGCCGCGCAGGACCTTGGCGCTCTGCTCGCCCAGAGCCCAGGCGACGGCGTCGCTGATGTTGGACTTTCCGCACCCGTTCGGCCCGACCACGGCCGTCACGGACCCCGGAAACGCCAGATCGACCTTTTCGTAGAAGGACTTAAAGCCCGAGATCTCGACGCGTTTTAGCCGCAGCATCCAGTTCGGAGAATGTAGCAAATTGATTGGGCGCCTGCCACAACTGATTGCGCCCCGGTCGCTCGCCTCCCCAATAGCCGGTGTTTCGGCGGGGCCCTGCTAGGATCCGGGATCGATGAAGTCCGACATCGAGATCGGGCAGGAAGCCCGCCTCCGTCCCATCGAAGAGGTCGCGCGCGACGCCGGCATCCATCCCGCGGACTTCATCCCCTACGGCCGGGACAAGGCCAAGATCTCGATCTCGGCGATCGCGCGGGCCGAGGGACGGCCCGAGGCGCCGCTCGTGCTGGTCTCGGCGATCACGCCGACGCCCGCGGGCGAGGGCAAGTCGACCACCACGGTCGGGCTGGGCCAGGCGCTCAACCGTCTCGGCAAGCGGGCGATCATCGCCCTGCGGGAGCCCTCGCTCGGGCCCTGCTTCGGGGTCAAGGGCGGCGCGGCCGGCGGCGGCTACTCGCAGGTCGTGCCGATGGAGGACATCAACCTCCACTTCACGGGCGACTTCCCGGCGATCACCGCCGCACACAACCTGCTGGCGGCGATGCTCGACAACCACCTCCACCACGGAAACGCCCTGGGCATTGACCAGCGCGACATCCCGTTCCGCCGGGTGCTCGACATGAACGACCGCGCGCTGCGCGACGCGGTCATCGGCCTCGGCGGCAAGGTCAACGGCGTGCCGCGCGAGACCGGCTTCGACATCACCGTCGCCTCCGAGGTCATGGCGATCCTCTGCCTCGCGCGCGACCTCACGGACCTGAAGGAGCGCTGCGGGGCGATCGTCGCCGGCTACACGCGCGATGCGCAGCCCATCCGGGCGCGCGACCTCAAGGCCAACGGCGCGATGGCGGCGCTCCTGAAGGACGCCATCCACCCGAACCTCGTCCAGACGCTCGAGGGCACGCCCGCGCTGATCCATGGCGGGCCGTTCGCCAACATCGCGCACGGCTGCAACTCCATCCTCGCCACGCGCATCGCGATGCGATACGGGGAGATCGCGGTCACCGAGGCCGGCTTCGGCTTCGACCTCGGCGGCGAGAAGTTCCTGGACATCAAGTGCGCGTACGGCGACATCTGGCCGTCGGTCGTGGTCATCGTCGCGACGGTCCGCGCGCTCAAGATGCACGGAGGCACGCCGAAGGACGCCCTCGCCGCGGAGGACCTCGCCGCGCTCTCGCGAGGCGTCCTCAACCTCGAGCGGCACCTCGACAACGTCCGCATCTTCGGCCTGCCGGCGGTCGTCGCGATCAACCGGTTCCCGACCGACACGCCGGCCGAGATCGCGTTCCTCGAGAAGCGGTGCACGGAGCTCGGCGTGAAGGTGGCCGTCTCCGAGGTGTTCACCCGGGGCGGCGCGGGCGGCGAGGACCTGGCCCGCCACGTCCTCCAGGAGATCGCGCAGGGGACGGCGAAGTACCGCCCGCTCTACCCCTGGGACCGGCCCCTCGCAGAGAAGATCGAGATCATCGCGCGCAGGCTCTACGGAGCCGGCGGCGTGTCGTTCTCGAAGGAGGCGGAGAGCCGTCTCCAGCGCTACGAGAAGATGGGCTTCGCGAACCTTCCGATCAACATCGCCAAGACGCCTTACTCGTTCTCCGACGATCCCAGGAAGGGCGGGCGGCCCTCGGGTTTCACGCTCCACGTCGACAAGACGCGGCTGTTCGCGGGGGCGGGCTTCGTCGTGGCCATCTGCGGAGACATCATGACGATGCCGGGACTTCCGAAGAAGCCGGCCGCCGAGACGATCGACGTGTCCTCCGACGGAAAGATCTCCGGCCTCTTCTAGATACTGTCCTCGAAGACAGGTTTTCGCCGCAACGTCCGCCCTCTGTACGACTTCGGCGCGATCCGTCCGCGAAGCGTGCATGGAGTGACCCCGAGTCGGACGTCGAGAGACGAATGTTGCGCGGCGCATCAAAAAATGTATACCGTTGGGAGGGTTTACACGGGAGTCCCCGCCATGCTCACTCTCGAAGTTCGAAGGCGTCCTGGTACCGGTGCCGAAGTGCACCGCGTCACGGGCGCGAGCGCCACCGTCGGCGCCTCCTCGGGAAACGAGGTGGTGGTCCGTGCGCGCGGCGTCTACGGCCGTCACGTCCGGCTCTTCGAGCGAGACGGGCACTACCACCTCGATCTCTTCAAGGGGATCGAAACGGTCCAGGTGAACGGCCGCGATTTCTTCGGCGGCGCGATCGCGGCGGGCGACCGCATCACCCTCGGCGAGGCGACGATCACGGTCGTCGACGTGGTTCCGGCGGCGCGCCCGGCGCCCGAAGGCGAGGAGCCCTCGGGCGACACGCTGTCCCCCGTCGGCATTCCGGGGCCGCCCATGACGCCCGGAGTGATCACGATCCCCGTCACCGAGGTCGAGTACCGCAGCCTCCGGCAGACCGCGTATCGGATCTGCCGCGCGTCCGGCTCGCCCGAGGACCTCGCGACCGAGCTGAGCGATTTCCTCGACCGCGAGCTGCCGCCCTCGGAGTGGGCGGTCGGGGAATTCTCGGCGGCCGCCGGGTTCCGCCCGCTCGCCTCGACGTTCCGTGAGAACCCGATGCTTCCTCCGCGCATGGTGCAGGACCTCCGGTCCGGGGAGCGGCTCTCGCGCGCGGAGACCGTCACCGGAACTCTGACGCTGATCGTGGAGCCGCCGACCGAGACGGGATGCGCGGGGATCCTCGTCCGCGAGAGCCCCCGGCTGGCCGCGCGCGCCGTTCTTTTCCTGGAGGAGCTCGTCCAGATCGCCGGCCTCGCATTCGCCGGCATGGGGCAGCGCTCGGCCGAGGGCTCAGGACGCGGCGACGGCGACAGCGGCAGGGAGTCGGCTTCGGTCCGCTCTTCCGCGGAGGCGGCTCCCCCCGCGCCCGCGCCCGAGTCGACCCCCGCCGAGACCGTTCTGCGCCAGACCGATGATTTGAAGAAGATCGTCGAGACCGTCGAGCGCGAGGTCATCGACCGGGCGATGCGGCGGGTCGAGGGCAATCAGAGCCGCGCCGCGCAGGTCCTCAACATCTCGAGGGGCTCGCTCATCGCGAAGCTCAAGGAGTTCGCGATTCCGGACTATCGCTACCTCCGTCGGGAACGGGGGAGACGCTCGTAAGCGCAGGGGGCCGGGCCCCTTCCGGCCCGCCCGGTCTCAGCCTTTCCGCTTCCCTTCTCGAGCCGGCGCGAGAGCCGCCCCTACGGGCCTCCCCACCCCCCACCACAGCACGAACGGCGCGGCGAAGCGGCCGAGGATCTGGTAGAAGTGGAAGCCCGCCGCCCAGAAGTTGCGGGCGATCGGTCCGTAGTGCTCCGCGCTCCAGGGACCCATCCTCGTGGCGTAGACCGACTCGACCTGGAAGATGAGCGCCGCCACGTGCACGACCCACAGGAGCGCCGCCGCGATCCAGAACCGGCCGAAGTTCGCCGGCCGCAGCGGGCGGGGTGAGAGCGCGAAGAGCGCCGCGAGCAGTGCGAAGTTGAAGTGCAGATCCGCGGCCGGCAAGCCGGGGCGCGGCGACTCCGGCGGGAAGTCCGAGCGCTCGACGCGGATCTCGCCGGCGGACGGCGCGAGCGTCGTCGCCGCGGGATGCTCGAACGCGCGGATCGAGAGCTCCGCGGCGGCCGCGAGCGTCCGCTCGTAGGGAGCGGCGAACACGAACCAGATACCGAGAGCGACGGCGAAGGCGGCCGTGACGCGCAGCAGCGCGCCGGCGTCGAGTCGGATCGGCGGGGCGTCGGCCTCAGCGCGGCCTGGACGCGCCACGGTCCGATTCCTCGACGGCGACTCGCTGTTGCGCCCGCGCCTCGCGCGCGGCCCAGAGGAGGAAGAGGAGCACTCCGCAGAGCACCACGATCGACTGCCAGAGGATCGTGTGCGACGTCCCGAACAGCGCGGGCCGGTGCACGCCGACGAGGAAGAGCGTGACGACCCGCACGAGATTGATGATCTGGATCGCGACGAACCCGAGCAGGAGGCCGAGCAGGCGCCGCTTCCACGGCGCCGGGAAGGCGAGCACGGCCGCTCCGAAGAGGAGGGCCGTCTCCACGCCGTTGCAGCCGTTCTCGATCGCCACGGCGAAGCGGCTCGAGCGGATCTCGGTCCCCTGGACCGTGACCTGCTCGCCGAGGACGTTCAGGATCGCGGCGGAGACGCGCGCGATGGCGCTCGTGAACGGGACGATGACGGAGTCGTTGACCGGGTGGGAGGCCACGATCGCGTAGAAGACGACGAGGAGGACCACGAAACGGACCAGGAACAGCGCCGAGCGCCGATTGGCGGTCCGCGTCGGGGAGCCCGGCTTCTCGCCGGGGTTCCTCTTCGGCTTCGAGTCGCCGTCCTTCACCGGGCTTTTCTCTTCACCTTTTCGACGGTCTCCGCCGCCTCGGCGGGCTCGGATCCCTGGGCCTCCAGGATCGCGGCGCAGAGCTGCCGAAGCCCCGCGGGGAGCGTCAGCAGGAGCTCGCCCTCCGCGTTGAGCACGACCTGCTCCGTCTCCGCCGAGACGAGCAGCTCGCCCGACTCCGAGCGGACCTCGTAGTCCATGACGAAGCGGGCGACGGTCGGCGGCCTCAGCCGCGCGGTGACGCGGAGAGTCTGGTCCGCCCGCGCGGGCGCGCGATAGCGCAGCTCCATGCGGGTCACCGGGACCTTGTAGCCCATCGCGAGCGCCCGGGCGGCGGTGAAGCCGTGTCGGGCAGTCAGGGCCTCCCGCGCCTGCTCGAGGTAGAGCACGTAGTGGCCGTGCCAGACCACGCCGTAGGCGTCGCACTCGGCGAACCGGACCGGGATCTCGAGCGTGAGTCCCCGGAGGGGCGGCGGGATGGGGCGCGCCGGTGTCGTCACGACGGCGACTCCAGGACGGCCGCGAGGAAGTTGCCTCCCGCGCCGAAGGAGTCGATCAGGGCGCGGCGCGCCTCGCCGGCCGCGAGCGCGCGGCAGGCCGCGACGAGCTGCGCGCCCCCGGCGGCGGCCATCTCGCCGATCGCGTCCTTGACGGACAGCCCCCGCGGGGGCTTCGCGCCGAAGACGGCCTCGATGGCGCGCGCCTCCGCGCGGTCCATCGCGACGACGCCGTCGCGCGAGGGAAGCCACAGGTCGATCGACCCGGGGGAAGCGTCGGCGTCTCGGAGTGCCCCGCGGATCGCGCGCTCCATCGCCGGGGCGTCCGGCGCGAAGCGGTATGGCTCCGAGGGCACGCCGGCGGTGGCGATGCCCGCGATCCTCGCGAGCGGCGTGACGCCGCGCGCGCGGGCCCGCCCCTCCTCCTCGACCAACACGACGAACGCGCCCTCGCCCTGGACGATTCCGGAGGCGCGCTTCTCGCCGCGCAGGGCGCCGACGCGATCGAAGCCCATCGCGTAGGCCGCGTTCCACTCGTCCACCGCGCCGGCGAGCATCGCCCGCGCGCGGCCGGACGCGAGCGCCAGGCAGGAGAAGAGGAGCGCGTTCAGCCCCGACGGGTCCTTCTGCGTGACCGTGACGTTGGGGCCGTAGATCTTGAGCTCGATCGACACCTGCGAGGCCGGCGCGTTGGCCACGGTGTTGGGGAAGTGGAACGGCGGCGCGGCCTCGGGCGACTCCGTCAGCAGGACGCGGAGGAACTCGGTCAGCGCGCCCGCCCCCGCGGACCCCGTGCCCATCGCGATGCCGATCTGCTCGGGCGCGTCGCCGATCCGGTAGTTCGCCTCGGCGACGGCCTGGGAGCACGCGATCAGCGCGAACTGGCTGCCGCGGTCGAATCGCCGCGCCTTCATCGCGGGGATCTCGGGCTGCGGCGAGAACCCGTCGTAGCGCGCGACGTGCGTCGCCTGGAGCCCGCCGCGCTCGTCGTCGCGGAACGGACGGACGGCGGTCTCGCCGTTGGAGAGGCGGCGGTAGAACTCCTGCGCGCTGCGTCCCAGCGCGGAGACGGCTCCCGTGCCGGTCACGACGCCGTGGGAGGCCACCTGCACGTCAGACGCGTCCGCCGCGGTACCGCGACAGCACGACGACGGAGCTGTTGCCGCCGAAGGCGAAGGAGTTCGAGAGCGCGACGCGGACGGGAACGTCGCGCGCCTCGTTGGGAACGTAGTCGAGGTCGCACGCCGGGTCCGGGTTCTCGTAGTGGATCGTGGGGGGGACCTTGCCGTCCCGCACCGTCAGCGCGGTCGCCACCGCCTCGATGGCGCCGGACGCGCAGAGGCAGTGGCCGATCATCGACTTGATCGACGATACGGGGATCCTCGTCGCGCGCTCGCCGAGCGCGGCCTTCAACGCCGCGGTCTCGGCCGAGTCGTTCTGCAGCGTGGCCGTGCCGTGCGCATTGACGTAGTCGACCTCGGAAGCGTCGACGCCCGCGTCGGCGAGCGCCGCGCGCACGGTCCGGCCGCCCGCGACGCCGGAGGGATCCGGCGCGGTCATGTGGAAGGCGTCGGAGGTCACGCCGTAGCCGCGGAACTCCGCGACGACCGGAGCGCCGCGCCGCCGCGCGCGCTCCTCCTCCTCGAAGACCAGGATCCCGGCCGCCTCGCCGATCGACAGCCCCTTGCGCTCGCGGTCGAACGGCCGGCACGGATCCGGGTCGACCGAGCGCAGCGAGTTGAAGCCGCCGTAGGTCAAGCGGGCCAGGACGTCCGAGCCTCCGGTGACGACGACGTCGGCCAGGCCCGCCGCGATCGCGTCGAAGGCATAGCCCATCGCGTTGGCGGAGGAGGAGCAGGCCGTGGTGATCGTCGACTTGATGCCCTCGAGCCCGAAGCGCTGCGCGACACGGTCGGTGATCGAGTCGGGCAGGTGGTTCAGGACCTTGCTCGGCCGCGCCGGGCGCCCCGAGAGGTGGCGCTCGAAGAACGCCTCCGAGTCGATGAGGCCCGAGGTCCCGCCGCCGAGGATCACGCCGATGCGCGTCGGGTCCTCGCGCGCGACGTCGATGCCCGCGCCGGACAGCGCCTCGCGCGCCGCGGCCACGCCCATCCGGTCGGCCCGCGACATCCGCCGGCGCTCCGCCGGCGTCAGGAAGGCGTCCGGGATCTCGGGCACCTGCGCCGCGGTCTGCGTGCGGTACCGGGATGCGTCGAACAGCGAGAACGGCCCGATGCCGCAGGCGCCGGCCAGGAGGGCCTTCCAGAAGTCCGACAGCGAGGCGCCGATCGAAGTCACGGCGCCCAAACCGGTGATGACGACGCGACGCTTCCGCGGCATGTGGAGCGATTCTGACATACCGGCGCGGCGTTCGGGATCCTCGGAGCTTGACGGCTCAGGCATAATCGGCGCCCATGAGCGGCCCCGGCGAACAGCGCGTCGACTGGCACACGTACTTCATGAACATCGCCCGGCAGGTCGCGACCCGTTCGACCTGTCCGCGAAAACACGTCGGCGCCGTCATCGTGCGCGACCGCACGATCCTCTCGACCGGATACAACGGCTCGATCCGCGGCCTGCCTCACTGCAGCGACGTCGGGTGTGTCATGGAAGAGGGACACTGCGTCTCGACCGTCCACGCCGAGGCCAACGCGATCATCCAGGCGGCCCGCAACGGCGTCTCGATCGGCGGGGCGGAGATCTACACGACCGCCAGCCCCTGCTGGCCCTGCTTCAAGCTGATCGCCAACGCCGGCCTCTCCCGCGTCTACTTCGGCGAGTTCTACCGCGACGAGCGCTCGATCAAGGTCGCGCGCGAGGCCGGGATCGAGCTCCTGGACCTGTCGGCGAAGACGGGCTGACGCCCCGGACGCCCTACGGCGCGCCGGCGGGCTCGCCCAGGGCGAGGATCCGCAGGCATTCCTCGAGGTAGGCCCGCGAGCCGGCGGAGAGCTGGAAGAAGCGGCAGCCGAGGCCGGGTTCGGGGTTCCGGGCGACGCGCACGACGAGCGCCTCCGCGACGACGTTGCGCACGCCGTGCTCCACGGGAACGTCGAAGGAGACCTCGAGCCGCGCGCCGATCGGCTGCAGCACCGGCGTCCGGACGAAGAACCCTCCGCGCGCGAGGTCCCGGATCGTTCCCGCGTGCTGGATGCCCTCGCGCCAGAACGTGATCGACCACTCGACCGCCGAGCGGGCCTCCTCCCGGGGCATGATCTGGAGAAAGCGTCGGACCGCGGCGAAGAGCGCCTCCGGCTCGAGCGGCTCCGGGAGTACGTCATCCGCGCCCGAATGGGCCGCGACGTCCTTGTTCGCGGCGGGCGCGACGAGGACGATCGGCATGCGCGAGAACGCCGGGTCCGCCTTCAGGACGCGGCAGAGATCCATTCCCGTCATGCCCTTGATCCCGGCGCGGACGACCAGCATGCCCGGGCGCTCCTTGCGCACGATGTCGAGCGCCTCGGTGCCGCCCTGCGCGGAGAGCGCCTCGCAGCCGGTGCGCTTCAGGACCTCGCTGGCGGCGCCACGGAAGAGACCGCTGTCGTCGACGAGGAGGATGGAGGGCATGGGCGGCGCGGATTATACGGGCTCGAACCCGGACATTTTTCTCAGACGACCCGCGGCCGGATCACCACCTCGCCGTGGAGGACGTTCGACGGCGAGGTCAGCACGAACAGGAGCGCGCGGACGCAGTCGTCGACCGAAAGCATGCGCGGCCGGTCGAGCGTGGGATGGTAGCGCTCGAAGAACTCGGTGTCGACGGAGCCCGGGCAGAGCGCGGTGACCCGGATGTTGGCGGGCTTGAGCTCCGCGGCGAGGGCTCGCGAGAATCCCACGAGCCCCGACTTCGCGGCGCAGTACACGGTGCCCTCCGCGAACCCCTCGAGACCGGCGATCGAGGCCATGTTGACGATCTCGGCCGGTGAGCTCTTCAGGAGCGCGTTCAACGACGCCTGCGTCAGGTAAATCGCCGCGTTCAGGTCGGTCTCCAGCATCTCGCTGATCTCGGAACGCTTGGTCTCGAGCAGCGGCGAACGGTAGCCGAGGCCGGCGTTGTTGATGAGGATGTCGAGCCGCTTGAAGCGCGACAACAGCACGTCCACCAGGTCGTACAGCGCCGGCACGACCCGCACGTCGACGACGTGGTAGGCGGCCTCGCCGCCGGCGTCGGTGATCTCCCGGACGACCTCGCGCAGCTTCTCCTCGCGCCGGGCCGTGAGGAAGACCTTCACGCCGGCCCGTCCCAGCGCCAACGCGAACGCGCGTCCCAGTCCGGACGAGGCGCCGGTCAGGAGCGCGACCTTGCCCGACAGCGATTGCTCGGTCATGGGAAGAAGGTATCAGAGGGAGGCTCGCCGGCCTCCGGCTTCCGGCTTCCGAATATCATCCCCCCGCCCATGGACACGCTCTCCCACGGATTGGCCGGCTCGGTCCTCTCGCGCGCGGTGACGGACCGGCCCGAGGCGCGCGCGGCGTTCTGGGTCGGCGCGATCGCCGCGATGATTCCCGACCTCGACGTTCTCTTCATCTCCTCGCGGATCGACTACCTGCGGGACCACCGCAGCTGGACGCACTCGTTCCTCGTGCTGCCCTTCCTCGCGCTGGCGATCGCCCTCGTCGCGAAGGCCTTCCTGCGGCGGACGCCGCTCTCGATGCTCTGGCTGGTGTCCTCTCTGGGCCTCGCGTCGCACATCGTCTTCGACTGGATCACTTCCTTCGGCGAGATGTTCTGGACGCCCGTCTCCCGGCACCGTTACTTCCTCGACTGGGTGTTCATCCTCGACCCGGTCTTCTCGGCCATCGTGATCTCCTCCCTCGTCCTGGCGCTCGTGTTCCGGCGTCGCGCGCGGCGGATCACCGCGGTGGGCTCCCTCCTCCTGCTGCTCTACATCGGCTTCTGCGCGCTCGTGCACGCGAGGGCGCTGGCCGCGTGGCGGCGCGTCGACTCCGCCCCCGTCGGCGCGAAGGCCGCGGTGATGCCGCAGTTCCTGTCACCCTTCCGCTGGCTCGGCCTGACCGATCGCGGCGACGCGATCGACGTCGCCTTCTTCGACGTGGGGCCCTTCGCGAAGGGAGTCGACGACCCGCGGCCGCCCCGGCGGTGGTCGGAGGTGCTGCGGAGCCTCTCGGACTTCTATCCGCCGCCGGGACGGGCGAGGGTCCGCCGGTACGAGAAGCCTCCGCCCTCGCCGGCGCTCGCGGCAGCGCACGAGCTGCCGGACTGGAAGATCTACCTCGCGTTCGCGCGCTTCCCCCTCGAGACGGTCCAGGCCGAGCCTAACGGCGACACGTCAGTGTCGGTCCAGGACCTGCGCTTCCTGCCCTGGTTCGCGGGGCCCTGGGAGCGGGACACGGACGAGGGCGGCTTCCGCCGTCAGCCGTTCGTCTATCGCGTGCGCTTCGACCCGACCCTACGCGTTCTCGAGCGGGGGTTCGTTCGGACGGGGCGGAGTTGACGCCGAGTAGGCGTACTCGGGCGGCGGCGTCCGCGTCAGCGCCTCCGAGACGCCGGCGTAGTAGCCGATCTTGATCAGCAGCCTGACGAAGACGAAGACCTGCTGCGAGAGGATCAGCGGCACCAGCGCGAAGCGCGCCTCGCCTCCCGCCGACGGATCGAGGATCAGCCAGACGACGTAGAGCCCCGCCGTGAGGAGCGCGTACACGCCCAGGATCCCGAAGAGGCGCAGGGGCCGGCCGAGCGCTCCGCCAATCCCGAAGAGGAAGCGCGAGACCGGGGGCAGGTCGGGCCGGGCCACCCACACGACGCGCACCGAGTCGGCGAGCAGCTTGATGACCGCGAGGGCGAGCACGAGGGCGAGGAGGCGGACGCCGGTGACCGCCAGAGCCATCGGCTCGTTCGGCAGCGCGTGCGCGCGCTCGCGCATCTCCTCGCCGGAGCGCTGATAGATCCACTCGTAGGCCGCGAACGCGCTGCCGAAGGCCGCGAACGTGAAGACGAGGAACGCGGGCATGCGCCGCATGCCCTCGCGGCCGAACGTGACGAGCGAGCTCGACTCCTCGCGCAGCGTGCCGAGCATCCCGCCCAGCGCGAAGGCGTGGAGCACGGTCGCGAGGAGGGCCAGGGAGAAGGCCACGGCCCCGATGCCGCGCAGGTTGGGCAGCTCCGACCACTTGATGCCCTCGGCGCTGAGCAGGCCGGTCGCGAGCTCGGGGAAGTTGCCGAGGAGGTCGGGATGCGCGCGGCGCATCGTCTCCCACCAGCCATAGTCGGGGTTCGCGACCATCTTGTCGGCCGCCGGCGAGTGGTCGAGCGTCGCGTGGAGCGAGTTGCTGATGGGAAGGATCAGGACGGCGGCCATCATGAGCTGCATGAGCCACAGCGCCAGGGCGAGGTAAGGCTTCGAGAGCGAGAGCCTCATCCCGCGCGCGAAACAGGTCAGTGCCTTCGGGCCGCCGTCTCTCACTCGCTCACCATGCCACCGTCAGGAAGTCGATCATGTTCTGGATCCAGAAGACCGCGCGCGCGGTCCAGCGCGTCGCCGCGCGCGGGTCGGCCTCGGGGCGGCGGCCGTTGTTCGTCCGGTCCACGTCGAGCAGGATCTTCTCGTCGGGGTCGACGAGCGCCTCGATGAGGCGCGGGCCGCCCGAGGCGCGAAAGCGCGTCCACCGCGCCTCGCCGTCCCAGTGCGCGCGGTACACGTGCCCGCCGTCGAAGCGCAGGAGCACGTCGACGGGCAGCGCGATGTCGCCGCGGCGGACGACCGTCACGACGGTGTCGTACCCCTTGGGGTGCGCCCGGTCGGCCGGCGGGCCGGCGACGATCTGGCCGTCCTTCTCGAAGAGCCCCCGCGGAGCCCGCGCGGGCACGCTGGTGGCGTCCTCCACGGCGTAGTCGACCACGCCCGACGAGAAGAACGTCCGGTCGAAGAACCAGCCCCAGTCCTGGCCGGTCGCGTCGCGGACGGCGTCGATGAAGTCTCTCGTCGTCGGATGGCGGTAGCGCCAGCGGTCGGCATAGAGCCGCAGCGCGTGGTCCATCGCCGGGGTGCCGATCAGCCGCTCGAGCGTCGCGAGAGTCAGGGCCGTCTTCGAGTAGATCAGCGAGCCGTAGGACCGGCGGCTGCGGAACTTCCAGGAGGGCGAGGCGAGGAGGTCCCAGTCCGCGGTCTCGAAGTAGCGGCGGTTGGCGTCCAGGGGATAGTGGATGTCGATTCCGAGGGGGAAGTGCAGGCCGAACACGTCGAGCTCGACGTGGTTGGGGCCGTAGGCGGCCTTGAGAACGCGGTCGGTCATGTAGGTGTTGAACCCCTCGTCGAGCCACGCCTCCTCGAACTCGTTCGAGGCGAGCAGGCCGTAGAAGAACTGGTGCCCGGCCTCGTGGATCGTGACCCCCTCGGGCCGCTCGACCGCGCGGGGCGCGCTCCACGACGTGCCTCCGGTGATCAGCGTGGGGTACTCCATCCCTCCCGCTCCGTGCGCGCCCCAGGGCGGGTCCACGATCGTCAGCGTGGGGTAGGGGTACGGGCCGAGGACCTTGCCGTAGCCGGAGAGGGAGGCCTTCGCGGCTTTGAGATAGCGCTCGGCCTGCGCGGAGTGCTCGGGCTGCAGCAGGAGGATCAGCTGGACGTCGCCAATCCCCGCCTCGCGGAAGGTGTCCTCCTGGACGAGGTAGTTCGGGTCCGTCGTCCACGCGAAGTCGTGGACGCCGTCCTGCTGGAAGCGGTAGAGGACGCGGCCGCCGGAGGTCTCGCGCTCGTCGGTGCGGCGCCCGGTCGCGCCGACCTTGCCCTTGAAGCGCCGCGGGAGGTCGATCGACACGTCGTACCGGCCGAAATCGGAGAAGAACTCGCTCGACGCGTGGAACTGGTGGCAGTTCCAGCCGGAATCCTGGAGCACGCCGATCTTCGGGAACCACTGGACGACCATGAAGAAGTCGTCCTTGTAGCCGGTGCGGACCGCCACGCGGGGCAGCCGCGAGAGGAAGTCGATCGAGA
The DNA here is from genome assembly GCA_036493875.1 of Thermoanaerobaculia bacterium. Taxonomy (GTDB): domain Bacteria; phylum Acidobacteriota; class Thermoanaerobaculia; order UBA5066; family Gp7-AA6; genus DAHUXD01. Next base: position 48,874 of record DASXPB010000031.1, read on the forward strand.
TCGAGATCGTCTCGCCGGGCGCGACCGGCTTGCCGAGGATGACCTCGGCGACCGTGCGGTCGTCCGCATTGCCGTCGTCGGGCGCGATGTAGCGAAGCGCGGGCAGCAGGTCCGCGCCGTCGGAAGCCGTCATGCGGCGAATCTCGATCGAGCCCCAGGAGTCGGGCATGCGGCCATCGCGCCCCGCGCCGCCGGATTCCCTCCAGAACGTCGAGAGCGTGTTGCGGAACGCGTTCAGGTAGAGGTGAAAGCGGAGCGTGGGCGCCGGCCGCGACGTCGTGTTCTTCCAGGTCAGGACCTCGGTGCCCTCGACGGTCTTCGCGTCCGCGTCGAGCTTGCAGGTGATCTGGTAGGAGGCGACCGCCGGCGGAGGAAAATCGACCGCACGCGCGGGCGCCGCGGGAAAGAGCGCGAGACCCAGCAGGCCCACGGCCCAGGCCCGCGCTTTGGCAGACATTGCGGTGAAATGTAGCATGCGGCGGTGGTGAAGAAGGGCGGCCCCGCGGCATCCGGATCGGCGGCGTCGGAGCCGCCCGCCTCGGCGCCGGCGGATCCGCCCGCGGCCGCTCCGGACGCGGTGAGGCGCCGCGCGGAGGAGCTCGCCGACGAGCTGCGCCGGCACGAGCGGCTCTACCACGTGGAGAATCGGCCGGAGATCACCGACGCGGAATTCGACCGGCTCCTGCGCGAGCTCGCCGCGATCGAGGCGGAGCATCCGGATCTCTCGCGGCCGGACTCGCCGACCCGCCGCGTGGGCGGCGAGGCGGCCGAGGGCTTCGCGACCGTGGTGCACTCCCGTCCGATGCTCTCGCTCGAAAACGCGTACACGTGGGAGGAGGCCGAGGCCTGGAGGGCGCGGGCCGCGCGCGTCCTGGGAGGCGAGCCCGCCGGGTTCGTCGCCGAGCTCAAGATCGACGGCCTCTCGATCGCGCTGCGCTACGAGGGCGGAATCCTCGCGTGCGGAGCGACCCGCGGCGACGGGGTCCGGGGCGAGGACGTCACCGACAACGTCCGGACGATCCGCGCGATCCCCCTGAAGATCGACGAGACCTCGCCGCTCGAGGTGCGTGGCGAGGTCTACTACTCGAAGCACGCCTTCGAGCGCGTGAACGCGGAGCGCGAGGCGGAGGGCGAGCCGCTCTTCGCGAACCCGCGCAACGCCGCGGCGGGCACGCTGCGCCTGCTCGATTCGCGCGTGACGGGAAGGCGCCGGCTGGGCGCGTTCCTCTACGCCGTGGCGCAGGCGAAGCCGATGCCGGCGAGCCAGTCCGAGGCGCTCGAGCGACTCGCCGCGCTGGGTTTCCCGGTCAACTCCCACTGGCGCCGGTGCGAGAGCTTCGCGGAGGTCCGCGCCTTCGTCGAGGAGTGGCGCGAGAAGCGGCACACGCTCGCCTTCGAGACCGACGGCGTCGTCATCAAGATCGACTCGCGCGCCGTGCAGGAGGATCTGGGCGCGACGGCCAAGTCGCCGCGCTGGGCGCTCGCCTTCAAGTACCCCGCCGAGGAGGCCGTCACCGTGGTCCGCGAGATCGGGGTGCAGGTCGGCCGCACGGGCACGCTCACGCCCGTGGCCCACTTCGATCCCGTCCCGCTGGCGGGAACGACGGTGCGCCGGGCCACGCTCCACAACTACGAGGACCTCTCGCGCAAGGACGTCCGCGTCGGGGACACGGTCGTCGTCGAGAAGGGCGGCGACGTCATTCCCAAGGTCGTCCGCGTCCTGCTCGAGAATCGACCTGACGGCGCTGAACGCTATGCCATGCCCTCGCACTGCCCGGTCTGCGGCGATCCGGTGGTCCGCGAGGAGGGCGAGGTCGCGACGCGATGCATCAACCCGGCGTGCCCGGCGGTCGTGCGCGAGGCCCTGCACCACTTCTGCGCGCGCCGCGCGATGCAGATCGAGGGGCTCGGCGAGAAGCTCATCGACCAGCTCGTCTCCGCGGGCCTGCTCTCCGACGTCGCGTCGATCTACGCGCTCAGGGCCGCGGACCTGGTCGAGCTCGATCGCTGGGGCGAGAAGTCCGTGTCGAACCTCCTGGCGGAGATCGAGAAGAGCAAGGGCAACGAGCTCTCGCGCCTGCTCTTCGCGCTCGGCATCCGCCACGTGGGAGAGAAGGCCGCGCGGACGCTCGCGGCCCACTTCGGCACGCTCGACGCGCTCGGGGCGGCCAGCCCCGAAGCGCTCGAGGCGGTCGAGGAGGTCGGTCCGAACACGGCGGCGGCGATCCAGGACTACTTCTCGCACCCGCGGCAGCGTGTGCTGATCGAAGAGCTGCGTCGGCACGGCCTGCGGTTCGAGGAGACCCGCCGGACGGCTTCGGGCTCGGGGCCGCTCGCCGGCAAGAGCGTCGTGATCACGGGGAGTCTGCCGGGAATCTCGCGCGAGGAGGCGTCGGAGAGGCTCGCGGCCGCGGGCGCCCGCATCGCGGGCTCGGTCTCGAAGAAGACGGACTACGTAGTCGTGGGAGAATCGGCGGGATCGAAGCTCGAGAAGGCGCAGTCCCTGGGGGTCCCCACGCTGACGTGGCCGGAGATGCTGCGGATTCTCGAGAAGGAGTGAGCGCGCATGATCACGAAGGTCATCCTGTTCTGCCCGATGCTCGAGTTCAAGAACAAGCCCGGATTGCTGATGACCATCTCTCCGAACGGCTACTACGAGTGTCGGGTGGACATGGCGGCCGGGAACCACACGGTGTACCTGCCGATCGCGGCGACCGCCGTGATCTTCATGGAACCCAACGTCGTGGGCGGGCCTCCTCCGAACGTCGAGAGGTACGGGTAGAAGAATTTGCGATTCGTGATCGGGCGATTTGTGAGCTGAGCCGAGGAGTAGATTCTCGGCTCAATCACAAATCACAAATCACTAATCACAAATCAGGAAGGCTCTTCTTCACGCCGTCACCGGCCGGATCCCCAGGGTCGTGCCGAGTCCCTTGAGCTTGACGGCGAGCATGACGAGCAGGATCCCCCACGCGACCGCCAGCGAGCCGATCAGCCAGGTCACCGAGAGCGCCCCGGCCCCGGGATAGAGCAGGAGCAGGACGCCCACGATTACGGTGAAGACCCCCGAGACGATCCACAGCCACTCGCCCTGGATCTCCTTGCGCAGGCGGATCGCCGCCGAGACCTGCAGGATCCCCGCGACGATCGCCCAGAACGCGAAGACCCAGACGAGCGTGATCGCGGTGATCCCCGGCCAGAGGAACGTCACGATACCGGCGCCGATCCCGAGGAGTCCCAGGACCACGAGCGACCCCCACTTTCCGCGGACGCCCGCGATCACCTCGAAGATGCCGTCGACCAGCGCGTAGGCGCCCCAGAGCAGCACGAGGATCGCCAGCGTGACGCCCGGCCACGCAAAGGCCATCACGCCGAAGAGGATCGCCAGGACACCGCGAAGCAGGACCACCCACCAGTGTTGCGAGAGCGTCCGAGCCGCCGAAAAGTCCGCCATGGCAGGGATTCTCCTTTTTAGCGCCGCGGACGTTCGCTCCGCGAACCGGGCGAACAGGCACGGAGCTACGGGGCCACGGAGCGGCTACTTCTTTTTGCGCGCGGCCTTCGCCTTTGCGCTCCGCTCCGCCTTGCTCGAGCGCTGCATGTCCATGCGGTGCGCGCGCTCGTAGGTCTGGATGTCCTTGAACCGACCCTTGGAATCCCGGACCGCGTACAGCTTCTTCCCCGCGACGCTTCGGTGAGTCGTGCGTTTGGCCACGGATGCCTCCTTTCGACGGGTTTCGCGAGAGTCTATGCGAAGCCCGGGAGGAGGGGCAGCAGCCCGGAGAGCTCGCGGACCCGGAGGACGCCCTCCGGGGCCGGGCCCTCGCCGATCAGGACGGGGTGGAGGCCGGCGCGCCGGGCGCCCTCGACGTCGATCTCGTAGATGTCCCCGACGTAGGCGCACGAGGCCGGGGGCAGGCCGAGCCGTTCGGTCGCGGCGTGAAAGATCCGCGGATCGGGCTTCTCGAGGCCCACCTCGGCCGAGTCGACCACGAACTCGAGCCACGGGATGACCCCGGCGTCCTGCAGCAGGCCGCGCACGCGCCCGTCCGCGTTCGAGACGACGGCCATGCGGTACCGTCGCGCCGCGAGCTCCGCGAGCGTCTCCGCCGCGCCGGCGCCCGGCCGCGACCAGAGGTTCGCCCGCCGGTGCTCGTCGGCAACACGGGATCCGGCCTCGCCGCGCGCCTTCGCGTCGGTGAGTCCGAGGCGGGAGAGCATGTGATCGAAGTAGAAGACCACGCGCTCCGCGTCCTTCGATTCGCGATGGGAGAGCATGAACGCCCGGACCGCGGCGACCGCGGCGGATTCGGCGTCGCGAAACCGCTCGGGCTCGAACGGCACGCCCACCGCGCCGCACACGCGCTCGCCGTCGAGGTGGATGAGCGTCCCGCCCGCGTCGAAGATCACGGCGCGGATGCCCGGCGGAAGCGCCCCGTCAGCCACGAGGCCTCACGCGAGCTCCCTCCTCACCACGGCCTCGAGCTCGCTCGCGATCGCGTCGACCTCGGAGGCGTCGAGGCCCTCGACCAGGATCCGCAGGAGGGGCTCGGTCCCGGAGTAGCGAAGGAAGACGCGGCCGCGGGACTCGAGCGCCTGCTCGGCGCGGGCGAGGGCCTCCCGGATGCCGGGCGCCTCCTCGATGGGGACGCGGCGCGCCACGCGGATGTTGCGGAGGGTCTGGGGGACCTTCTCGAGCGTCGCGAGCTCGGACAGCCGGCCGCCGTTCCCGTGGACGATTCCGGAGAGGACGAGGGCGGTCAGGATCCCGTCGCCGGCGGGCGACAGGGGAGACATGAGGATGTGCCCGGAGGTCTCGCCGCCGAGGACCGCCCCCGATTCGTCCATGAGCCGGGCCACGTTGCGGTCTCCCACGGCGGCGCGGCGGAACGCGATGCCGTCGCGCGCGAGGGCCCGCTCGAGCCCGAAGTTCGTCATCACGGTGCCCACGACGCCGCCCTCGGTGAGGAGCCCGCGCCGCTTCCAGTCGCGGGCGATGATCCAGAGCGCGTCGTCGCCGTCCAGCACGCGTCCCGTCTCGTCGGCGAAGATGGAGCGGTCCGCGTCGCCGTCGAACGCGACGCCGAGGGCCGCGCCGCTCCCCGGCATCCGGGTGGCCATCGTCTGGGGATGGAGCGCACCGCAGCCGTCGTTGATGTTGCGGCCGTCCGGGACGTCGTGAATCGCCGTGACCCGCGCGCCGGCGCGGTGGAACGCACGGGGCCCGATCAGGAACGCGGCCCCGTTGCCGACGTCCATCAGGATCGGCAGTCCGTCGAGATCGGCCGGCACGCTGCCCTTGAGGCGGGACACGTACGTCGCCGCGAGCCCGGGGTCGGGGTCGGGGGGAGGGGGGGTCGTGACCGGGTCGTGACGCCCCTGGCCGTCCACGACCTTCTTCTCGAGGTACTCCTCCTCCTCGTCAGGCCACTTGCGCCCGTCGGCGCCGAAGATCTTGATGCCATTGTCCTCGTAGGGGTTGTGCGACGCGGACACCGCGATCCCGGCCGCGGCGCCGAGCTCGAGGACGAGCTCCGCGATCCCGGGCGTCGTGATGATCCCGGCCGGCGCGACGCCGCAGCCGCCCTCGCGCAGCCCCGCCGCGAGGTCCGCGACGATGCGCGGCGTCGACTCGCGCGTGTCGCCCCCGAGGACGACCCGCCGGCGGCTCCCGCGCTCCGAGAGCCGGCGCGCGAGCTCGCGGCCGAGCAGGCGCACGGAGACCGAGTCGAGCGGAAACTCCCCGGCGCGCCCGCGGATGCCGTCGGTCCCGAAAAGCCTCACGGCTTCTCCCGATGGGCAGCGCGCGGCTTCGCGGTCGGCGCGGGCGTGGGAGCCGGGCGGATGCGGACGCGGACCGTGACGAGCTGCCCCTCGCGCACGCGCACGCCGGCGGGCTGCGAGGCCACGGTGGTGGACGCCGTGAACGACGCCTCGCGACCGTCGATCGAGACGGGTTCGGTCCGCAGCGACGTCAGCCGCGCGAGCGTGCGAGCGGGCCCGAGGACGCGGCCGCTGCGCGGCTCGGCGACGATCTCCTCGATCTGAGAGCCGTTGGCGGGGGTGCCCGAGACCTCGGGGACGATCGGGAGAACCTTGTCGGCCACCGCGTCGAGCGACAGGCGGATCTCGGGCGGTGCAATCGCGATGACCTCGACCCCGCGCGGAACGTTGATGTCCTCGGGCGCCAGGGGGTACCGCCTCTCGCCCTGCGAGGCTCCGAGCAGGTCGACGACGGCCTCGAGCTTGGCGGGCTCCAGCTGCCGCAGCGCGGTGAAGGAGCCCCGCAGCCGGACGTCGACGCCGTCGGGCACGGGCGAGACGATGATGGTGCCGGACGGAATGTTCACGATCGAAAGCGGAATGCGATAGCTCCTCTCCGAGATGCGCTCGCGCTGCTCACCGGTGAGCAGATACCACGTGACGCACGCAATGGCGAGCGCCAGGAGCTTCGTCCCGGGGTTGTGCAGGAACAGTCTGGAGATCTTCATGCGGCCATCGCCCTACTGCGCCGCGAACTCGCGCAGGAGCAGATCCCGGAGCGACTTGGCGTCCAGGTCCTCCTGCAGCGATCCACCCCGGGCGAGAGAGATCGTCCCGCGCTCCTCGGAGACGAGGATCGCGAGCGCGTCGGTCTCCTCGGTGATGCCGATGGCGGCGCGGTGGCGCGTTCCGAACCGCTTGGGGAGGCTCTCCTTCAGCGAGAGCGGCAGGAAGCTCGCCGCCGCGGCGATACGATCTCCCGAGACGATGACCGCGCCGTCGTGCAGCGGGGTCCCGGTCGCGAAGAGCGTCACCAGCAGCTCGTACGACACGACCGAATCGATCGGCGAGCCGTTCTCGATGTAGGTCTTCAGCCCCTCGCGCCGCTCGAGCACGATCAGCGCCCCGACGCGCCGCGCCGACAGGGACGTGACCGCCAGCACCATCTCCGAGATCGTCTCCTCGGCATGGAATCCCGAGAACAGGGCGAAGAAGGGCGTGCGGCCGAACGTGGCGAGGGCGCGGCGCAGCTCGTGCGAGAAGAGCACGATGATCGCGAACGGGAAGTAGAAGATCAGGGCCTTCAGGATCGTCGAGAGCGCGATGAGGCGCAGGAAGCTGGCGGCCCCGTAGACGATCACGATGGCGAAGAGACCCAGGACCATCTGGACCGCGCGCGTGCCGCGGATCAGCCGCAGGAGGGCATACGTGATCGCCGCGACGATCAGGATGTCCAGCACGTCGCGCCAGCCGAAATTGAGGTGGGTCAGCCCCCGGACCCGAGCCGCGAGGTCCTGAATCACCGGGCCGGCGCCTTGGGCTTGGCGTCGTTCCGCTCGGCAGCGGCGGCCGGTGAATGGGCGATCGCCTTGAGCATGCCGAGAAACCGCACCGATTCCGGCACGTCGTGAACGCGGAGGATCGCCGCGCCCTCCGCGGCCGCCGCCGCCAGCGCCGCGAGCGACCCGGGCAGGCGGTCCGAGACCGCCGAGTCCTCCGGCACGCCGGAGAAGCGGCGGACGAAGGCCTTCCGGGAGGCGCCGACGCACAGGGGCAGCCCGAGCGACCGCAGCGCCGACAGGTGCCGCAGCAGCGTGAGGTTGCCCTCGAGGGTCTTGCCGAAGCCGAGCCCCGGGTCGACCGCGATCGCCTCCCGGGGCACGCCGGCGGCCTCGGCGCGGTCCACGGACTCCGCCAGGGACGCCGCGACGTCGGCCACGAGGTGGTCGTAGCGCAGGTCGTCCTGCATCCTGCGCGGATCGGTGCCCTTCATGTGCATGAGGATAGCGCCACCCCCGTGCTCGGCGACGGCGGCCGCGAGGGCCGAATCGAAGCGGCCGCCCGTGACGTCGTTGACCAGGTCCGCTCCCGCGCGCAGCGCCTCCCGCGCGACGGGCGCCTTGCGGGTGTCGATCGAGATCGGCGCGTCCGAGCGCGCGCGGATCCCCGCGACGACCGGGATCACGCGGGCGCATTCCTCGTCCGCCGAGACCTCCTCGGCGTCGCCGTAGAGCGGCGGCCGCGTCGACTCGCCGCCGACGTCGACGACGGCGGCTCCTTCCTCATACATCGCGAGCGCGCGCTCGATGGCGCGTCCGGCGTCGAGGTGGACCCCGCCGTCCGAGAAGGAGTCGGGCGTGACGTTGACGACGCCCATGACGACCGGACCCGCGGAGAGATCCAGCGCGCGGCCGTGCGCCAGGCGGAGGCGGCCCGGTTTCGCCGCGAAGCGCGCAAAAGCCGCCTGCGCGCGCTCCCGCAGGCTCGCCGGCATCGCCTTCAGGGTCTCGACGCGGCGGGCGCGCGATACGACGACGGGAGGGGATGACGATCCCGCGAAGCGGACGACGTCCACCGGAAAGTCGGCGGGGGAGTAGCTCGCCAGGCGAAGCGCGTCCCAGGAGGCGATCTCGCGCAGGGTCTCCGCGTCCGCGGCGGGAAGGACCAGGTCGGGGGGCGTCACGCCCGGAGTTTATTGGATCGGGATCGGTGAAAGGATGACGGCGCCGACCGGCCGCGGGCTCTCGTTCGTCGAGCGGGCGGCCCGTTCGACCGGCTCGTCGGCGGGTCGGTCGAGTCGGCGGCGGCGTTCTCGCCGCACCCGCGTAGAAACGCGGTGGAGGTGACGTCATGAGGTGGATTGTTTCGGCCCTTGTCGCTTTCCTGTCACTCGCGCTCGGCGCGTCCGCAGCTGACGCTTCGGCTGGGGGCGCACGGCGCCCCCCGAACCCCCCGAGGGCCGAGCAGCGTCTGACCGAGCTCGTCGCCGCGGTGCGCTCGGCCGACTATCGCGGCGATCGCGCGGCGCTCGCCCGGCTGGACGAGGAGCTCGGCCGTCTGGACGCCGGAGCGCTGAAGGACTACCGCGAGTACTGGAGAGGGTTCGCACTGTGGCGCCGCGTCCTGAACGGCTTCAACGAGAGGCCGATGCCGGACGATCTCGCCTCGGACGCCGAGAAGGCCCTCGCGCGCTTCAAGGCCGCGCTGGCGGCCCATCCGGACTGGATCGAGGCGCAGCTCGCGATGGTGGGGCTCTGGGGAAACCAGATCTATCTCGCGGGCAACGACGCCGACAAGCGCAAGGCGATCCTGGCGGAGTCGGGGCCGACGTTCAAATTCCTCATGGCCAACGCGGGCGACAACCCGCGGGCGCTGTGGATCCGCGGAGGGATGGAGGGCTGGGCGCCGCCGCCCGTGGGCGGCGATCTCGCGAAGGCCACCGCGACGCTGCGGTACGGGGTGGAGTGCGCGTGGCGAGAGGCTGCCGCGCATCCAAACCCGCCCGGGTGGGTTCCCACCTGGGGCGGTCCGGAGAACCTGATGAACCTGGCGTACATCTTTTCGCGCGCCCAGCCGCCGGACCGCGCCGTGGCCCTCGCCTACGCCGAGGGAGCGGCGACGGCCGTGCCGGAGTGGCACTTCGTGCGGGAAATCCTGATTCCCCAGATCCAGGCGCTGCCGTCCGAGCCGGGCCCGGTGCGGTCTCCGGCGAAGGCGTGCGCGCCGTAAGATCGTCGGCCGTGGAGCGCTCCGCCGCCGACTCTCGCCCGCCGGTCGCGGCCTATGCCGCGGGCTGGACCGTGCTCGCCACGGTCTACACGGCCCTCTACGCCGCGAACGGAGTCGCGCTCGGGATGTCGGTGCGCAGCGCGCTCGCGATGGTCGTTCCGTGCGCGCTCCTCGGGCTCGTGTCGCTCCGGGTGGCGCGGCGCTGGCCATGGCCCGGTGGCGGCCGCTGGCGGCTGATCGCGCGTGTCGCGCCGACCCTGCTGGGGCTCGCGATGGCGTCGACGGCGGGGTGGTTGGTGCTCATCGGCCTCGACGGCTGGCTCGTCACGGGGACGACGCGCTGGCCGCCGCCGACGATCGCCGTCTGGCAGACGGTCATCAACGCGCTCATCCACTTCGCTCTGATCGGCATTGGCTATGCCTGGCAGATCGCCGAGGCCCTGCGCGAGGCGCGCGAGAGGGCGTCCCGCGCCGAGATCCTGCGGGCGCGCGCTCAGCTCGAACTGCTGCGCTCGCAGCTCCATCCCCACTTCGTGCTCAATGTCCTGCACGCGCTCCTCGGCCTCGTGCGGCGGGACCCCGGCCTCGCCGAGAAGGCGCTCGAGCGGCTGGGCGAGCTGCTTCGCTTCGGCCAGTGGGTGCAGCAGACGGGCAGCGACTGGGTGCCGCTGTCGCGCGAGTGGGACTTCGTCCACAGCTATCTGGAGCTCGAGCGGATGCGGCTCGGCCCGCGGCTGCGCATCGAGGCCGAGGCCGACGACTCCGCGCTGGCCGTCTCCATCCCTCCCTTCGCGCTGCAGCCTCTCGTCGAGAACGCGATCCTCCACGGCGTCGCCCCCCGCGCCTCCGGCGGCTGCGTCGAGGTCTCGGCCCGGCACGCGGACGGCCGGCTCTCCCTGGTCGTGCGGGACGACGGGCCGGGGACCTCGGAAGAGCAGATCGCGGCGAGCCCGCGGACGGGCCTGCGGCTGCTGGAGGAGCGGCTCGCGGCCCTGTACGGAGGCCGCGCGCGCCTGGCCTACGAGACGCCCGCGGGAGGCGGCTTCCGGGTGCGACTGGATCTTCCCGACGACGGCGCGTCGGAGATTACATGAGCGAGCCGACGATCCGCGCTGTGATCGCGGAGGACGAGGCCCCGGCGCGCGAGAGCCTGCGCGAGAGTCTCTCGGCGATGCGGGGCGTCGAGGTCGTCGGCGAGGCGGTCGACGGGCAGTCCGCGCTCGCGCTCGCGGACGAGCACCGGCCGGACCTGCTCTTTCTCGACGTCCGGCTGCCCGAGCTCTCGGGGCTCGAGGTGGCGAGGCGGCTGCGCCATCCGGCCGAGATCGTCTTCACCACGGCCTACGATCGCTTCGCGGTCGCCGCATTCGAGATCGGCGCGCTCGATTACCTCGTGAAGCCCTTCGGCCGGGAGCGCCTGGAGGCGGCGGTGGCGCGCGTCCGTGCGCGGCTCGGGCAGGCGCCGGCGGCCGGAGCGTCCCCCGCCGGGGAGCGGGCCCGGGACTCGCTCGCGCCCGGGTCACTCTCGCGTCTCTTCGCCCGCCAGGGGGATCGCATCGTGCCGATCGCCGTCGGCGGAATCCGGCGGATCCAGGCCCAGGGCGACTACGCCGAGGTGCACGCCGCGGAGGGCGTCTACCTGATCCACGTCACGCTCGCGGAGCTCGCCGCGCGCCTCGAGCCGGCGAGGTTCCGCCAGGTGCATCGGTCCCACATCGTGAACCTCGACGCGGTGGCGCACATGAAGGCGTACGACGATCGCCGGCTGGCGATCACGCTGCACGACGGCAGCGTCGTCGTGGCGAGCCGCTCGGCGTCCGAGGAGCTTCGCCGCCAGGTGCGCTGAGGGAAGGGGAGCCGTGACGGGCTGCTCTCGCCGCCCGTCGGTTTACATCGGCACGTCGGCCGTAGGGCCGTAGATCGACGGCAGCGGGACGTCGCAGAGGCGCAGGTAGACCGTGAGCTGACCGCGGTGGTGGACGAGGTGGCTGACGAGGATTGTGCGAAGAAGCGACTGCCGCGGTCCGTGGAAGAAGACCTCGCCGCTCGGCTTGAGCACGGCGAAGTCGCGGGACAGGCTCTCGTCCTCGATCCGCGCCAGCCCCTCGCGCCCGCTCTTCACGTTCTCGTCGAACCGCGCGAGGAGGTCCGCGGTGTTTGCGTGGACCGGGGCCTTCTCGCTGCCGATGGTGAAGCCGTCCTTCTCGAGCCGCATTCCCCAGCGGGGGAGCTCGCCGATGTGCGTGGCGAGCTCGAGCAGACTGCGCGACTTCGCGTGCGGCTTCCACGCGAAGCGGTCGGCGGGAACGCGTTCCAGCAGGCGTCGCGTGGACGCCATCTCGGAGTCGAACTCGGGCAGGATGGTCTCGACGAAGCTCATTCCGGCACCCTCCATGGCGGCCGCCGGGCCGCGCGGGCGGGGACGATTCCCCACCCTGAGTACGCCGCCCGAGCCTACGCCGGTTCGGGAACCAGCGGTCCGACTGTGCCGTCCACGACCTCGGCCGGGGTGCCTGGCAGGATCGGAGGCTTCGGCGGGCCGCTCTTGCGCAGCTTCGCGATGTCAGTCCCGGACTCCTCGGCGATGATCTGGAGCACCTCGTCGCCGTCCAGGACTTCCTTCTCGAGCAGGGTGCGCGCGATCCGGTGCATCGCCTTCTGGTTGTCCTCGATGATCTTCTTTGCGTGGTCGTAGGCGCTCGTTACGATGCGCTTGACCTCGGCGTCGATCTGGTTGGCGGTCGCCTCGGAGTAGTCCTGGGTGCGCCCGAAGTCGCGGCCCAGGAAGATCTCCTGCTCGGGGCGCCCGAAGGTCAGAGGACCCATCTCGCTCATGCCCCACTCGCAGACCATCTTGCGCGCCATGTCGGTCGCCCGCTCGATGTCGTTGCCCGCGCCCGTGGTCATGTGGCCCAGGAACTTCTCCTCGGCGATGCGGCCTCCCATCATCACGGTCACCATCGACTCGAGGTACTCCTTGGTGTGCGAGTACTTGTCCTCGGTGGGCAGCTGCATCGTGACGCCGAGCGCGCGGCCGCGCGGAATGATCGTGACCTTGTGGACGGGGTCCGCGTCCGGCAGCATCGCGGCCACGAGCGCGTGCCCGCCCTCGTGGTACGCCGTGTTGCGCTTCTCCTCCTCGGTCATGATCATGGACTTGCGCTCGGGGCCCATCATGACCTTGTCCTTGGCGTACTCGAAGTCGATCATCTCGACTTTCTTCTTGTTGAAGCGGGCGGCGTTGAGCGCGGCCTCGTTGACCAGGTTGGCCAGGTCGGCGCCCGAGAAGCCCGGCGTTCCGCGCGCGATGACGGAGAGGTCGACGTTCTCGGCGAGCGGGGTGTTCCGGGTGTGGACCTTGAGGATCTGCTCGCGCCCGCGCAGGTCCGGGCGGTCCACGACGACCCGGCGGTCGAAGCGGCCCGGCCGCAGAAGCGCCGGATCCAGCACGTCCGGCCGGTTGGTCGCGGCGACGAGGATCACGCCCTCGTTGGTGTCGAAGCCGTCCATCTCGACGAGCAGCGCGTTGAGCGTCTGCTCGCGCTCGTCGTGTCCGCCGCCGAGCCCCGCGCCCCGGTGCCGGCCGACGGCGTCGATCTCGTCGATGAAGATGATGCAGGGCGCGTTCTTCTTGCCCTGCTCGAACAGGTCGCGGACGCGCGACGCGCCGACGCCCACGAACATCTCGACGAAGTCGGAGCCCGAGATCGTGAAGAACGGCACGTTGGCTTCACCGGCGACCGCGCGCGCGATCAGCGTCTTGCCGGTGCCGGGCGGGCCGACCAGCAGCACGCCGCGCGGGATGCGACCGCC